>NZ_JACJUQ010000043.1 GCF_014235845.1 Pontivivens nitratireducens | reverse complement strand
TTCGGCGAGCGCTTCGACGCTTGAGTATCTGAAACCGCATGGACCGGGCCAGATACACAGAGGTCAGGACACTCCCAAACTGATCTGTCACGATCAACAGGGCAAGGGTGCCGCGGGACGAGCGCATCCAGTGGATCAACTCTCCGTTCGCGGCTTGCTGCCATGTCGACTCGAACCGGCTGGTGATATCGGCGTCCAGCGCCGCATCCTGCTCGTACCACTTTTCTTGACCGACTTCCTTCAGCCAGTACTGCAGCACGCTCTCGATGGTTTCGTTCATTTCACTTCACCTCCACCTTTCGCATGACGCGGCGCCCGTTTTGGATCGTTGCGCCCAGCAAAGATGGGATCGGCGCGCGTGACAACCCTCAATTCAGGCCTCAATCCACGAAAAACCGCCTCCCGTTCGTTTCACCGAGCAAACGTCCGATTGCCGCATCACAGCCAGAGGGCACCGGCGACACGCAGGGCCTTGGGCCCGGATCAAGGCCCATTGCGCAAGGCAAACCAGTCGTTTAGCCTCCTTTCTGAAGGGTGTGTGCATATGTGATCACGCGGTGTGAAACGCCGCAAACGCATGGGTCCGACAATCGCGTTTGCGGCCTTGGGCTGATCTGAGGACAGCATGGATTTTTTCGGCCTACCTGAACTGATGTCCGATCTCGCCCCCGTGGTGCGGAACTTCTTCGTTTCGATGTCGCAGCCATGGCGCGTGGGGCAACTCGCGGTCATCGCCCTGTGCCTGATCGCCGGCTGGATCACGGCCAGATTTTTGACACCGCATTTCAACACATGGATGCGCGGCTTGAAACTGACGACACGGCGCGCGCGGTTCCTGATCCTGGTACGCGATCGGATCACGTGGATCGTTATGGTCGCGTTGCTATGGGCCATCGGACTTATTTTGGCTGAGATCACATGGCCTTCGCGCAGTTACCTCATCCTGTTTTCCGCACAGCTTGCGACGTTCCTGGTGGCAATTTCGATCCTGTCTCGGCTGATCCGGTCACGCCCCTTCCGTCAGATCGCGCGTTGGGCAGGCTGGATCGCGATCACCCTGATCATGTTCGGGTATTTCGATGAAGCGGTGGACTTGGCAGACCGCGCGGCCCTGACGCTGGGTGAGGCGCGCATTTCTGTTCTTCTGGTCGTTCAGGCCGTTCTGAGCATCGGCGCCACGATCATGCTGGCCTCATGGCTGTCAGGCGAGGCGCGATCGCGCCTGATGCGCAACGAGGATCTGTCGCCCTCGATGCGGGTGTTGAGCGAAAAGCTGATTACCGTCATTCTTTACGGCATCGCGCTGCTCGTCGGATTGCAGTTTGTGGGCTTTGACCTGACGACCTTCACCGTGTTGTCCGGCGCAATCGGCATCGGTATTGGATTTGGCCTGCAAAAGGTCGTGTCGAACCTGATTTCCGGCGTGATCCTGTTGCTGGACAAGTCGATCAAGCCCGGCGACGTGATCTCTCTGGGTGATACGTTCGGATGGATCAGCGGGCTGGGCGCGCGATACGTCTCCGTCGTGACGCGTGACGGGCGGGAATATCTGATCCCGAACGAGGATTTGATCACCGGCCAAGTGGTGAACTGGTCGCACAGTTCCACCCTCGTGCGGCTCGACATCAATTTCGGCGTATCCTACGAGAGCGATCCGCATCTGATCCGCAAGATCGCGGTCGCCTCGACCGCCGCTGTGGCGCGCGTGCAGTCCAACCCGGCCCCGGTGTGCCACATTACCGGTTTCGGTGACAGTTCCATAGATTTCGTGCTGCGGTTCTGGATCGACGATCCATCGGGCGGGCTGACCAACATTCGCGGCAATGTGTTTCTGGCCCTTTGGGATACGCTCAAGGAACACGATGTGGAGATCCCGTTTCCCCGCCGCGATGTGACCGTGCTGAACCGCAGCACGCCCGAAACCTTCAGTGAGGCAGAACCGAAGCCGGAGGAGTGAACGCTACGCTAGGGGGTGGACTCATTGATCAGCAATCCAGATGCGGATCGCTGCGAGCTTGATGGCTGCCAGGAAGTTCTCCGGATTTCGAT
>NZ_JACJUQ010000042.1 GCF_014235845.1 Pontivivens nitratireducens | reverse complement strand
AAATCCTCGCAATTGCCGCAGTTCTGCACGATCGCGAAGGTGTCGCAGGCATCCTTGAGAATGACCCGGAAGGTGCCCCCGAGGCCCGAGGGCACCTCGTAGGTCCCGCCGATGAGATAGTCCGAGGCCCGGCGCACGAAGACGCGGATGCTATGGCCATCGGTGGCGAGCCGGATGGCCCCCCGCCCCCGGTCGATGAGCACCTGCACGTCATCCAGGATGTCGGTGTAGAACTGGCCGGTCAGATCGCGAAACGCCATGCGGCGCTGCGCCATCCAGTCGGTGTCCCGAAACGGGTTCATGCCATCGGCGAAGGCGAAGGAGGGATCGGCCTGTTCGGTGGTGACGATACGGGTGGTCGTGCCATCGATGCCGTTCGAGCACAGATGCACACCATTGCCGACGATGAGGATCAGGGCCGGCCTGTTCACGGGCCCGTTCCAGTTGGGCAGGAAGGTTTTGCAGGCGCGCGCATGGGCGATTTGCGCGGCAACTGCGGAGGCAGAGAACTTAAGAATAGCCATGGGGATGTCTTTCCGTTGGGTGTGGGAGGGTCGACCCGCGCGGGTGGCATGATCTACGCGCGGGTCGCGTGATGGCTCAGGCCGCTTGCGCGACCTCGCTGTCAGGCTCCGGAGATTCCGCGATGGGCTCCGCCTCATCAAAGGCGACATCGTTGGTCTGCATCATCGGCGGGCACCAGGCGGCCACGGCAGCGCGCTGCGCGTCGGTGAGGGTGGCGAAGGGTTCGGCGAAGAGCTTGTCGCAGAAGGCGACAATCTCCTTCTTGCTCGACGAGGCCAGCGTCACCGCCTCCTGGGCGAGACCCAGATCCTCGCCTAGGATCTTCAGGAGCCAGGCCTTCTTGAAGCGGTTGAAGAGCGCCGCATTCGGCGTCCAGTGGGCGCGGATGTCGGGCATGATCTCGATCTCGAACGCATGCATCAGGCTGTCGCGCTGGCGGTCCCGCGCGAAGCAGGACTGCGTGGTGCTGGCGGTGGCATAGGCCACGAGCTTGGCCTTCTCGCCGGCCTCCAGCGCGCGAAACGCCGCGAACTGATCAGCGGGCGCGCAGGTGTCATCGAGCCAGGATAGATCAAGCGCATCATGCGCCGCCGCCACCTGCTCGAGCGAGGTCTCGTCGATCTCGTCCATCTTGGCGTGGCTGCGGTATTCCTTGCGGGCATCGATCTTGATCGCCTGCGTGACACTCATGCCGCTGGCCAGAACGTCACTGACCAGCTTGAAGAGCGTCAGATCGAGCGTGGCCTCCGGATGCAGCGCCATCGCGGCGCCAAGGGCCATGGCTCGCTCGGTCTTGAGGTCCTCAGCCAGTGAGGCTGGATAGGTGATTTCGCCGGCGTCTGGGGCCTCCTCCCCGGTCGGGCTAGCCGAGGAGCCGCGCGCGCCCTCCTCTTTGACGGTGTCTTCCGGGCGGACGAGGCCCACATGGAGCGTGATCTGCCCACCCTGCCACGAGGCGATCACCCCAGACCGTGCAAGGTCCTCGGCGCTGTAGGCCTCCTGCAGATCGCGGGCTTCCTCTTCCAAGGCATCCACGCGATCGTAAAGCGCGTTGTAGGCACCGTCCTCGAGCCCCTCATCCTCCATCTCGAGCTGCAATTTCTCAAGCTCGGCGGTGATCTCATCGATGCGCTTCTGGGCAGCCTCATCCGGCTCGATCGGGCCGGGATAGACGCGGCCGTAGTCGGCCATGGTCGCGTAATCATAGCGCACCATCGCATCGGCCCAGGCAAAGCCCAGCCTCATACGGGCCTCTTCGGCAGCGGCACCGAGCTTCTCGAGCAGGATGGTCTCGACCAGAGCCGCATCCTCAAGCACGGAATGCTCATCCAGCAGATCGGCTGCGACGGCACCGCCACGCGCCTCGTAGTCCGCGCGCACGAAAGCCCCGATATCGTCGCTGACCTGCACGCCGCGGGATTTGAGGGCCTGACGGACGGTATAGGCCTGCAGATAGCCGCCGTCCTTCGTGAGCGCCTCGAAGACCTCGCGCTGCGCCTCCTGGCTTGGATGCTCAGCAAAGGCCTTCATCGTGTCGAGCGTGATCACCTTGCCCCGAGCCGCGGCGCGGATGTCGGGGTGGATCAGGCCATAACGCAACCGGCCTTTCACGGCCGCCACCGTGGTGCCGAAGGTCTTTGCGATCGTCTCGGGCGTTTGGCCATCGACCTCCATCATCCGAGCGAAAGCCTCGAACTCGTCAATGGCGTTCATCGGCGCCTGGGTGACGTTCTCGGCGAGCGACAGCGCCGTGGTGACGTCGCAGTCTTCTGGCACAAGGCGGCAGTCCACCTTGGTCTTCGCCGTGAATCCCTTGCTGGCCTTGTCAGCGATCAGCTCCTTCAGGGCTGCATGGCGCCGGCCACCGGCGAGGACAGCATATTTGCCGTCAAGCTTCTGAACCAGAAGCGGCTGGAGCAGGCCCAGCACAGCGATACTGGCCTTCAGATGGGCGATGTTTTCGGGGTCATAGGTTTCCGGCGCGTTGCTGCGCACATTGGCGGGATGCGGGACGAGATCGCCGATAGCGACGGTAAGGGGAGCAAAGCTTTTGGTCATGGGATATCCTTCCAGGAGGGTGAGGTGTGGCCCGCGCGCTCACGCGCGTGACCAATCCCCGGCTTCAGGGATCACCACGACAAAAGGCCCACTTTCCCTTTGAGGGGTCAGCGGGCCTTCATCGTCTCAGATGTCAGGGTGAGGAGTCCCCTGCCCTACCAGTCGCGCGCCAGCATGATGGTCAGCACGCGCATGGTGGTGGCAGGATTGTCCGGGGTCTCAGCCCCATAGCGGAAATCCGAGTCTGCTTCATAGAGATCGATCTTCCAGAACACGGTCTCTCCCCGGATCTCGACCGCCCCGAAATCGTGCCAGCCCTCGGGATCATTCTCAGGCTCGAACGTGGCAAACTCACCGGTTGCCTTGACCGCCTCGGCCATGAAGCCATCGCCGGCCTCCATAAGCGAGCGGGTGACATGCATGCGGCCCTGGATGGGTTGCGCGGGCGGCACCCCAAGGCATGCAAGTTTGCGAAACGCGTCGTTCTGCACCGCGATCACGGTCGGATCCGGACGGTCTGGCTGGGGTTGAACATTCATGGACATGGGGATCTCCTTTGAGAGGTTTGAAACACCCTTCTCAAAGCCCGCTTCCGTAATGGGGCGGGCCTCTGTCAAGGGTTTCGGGCAAGTCAAAAATCCCGGCGAAGATCTCATT
>NZ_JACJUQ010000041.1 GCF_014235845.1 Pontivivens nitratireducens | reverse complement strand
TGTCGCGTTGCCCTTAAATCTGAGACACGACGCGTTCGGGGATATTTTTTGCCCTTAATTATGAGATTCGACTGCTATCGCGCCTATGCTTTTCGCGCGCTGCCGGGCGATGTGATCAACCGCGGCAAGCAGACGTGGCTCCTTATCGAAGGCGCGCAATAGAGCAACCCTTGCATAGTCGTCGATGCCGGAGCTTGAGATGGCCGCTTTGACCAGTGGACGGGATTGGGCTGCATCAATTGCAGCAAGGCCAAACAGCCTTACTTCCGGCCTGTGGCCCTGAAGAGCGTATAACGGATCTCCGCGGAAGGCCTTTAATGATACGGCAAAGGTGACCGCGCGCATTGCGCGCCGAAGTTGCTTGGGGCTGCGTAATCGCGCGGCGTATTCAAGCCGCGCGGCGCCGTTGCGCGCACGATTTATCAGCTTTTCGGGCATCTGTTCGCCACTGAGCTTGCCGAGCGTCGGCACAAGTCTCGTCCCGCAAACCTGGCAGTCGAATGCCCAGGCTCGCCTCCAATGCTTGAGCGAAAGGCCCTCTCTGGAGCATTGCAGGCAATGCTGGAATGGCATCTGGGCCGTCAGCGAGGCTTCTCGTGTCGTCATTGCTGGAAAGGTCAAAGATCGCACAACATCTGGATCAACCCGTGCGGCGTTGGCAATCTTCGCCGCCGCAGCCGCGTCGACGTTGAAGTTCAAGGCGGTGCCATGCGCGGTATCTATTCTGAGATGAGCCAGTAGTTCCGCATCATCACAGTAGTTGGCCGCCGCCAGCCGAGACAACCAACCTGACAACAACTCGTCTGGCAGCGGCGCGACAGTCTTGGGCAGCGGGTGCGGCTTCACACCCCGGACTTCTCGAGCCGCCGATGGGGGTTCGCATGGCGCGACCAAACCGGCGTCCATTTTACGATTGCGTCATCGGTGATGCATTCATCACCTGTTACAATGGCGTCGATGGAAAGATCCTTGATCAGGGCGAAAATGCGCGAGGTCACCCCACCGGTCAGTGCAAGTATCTGCTTGAGTGACTTGACCTTCAGGTTGGACTTCTTTTCCAGTGGCATGGCAGCAATAAGGGTCTGGATCATGTCCGAGAACTCGGCATCGTCGCGCCAGTTTGGCAAGTGATGTTCGTCCAGCCGTCGGGCAAGCTGGATATCACCACGGATGGCGTCGACGGCCTCGCTGACCCCAAGACAGACCAGTGACACCTCGAGCTCATTGCTGAGATACCGCAGGACATTGAGAAATCGGCGCTGTTCGCGGTGGGTCCCGGCCAAGAGATTGTGGACCTCGTCGATCATGATCATCCGCAGGCCAAGGTCGCGTAAGAGCGCGATGACACGGACTTCGAGGGAAGCCACATTTTGAGCGCGGGCGCTAAGAGCCGTCGCCGGGGCGCCGACGGCGGCCAGGATGTGCAGATAGAACCGCCGTTCGTCGGGAGCTGGTGGTGCTTGCAACAGCAAGAGCGGCGTTCGCGTAATTCCCGATGCTGGGTCATATTCCGGTGCATATCTGCGCGACAGGTTGCGGGCGATCATCGTCTTGCCGATCCCGGACGCGCCATGCACAAGAAGGCCAGGCATACGGGTTTGCCTTGGCGCTTCGATCATACCCTGCAAACGGTCCAGAACTTGTTCGGCCCGCGGAAAGCCAATCCAGATATCCGATTGAATGAGGGCGATCCGGCCGTCTTCTTCAGTTGTCCCTGCCCTCAATTCACCATCTCTCCACCTTGAACAATGGGCGCGATGTATCACCCGTATCGATCGGGCGCAGCCCTTCGGTTGTCGAGACGGCCGAGTTCGTGCCCTTCAATGTCCCTTTTCTTTCACGGGTTCTGCGTTCGGCCTTCGTCAGGCCCCGGCTTTCAGCTTCGATCTGGCGTTGCTGTCGGATCAGCTCAGCCAGCACCAGCTCATTAGACCCGGACTTGCCAAGGGCACGGGCCTTCCTCATCGCTTCGCGATATTCCCAGAGCGAGACGGGCGGAATTTCCAGGTTTCTGTACCGCGCCTCAACATACCGGCCATCGTCCAGTTCGACCCAGATCATTGAGATATCGCGAGGATCGTAGCGAACGACCACCTTTCCATCCCCGCGCCCAATGTGGCCTGCAAGGGCATCGGACCAGTACCTTATCTGGAACAGATGGATGCCGTCACGCCTGATCTTGCGCAGTTCACTCGGCAGGAAGCTCACCTGAAAGGCTTCCATCTCGAAGGGGATGTCGCCTGTCATTTGCTCTGAGAGCGCCTCCCATTTGGCAACGGGCGTGCAGCCAAGACTTGAATGAATGCTGTTGTTGTAACGGCAGATTTCCAGAGCAAACCAGCGATCGAATTCGCTCAACGTCATCGTGGCCTTGCTTTCGGCGTCATAGTCGCCCTTTGCCGCGATCGAGGATTGCGTTGTTCCCGGCAACAGGTGAACGGCCCCCATCATGGTGCCGATCAACCGTTCGATGTGACCACCGAAGTGAGGACTTGCTGGCGGTCGATAGACCAGATCGATCCCCCAATCCGCACAGGCCGACCGAAAGGCGCGCGACCGGAAATCGCGACCGTTATCGACGTGGATGCTGTGCGGTTTGCCCTGTGCCGGCCAAGGAACATCGCACGCCAATTCCGCAAGAAGTTCCTCCTTGAGGGCCACCGCCTGTGTCAGGCAAAGCGCCACTGACAGACGCGAAGGTGCCTCGAGAGAGGTGTAATATCCGGTCACCATCCGCGTTGCGACGTCGATCGCCAGCGTGACCCAAGGCCGCCCAATTGGTTTGCGTTCAAAGCCGTCGACAAGAATGATGTCCGCCGGTGTATGATCAATTTGGACGATCTCCAGTGGCATACTGGCCTTGTTCTCACCTGTGACCGGCGCAAATTTCTGGCGGGCCGCCTTTGCGCCCTCTCGTGCCTTCGCAACTTCGCGGGCATCCATCGCATCCAGACGACGCTGAACCGTTCGCCGTGTCGGCGGTTGCAAGCCCTCCTGCCAGCAAGCGCTGCGGATTTCTGTCACGACGCGCGACAAGCTCGAACGCTCCCGGCGCAAGAAATAGCGGCGAAGGTGCTCCTCGATTACCGCTTCGACTTTGCTGGATATTAACATCGTCCCGGTCGGGCGGCCCCGTTTCCGCGGAGCCAGAGCGCTGGTGCGCCCACCCTCTTCCGCCAACCGTTTTATCCAACGCCAGACCGTCGCCCTGCTGACACCAAGCTCCCAAACGGCGTCATTGATGCCACGTTCCAGGCTGCCAGTCCCATTGAGATATGCCTGAACAAGAGGGCGCAGCACCGCGGCCCTGCGCGCCTCTTCAGCACCAACAGCAACGCAGTCTTCGCCATCACCATCCATCGATATTTGCCGCAAATGTCTGTGAACCCTATCTCAGGTTTAAGGGCAAAAATATCAGAATTAAAGGCAAAATCTCATATTTAAGGGCAAAGCTCAGCCGTTGATTTCGTTGGATTTCCCATCTCACAATTAAGGGCTACGCGACACC
>NZ_JACJUQ010000040.1 GCF_014235845.1 Pontivivens nitratireducens | reverse complement strand
ATCTCATATTTAAGGGCAAAGCTCAGCCGTTGATTTCGTTGGATTTCCCATCTCACAATTAAGGGCTACGCGACACCAGCAGCCGCTGCGCCTTGTACATACGCAGCCGGGTCACTTCGGGTCCGTTGTAGGACCGGAACTTGCTGGCACAGCCTGACAGGAGGGCGGCCAATCCGCCCAACAGCAAGACCCGCCGTGGAATTCTGGTATTCATCACTGCTCGACGCCCCTTTTGCGAGGTCTGGTTGATGTCAGACGTTACTCTACCGAAACCGCCGGATCAATGACCGTGCGCCAGTGCTCCCTTCGCCATCTGCTCGCCCACCGGTTCTCCGCCTGAAGGCCCGGCCTCAACCTGATGGCCGTTCAGGAGCCGAAGTGCGTTGGCGACCACCAGCAGCGACACGCCTACATCCGCAGCGATGGCGCCCCACATCGAGGCCATGCCGAACGCGGTCAGCCCGACGAACAGCGCCTTGGTCCCCAGCGATATGCCGATATTCTGGTGGATGATCGTCATGGCCCGGCGCGAATGGCCGATAAGCCAGGGTACCTTGCCGATGTCGTCGGTCATCAGCGCGATGTCGGCCGTCTCGATCGCGGCATCCGATCCGACAGCGCCCATGGCGATGGCATAATGCGCCCGCGCCATGGCCGGTGCGTCATTCACACCGTCGCCGATCATCGCCACCATGTCGTGGCTTTCGACGAGTTCCTCAATGGCCGTCACCTTGTCTTCTGGCAAAAGTTCGGCGCGCACCTCGTCGATGCCGACTTCGGCTGCCACCGCGCGCGCGGTGCGTTCGTTGTCGCCGGTCAGCATCACGATCGTCTTCACTCCCTGCGCGTGCAGCCGCGCAACAATTCCCTTTGCATCAGGGCGGATGCGGTCGCGAAGCTCCAGCACGCCGGTCACGCCGGTCTCGTCACCCACGGCAACGAGGGTGCTCCCTGCCCCTTCGATCCGATCCCGCAGCTCCGCCGGAATGGCATTGCCGAACCCCTTCTCCTCGGCGAACCGATCCGAGCCGAGCCAGATCGCGCGCCCGTCGGCGCGTCCTTCCAGACCGCGCCCGGGCACGGTGCGGGTGTCCTCTGCGGCAGACACGGAAACACCATCGGTTTCGGCACGCGTGAGGATGGCGCGTGCCAGCGGGTGCGAGGACCGCGCCTCCAGGCTTGCTGCCAGCGCCATAAGATCGCGTGCGGAGGCTTCGCCCAGCGGATGGACTGTCGCCACCTCGGGCTCGCCCATGGTGATCGTTCCGGTCTTGTCCATCGCCAGTGCCGTGGTCCGCCCCGGCGCCTCGACATAGGCGCCGCCCTTTATGAGCACCCCCGCCCGTGCCGAAGCGGTCAGCGCCGCCACGATGGAAACCGGCGTAGAAATGACAAGCGCGCAAGGACATGCGATGACCAGAAGGACCAGAGCATTGTAGAACCAGTAGTCCCAGGCGCCACCGAGCAGGAGTGGCGGCACCACCGCGATGGCAATCGCCAACGCCATCACGATGGGTGTGTAGATGCGCGCGAACTTGGCCACCCACTGTTCGACCGGCGCGCGGCGGGCATGGGCATCGCCCACCATGCGAATGATTTTCGCGAGCACCGTGTCCGAGGCGGCCTTCGTCGCCCGCACCGTCAGTGTGCCCTCGCCGTTGATCGTGCCGGCATAGACCTCGTCGCCGGGTTCCTTGGGCACTAGCGCGCTTTCCCCAGTAATTGGGGCCTGATCGACGGCCCCTGCCCCGTCCACGACCTCACCGTCGAGGGGGATCCGGTCGCCGCCGCGCACAACGAAGCGATCGTTCACGGCAACCTCTGCCGCAGGAACATCTCTTTCGCTGCCATCTGATCGGATCACCCGAGCTGTTGGCGGCGCCAGATCCAGCAAGGCCGATACCGCGTTGCGGGCCCGCCCCACACTCCAGCTCTCAAGGTAAAGCGAAAGTGAGAAGAAAAACGCAACCGTCGCGGCCTCGAAGAATTCGCCCAGCCCGATGGCACCCGCCACAGCGACCACCATCAACAAGTTCATGTCAGGGGAAAACCGTCGCGCAGAAGACCAAGCCTTGGGTGCGACCAGCCAGACCCCGAAGAGAATTGCCACCGCGAATAACCCTGCTTCCGCGAGTGGCATCGTGGTTTCTCCGTGGCCTGCGAATAGCCCGAGCGCACCCCCCATTCCGGTTTCGACGATGTGGTAGAGAAAACCTGCTATCCAGAAGCCGCCGCTGAGCGCGGTAAACCGCTTTTGACGTGCCAGATGCGCGGTCTGATCCTCTGCTGCGTTGTCGGCGTCCCACGGTTTTGCGCTCATGCCGGTACTCGCGACCAGTTGCGAAACCTCGTTGTCCGAAATCCCGACTGCGGTATCCAAAATCGTCATCCGCCCATTGATGACATCGAACGCCAGATGCTCAGTCCCGCCGACTTTTGGACCGACCACCCTATTCAGGATTGCCACCTCTTCGGCACAATCCAGACCGGAAACTTGAAAACTTCGCCCATTCGAGGGGATGGATTGTGCCGGTCCTGTATTGGCTCCAGCACCGCAGCACGCAGCACCTTCTCCATGAGAGTGAGGAACTGCGCTCGCATGTTTGTGATCATCACCATGATCGTGAATGCAGTCAGAGCTGTGCTTGTGGTCGCGGCGGTGGCCATTGGAAGACATGGGATTGACCTCGGGATTCGTTCATTCCACATTGAGATAGCCCCTACAGTAACTAGAGCTTCAAGAGCTAAAACAGAAACTTGGTCAAGTAAGGACACCGGCCTGCGGAACCTTGAAACGCGTTGCCAAGTCTGTGGACGCGGCTGACCTGCCAAAGAGTGAGATAGATATGCTTCAAAAATATGCGGTGATCATGGTTGCAACATTGGCCCTGGCTGGCTGTGCAGTACCTCCGAAGGAAGACAACGATCCATTCAGGATCGGGAATATTCCAGAGTCTGTCGCTGCCCTTGCCGCGCCGGATCAGGATCTCACCACGGCCCGGCTTCGTCCCGAAGATAATTGCTATTGGTACGCGCATAGTGGGCCGGTGGAAACAACCTTGGTGCCGTTGCGATCGCCAGGCGGCAATCCCATCTGCGCCGTGCGCCAATCCTGAATGGCGCGTTCGATCGTCACACCGCCCACGATCCATGGGTCAGCTTCGCGGGGTTACGCTGTCCTCGGCCGAATAAAGGAACGCTGTCGAGCCAATCGCCACATTCGCGTAAAGATCGTTAATGTGGGCCATGACCATCCGGACACAACCGGAACTCGCCCGGCCGCCTATGCTACTCGGATGCGGTGTGCCATGAATCCGAAGATAGGTATCGCGGTCGCCGACATAGAGATAAAGCGCCCGTGACCCGAGCGCGTTCTCAGGTCCGGGTTCCATACCGTCAGCGATGTCGGCGTAGAGCTCCGGGTCGCGGTCAATCATGTTCTGTGTTGGCTGCCAATGCGGCCACCTGACCTTGCGCTTGATCGTGTAGACACCCGGCTCATAAAGTTTGCCGCGAGCGATCGCGACGCCGTAGCGCATCGCAGTGCCGCCTTCCTCGATATGGTATAGATAGCGCGCCACGGCATCCACATGAATGTCACCGGCCACAAGACCATCTTTAGCTACAACCCGCTGCGGCAGAAAGCGCGGGTGCAGGCCCCACGGGTTTGATGTGGCTGGGTTATAGCCCGGCGGTGTAACCTGTCCATCCCAAGCAGCCTTTTCCGCTTCAGTGGGCCAGGTGTCAGCGAGGAGTGGACTCGAGATAGACGCCGAGAACAATGCGGCAGTCGTCTGGATGAAGTGTCGTCTTGTCAGCATATAGAATACTCCGTTCACGCATTGGACGGCAAACCGAACCTTACCCCGAACGCAGTGTTGTTCGCCCGGGAAGGAGTGAGGCGTTATTGGCAACTTGCTCCATGGTGCCGTTCTTTGTCGGTGGCTTAACTCCTAAAGCTACTAGAGGTTCAAGAATAAATTCCGATGTCACACGTGCTTTTGTGTTCTCACTTAGGGTCAGGACTCATAGCCAATAGATGACGGTTGCCGCGAGGGCGATGGCTGAGAGGAAGACCTTCGGGCACCTATCGTATCGGGTTGCCACACGCCGCCAATCCTTGAGCCTGCCAAACATGATCTCGATCCGGTTGCGCCGTTTGTATCGGCGCTTGTCGTACTTGACGGTTTTCTTGCGTTGTTTTCGACCAGGGATACATGCGCGTATCCCTTTATCTTTCAGCGCTTCTCTGAACCAGTCGGCATCATATCCGCGGTCCCCCAGCAGCCAGTCGACGTCCGGCAGGCTGCCCAGCAATGCCCGTGCTCCGATGTAGTCGCTGACCTGTCCGGCCGTGACGAACAGGTTGAGAGGACGTCCCTGGCTGTCGCAGATCGCGTGCAGCTTGGTGTTCATCCCGCCCTTGGTGCGACCGATCAGGCGTCCACGCCCCCCTTTTTCACGCCCATGCTGGTCGCTGTTCGGTGGGCCTTGAGATAGGTCGCGTCGATCATCACGGTCTTCTGTTCGCCGTGGTCGGCAGCCAGACCCGCCATCATCCGGGCGAAGACGCCCCTATCGCTCCACCGCTTCCAGCGATTGTAGAGCGTTTTGTGCGGGCCATAGGCTGCAGGTGCGTCACGCCACCGCAAGCCATTGCGATTGATGAAGATAATCCCGCTCAACACACGCCGGTCATCGACGCGGGGTTTGCCGTGGGACTTCGGAAAGAAGGGCTCAAGACGCGCCATCTGCGCCTCCGTCAGCCAGAAAAGATCAGACATGTTCATCGCTCGGTTTTCGAACCGTGAATCACGCCCCTACGCCGAAATCAATGGGTCCTGATGACCTGCCACTGAACCTTCATCCACCCGGAACCAGAGCCCTTTGGGTTGATACGCCGATTGGCGCAGGAGGAGCAA
>NZ_JACJUQ010000003.1 GCF_014235845.1 Pontivivens nitratireducens | reverse complement strand
TCGCCGCATCACAACCTCCTCTGTCGGAGATACTGAATCACGCGACGAACGAATGGGGAAGCCTGATTATGGGGACACACCCTAGGGCGCTATCGGCGCATTGTCCTTCAAGCGTTCCATCACGATCTGGCTCTGCACCCGGGCCACCGCCGGATGCGGCAGCAGGGTTCGTTGCACCAGCTCGTTCAGAGCAGTCAGATCGGCGCAGAACACGCGCAGCATGTAATCGGCCTCCCCCGTCAGGGTCCAGACACTGACCACGGCCTGCGTTCGCTCGGCCATTCGCACGAAATCCTGCGCGTTCTCACGGCTGTGGGCGGCCATCGTGACCTGAACGAAGGCCTCGACCGAGGCGCCTATGCGCGCGGCATCCACCACCGCGCGATAGCCGACGATATATCCGTCCTCCTCCAACCGCTGCCGCCTGCGGGCGCATTGCGAGGGGCTGAGATGCAGTTTTTCCGCCAACTCAGCAGCCGTCAGACGGGAATTGCCCTGCAGACATGTCAGCAGAGCACGGTCGAACGCATCGATTCGGCCTGCCATGAAAATCCCTCGCATTGTTTTCCTATTCTCTGAAATTTACACGCACAACATAGCCATAAACAGAAATTTTTGCGCACCGATCGCATGTTACGGACGGTACGTTCGGACAAATTCACATGCAAGGGAGGCTCAACATGGGTCCGTTTCCACACGATGCGCCGAAGGCCACGATCTCCGATTCCAATCCGGCAGGAACCGATGGATTCGAATTTGTGGAGTTCGCCCATCCTGAACCCGAAAAGCTGGACACCCTCTTCCGCTCGATGGGATATACACCGGTGGCGCAGCACAAGAGCAAGGACATCACGCTCTATCGTCAGGGTGACATCAATTACATCGTCAACCGGGAGCCCGGCAGTCACGCGGCCCAATTCGTCGAGGATCACGGCCCCTGCGCCCCTGCGATGGCCTGGCGTGTGGTCGACGCAAAGGTGGCGTTGAAGCGGGCGCTGGACACGGGTGCCACGGAATATACCGGTACGGGCAAGAGCATAGACGCCCCGGCAGTCATCGGGATCGGCGGATCGTTGCTGTACTTCATCGACGACTACGATGACGGCCGCTCGCCCTATGATAGCGACTTTGAATGGACCGGTGCACGCGACCCGAAGCCCGAGGGCGTCGGCTTCTATTACCTCGATCACCTGACGCACAACGTGGTGAAGGGGAACATGGACACGTGGTTCAAGTTCTACTGCGACACCTTCAAGTTCCGCGAAATCCGCTTCTTCGACATCGAGGGGAAGTTCACAGGTTTGTTCAGCCGCGCGCTGACCTCCCCCTGCGGCAAGATCCGCATTCCGATCAACGAGGATCGCGGGGACAAGGGGCAGATCGTCGAATACCTCAAGCGCTACAACGGCGAAGGCATTCAGCACATCGCCGTCGGGTCCGAGGATATCTATACATCCATCGATCAAATCCACGACAAGGGCATCCGGTTCATGCCTCCGCCCCCGGCAACCTATTACGAGCTAAGCCATGACCGCGTCGTCGGGCATGAGGAACCAGTGGACAAGATGATGAAGCACGGTGTGCTGATCGACGGTGAGGGCGTGGTGGACGGTGGTGAAACCCGTATCCTGCTGCAAATCTTCTCGAAAACGGTGATCGGGCCGATCTTCTTCGAGTTCATTCAGCGCAAGGGCGATGACGGGTTCGGTGAGGGCAATTTCAGGGCCCTGTTCGAAAGCATCGAGGCCGATCAGATCGCGCGCGGCGTCGTCGGCGCCTGACCCGAATTCGACCATCAAAGCCGGAGGCATCAACGCCAGGATGCCCCGGCGACATCCCCCGAATACGCAAAAGGCCCGCCAGTGATGGCGGGCCTTTTGGTTGAGCCGGGCGGGGATCAGAGCGTGCGCTCGATCTCCTCCGTCTCGAAGATTTCGATGACATCGCCTTCGCGAATATCCTCGTAGTTCTCGAACGCCATACCGCATTCCTGGCCGCTCTGGACTTCCTTGACCTCATCCTTGAAGCGCTTGAGCGTCTTGAGCTTGCCCTGATGGATGACGACGTTGTCGCGCAGCAGGCGCACACCGGCGGAACGCCGCGCCACACCTTCGGTGACGACACAACCCGCGACCTTGCCGACATTGGAGACCTTGAAGACCTCCTTGATCGACGCGTACCCGATGAAGGATTCGCGAACCTCCGCCGACAGCAGGCCGGAGGCCGCCGCCTTCACATCATCGACCAGATCGTAGATGATCGAGTAGTAGCGGATTTCCAGACCTTTCTGGTTCGCCGCCTCACGCGCAGGTGCATTCGCCCGGACGTTGAAGCCGATGATCGGCGCGCCCGCGGCCTCGGCCAGGGTCACGTCGCTCTCGGTGACGGCACCAACGCCGGAGTGCAGAACCCGCACCCGAACCTCGTCGTTGCCGATCTTCTCCATCGCCTGCACGATCGCCTCGGCCGAACCCTGAACGTCCGCCTTGACCACGATGGGCAGTTCGGAAACGTCCTCGTCCGCCTTGGCCTTCGCCAGAAGCTGATCCAGCGTGGTTGCGGCACCGGCTGCGGCGCGCTTGTCCTTCGCGAGTTGCTGGCGGTATTCCGCGATCTCACGGGCACGCGCCTCATCCGGCACAACGTTAAGAACGTCGCCAGCCTCGGGTGTGCCGTTCAGGCCCAGAACCTCCACCGGAACCGAAGGTCCGGCCTCCTCGACCCGCTCACCCTGATCGTTGATCAGCGCACGGACCCGGCCCCATTGTTCACCCACAACGAAGATATCGCCGCGGCGCAACGTGCCGTTCTGGACCAGAACCGTGGCAACGGGGCCGCGGCCCACGTCCAGCTTCGCCTCGATCACGGCGCCATCGGCGGCGCGGTCGGGGTTGGCGCGCAGTTCGAGCAATTCGGCCTGAAGCGTGATGTTCTCCAGCAGCTTGTCCAGCCCCTCACCCGTAACGGCGGAGACCTCGACATCCAGCACGTCGCCCGACATCGCCTCGACGACGACTTCGTGCTGCAGAAGCTGGGTGCGCACCTTCATCGGATCGGCGCCGGGGCGGTCGATCTTGTTGATGGCGACGATCATCGGAACCTTCGCGGCCTTCGCATGGGCGATGGCCTCAATGGTCTGCGGCATGACCGAATCGTCGGCGGCAACCACCAGGATCACGATATCCGTGACCTGAGCACCACGTGCGCGCATCGAGGTGAACGCGGCGTGACCCGGCGTGTCGAGGAAGCTGAGCAGCGTCCCGTCATCCGTTCTGATCTGATAGGCACCGATATGCTGCGTGATACCGCCAGCCTCACCCGAGACAACGTTCGTTTTGCGAATCGCGTCCAGCAGCGAAGTCTTGCCGTGATCGACGTGGCCCATGATCGTGATGACCGGGGCGCGTGGCTTCATGTCTGCGGGATCGTCCACAACGGTGGTGATGACATCCTCGACATCCGCATCCGAGACGCGAACGACGCGGTGGCCGAACTCCTCGATGATCAGCTCGGCGGTATCGGCGTCGATGCTCTGGTTCTGAGTCGCCATGATGCCGTTCTGCATCAGGGATTTCACGACGGAGGCCACACGCTCGGCCATGCGGTTGGCAAGTTCGGCCACCGTGATCGCCTCGGGCAGTTTCACGTCGCGAACCACCTTTTCACGCGGCTCGTTCGATCCGCCACCCTTGCGGGCCTGACGTTCCTGACGACGGCGCATCGCGGCCATGGATTTCTGGCGGCCGCCCTCACCCATCGCCTGGTTGATGGTCAGCTTGCCGGAGCGACGCTTGTCACCACCCGTAGATTTCTTGGCGTTGCGGTCCTCACGGCGGTCGTCACGCTTGGGCGCGGAGCCGGGCGCGGTGCGGCGCGGGCCTTCGACCTCGTTGGGCGGTGCGGGCGCGTCGGCGGGGGAGACGACGTTCTCCTCCTTCTTGCCACGCGGTTTGTTGCGGGCGCGCGCTTCCTCGTCGGACTTGCGCTTGGCCTCCTCGGCCTCCTGCATCGCCTTGGCCTCGGCCTCGGCTACGGCGCGGGCTTCGGCCTCGGCCGCCTCGCGCTCCTTCGATTCCTTTTGTTCGCGCAGGGAGGCCAGCTCCGCCTTGCGGCGTTCCTCGGCTTCCTTTTCCTTGGCGATACGATCGGCTTCAGACGCCTTCGCGGCCATCAAGGCGCGGCGGCGGCGATCAATCTCACTGTCGGACACGGCTGCGTTGGCGCCACCCTGTGCGCTGCGGACCTGTGCGGCGTTCGCACCCGAGGTCGCGGCCGTACCGGGTTTTGGCACCACGACACGCTTCCGCTTCTTCTCCACCACGACGGATTTGGACCGCCCGTGAGAGAAGCTTTGCCGGACCCGGCTCGTCTCGGTCCCGCCACCGCGTGTTCCGATCGTCCTGCCCTTGTCGCCGTCGCCTTTGTTGTCGCTCATACTGACCTTAACCTTTTCGTCGGAGCCCCTTTGCCCCGTCGCCCAAATCCATCCCGTCCGTCGCGTGTATCGCGGCGGTCAGTCTATCGAAACGGCCTCATGGCCCCGCAGCCCATTGAGCCGCGACGCCTCCCTGAGGACCGTCTTCGTGACACCACCTGCGTCCAGCGCGGCATGTATCACATTATCCCGGCGGAATGCCAAACCCAATTCTTCCCTTGAAAGGCAGGAAATCACGGGTGCTTCCCCAGCCATCGGGCGGAGCTTGGCGCGCTGCGCCTCCGATCCGTCGCTAGCTTCGATCAATGCGGCGACCGGAGCGGACTTCAACCGTCGGTGGACCGTATCGAACCCCATATGGGCCAGCCCGGCCTTTCTGGCAAGGGCCAGCGCGTCCTGAAGTCGCCGCGTCAGCAATGCCTCGACCCGCTCCGACAGGTCGGCGGGGGCCTTTACCGGGGCCTTTGCGGACCGGCTGAACAGGTTTTTCTTTACCGCCAGGTCAATCGCCGCGCGGTCTGCGCTGACCCACATGCCGCGTCCGGGCGCCTTTTCGGCCACGTCGGGAAACACGTCCCCCTCCGGCCCCACAACAAAGCGCACGAGGGGGGCGGTCGGCCCGCTCACCCCCGTGGCGATGCAGCGCCGTTCCGGCTCACTGCGGTCTTTATCGCGTCCACCCCTGCTCACGGTATACCCTTCCGAAGGCTGCAATCAGCCCTCGGCTTCCTCTTCTTCGCCGGCCTCGGCCGCGGCGGCAGCCTCGGCATCCGCTGCCTGCTGCGCGACCATTTCGTCCGCGTCGATATAACCCAGCAGAACCCGCGCGGTCAGCACCAGTTCCTTGGCTTCCTCCAGACTGACGTCGAATTGCTCCAGCAAGCCATCATCCTTGACCCGCTTGCCGTCTACGGTGGTGTAGCCGCCAGCGAGCTCCCAATCCGCGCATTGCGCGAAATCGGTCAGGTTCTTGATGCCGTCCTCGGCCAGCGCCACGATCATCTGCGGGGTCAGACCCTCAAACTCGAACAGCGAATCCTCGACGCCCATCTCGCGGGCCTTCTCGGTCGCGGCGGCGTTGATCGCGTCCAGCGCGTCGCGCGCACGGGCCTGAAGCTCCTGCGCCGTTTCCTCATCGAAGCCGTCGATGCCCGACAGTTCCTCGATTTCCACGTAGGCGACTTCCTCAAGGTTGGTGAACCCTTCGGAAACCAGAAGCTGCGCCACCATTTCATCCGCATCGAGCGAATCCATGAACAGCTTGGAGCGTTCCGCGAATTCCGCCTGACGACGTTCGGATTCCTCGGCCTCGGTCATGATGTCGATGTCCCAGCCGGTCAGCTGGCTGGCCAGACGCACGTTCTGACCACGACGTCCGATGGCGAGGCTCAGCTGCTCATCCGGTACAACGACCTCGATCCGGCCGGCATCCTCATCCATCACGACTTTTGCGACCTCGGCAGGTTGCAGCGCGTTGACCAGGAAGGTCGCGGCGTCGTCGTTCCACGGGATGATGTCGATCTTCTCACCGTTCAACTCGTTCACGACGGCCTGAACGCGGCTGCCGCGCATGCCGACGCAGGCCCCGACCGGGTCGATGCCCGAATCGTAGGAGATGACACCGATCTTCGCGCGGCTGCCGGGATCACGGGCCACGGCCTTGATCTCGATCACGCCGTCATAAATCTCGGGCACTTCCATCTTGAACAGTTCGGCCATGAATTCCGGCGCGGTGCGCGACAGGAATATCTGCGGGCCGCGCTGCTCCAGACGCACGTCCTTGATATAGGCGCGGATGCGGTCGCCGTTGCGGAATGCCTCGCGCTGGATAAGTTGGTCGCGGCGCAGCATCGCCTCACCCCGGCCGACATCGACGATGACGTTGCCGTATTCCGTCCGCTTGACCAGACCGTTGATGATCGTGCCCTTGCGGTCCTTGAATTCCTCGTACTGACGCTCACGCTCGGCCTCACGCACACGCTGCATGATGACCTGCTTGGCCGACTGGGCGCCGATGCGGCTGAAATCCATGTGCGGCAAGGGGTCGGACAGTTCGGTGCCGATCTGGGCGTTCGGGTCGATCTCTCTCGCGTCGTGCAGGTCCAGTTCGGTGAAGTGATCCTCGACCTCCTCGACCACGGTGCGCACGCGGGTCATGGTCAGATCGCCGGTCTTGCGATCAATGGACGCGCGGATATCGTAATCCGCGCCGTAGCGGGCCTTCGCCGCCTTGGAATAGCTTTCCTCCAGCGCCTCGATGACCAGACCGGGGTCGATCATCTTCTCACGCGCGACCGCGTCGGCGATCTGAAGCAGTTCGAGCTTGTTTGCCGCAACCGTTGCCATTGTCCGTCACTCCTCTTCGTTCGAGGCATCATCCTCGATGATCTCGTCAAATCCTTCGAGCTTGGTGTCGCGGGCCTTAAGGCTTTCCGCGATCAGCTCGTCCGTCAGAATCAGTTTGGCATCGGCCAGCCAGTCGAATTGCAGACCAACGATGCCCTCGGCGATCTCGATCAGGATTTCACCGTCCTGAACGCCGCGCAACTCACCATTGAACCGGCGGCGGTTGTCGATCAGTTCCGTTGTCTCGACCTTGGCCTGATAGCCCTCGTAACGCTCGAAATCCTTGAGGCGCGTCAGCGGGCGGTCGATCCCGGGTGAGGATACTTCGAGCGCGTATTCCCCCTCGATCGGATCCTCGACATCCAGCAGCGCAGAGACGGCTTGCGAGATCTTCGCGCAATCGTCCACCTCGATGCCGCCCTCGGGCCTTTCCGCCATGATCTGCACGACCTTGGTCTTGCCCCCCATGAAGCGGATGCGCACGATCTCGAATCCCATATCCTCCACCGCGGGGGCGATGATGTCGTGGATGCGCCGGTCGATGGACGCCTTTGCAATCATGTCGGTCATGGGCACTCGCCAAGTTTCGGGTATGAAAAAGTTTCGGGCATAAAAAAACGGGCCAGCGGCCCGTTGCGTGTTTCGGTGAGTATCGGGGGTGGAGGCCGACAGTCGCTGTTGGAACGCAACATAGAACCAACCACCCGGATGCGCAAGCCCCGGCAACGATGCCGGGGCCGCGACATCCCGTCCGGCAGCGACTAGCCCAGCAAACCCAGCAGCGCCTTTGCCGCCCCTTCCGAGGATGCGGGGTTTTGCCCGGTCACAAGATGGCCGTCGATCCGCACGAAGGGCGCGAAATCGTCCGCCTTGGCATAGTTGCCGCCACGCTCCTTCAGCACATCCTCAACCAGATGCGGCACGACATCGGTCAGGCCGACGGCGTCCTCCTCACCATTGGTGAAGCCGGTGACGTCGCGGTCCGCGACAATATAATCGCCGGTCTGCGTCCTGGCATGCTTGAAGATGATCGGGGCATGGCACACGGCCCCGATAGGCTTGCCCGCAGCCCAGAACGCCTCGGTCAGCGCGACGGATTTCACATCACCCACCAGATCCCACATGGGACCGTGACCACCGGGATAGAACACGGCGTCGAACGCATCTTCGGATATTTCGGCCAGCGGGCGCGTGTTGGCCAATGCGCTCTGCGCTGCCGGGTCCGCCTTGAACCGCCGGGTTGCGTCGGTTTGCGCGTCCTCCGCATCGCTCTTGGGGTCCAGCGGCGGCTGCCCGCCCGCAGGCGAGGCCAGGACGATCTCATGCCCCGCATCGCGAAAGACGAAATAGGGGGCCGCGAATTCTTCGAGCCAGAAGCCCGTCTTCTCTCCGGTATCGCCCAAGGTGTCGTGCGATGTCAGAATCATCAGAATGGATTTGGTCATCTGTAAATCTCCTGGAATATATCTTGTGGGGGGCTGCAATGTTCAGCGCACACCAACGCGCCCTCTCACCCGGACGTTCCGCCGCAGGAACCCCGCCCGCCCCGTGCCGTTCATTCACCACCGCAGAAATGCACGGGAGGAATGTGATGAGTACGAAAAGCAGAGACGAAATCTGGGACGCGTGGCGCGATCTGGTCAACATGGCCCCGAAGGAGCTGGAAGACTGGCTCGAAACCGATGAAAGCAAGTCTGTTGGAGACACTGGCAGCGGGGAAAGCACCGGGCACAAATCAGGTCGCCGCATCGTGAGGATCAAGCGGACCAACAAGGACGATATCTCGGACGATCAATGGGATCATATGGCCAAGGTCACGGGCTATATCAAACGGCACCTCGCCCAGGGCGGCCCGGACGAGGACATGGAACATTCCGCGTGGCGCTACAGCCTGATGAACTGGGGGCACGATCCGCAGAAATCAGGCTAGAACGATCAGCAATATGACGGAACGTCCGGGCGAGGGTCCAGAAGCCTCCGGCGGGGATGTATCGGGAAAGTGAAATGCGCGGGTTACAACAGCAGCAGCGACGCCAGCCCCAGAAACAGCATGAAGCCAACCACATCCGTCACTGTCGTCACGAAGGTGCCCGAGGCAAGTGCGGGGTCGGCGCCGAACTTGTCCAGGCTCAGCGGCACGAGTATTCCCGCCAGCCCCGCAATCGCCATGTTGCCGATCATCGCGATGGCCAGAACGACGCCCAGCATCGGATTGCCGAACCAGATGATCCCGACAACGGCGATAATCGCGGCGAAGGCTATGCCGTTCAACGTGCCGGCGACCAATTCGCGGCGCACCACCCGCATGGCGTTCGATCCTGTCAAATCGCGCGTCGCGATGGCCCGCACCGCGACCGTCAGGGTCTGCGTCGCCCCGTTGCCCCCCATGCTGGCCACGATGGGCATCAGAACGGCCAGCGCCACCACCGCCTCGATTGTCGAGGAGAACAGAGAGATCACGATCGAGGCCAGGATCGCCGTGAACAGGTTCACGAGAAGCCAGGGAAAGCGCTGCCGCGCGATCTGCCAGGTCGTGTCCGAGATCTCCTCGTCCCCCACACCAGCCAGCAGGCGCATGTCCTCCTCCGCCTCATCCTCCAGCACGTCCATCGCATCGTCGATGGTGATGATTCCGACCAGTCGTCCGTCGGCATTTACCACCGGGGCCTGGATCATGTGATACTGGTTGAAGGCGTAGGCGACGTCCTCCTGCGACTGATCCACCGGGATCGTGCGCAGGTCCTTTTCCATGATGTGTTCCAGCTTTACACTGCGCGGATGCGCCATCACGCGACCCAGCCTGACCTCACCGATCGGGCGCATCGCCGGATCGACGATGATGATATCGTAGAACTGTTCGGGCAGATCGTCTGACGCGCGCATGTAGTCGATCACGTCGCCAACCGTCCAATGCGCGGGCGCGGTGACCATGTCGCGCTGCATCAGGCGACCGGCGGAGTATTCGGGATAGGTCAGCGATTGTTCGACAGCGACCCGGTCCGCGTCGTCCAGCTGATCGAGCAGCTCCTCCTTGTCCGCATCGTCCAGATCCTCGACGAGGTAGACCATGTCGTCGGTGTCCAGCTCCTGCACAGCGGAGCCGAGCTGATCCGCCGTCAGCGTATTGAGAACGTCGTCGCGGGCGCCTTCCTCAAGCTCGGACAGAACCTCGGGGTCAATGTCCGATCCCCACATCTCGATCAGCCGGATCCGTCTGGGTTGTTCGATCTGCTCCAACAGGTCGGCCACGTCGGCGGGGTGCATGTGGCCCAGAAACTCGATCAACCGATCACGATCGCCGGCCTCCATCGCCGCGAGGATCGCCTCGACCGCCGCTGCGTTGAGCGCATAGACATCCTCGTTCTTGTGCAGCTCTTGCGGGCTTTCGGCCATGGTAGTCCCCTCGGTCGGTGTTCAGATCATGTTTTAGCACGTGCAAGACCGGTTGAAAGGCGGCCCGGCATTCGGTCGTCTTTGAAACTGGGTCGATCCGCCATATTTGCCATAGACTCATTGAGGAGCGTTCCATGACAGATCAGCACGCCGAGCAGCCAGACCAGACAGGTCAGTCCGGCGTACGCGCCGCGCGGGAGCTGCGGGGGCATGTCCGGTGGCTGGATACCTTCACGCCGTTGGCACTGGGCGTTCTGGCGGTCGCGTCGGGCATCTACACCTATCTGGGCGTGTCCGGCTTGCTGGAACAGACCGGCGCGATGTCGATCTTCGCCGCCGTGGCGTATTCGGTCGCGGTGTCGGTGGGCATCTTCGTGTTCTGGTCCTACGTCATGCGCATCCTGCCCGCGCTGACCGGCGCGGGTTCGCGTATCGGGCTGGGGCTTGCCACCGTGCTCGGCAGTCTGGCAATCGTTGCGATGTCCTCATGGCTGAATGCCGCAGCGCTGGCCGGGTCGGCCGCGGTGGAGCAGCACCTCGCCGTGACCGTGCAGGATTATCAGGCGGCGCTGGAGCGGGCGAATTCCAACGCGCAGGCGGCGCAGGGTCTGGGCCTGGACGTGGCGCGCGCCAGCGACGGGTTTACCGCGCTCAGCCAGCAGGAGGCATCGGGCGCCCTGTCGGGCGTCGGCGGTCAGGGGGCCGTCTACCGCGTTCTGACGCAAAAGGCGGATGAGCTGGCCTCCCTGCAATCGCTGATCGAGGCGCAAAGCATCGGCATCGACGCGGCCTTCGCGCAGGGCAACGAGATCCTCAGCCGGATGCGCAGCCTGATCGTGGCCAGCGGCGCTGTCGAACAGCGCTCCGTCGCGTTCGCCGAGCAATCCGTGCGCCTTGCCGGGGTCATCACAGACTTGCGCCAAATGTCCGTCGCCCCGTTGGTGGAGCGGGCGGCGAACGACCTGGCCGCATCCGTGATCCTGCCGGAGCTTGACCGCACCGCGACCATTCGTGACGCGCAGAACGCGACGATCACCTCGGTGCTTGAGGCGCTGGAACTGCGGGCCGAGACCCTCGCCATTGCCGCGCAGGAGGTTCAGGCCCTGCCCCAGCCGGAGGAGACGACCTACACTCCGATCTCCACCGCTGATGCGGTCATCCGCTACGCCGGTAACTTCGTGCCCAGCTGGGCGGGCGCTATCGCCATTGATCTGCTTCCGGCGGTGCTCGTGCTGATCCTCGCCGTCACGCAGGCGGCAATACGAGAGGGCGAGAGTCGCGGCGACCCCGCCCGCGCCATGACGCTGGACGATCTGGAGGCCGCGATGCGTGCGCTCGACCGGATCGAAGGGGCCCGTCCCGACGCCACCCGCGCCGAAAAGGTCGCGGCCATCCACACGGTCCGCGACTAGATGGGCCTGCTGCTGCGCGCCACCAACCTGCCGCTGCCGCGCATTCTGGGGGCGGTCCTGATCGCTCAACTGGGGATCGCGGGTTTTCTCGTCTGGTCGGATGCGTCCGCCGTCTGGACCGGAATGCGGGGCGGCGATGTCTCCCCCGCGATCACGGAGCCTGCCGCGCCGGGCGATCAGGTTCGTCGCTACCGCCCGACCACCGTTCCCGCGCGCGACGGCAGGCAGGGCGGGCCGATTCCGCTGCCCACGCAGATGGAGGATATGGCCTTCACCATCGAGGAAACCCCCGATTTCGGTCGTGTGATGCTGCTGTCCGGCTTCATCTCCGCTGGTACGTCCGACCGGTTCGAAGCCGCTCTCGACGGGCAGCGGATCGACACCATCGCCCTGCATTCCCCCGGCGGTGTGGTGCAGGAGGCCCTGCGCATGGGGCAGTTGGTGCGCGCTGCGGAATACGACACATTGCTGACCCCGGATGCGGCCTGCGCCTCCGCCTGCCCGCTGATCCTGTTTTCGGGCATCGAACGCACGGTCAGCCGCCGGTCCTGGGTCGGGATGCATCAGGCGGCCTTTCTGGAGGGCAGTTTCCTGTCAGGTGCGCAGGCGGCGCGTCAGGTACAGGCGATTCAGGGCGAGGTGCTGGAACATACTGCAACAATGGGCGTCGATCCGCGCGTTCAGACCCATGCCCTGCAAACTCCGCCCGAGGAGGTCTATTACCTGCTGCCCGAACAGATCGAGGAATACGAGGTCGCCACTGTCCTGACGGACTAACGATTATGTGCCCCTCGCCCATCTGGCGGAACGACTGACGCCGCAAGCCCCATGCACAATACAGTTTCAGGTCTAAAATGTGGAACGATTGCCGGGTGAAATCTATATCTTAAGAAACCCCGCCTTCGATCATGGCGGCCCACATTCGCAGGAGAGGACCAAGATGGCACCGCGCGCGCTTTGGAAAGGACAGCTTCGCCTGTCGCTCGTCTCCATCCCGGTCGAGATATTCTCGGCCAGCAAAACGGGTGCGCGCGTATCGTTCCGCCAGATCCACAAACCGTCCGGCAAGCGTATCCGCTATGAAAAATCCGTGCCCGGCATCGGCCCCATCAAGAGCGACGACATCGTCAAGGGCTACGAGGTCGATGACGACGAATACATCCTGCTGGACCCGGACGAGATTGACGCGATCAAGCTGGAGACGAAAAAGACCTTCGAGCTGGTTCAATTCGTCGACGCCTGCGAAATCCCGCCGCTCTATTTCGACAAGCCGTATTACATCAGCGCTTCGGATGATCTGGCGCAGGATGCCTACCGCGTGGTGCGCGATGCGCTGCGGCAGGCGGGCAAGGTGGGGCTGGGTCAGGTCACGATGCGGGGCAAGGAATATCTGGCTGCCGTGAAACCCTGCGGTGACGGCCTGCTGATGGAAACCCTGCATTACGAGGATGAGCTGCGCGAGGCCGACGAGATCTTCACCGATATCGAGGATGACAAGGTCGATGAGGATCTGCTGGAGGTCGCGACCTCGCTGATCGACCGCAAGAGCGCGCCGTTCGACGCCGCCGCCTATCACGACAAATATGCCGAGGCGATGCAGACGCTGCTGGATGCCAAGATCAAGAACAAGAAGACCCCACGCGTGCGCACCGACGATGATGACACCGGCGGCGACAGCAACGTGGTCGACCTGATGAGCGCCCTGAAACAAAGCCTGAAGGACGCGGACGGCAAGAAGAAGAAGGCATCCGGCAAAAAGGCATCCTAGATGGCCAAATCCCCCGATCCCTTGGCGGAATACAACCGAAAGCGGGATTTCTCCCGCACGGCGGAGCCGCGCGGTCAGGTCGGAACGTCCCAGGCTCGGCGGCGATTCCTGGTTCAGAAACACGCGGCGTCCCGACTGCACTACGATTTCCGGCTGGAATGGAACGGCGTCCTGCTCAGCTGGGCCGTGACCAAGGGACCCTCCCCCGACCCGTCCAAAAAACGACTGGCCGTGCGCACGGAGGATCATCCGCTGGACTATGGCGATTTCGAGGGCACGATCGCGAAGGGCGAATATGGCGGCGGCACGGTCATGCTGTGGGATACCGGCAGTTGGGTCCCGCAGGAGGACATCGAAGAGGGCCTGAAGGACGGCAAGCTGAAATTCACCCTGCAAGGCCAGCGCATGAAGGGCGGCTGGACATTGGTGCGGATGCGCGGAAAGCCGAAGGAAAAGCGTGAAAACTGGCTGCTGATCAAGGAGCGTGACGATTACGCCCGCGATGATGCCGATGCCTTGACCACGGGCACAGCCCTATCCGTGAAGACCGGCCGCACGATGAAGGAAATCGCCGCCGACGCCCCCGCCAAGACCCCGCCTGAGAACACAACCACCCGCAACCGGAAACGCCCCGCCTTTGCGAAGCTGCAACTTGCCACATTGGTCGATAGCGCGCCCGAGGGCGACGACTGGCTGCATGAGACAAAGTTTGACGGCTACCGTTGCCTTGCAGCGCTGGGAAAGGGCGGAACGCGGCTCTATACCCGGTCGGGCAAGGACTGGACCGACCGGTTTCACGCGCTGGACGGTGCCTTCGACCCGCTGCCCTGTGATGCCGCGCTGATCGACGGGGAGGTGATGGCCGCCCGCATTCAGGGCTCTGCGTTCTCCTCGCTGCAACAGGCGCTGAAGCAGGGTCACGCGCTGGTCTTCTTCGCCTTCGACCTGCTGAACATCGACGGTGAGGATCTGCGCAAGGCACCGCAGATCGAGCGGCGGGAACGGCTGGCCGGTCTGCTCTCAGGTGTGCAGCCCGGCGGCCCGCTGCGGCTGAGCGAACATATCGTCGGCAACGGGGCGCAGGTCTTTGCCAGCGCCTGCAAAGCCGGGGCCGAGGGGATCATCAGCAAGCGTATCGACGCCCCCTATCGCGGCACCCGCAGCAAGGCCTGGCGCAAGGTCAAATGCACGCGCAGACAGGAATTCGTCATCATCGGCTACTCCCCCTCGGACAAGGCAGGACGCCCGTTTGCCTCGCTTCTGCTGGCCAGCCATCAGGGCGATGCGCTGTGCTACAAGGGCCGCGTGGGAACAGGATTTTCCGATGCCGCGATGACAGATCTGATGGACGCTGTCGTGCCGCGCAAGACACCGCCCTGCGCCGATGTTCCTGACGAGATCGCGGAGGATGCGCATTGGGTGCGCCCGAACCTCGTGGCCGAAGTGGAGTTCGCGGAATTCACCGACGACGGCTATGTCAGGCATGCCAGCTTTCTGGGCCTGCGCGACGACAAGCCGGCCGACGAGGTGCGATTGGAGGAACCGATGCAGCAAGACAGCGAAACCACCGTTCAGGGCATCCGCATCAGCAGCGCGGAGCGTCCGGTATTTCCCGATTCAGGCTGCACCAAGGGCGATGTGGCACGCCATTACGCCCGGATCGGCGAACGCCTGATCGCATTGAGCGGGCATCGCCCCCTGTCGCTGTATCGCTGCCCGTCAGGCATCGACGCGTCATGTTTTTTCCAGAAGCATGATGGCGGCGGCATGCCGGATGAACTGTCCCGCATCAGCATCGAGGAAAGCGATGGCGACATGGCCGATTACCTTTATGCCACGCGACCGCAAAGCCTGATCGCGGCGGCGCAGATGGGCAGCATCGAATTCCACATCTGGGGCGCGCGCACCGACAGGCTGGACCGGCCCGACCGTCTGGTCTTCGACCTCGACCCGGACGAGGGGCTTGGCTGGGGCCATGTGCGCGATGCAGCCTTTGAATTGCGCGATACTCTGGCGGAACTGGGCCTCGACAGTGGGGCAATCGTGACGGGCGGCAAGGGGGTGCATGTGTGGATAGCGCTGCGGCGCACCCGCGGCTGGGACACGGTCAAGCTGTTCGCCAAGACCTTCGCGCATGTCATGGCCACCCGCTACCCGGATCGCTACACGGCGACGATGTCCAAATCCAAGCGTCGGGGTCGCATCTTCATCGACTGGCTGCGCAACGAACGCGGCGCCACGGCCATTTCGCCCTACTCCCTGCGCGCCCGCGCCGGTGCGCCCGTGGCGGTGCCGGTGACGTGGGAGGAGCTGAAAACGCTGGAGGGTGCCAACCGCTTTTCCATGGCCGATATGGCGGCGCGGCTGAAACTGGACTGTCCGGGGCTGGAAACACAAAAGAACCTGCAGAGCTTGAGCGATGGCGTCATCGACGCGCTTCAGTCCCTGTCGGAAAAGTAGCCACCCAAGCCGAACAAAATGGATCGCGTTCATGCTGACCTGACATGGTATAGCCTGACACGGCGTTCCATTGGCAGCATTCTAGACCATATTGCCTCCCCTATACATTTGCCATATTGTCCGTGCGCTCCAGCAAATATTTGCAACTCTTTGCTGATCGTTTCGCTAGTGTCACCGCGAGTGCCATCCTTCAGGAGACAAGAATGAATGACAACGCGCTGCAGCAGCCGGTGATCCAGGATCACAGCGCCTTTCTGGCGGGAGACCACGATTTCCAGGCCGATATTCAGATTCTGGCGGGCAGCGATCTTGTCGGCACCATCCTCGAAACCGTCATGCTGGCCACAAACATGCGCTTTGCGGCAGTGGCGCGGGTGACCGCCGACCGCTGGGTGGCGTGCCGCACCGTTGACGAGGTCAACTTCGGCCTGGCCGAGGGTGATGAGATTGAGATCCAGTCGACCTTTTGCCAGTCGGTTCGGGAAACGTCGAACAAAGTCCTGTTCAACGACACCGCAACCGACGATGTCTATGGAAACCACCCCATCGCGGCCAAGTTCGGGATCGTCAGCTACGCCTCGATCCCGATTTACCGCAGCGATGGCAGCTTTTTCGGCACCCTCTGCGCGATCGACACGGAACCTCGCGATATCAAGCACCCGCGCGCGGTGGCGATGCTTGAGATGTTCGCCGACATCATCGGCCGCAGCCTTGAGACTGAGGAGCAGCTGGAGGCAGAGAAGCGGCTGGGTGAGCAGGAGCGCGAACTGGCCCGAATTCAGGAGGAGTTCGTGGCGGTGCTGGGCCACGACCTTCGCAATCCGGTGGCGGCGCTGGATGCAGGCTTTCGCCAACTGGACAGGGAACCTCTGACCGAGGGAGCGCGAAAAATCCTGCCGTTCATGCGGTCCTCGCTGCATCGCATGAACGACCTGATCGAAAACATCATGATGCACGCCAAGGCACGGCTTGGCGGTGGCATCCGCATTTCCGCCACGCCGGATGCGCCGTTGACGCAAGTCATCACCCAGATCGTCGAGGAAATTCGCGCGGCATCGCCGCAGAACGAAATCCTGCTTGATCTGGCCTTTGACCAGCCGGTCAGCTGCGATGCGCCGCGCGTCGCGCAGGCAATCTCGAATCTGCTGTCGAACGCCGTTCGCTACGCAACCCCCGGCACGCCGATCGAGGTGCGCGGCCTGATGCGCGAATGCGGAATCGAGATCAGTGTCGCCAATCAGGGCGAGGCTGTCCCCGACGAGTTGCAGGAAAATCTGTTCCACCCATTCCAACGCGGCGTTCATGCGAATGGAGAGGGGCTGGGCCTCGGCCTTTATATCGCCTCGTCAATCGCAGTGGCCCATAGTGGCCGGATCGATGTGACATGCGAGGACGGAACCACCATTTTCGCGTTCAAAATGCCTGCCCTGTCAATCGCCGCCTGATACCGCCCGGATGCACCTTCGAAGGAGCGGCGCATTCCGCCCCCCCGTCGAGGAGGCGGAACATTCGCTCATCATGCCCTCCTTTCGTTGCGACATGGCGTGTCGCACACGAACTGCGCGCTTTTCGTGGGGCGAAACTGGATGTATGAGGCGGGGATGAGCACCAATCCACCAGACCTTCGCCCCGACCTCGCCCCGGCTGCCGTGATCCGCGGCACCGCGCGCCCCGGCCAGCCGACCATCGGCATGGTCTCCCTCGGGTGCCCCAAGGCGCTGGTGGATTCCGAACGCATCCTGACAAGATTGCGCTCCGAAGGCTACGCGATCACGGGCGACTATGCCGGGGCCGACAGTGTCATCGTGAACACCTGCGGTTTCCTCGACAGTGCCAAGGCCGAGTCGCTGGAGGCGATAGGCGAGGCCCTGCGCGAAAACGGCAAGGTCATCGTGACGGGCTGTCTGGGGGCGGAGGAAGACTATATCCGCGGCACCCATCCCTCCGTCATGGCCGTGACCGGGCCGCATCAATATGAACAGGTTCTGGACGCGGTACATTCCGCCGTCCCGCCGGACCCCGATCCCTTCATCGACCTGATGCCGCCTGCGGGACTGAAACTGACGCCGCGCCACTACGCCTATCTGAAGATTTCCGAGGGCTGCAATCACAAGTGCAAGTTCTGCATCATCCCCGACATGCGCGGCAGGTTGTCCTCCCGCCCTGTCCATGCCGTCCTGCGCGAGGCGGAGAAGTTGGTGGAAAGCGGGGTGAAGGAAATCCTCGTGATCTCGCAGGATACCTCCGCCTATGGCGTGGATCGCAAGCATGACCTGCATCCGTGGAAGGGCGGCGAGGTCCGCACCCACATGGAGGATCTGAGCCGGGAGATGGCCAAGCTGGGCGCATGGGTGCGCCTGCATTACGTCTATCCCTACCCGCATGTGGACAAGCTGATCCCGCATATGGGCGACAATTTGCTGCCCTATCTGGACATTCCCTTTCAGCATTCGCATCCCGACGTGCTCAAACGCATGGCCCGTCCCGCCGCGTCGTCCAAAACGCTGGAGCGGATCGCGACATGGCGCGATATCAATCCCCAGATCGTCCTGCGCTCCACCTTCATCGTCGGCTATCCCGGTGAGACGGAGGCGGAATTCCAGCACCTGCTCGACTGGATGGAGGAGGCGCGGCTGGATCGCGTCGGAGCCTTCAAATACGAGAACGTTACCGGCGCCCGCTCCAACACCCTGCCCGACCATGTGCCGGAGGAGGTGAAGGAGGACCGCTACGCGCGGTTCATGGAGGTCGCGCAGCGTATCTCCGCGCAAAAGCTGGAGGCCAAGGTCGGCTCCATCCAGCAGGTCATCGTGGACAGCGTGGATGAGGAAGGCGCCGTCTGCCGCACCAAGGCCGACGCCCCCGAAATCGACGGCAACCTGTTCATCGACGAGGGGTTCGCGGACCTCAAGCCCGGCGATTTCGTCAACGTCCAGGTGGATGAGGCCAGCGAATACGATCTGTGGGGCACCCCGGTTTGATCCGGAGCGCCACGCCCGCCGATCTGCCCGCAATCGCCGCACTGCATCTGCAAAGCTGGCGCGCGACATATGCCGAATTGCTGCCCGCCGATTATTTGAATGACGGGGCGCGCGCACAGCTTGCCAAAAAATGGGCGGTCCTGCCCGAGGGGACGACCCTGGTCGCCATGCAGGGAAATAGTCTGGCGGGCTTCGTCAGCGTGGACGCGGCGAATCCGGCCTATGTGGACGCGCTTCACGTCGCAGATTTCGCACAGGGCGCCGGACTTGGCCCCCGATTGCTGGGCGCGGCCTTCGCCCGCATCGCGAAAAATGGCATCAGTTCCGCATATCTGTATATCGTCGCGGGCAATGATGGCGCGCGGCGGTTCTACGAACGCCTCGGCGCGGTAGAGACCTGGCGCGGCCCGGATCCGGATTATGACTTTCCCTCGACGGCGATCCGGTTCGACTGGGCTGACATTTCCGCACTGGTCCACGCCGGCGAAGCGTCCTAGGCTTGGGTCATGTTTACCATAGAACATGAATTCGATGCGACCGTCGTGACCCTGGTCGGTGACACCCCCGCGACCGAGGATGTAACGATCACCATCTTCGACGACGGTGCGCGGGTGGAACAGTTGGATCCACGCATGGGCAAGGTTCAGGTGCTGATGCTGACCACCTCGCAATTGCGCGATCTGCACGCCGCTCTCGACCTGCCCGAGGGGAGCTACGCCCGCGTGGAGAAGGACTGATCCACGGTGGAAAGCACCATCGCCCCGTCATCGACCGGCGCATAGCGAAACGCGTAGACATCCCTGAGGTAGTTCTGATGCACGCGCCATGGGCCGCGGTCGCCCTGCATCGGCAGCGTTCCGTGTGCCCGCTGAACATATCCTGACGATAGCGGCACCGCGCTGCGCAGCTTCAGATCCTGCGGTGGCACCGGCGTCGCCACGGTCGCGCCCACCGCCTCCATCCGGTCCAGCAGCCGAATGACCCAACGGGCGATCAATTCGCATTTCAGCGTCCAGCTCGCATTGGTATAGCCGAACATCTGCGCGAAATTCGGCACGTCCGACAGCATCGCCCCCTTGTAGGAGACGTGATCGGCAAAGCGCAGCGCCGCGCCGTCCAGCGACAGGGCCGCGCCTCCGCCAAGGCGCATCCGCAGCCCTGTGGCGACAACGATCACATCCGCAGGGATCAGATCACCGCTTTCCATGCGAACGCCGTCCGGCGCGAACCCGGCGATCTGGCCGGTCGTGATGCTGGCGCGCCCCGTGCGCAGCGCATCGAACAAATCCCCGTCCGGCGCGAGGCACAACCGCTGTTCCCAGGGTCCGTAGGGGGCGTGGAAATCCGCCGGATCCGTGCCCGAACGCTCCGCCGCTTTCCTAGCCAGCAGCCGCCCGATGAAACCGGGCCAAAGCTGCGTCGCCTGATACGTGCCCATCCCCATCAGGATGTTTTTCCATCTGATCGCGGCATAGGCGGCCCGTTCGGGCAGGATACGCTTCACCCTGTCCCCCAGCCTGTCGCGGGCTGGCATTCCCGCCACGTAGGAGGGGGTGCGCTGAATCATGCTGACATGGGCGGCCTTTCGCGCCAGCTCCGGTACGAGGGTGATGGCGGTGGCGCCGCTGCCGATGACGGCGATCCGCTTGCCGTGCCAGTCCAACCCCTCGGGCCAGTGCTGGGGGTGCACCAGCGGACCGGCAAAATCCTCCTGCCCCGCAAAATCCGGCTGATACCCGGCCTCATAGTCGTAATATCCCGTACAACCGAGCAGGAAGCGTGTGGTCAGCGTGATCTGCCCCTCCGGGGTTTGAACGCGCAATTCCCAGTGTTGCGCCGTCCCGTCCCAGTTTGCCGCCAACAGCCGGTGCCTGAACCGGATCAGCCGTTCGACATCCTGCTCCCGCGCCGTGTCGCGGATGTAGCTCAGGATGGAGCCACCGTCGGTTATCGCCTTCTGCCCCCGCCAGGGGCGAAAGGAATACCCCAGCGTATGCATGTCGCTGTCCGAACGGATACCGGGATAGCGAAACAGATCCCAGGTGCCGCCGATGGCCTCCCGTGCCTCCAGCACAATGACGCGATCCGCGGGGCGCTTGGCGCTCAACAGGCTTGCGGCGCAGATGCCCGACAGGCCTGCGCCGACGATGATGACATCCGCGTCCGGCATCCCGGCCCCCCTTTCGGTCGTCATTTGGAGCACATTGCGACATCCACGCAAGCACAAGTCGATTTTGTTTCTCTTTACCCGCGAAAGGCGTCACTCTGACGAATATTGCACTGCGGGAGAGAGTTATGAGCCGGATCGTTACGTTCGCACAGCAGAAAGGCGGCGCAGGAAAGACGACCGTTCTGACGCAACTCGCCCATCACTGGCTGGCATCCGGGAGCAAGGTCGCATTGGTCGATCTGGATCCGCAGGGATCGCTGACCCGCTGGGCCGCGATGCGATCCGACATGGCGTGTACGGCCAGTTCCGACTGGAAGGCCGGCTCCGACATCCGGGCAGCGGCACGCAAGGCCGATCTGGTGCTGGTCGATTGCCCGGGAAACGCGGATATCCTGTTGCGTGCGACGATCCGGGACAGCGATCTGGTCATCGCGCCCTCCCAGCCGTCGATGATGGACCTGTGGGCCCTGGAACCGGTGCTTGAGATGGCGAAGAAGGAGAAAACGCCCCTGCGTGTCCTGCTCAACCGCGTGCCGCCAACGGGGCGCGCTGCACAGGACGCGCGTGAGGCGTTGGAGGCAGATCTGCTGGATCAGCATCTGGGAAACCGCGTGATCTTTCAGCAAGCCTTCGCGATGGGAAAGGCAGCCGCCGAACTTCAGCCCAGATCGAAGGCGGCAATCGAGGTCGCCGCCATCGCTGCCGAAATCGACGCGATCAGCTGACGACGACCGGCGTGCCGACCTGAACGGTATAATACAGGAACTCGATATCCTCGGCCGCCAGACGGAAACAACCGGAGGATGCAGCCGTACCGACACTGTCGGGATTGTTGGTGCCGTGAACCGCGTAATAGGTCCAATCGAAATACAGGGCGTAACTGCCCAGCGGATTGTCCGGCGCACCGCCCGGCGTGGGGCGAATATCGGGGTTCTTGGCCAGCATGTCGGGCGTCGGGGACCAACTGGGATTGCGCTGCTTGCGCACGACCTCGGTGCTGCCGCGCCGGGTCAGATCCTCACTCCGAGGAACGGCGGAGGTCATCACCCGGCTGATCGTTCCGCCGGGCGCCCACCATGTCAATTGCCGGGCATCCGTCGAAAAATGCAGCCCGCCGCGCGTGATGTTCGGAAAATATGGCGTCCAGTCCGCAACGGTCGCGGCCCTCGTGATCGAGGGGACCATCAATGCACCACCTGCAAGCGTTGCAAGGGCGGCGCGGCGTGAAAAGTGGGTTGCAGACATGATAAAAACCTCTGAATTACAATACATTGACCGATGATGCCCCTCACCAGCCGCTCAGTTTTCAAACGCGGTGAGTTGCAATCCGGTTCCCATCGGTCTCAACTGCCCAAAAATGCGGAGGGTACGATGACGGCGTTTTTCAGTGATGAGCGGTGCTTCTGGCACTCAGGCGGAAATTACGCCCTGGTCGCACCTGTCGGCGGGCTGGTGCAGCCCCTGGTCGCCGGCGGATTGCCCGAAAGCCCCGAGACAAAGCGCCGCCTGCGCAATCTGATCGAGGTCACGGGCCTGTCGCGCGATCTGGATATCCGCACCGCGCCGGAGGCAACGCAGGAGGCCTTGCGCCGGGTGCATCCTGCGGACTACCTGAACGAATTCAAACGCCTGTCCGACACGGGTGGCGGGGAGTTGGGGGAGCGGACACCCTTCGGCCCCGGCGGGTTCGAGATCGCGGCGTTGTCCACCGGGCTGGTGATCGCCGCCGTGGATGGGGTGCTGCGCGGACATTTCGACAACGCCTATGCGCTAAGCCGCCCGCCCGGGCATCACTGTCTGCCCGATACGCCCATGGGCTATTGCTTGCTGGCAAATATTGCCGTCGCCATCGAGGCGGCGAAGGCTGCCGGGTTGGCCGAACGCTTCGCCGTTGTCGATTGGGACGTGCATCATGGCAATGGGACGGAGGCTATCTTTGCTGACGACCCGGACGTTCTGACCGTCTCGCTCCATCAGGCGGCCAACTATCCCTGGACAACCGGCGGCGTGCAGACCGATGCGCGCAGCAACGTCAATATCCCACTGCCCCCGGGCGGGGGGCACGTGGCCTATACTTATGCGGTGGAGCAGGTGGTGCGCCCTGTGCTGAGCACCTTCAAACCGGACATAATAATCGTCGCATGTGGCTTCGACGCCAGCGGCGTGGACCCCCTGGGCCGCATGATGGCCGGGTCCGATACCTTCGCGGCCATGACACGCAGCATGATGGAGGCAGCGGACGAGCTGTGCGCCGGTCGTCTGGCCATGGCGCATGAGGGCGGATATTCCGAGGTCCACGTGCCATTCTGCGGCCACGCGGTCCTGGGCGAAATGGCGCGCAGTCAGATTGTAGCGCCGGATCCCCTCAGCCCCCGGATTACGGCACAACAACCGGATGAGCGGATGAACGCCATGTACCGCGAACTGATCGACGAGATCGCCGTTTACAATGGTTGCCGATGAAACCGACGGTTACGATGGTTGCCGATGACACTGCCGCGCTGCCTCGTGGCTGGGCTGCGGCGGGCATTCCATCGCGCCAAAGTCGTTAACGCGGCCAACTCACGACAAAGGAAACGACCATGCTGATCCTGATACCGGGACATTTATGCGACCACAGATTGTACGCGCCCCAGATCGCCGAATTCGACGACGTGCATGTCGCGGACGTGACGCGCGACGATGACATCGGGGCGATGGCCGACCGGGTGCTGGCCAACGCGCCTGACCGGTTCGATCTGGGCGGATTGTCGATGGGCGGCATGGTCGCGATGGAGGTGATGGCCCGCGCCCCGGAACGCGTACGCTCCGCCTGTCTGATGGCGACCGATCCGACCGCGGCGCGCGACAAGGAAAAGGAATGGCGGGCCGGGCAACAGGCCGCGGTTCGTGCCAGCGGTCTGGCGGCGTTCTCGGAGCCGTTCCAGGCGATGTTCTTCGCGCACGATCCGAGCGTGGGGGAACGCCTTTCGGAAACGGTCGCGCAGATGAGCGATGCCACGGACGAGGCGACATACCACCGGCAATCGGCGGCCCTGAACGGTCGGCGCGCCATGCTGGAGCATCTGGACCGGTGCACGATGCCGGTGGAGGTCATCGTCGGCACCGAGGATCGGATCTGCCCACCAAAACTGCACGAAAGCCTTGCGCAGGCCTTGCCCGCCGCCCGCCTGACGCAGATCGAGGGATGCGGCCATCTGGTCAGTCTGGAGCGCCCGGACATCGTGAACTCCGCTTTGCGCCGGGTATTATGAGCCGCCGCAAGACCGGGTTCACGCAAGAATATTTCATGGTCCGGGTCCGGCTCGCTTGACTCGGGGCCAAAGGACACGGCACATCATTCGCAAATACAGCAGGGAGACATCGCAATGGTCAAGAAGGTCTATGGCTCGGCGGCGGAGGCGCTGGAGGGCGTCCTGTTCGACGGGATGTTTATCGCGGCGGGGGGATTCGGCCTGTGCGGCATCCCCGAAAACCTGATCGCGGCAATCCGCGATGCGGGCCCCAAGGACCTGACGATCGCGTCGAACAATGCGGGCGTCGATGGCTTCGGCCTCGGCCTGCTGCTTGAAAGCCGTCAGGTGAAAAAGATGATCGCCTCTTACGTAGGCGAGAATGCGGAGTTCATGCGGCAATACCTGTCCGGCGAGTTGGAGCTGGAATTCAACCCGCAAGGCACGCTGGCTGAGCGGATGCGCGCCGGCGGTGCCGGCATTCCCGGATTCTACACCAAGACCGGCGTCGGCACCGTGATCGCCGAGGGCAAGGAAGTGAAGGAATTCGACGGTCAGGATTATATCCTGGAGCGCGGAATGGTCGCGGATCTGAGCATCGTCAAGGCGTGGAAGGCGGACGAGTCCGGCAACCTCGTCTTTCGCAAGACGTCGCGCAACTTCAACCCGCCCGCCGCGACCTGTGGCAAGATCTGCGTGGCTGAGGTCGAGGAGATCGTACCCTGCGGCACCCTCAACCCCGATGAAATCCATTTGCCCGGCATTTATGTGCATCGCCTGATTCAGGGTGAGCACGAAAAGCGGATCGAACAGCGCACCGTGCGCCAGCGGGAGGAAGCATGATGTCTGCTGAAATCAAAGGTTGGGATCGCAATCAGATGGCCGCACGCGCCGCGCGTGAGCTCGAAGACGGCATGTATGTGAACCTCGGCATCGGCATCCCGACGCTGGTAGCGAATTACGTCGGCGACAAGGACATCACCCTGCAATCCGAAAACGGCATGTTGGGCATGGGGCCGTTCCCCTATGAGGGGGACGAGGACCCCGACCTGATCAATGCCGGAAAGCAGACCATTACCGAGGTAAGCCGCACATCGTATTTCGACAGCGCGCAAAGCTTCGCCATGATCCGGGGCGGCAAGATCGCGGCGGCGGTTCTTGGCGCGATGGAAGTGGCGGAAAACGGCGATCTGGCCAACTGGATGATCCCCGGCAAGCTGGTCAAGGGCATGGGCGGCGCGATGGATCTGGTCGCCGGCGTCGGGCGCGTCATCGTCATCATGGACCACGCCAACAAGAAGGGGGAGAGCAAGCTGCTCAAGCAATGCACCCTGCCCCTGACAGGCAAGGGCGTGGTGGACCGGATCATCACCGGGATGGGCGTGTTCGACGTGGTCGAAGGCGGCTTGAAGGTGGTGGAAATCGCCGAGGGCATCACCATGGCCGAGATCGAGGCCGCGACCGAAGCGACCCTGGTCCCGTGACGTTCGTGGCGTCTAGCCTCTGATCTCGCAAGGCCCCGTCGCACTGACCGGCGGGGTCTCGCACAACTGCCTGGCGACATGCCATGCGGCCAGAACCCTGGGCACGTAGGCCCGCGTTTCCGCGTAGAGCGGCACGCCCCCTGCCCGCGCCACGGCGCCCGGCCCGGCATTATAGGCGGCAAGGGCCAGAACCGCGTCGCCATCATGCGCCACCAGCATTTGCGACAGATAGCGTGCGCCCCCCATAACATTATCGCGCGGATCGGTGGCGTCCGCGACCTGCATCAGTTCCGCCGTTGCAGGCATCAATTGCGTCAACCCGACCGCCCCGGCCGAACTGATCGCATCGTGCGCCCCGCCCGATTCCACCATCACCAGCGACATCAGGAACGGCAGGGATAAGCCATGCGCCGCCGCCGCGTCCTGCAACGGCGCACGATATTGCGCCAGCAAAGCCAGAAACCGCGCCCGCGAGGGGGCCGAGTAGCGTCCGGTCGCGGCCAGCGCGCCGGCGGCCTCCATTCGTCGCGGGGCCGCTGCATTTCGATCCGGTGCCACCCCGCGCCAGAACCAGTTGTCCAGATCGGCCGGGCTGCGCTGAACCCCGACATTGGGCCGGGCGAACAGATCGATGACGCCGCCGCGCGGCCGCTGTGCAAGCTCACTGGAGACGGACCTGAAGACCCCGCCCCCCTGCGCGTGGGCGGCAGAGGCGATCGTCGTCACCATGAGGAACAGACAGAACGACAGGATCAGACGTACGGGCATCAGGGATTCTCTGCGAGACGGGCGGCAAACGCTCCAACTGCACCCAGTCTGCCGATTTTTTGCCACAATTGGAATCGCTCCGGCTGGCTTTGTGACAACCTTTGTGACAACGCGGACCATTTTCGCCACATTCCCGCCACATTTGCCCCAGATTTCCACCTATGATTGCATTTCATGAGCCTGTGGACGAACAAATTCACGCCACAAACAGTCCGCATAGTGATTCCAGTCACCGAACAGGTTCGGCGGGCGACATTCTCAGAATCTCTTGGAGGGGATCAACATGACCAAATTCTTCAGCAAGTTCGCCAAGGACGAGTCCGGCGCCGTAACCGTCGACTGGGTCGTTCTGGCAGGCGCAGTCGTCGCCCTGGCAATCGGCGTCGTCGCGACGGTCGAGTCGGGTCTGGACACGGCGTCCGACAACGTTGTTGTACAGCTTGGCAACGCAGTTTCCAGCACCGCAGGTGAGACCGGTTCAGATTCTACTCTGAAATAATTCAAGGGCACTCTATCCCTTTGGAAGTAGTGAATGCCGCTCGCAAAAAACAGCGAGCGGCATTTATTTTATTCAATGCTACATAGCCGGTGAAGGGGAATTGAGTGGAACACTATACACGGTTCAGGTCATTCCTCGAAAACGATGCCGGCGTGGTTTCAATCGATTGGGTTGTGCTGTGTGGAGTCGCGGTGGCACTTGGACTGGGCGTACTTGTTATCATCGAACCCGAACTGGATAACAGCACGAAGGTCGTATCCGATACGATTGCGACTGCCGTCATAGATATAACATCCGCAAACTCGGAAGAAGATCTGGACTAAATCGCTACCGGCAACCAACCTTGGTTTCGGAGTGACGATATGTCCTGAGAAGGACGTATCACGCATATACTGGGGGGCACTATGCGGTTTTTGTTTCTACTGTTTCTAATCGTGGGATTGGGGTTGGCTGGCTTCGCCGCCTATACCGCCAAGAACCGCTTCGATGCCTATGAGGTGCGACTCGCAAGGACGCTGGAGCTGGAAGCCCAGAAGGATTCCTATGTTACCGTCGCTGTGGCGCGCCGTGCGCTGAGCTACGGTTCCGAACTGACGCCCGAACGTGTGCTGTTCGTCGACTTTCCCACCAGGGTCGTGGATGTCGTCGGCGAAAACTGGTTTCTGACCGAGGACGATCTGTTTGGCGAGGACGCGCCGAACCCCAGCCTCTTGCGCAACATGGAGATGGGCGAACCGATCAGTCGCGCCAAGATCACCGGCTTCGGGCGTGAGGCGGGCGTTGCCGCGCGTCTGGGCGAGGGGTATCGTGCCTTCACCATTCGGGTCGATGTGGCATCGGGTGTTTCGGGCTTTCTGACCCCATCCGACAGGGTGGATGTGTTCTGGTCCGGTCGGTTCCGGGGTGAGGCCGTCACCCGCCTGATCATCGAGAATATCGACCTGATCGCCGTCGATCAGATTTCGGATCAGGACCGCAACCGCCCCGTGGTAGCGCGCACGATCACCGTTCGCGCGACCCCGCAACAGGCCGCCGTTCTGGCGCAGGCTCAGGCCTCGGGCGCATTGTCGCTGTCGCTGCGTGGCATCGGGGACGTGGCTGAAACGGGTGATCTGGAGGTCAACCTGGACGATGTGGTCGGCTACGTCGCCCCCGAACCGGTCATTGCCGAGGAAATCGTGCCAGAGGTCATTGCGCCACGCCGCACAATCACGATCCGCCGCGGATCGGACGTTTCGATCGTGAATGCGGACTGATTTATGGCCTATACAAGTAAAATCGAGCAAGCATCTGGGAAAAAAGCACTTTCCCGGGAGGTCTGCGTCATGCTGACGCTATATGGACACGGATCTGTTGCTGAAATCCCATAATAGCACCGCCTTACAAGCCCTTGATTCTTGCGTTTTTTCCGATTTCAGGCAGGATCAGTAGCAAGCGCTCCCGGCAGAGGTGCGGTTACCAGAGGTTGTGGGTCAGGAGATTTCGGCAACATGCGCTTGAGAAAGCTGATTCGGGCCAGTGTGCTCGCTAGTGTAGGTGTGCTCGCAGCGAATGTTGCCGGGGCACAGCAGCAACCGGTTCTGACCGTTCAACGTGGCGCCGTCGCACAGGCGATCAGCGTCACGGTCGATCAGGCCAGCGTTTTGCAGTCGCGTGTTGGCATCAGTGAACTGAGTCTGGCCAATCCACGGATTGCCGATGTCGCGGTGCTGAGCGATTCCAGCCTGTATGTGCTGGGCCGCGCGCCGGGCCGCACGACGCTGACGCTGATCGGGCTCGACAACCAGTTGGTCGCGAATGTCGAAATCCGTGTCACCCCGGACCTGTCGGAATTCAAGGAACGCCTGTCCGACATCCTGCCGGGTGAGAATATCGAGGTGCGCACCGCAGGCGCCGGCATTGTCCTGTCGGGGCGGGTCTCTGGCGCGCGCAAGGTCAGTCAGGCGCTGGAGCTGGCGGAACAATACGCCCCCGATAACGTCACCAATCTGATGACGGTGGGCGGCTCGCAGCAGGTGATGCTGAAGGTCCGCTTCGCGGAAGTATCGCGCACCGTGTCCCAGAACCTCGGGTTGGGCCTGGGTATCACCGACGCGGACGGTCGTTTCGTCGGAGTGTTCGGAAATGCGACGGCACCCGCGCCGCTGATCGGGCACGACAATGCTATTGTCGGAATATCCTCGGCCGGGCAGTTGGGCGCGTTGTTCCAGCTGGGCGATATCGGGATCGAGATCGCGATCGACGCCTTGGAATCCGAGGGATTGCTGCGCACGTTGGCGGAACCGAACCTCGTCGCACTGTCCGGGGAGGGGGCGGAATTCCTCGCCGGTGGGGAATATCCCGTGCCGGTCGTAAATGATGAAGGATCCGTATCTGTCGAATTCAAACCGTTCGGCATTCAGCTGGCCTTCACCCCGACCGTGGTGGATGAGGATCTGATAAATCTGCAACTGGCGGCGACCGTCAGTTCGATCAACAACGACATCGCCGTGACCGGCGGTGGCGGCATATCGGTCAACGGTCTGAGCACCCGCAGCACACAGACCACCGTCGAAATGCGCGACGGGCAAAGTTTCGCCATTGCCGGCCTTTTGCAGGATGATTTCACCGACTCGATCTCGCAGGTTCCGCTGCTGGGAGACTTGCCCGTTCTGGGCGCCCTGTTCCGATCCACGGAATATCGACGGCAGCAAACCGAGTTGGTCATTCTGATCACCCCCTATCTGGTGTCGCCCACCGACGGGCAGTTGCTCTCATTGCCCACGGACCGCGTGCAAATCCCCAACGAGCGGGAATTGTTTCTGCTGGGGCAGACAGTCGGTGGCGCGGATGCCGTGGCGGCTCAGGATTTCGAGGGGGAGTACGGCTATGTTCTGGAATAAGCTGGGGCTGATTCTTGTCGTCACCGGATTGGCTGCCTGCGATCAGGGGTCACAACGTAACATCCTGCCCGGTTTTGGTGCTTCGGTCGAAATGAACAACGCGGTGCAGGTCGGCTATGCCGTCTCGGGCCCCAGTTTCGAGGAACTGTCCGCGCGGTTCGCAGGTCAGGTGGACGATACCATCAACTTCGCGTTCAACAGTGCGGCGCTCACCCCGCAGGCGCAGGTCACGCTGGAGCAGCAGGCCGCGTGGTTGCGCCGGACGCCGCAGGCACGGTTGCGGGTCGAGGGGCATACCGATCTGGTCGGGGGAGAAAACTACAACCTTCAACTGGGGCTGCGACGCGCAGAATCAGCTGTGGATTTCCTCGTTTCGCGGGGGATCAGCAGGGAGCGGCTGGACGCGATTGCCACCTTCGGCGAACAGATGCCGGTGGTCGACACGACCCAGCGTGAGGTGCTGAACCGGCGGGCTGTCACCCGAGTGGCTGGCATAGCGATAGAGCTGGCCGGGGGGGAGTTCGACGGAGCACGCGCCGACGCGATCTATGACGCCTATGTGGACCGTCCCGTCTATAGGCTTGAGATCGGCGGTGGTGGTGGCGGTGCTGGGGATAGCGGTCAGGATTAACGCGCTTGCGCAACAGTGTCGCAAGATTTCCTCGCCGCAGCTTCGCGCAATATTTACAAGTGTCTGCTTCCTGATAGGGTCATCAGACAGGACATAACGGATCGGAACAGGCATGCGCGTGGGGCGTAAAACCTTAGACCGCATCCGCAAGTTCTTCGGGGACTCGCAGGGGGCGATTACCGTCGAATTCGTCGTAACGTTGCCGGTTCTCTTGGCTGCGCTCGGCTTTGCGGAACAGTATGGTCAAGCAATGCAGACGCGAAATTCGCTGGATGTCGCGGCACGCGATGCCGCGCGGTTCATCAGCCGTGCGCCGCTGGACCCGACCGGAACCACCGTTCCGGACGAGTTCCTGTGCAAGGCACGGGGTATAATCGAAACCCGCATGGGCGATTCGATCAGCCTGTTCGATGGCGCGGCGGATGGAACCGACCCCCTGGGCTGCACCGGATACCACACCAATGCGGGGGGTGAGATCGCGACAAACGAGAATGGCCAGCCGATTGTCGATTCCATCTCCATCGTCTCCACCGCCTCCTCGACGCGGATCACCATCAAGGCCTATGCCGAGTTCGCCTTCGTCAAGTTCATTGGAATGCGGGACAAGGACGCCGAATTCACCACTGAGAACGGCGTCGCTGTCTACAATTACACCGAGTTGGAACAGCGCAGTTTCGCGGAGGGTATCTTCATGACCGCCACCGAAAACTGGCCGAGAACGCAATGACGCGCCTGTTGGCAAATGCGCATCGCGCTGCTCGTCGGTTCGTCAGACGGGACCGGGGGGCCGCGTCGCTGGAATTCGTGATCGTGTTCATACCGCTGATCCTGTTGATTCTGCTGATTGTTCAGGTCTCCATCGCGTATCATTGGGCGTTGAGCGCGCAAAAGGGGTTGGAGATGGCAGCACGCCTCGCGGCTGTCACACCGCCGGTATCCACGTCGCTGACGGTGCAGACCGGTCTGGGCACACGGGTGATAAATCGCGACGTCGCGGCAGGGGCAAATGCGGGCGATGCCTGCTATCTGGGCGCGTGTGAACCGATCCCGACGAAAGTGTGCAACGGCTCCGCCTTCATCCCGGGTGAGGATGGCAGCATGCCCGACAGCGATTGCGATCTCACCCGATTCAAGCTGATCTACGATGAGGTCGACCGCTTCGCCTATTCGATGGAGCTGGAGGATTTCGCGATCGCATATGAGGATGTAAATCTGGGCTCTGCCGGGCAGGCATATGTGCCGCTGATCGTTCTGGCCGTCAGCCCGCAATCCATGCCGATGATTCTGCGAATGTTCGACACGACGGTCGAGTTCGAAATTCCCGAGATCCTCGCCACGATCGTGGCCGAAGACCTCAGCAACTAAGGGCGGTAAGATCCGGAATGGCGCTACTCAGAAAAAAGCCGGCGACACCAGATGCCCTCGCCATCGCGCGGGAGATGGATCAGTTCGATCTGTTGATCGAGGATCTGGACAGTGAATATGGCCAAGGCTGGCTGGGCGCGGGCCTGGACGATGCGCTCACACAGATCGCGGGCCTGGACCCCGATGCGGCGGAATGCGTGATCCTGGCCGTGCAGCGTGCGGATGAGGGCGAACTGGACCCGTATGTCGGCATCGTGACGGCGGCGAAGGCCCGTGGGCTGCCTGTGCTGCTGGTGGTCGAGGAACTGACGGCGACAGCCTTGCACAGGTTGGTGCGTGCCGGCGCGGACGAATTCACACCCTACCCGATGCCTGAGGGCGTGCTGGCGGAGACTCTGGAAAAGATGCGCGTGGCGTCGCATCAGCCCGCACATGTCGGCGATATGTCGGCGCGGCGCGGGATGATCCTGCCGGTGCAGGGCATCGCGGGCGGCGTCGGGGCCACGACCCTGGCCGTCAATCTGGCATGGGAGATGGCGCAGACCCCGCGCAAGGTCTCGCGCAAGGTCTGTATCATTGATCTGAACCTGCAATTCGGCTCGGTCGCGACTTATCTGGATCTGGCCCGGCGCGAGGCGACGATGCAGTTGCTGACCGAACCACAGGGGCAGGACAGGACCGCGATCGGCGATGCGATGGTGACCTATGGCAAGAAGCTGTCCGTCCTGACCGCCCCGCCCGATACGGTTCCCTTCGAGATCGTGGAAAACGAGGATATTCGCCGCATTCTGGATGTGGCGGCCACAACCCATGATTTCGTCATCGTGGACATGCCTTCGGTTCTGGTGGGATGGACCAGCGTCGTTCTGGAGATGGCGGAGACCTATTTCGCCGTGATGGAGCTGGACATGCGCTGCGCCCAGAACATGCTGCGGTTCCTGCGCGCGCTGAAGGCCGAGGACCTGCCGTTGGAGAAGGTGCAATACGTGATGAACCGCGCCCCCGGCGGCCTGACCGGAGGCGGCAAGGGGCGCGTCAAGCGCATGGCGGAATCGCTGGGCATCGAATACAATGTCATGTTGCCCGATGGCGGCAAGGCCGTGGTGAACGCCGCCGATCAGGGTGTGCCACTCGCGGAGGGCGCTTCCGGCAATGCCTTGCGCAAGGAAGTGCGCAAAATTGCAGGGTCGCTGGCCGAATTGGCCGAGAAACAGCAGGCAGACGCGATCTGAGGATCGCAGCCCGGCCGGGACGTCGGGACGAGGTTGAGGGGGGTACGGCATTGTTTTCACGTTATCAGAAGCCGGGGCAAAAACCGGGTCAGCGGGCTGCACAACCCTCGCCCCGCCCTCAGGACTCACCGGCTTTGGAGAAGTCCGGGGTTGCGGCAACTGGCAGCGCCCCGCCTGCGGTCGCCACGACACCATCACCGAAATTGAGCAAGGCCCAGCCCGAAACGGCGGCGCAGATCGCGGAGAAGGAACGGGATGCCAAGCGCCGCGCCCGCCTGCTCGACATCCGCATGGAACTGCACCGGCGGTTGCTCGAAACCCTGAACCTCGCCGTGCTCGACAAGGTCAGCGAGGGCGATCTGCGGCGTGAGATCAGCGCGATCAGCCGCGAGGGGCTGCGCGAACAGGGCATCGTCCTGAACGCGGCCGAGGTCGAGCAGCTCAACAACGATCTGTATGACGAGGTGACGGGCCTGGGCCCGCTGGAACCGCTGCTGAAGGATCCGACCGTCAACGACATCCTCGTGAACTCGCACCGTCAAGTCTTCGTCGAGAGGAAGGGCAAGCTGCAACTGACCGATACCGTCTTCAAGGATGAGAAGCACCTGCTGCGGGTCATCGACAAGATCGTCAGCGCCGTGGGCCGGCGGGTCGATGAATCGAACCCCTATGTCGATGCGCGCCTGTCGGACGGATCACGCTTCAACGCGCTGGTCCCGCCCTGCGCCGTGGATGGCCCGCTGGTGTCGATTCGTAAATTTTCCAAGGAAAAGCTGAGCATCGACGAGCTGATCGACTTCGGCGCCTTCACCGAGGAAATGGCCGCCTATCTGCAAGCTGCCGTGTCGTGCCGGCTGAACATCATCGTGTCGGGCGGTACGGGTTCGGGCAAGACGACAACATTGAACGCCCTGTCCTCGTTCATCGACAATTCAGAGCGGATCGTGACCATCGAGGACACCGCCGAACTGCAACTGCAACAGGTCCATATCGGCCGCATGGAAAGCCGCCCCCCCAATGTCGAGGGGCGCGGCGAGGTCACGCAGCGCGACCTGCTGCGCAACGCCCTGCGGATGCGTCCGGACCGGATCATCGTGGGTGAAACCCGCGGCGACGAGGTGATCGACATGTTGCAGGCCATGAACACCGGCCACGACGGGTCGATGACGACGATCCACGCGAACTCATCCCGTGACGCGATCAGCCGTCTGGAAAACATGATCGCGATGACCGGCGTGGAAATGCCGATGAGCGCCAGCCGCGCGCAAATCGCCGCGGCCGTTAACCTGGTGGTACAGGTCAGTCGTCTACAAGATGGTTCGCGCCGAATGGTCTCGGTAACGGAACTGACAGGGATGGAGGGGGATATCGTGTCGATGCAGGAAATCTTCCGCTTCAAGCGGACCGGTCTGGATGCGGATAACATGATCTTGGGGCATTTCACCGCGACCGGCTTGCGCTCAATCCACTCGGACCGGTTCAGACAGTGGGGATATGAGCTGCCCAATTCCATCTACACACCTGTGAAGACAGACTGATGTCGTTCGAGCCGATCATCTATGCCATGATCTTCGTCGGCGTCCTGCTGATGGTCGAGGGGGTGTACCTGCTGATCTTCGGCAAGTCGGTGCGCCTGGAAAGCAAGGTCAACCGCAGGCTGGAACTGCTGGAAAAGGGTGAGGACCCCGAGGACGTGCTGGAAACCCTGCGGGCCGAGCGGGACCAGCATCGCCGCAATTCCGGCATCCCGATCATGGCGCCGCTATACGAACGTGCGGCGCAGGCGAACATCGCGTTCACGCCGCGCGGTCTGGTGCTGGTCATCGGCATGATGGCGATCATGGTCTTCGTGCTGCTGACGATCTTCTCCAGCGCGGCTTTGGTTCTGCGGATCGGCATTTCGATCCTGATGGGGTTCGCCGGGGTCTACCTTTGGTTGAACAACAAGGCCAAGGCGCGCATGGCCCTGTTCGAGGAACAATTGCCCGACGCGGTGGAACTGATCGTGCGATCCTTGCGGGTGGGGCATCCGTTCTCCTCCTCCGTCTCCATCGTGGCGCATGAGATGCCCGATCCGCTGGGCACCGAATTCGGCATCATCGCGGATGAGGCGACATACGGCATGGACATCACGGAATCGCTGGCCCGGATGGCGGAGCGTATCTCGGTCCAGGATTTGCGGTTCCTGTCGGTCGCGGTCAGCATTCAGGCGCAGTCGGGCGGCAATCTGGCAGAGGTTCTGGCAGGCCTGTCGGCTGTGATCCGATCACGCTTCAAGCTGTTCCGCCGGGTCAAGGCAATCACGGCCGAGGCTCGCTGGTCCGGCTGGTTCCTCTCGGTCTTCCCTCTGCTGGCGATCATCATCATCCAGTTGGTGGAGCCGAATTATTACGACGAGGTTCAGGAAACCTCGCTGTTTACCCCGGCGGTGATCGTCGTGGGTGTGTTTCTGGTGGTCAACGTCCTGTTCATGCGGGCGATGGTCAATATCAAGGTCTGACCGATGAATGCAGTGCTCGACAAGCTCGACACGGCTTACGTGTTTCTGGAGGCGGCGCTGGGACCGCTGGGGCCGCTCTATGCCTCCATCGCGCTGATGTTGCTGATGCTGGCCCTGGCCGCGCCGATCGCGCTGCGCCGCCCGGCGGACCGGCTCGACCGCCTGCATGAGGACGGGGGCCATAGCGGGCAGTCCCGCCCAGGCAAGACGCGGCCAGTTCGGCAGCAGACCGGCCTGCAACTGCGCCACGATCTCGGCGCACGGGGTCTGGCCTCGCTCGCGCCGTATCTGGAGCCGCAGGACCAGAAGGAATTCTCGGAAATCCGGCTGAAGCTGACCCGCGCGGGCTATCGCAGCCGCTCCGCCGTTTCGACCTTCTTTTTCCTTCGGGTGACGCTGGGCATCGGGCTGCTTGGCACGGGGCTAGTGTTTTATCTGATCACGGCAGGCGACAATACCGACCTGACCAAGATGATGATGTATGTCGCGATCCCCGGTCTGATCGGCTACATGGGGCCGAATTACTGGGTCACCAAACGCCTGCAGGAACGGCAGGAGGAAATCGCCGTCGGCTTTCCCGATGCGCTGGACCTGATGCTGGTCTGCGTCGAGGCGGGCCAGTCGCTGGATCAGGCGATCCTGCGCGTGTCCGAGGAAATCCGCGTCGGCTATCCTACCCTGGCCGAGGAATTCGAGATCGTCGCGAACGAAGTGCGCGCAGGCAAGGACCGCGTCACCGTGCTGCGCGACATGGCTGAACGCTGCGGCGTGCCGGACGTGTCCAGCTTCGTCACCGTTCTGATCCAGTCCGCCAGCTTCGGCACGTCGATCGCCTCGGCGCTGCGGGTCTATGGCGCGGAAATGCGCGACAAGCGGGTCATGCGGGCGGAGGAGAAGGCCAACACCCTGCCCACGAAACTGACCCTGGGCACGATGCTGTTCACCGTGCCGCCGCTGCTGATCATTCTGGTCGGACCGTCGGTCTATGACATCCTGAACACCCTTGGCGGGTAGGGCCGTGCTGATCCTGCTGGCCATGCTGGCCGCCTGCACGCCGCAGGAGCCGGTTCCGCAGATGCGCAGTGTCATGCCCACCGTCTATGACGTGGATCAGGTGGACGATCCGCTGGCGACCGGGCATTTATTGATGCGGGCGGGGCAGTACGAACTGGCCCTGCGCGCCTTCACCCGCGCCTATGCGAGCGGGCAGACCGGCCCGTCAGGACAGATCGAGGCCGCGCTGGGGACCGTCAACGCACGGCTGGGCCGGTTGCGCGCGGCGAAACGGTTTCTGGAGATCGCGGTGGATAAGGCACCCGCCTCGGTCGAGGCATGGAACAATCTGGGCGTCGTCGCCCTGAGCATGCAGGACCTCGCCACCGCCCGCAACGCCTTCCAGACCGCATTCGCGTTGTCGAGCGGTTCGAACGAGGTCGCCCGCGCCAATCTGGCCCGGATCGAGGAATTGCAGGGCGACGTCGTGCCGGTATCTGACACCGCACAGACGGATTTGACGCTGGTACGACAGGGATCAGGCCGGTATCTTCTGGGCGAGGGGGAGGCAGAATGAAACGCAAACTGGCGATTTTGGGCACGGCAGGGGTGATGGCCCTGGGCGCGTGCGAACCACGCGCCCCCTTCGACCCGACGCCGCAGACGCTCAACGCAATCGACAGCGTGAACCTGACGGAACTGATGCTGACCACCGGGGAGCCGGAGGCGGCGGTGCAGTTTTTCCGCTCCTCCCTGGCGGATGAGCCGGACCGGCTGGATTTCCAGCGGGGCTATGCCATCAGCCTGACCCGCGCCGACCGAAACGACGAGGCTGTCATCGCGTTCGAGCGTCTGGACGAACAGGGCAATCTGGAGGATCGCGACCGCATCACCTATGCACAATCGCTGGTGCGCCTGAACCAGTGGGACCGCGCCGAAGCACAATTGTCGCTCGTACGCGGGGGGGCCGAGGAATACCGCTGGAACCAGCTCAACGCCATTGTCGCGGACAATTACGAGCGGTGGGACGCGGCGGACGGTTTCTATGCCAAGGCGCGCAACCTGACCTCGCAACCGGCGCCGATTCTCAACAACTGGGGCGTATCCAAGATGTCGCGCGGCGATCTGGTGGGGGCAGCGCGGCAATTTTCCGAATCCGTCCGCTACGATCCACAAAGCTTCGGCGCGAAGAACAACCTCGCCATCGCGCGGGCCTTGCAGGGCAACTACGCCCTGCCCGTCGTCCCGTTGAGCGAGGAAGAGCGGGCGCAAATCTATCACAACATGGCCCTCGTCGCGCTGCGCCAGGATCAGCCCGATATCGCGCGCGGGCTGCTGGAACTGGCGGTGGAAACACATCCGCGCCACTTCGCCGCCGCCGCGGACAAGCTGGCCGCCTTGCAAAGTGCCGTGAACAGATGACCCCGACCATAGCCTTGATTCATCTGTGTGCTGTTGCCGTTCCCGCGCTGATCGCGGTCTGGACAGATTTCAGCGCCATGCGCATTCCGAACCGGATCAGTATCGCGATGCTCGCGATCTTCGTGATCGTGGTGCCGCTGACGGTGCCGCTGAGCGAAATTCCGATGCGCCTGCTGGCGGGGGGCATCGTCTTCGCCATCGGTCTGGTGCTGTATGCGCTGGGGCAGATGGGGGCGGGCGATGTCAAATTCGCTGCGGCAGTCTTTCTGTTCGTCGATCCTGCGGACATGACGTTTTTCATGCGTATCCTGGGAATCATGGCGCTGACGGGTCTGCTGACCCACCGCATGGTCGGTCGGATTCCCGCGATGCGCGCGATGGCCCCCGATTGGGCGAGCTGGTCGGCAAAGGGCGTTTTCTCCTACGGGGTGGCGCTATCAGTGTCGCTGATCTTCTACCTCCTGCTGCTCGCCACGGAAATCTGAGCGATGAGCGCGCTGCCACAGACCGCACCACAGGCCCCCACCCGACTGGAGGATCTGGGGCTGGACACCACGTTCGCGCGGGATCTGATGCTCAAGACCATGTTTCGGATGAGCCTGAGCCTGCCCACGGAACTGGCGCGGGCCTGCGGTGTGATGACGCCGATCATCGACGCGCTGATCGACATTGCCCGCACGCAAAACCTGATCGAGACGTTGGGAAACCGGGGGGTCGAGGTGGCCTCCGAGCTGCGCTATCAACTGACCGATCTGGGCCGCGCGCGGGCGCAGGACGCGCTGGCGCAATCGGAATATTACGGCACTTTCCCGATTTCGCTCGACGCATTCGAGGCGCAGAGCAAACGGCAAAGCGTCGCCGGCGCGGCAATCCGCAAGGCTCAGTTGGAGGCCGCGTCGAGCCATCTGGTCCTGCCGCCCGGAATGCTCGACAAATTGGGACCGGCGGTGAATTCGGGCCGGTCCATCCTGTTCTACGGCCCGCCGGGCAACGGCAAATCCGTGCTGTCCGAGGCGATCCGCGATGCGCTGGGGGATGCGGTCTTCATCCCGCATACCCTGGTCGTGTTCGGGCAGACCATCAGCCTGTTCGATCCGATCGTGCATCAGGTCATTGCCGGTCCGCAATCCGATCCCCACGCGATCAGATCGCGCCCGCCATTCGACCCGCGCTATGTGATGTGCAAGCGGCCCTCGGTCATCACAGGGGGGGAACTGACGCTGGACATGCTCGATCTGGGCTACAATCCGGTCAGCCGCACCTATCAGGCGCCCTTGCAGCTCAAGGCGACGGGCGGAGTGTTTATCGTTGACGATCTGGGCCGGCAACGCGAAAGCGCGCAGGCACTGATGAACCGCTGGATCGTGCCGATCGAACAGCGCTACGATCTGCTGAGCCTGCAATCGGGGCAGAAGTTCACCGTGCCGTTCGACACGCTTGTGATCTTCTCCACCAACTTCGCGCCCACGGACCTGTTCGACGGTGCCGCGTTGCGGCGGATCTATTACAAGGTCAAGATCGACCGGCCGGGTCAGCAGGACTTCCTCAAGATGTTTGTCATCATGTCGCGCAAGGCCGGGTTCGAACCGCGTGAGGATGTCATCACGCACATGCTGCGCAATCTGTATCCCAGCCCGAACGGGCCTTTCGCGGCCTATCATGCGCCCTTCTTGATGAGCCAGATGGGCTCGATCTGCGATTACGAGGGGATCGCGCGTGAAATGACGATCCCGTTGATGGAACGGGCGTGGGAGAACCTCTACGTCGATAGCGACTCCAGCGATGCGAAGGGAATGGGATGACCGACCGGGTTACGATCGAGATCACGGATCACGTCGCGCATGTGCGCCTGAACCGTGCGGACAAGATGAACGCGCTGGACCCCGCGATGCTGGACGGGATCGCCGCCGCGGGCGAGGCGGTGAACCGCGACGACGTGCGCGCCGTGGTGCTGTCGGGCGCGGGGCGGGCGTTCTGTGCCGGTCTGGATGTGGCGAGCTTCGGCGTGCTGGGCGCGGACCCGGCCGCCCTGTTGGATCGCACGCACGGGCGCTCGAACCTGTTTCAGCGGGTGGCGATGGTCTGGCACGAGCTGCCGATGCCGGTGATCGCGGCGGTGCATCACACATGCTTCGGCGGCGGGCTGCAAATCGCGCTGGGGGCGGATATCCGCATTGCGGCCCCGGACACGCGGCTGAGCATCATGGAAATGAAATGGGGTCTTGTCCCCGACATGGGCGGCATGGTCCTGCTGCCGCGTCTGATGCGGGCCGACGTGATGAAGCGGCTGATCTACACGGGTGAGGTCTTCGCCGCGCAGCAGGCGCAGGACTGGGGGCTTGTGACGGAAATCGCGGAGGATCCGCTGGCCCGCGCGCAGGCCCTGGCGGCAGACATCGCGGGCAAGTCGCCCAGCGCCGTACGCACGGCCAAGGCCCTGTCGGAAATCGCCGCCACCCAAACGCCGGAGGAAGTCCTGCTGGCGGAATCGCGGCTTCAGGCCGATCTGATCGGCAAGCCGCATCAGATGGAGGCGGTAATGGCCAACGTTCAGAAACGTGCGCCGGTGTTTGAATGAGGCCCCCGCTGGATTAACTCCGCCCTATGGAGTTGCCCAAGCTATTCACCGACTGGTTCGCCGCAAAGGGGTGGTCGCCGCATCCGCATCAGCGCGCCCTGCTGCAGGCGGAGGCCCGCTCCACTCTGCTGATCGCCCCAACCGGCGGCGGCAAGACGCTGGCCGGATTCCTGCCCTCGCTGGTGGAACTGGCCGCGGGGCCGCATCAGGGGATGCACACGCTCTATATCTCACCACTCAAGGCGCTGGCCGCTGACATTCGCCGCAACCTCGATGCACCAGTGCGCGAAATGGGATTGGATCTGCGGATCGAGGATCGAACCGGCGACACCAAGCAGAGCATGCGGCAACGCCAGAGGGTCGATCCGCCCCATATCCTGCTGACCACACCTGAAAGCCTGGCCCTGTTGCTGAGCTATGAGGAGGCACCGCGCATCTTCGGCGGATTGCGGCGCGTGGTGGTCGATGAGATTCACGCCCTGGCCGAAAGCAAACGCGGCGATCAGATGACCTTGTGCCTGGAGCGGCTGGAAACCCTGGCCCCCGGCCTGCGCCGCACGGGGTTGAGCGCCACGGTCGAGGATCCGCCTGCCCTCGCCCGGTTTCTGGGCCCTGATACGCATTTGCTCGTCGCCGATCCCGGCCCGCCCGCCGATATCGAGATGCTGGAAACCGAGCAGCCGCCGCCGTGGTTCGGTCAGGGCGGGCGACATGCCGCGCGTGAGGTTCTAGAACAGATCCGCCAACACAAGATCACCATCGTCTTCATAAACACCCGCGCCCAGTCGGAGCTGTTCTTTCAGGCGCTATGGGCGGTGAACGACGAAAACCTGCCGATCGGGCTGCATCATGGCTCGCTCAGCCGCGATGCTCGCCAGCGGGTCGAGGCGGCCATGGTCAGCGGCGCGTTGCGGGCCGTCGTGGCCACCGGATCGCTGGATCTGGGCATCGATTGGGGCGATGTCGATCTGGTGATCCAGATCGGCGCGCCCAAGAACGTCAAGCGGCTGGTCCAGCGCATCGGCCGGGCAAACCACCGCTACAACGCCCCCAGCAAGGCGCTGATCGTGCCGGCGAACCAGTTCGAGATCATCGAATGCCGTGTCGCGTTGGAGGCGGCGCGCCATGCCGATCTGGACGGCGACCCGCGCCCCGACGCGCCACTGGACGTGTTGTGCCAGCATATCCTGCTGACCGCCTGCTCCGCCCCCTTCGCGGCGGAGGCCCTGTTTGCCGAGATCAAGCGCGCCGGCGCATACCGCACCGTCAGCCGCGCCGCGTTCGAGCGGTGTCTGGATTACTGCGCCACCGGTGGCTATGCCCTGCGCGCCTATGACCGCTATCAACGGTTGGTGGAGCGGGACGGCAAGTGGCAATTGCGCGACCCGCGTGCCGCGCGTGACCTGCGGATGAATGTCGGCACCATCCTCGACCAGAACAACCTCAAGGTGGCCTATCGGCGGGGCAAGACATTGGGAGAGATCGAGGAAGGCTTCGCCAGCACGCTGGTTCCCGGCGACACCTTCCTGATCGGCGGCCAGGTGGTGAAATACGAGGGCCTGCGTGAGATGACGGTGCAGGTCAGCGCATCCAGCGGCAAGGAACCGAAGATCGCCACCTTCGGCGGTACGAAACTGGCGATGTCCACCAGACTGGCGCACCGCCTGCTGGCCTTTCTGAACGATCGCGCGGCTTGGTCGCGCTTGCCTGAACACACCGCCAACTGGCTGGACCTGCAATCCCGGATCAGCAAAATGCCGCAAGCCGACCGCCTGCTGGTTGAGACGTTCAAGCGCGGAGCGCAGTTCCATTCGGTCTGGTATGCCTTTGCCGGGCGCAACGCGCATCAGACGCTGGGTATCATCCTGACCCGCCGGATGGAGGCCGCGGGGCTGGGCCCTCTCGGCTTTGTCGCCAATGATTACGCCCTGATGATCTGGGCGCTCGACCCGGTGGAGGATCCGGGCAGCTTGCTGGATCAGGGTGATCTGAGAGAGGCCCTGGACACCTGGTTTTCCGAGAACATGGTGATGAAGCGGACATTCCGCATTCCCGCCCGCGTCGCCGGCCTGATCAGTCAAAACCAGCCGGGCCAGCGCAAATCAGGCCGTCAGGCGACGTTTTCCACCGATATCCTCTACGATACGCTGCGCCGATACGATCCCGACCACCTGATGTTGCAGATCACCCGCGACGAGGCGATGCGCGGCATGGTCGATTTCGACCGGATCGAGGAGTTGATGGATCGGATCAAGGGGCGGGTGGACCACGTGGCCGCCCCGCATGTCACGCCCTTGAGCGCCCCGCTGATCCTTGAAGTCGGCCGCGTGCCGGTAAAGGGCGAGGCCGAGCGCCGCCTGCTGGACGAGGAAATCGGCGCGCTCCTGCGTGAGGCAAAGATCGGGCAGTAACCCGCGCGCCCGTCAGGGATCGAAACGATAGCGGTGCAGATCCGCTCCCTCGCGGCGCAGCCAGTCGCGATGCACCTGCCAGCCGGGCTTCAGCCGGTCGACGATGGCCCAGAAATCGGGGGAATGGTTCATTTCCACCAGATGCGCGACCTCATGCGCGGCGACGTAGTCCAGCACCTCGACCGGGGCCATGATCAACCGCCACGAAAACATCAGGTTGCCGTCCGAGGTGCAACTGCCCCAGCGCGAGCGCGTGTCGCGCAGGGTCAATTTTCCCGGCACCTCCCCGAGCTGGGCCGCATAGCGCGTGGTCGCGGTGGCCAGCCTGTCACGGGCCAGCCCACGCAGCCAGCCGGACAGCGCACTGCCCGCCCCCGTGCGGGGAACCTCCAGCAGACCGGGCTCGGCCCGGATGCCGCGACGGCCCGTCAATTGCACGGTATGCAGCTGCCCCTCCACCGGGATCCGCGCGCCCTCGACGATGTCCACGGGTTGCGGGGTGCGTCCCAATGCGGCGCGCAGCCAGTCCTCACGCTCAATCAGGAAACCGTCTATCGCATGCCGCGCCACCCGGCGGGGCGCGGTCAGGATCGGGTCGCCCCCGATGGAGGGCACGCGCAACGTCAGTTGCCGCGCCTGCGTGGACCGGCGCAGAACCACGGTGATCGGCGGCGATCCGATGCGCAGCACCTCGGCCATCGCGATCTCAGGCGAACGGAGCGCGCTGCGCCTGCATGAATTCCGCGACCTTGGGTTGAATGAACTGGCGCCAGCGCGATCCGTTGAACACGCCGTAATGCCCGACCTTGGCCTGCACATAATGCGCCCGCTTGTCATCCGGCAGATTGGTGGCGAGCGTATGTGCCGCCTCCGTCTGACCCAGACCTGTGATGTCGTCCATCTCACCCTCGATGGTCATCAGGGCGATGTCGGTGATCGCAGATGGCTCCACCAGACGGTCGCGGTACATGTACTCGCCCGTCGCCAGCAGGCCCTTCTGGAACACCCTCTCGATGGTCTGAAGGTAGAACTCCGCCGTCATGTCCATCACGGCATTGTATTCGTCATAGAAGGTGCGGTGCTGTTCGGCACTGTCCCCGTCGCCCTTGATCAGGTTGCGGAACTGTTTGACGTGGGCATCGACATGGCGGTCCATGTTCATCGACATGAAGCCCGACAATTGCAGGAAACCTGGATAGACGCGACGCATGTATCCCTTGTTGGGAAACGGCACCGTGACGATGACGTTGTTCTCGAACCAGCTGAGCGGCCGGCCGGTGGCCAGTTCGTTGGGCTGCTTGGGGTTCTTCGTCACGTCGATCGGGGATCCCATCAGCGTAACCGAGGCCGGGCGCGCGGGGTCGCCATCCTCCGCCATCAGGGAGGCCGCGACCAGAACCGGAACACCGGGTTGGCATACGGCCAGAACGGCAGGACGCTCACCCGTGACCTTGGCGATATAGCGGCACTGCTCCATCACATAGTCGGTATAGTCATCCAGATCGAAGCGTCCCTCGCTCAATGGCACGTCGCGTGCGTCCACCCAATCGGTGACATAGACGTCGTGATCGGGCAGCATCTGGCGCACGGTGCCGCGCAGCAGGGTCGCATAATGGCCCGACATGGGCGCCACGATCAGCACCGGAGTCTGATCCGCAGGCGCGTCAGGCTTGCTCATGTGCAGCAAGTCGCAAAACGGCAATGCGAACGGAACCGACTCGACCACGTCCAGGGTCTTGCCGTTCAACTCGACCGTATCGATCCCGAATTCGGGTTTTCCGTAACGTCGCGTCGCATTGATGAACATCTCACACGCGGCGGCGGTCGCACGGGCCTGATAGGTGCTGACCATGGGATTGAAAGGCGATGTCAGCATCTGCTGGCCCATGCGCGCGGCCTGTCGCATGGGGCCCATCGCGGCGTGCGTGTACTCATAAGCGTGATATAGCATCGCCTGTCCCTCATCATTTTTTGTTTGCATCTGCGAAGGTGCGCGGAATTTCACCGCATTGCAACACATAGCTGCCCTGTGTGGGGACCAAAGCCTTTGACATCAGGCCGGGCCTATGGCACGGCACCGCTTTGGATACATGAGAATGAGGGAAGTCAGATGCCGGAACCGGAATGGGGCACGAAACGTCTCTGCCCTAGCTGCACGACACGCTTCTACGATTTGAACAACGATCCGACGACCTGCCCGAACTGCGGTACGGTGCATGAGTTGTCGGCCTTTACCCTGACCAAGTCCAAAGGCGCGCGCGCCGAGGCTGCGAAGAAGGAAAAGGCCAAGGCCGCCGCGGCCGAAGAGGTCGTCGATGACGTGCTGGACGATGACGATGATGCCGATCTGGAAGCGGATGACGATACCGTTCTGGACGACGATGATGACGACGTCTCGCTGGATGAGATCGCCGAGAAGGCGAACGACAACGACGACGATTGATTTTCGCTACCGCGATGCGGATTGATTCTCGCTGCCGCGGTGGGAGTTGATCTTCGCTGCCGCGGTGGGAGTTGATCTTCGCTACCGCGGTGGGAGTTGATTTTCGCTATCGCGGTGGGAGTTGATCTTCGCCACCGCGAAGGCACCTGAGTCTTCACTGTGTGCGGGCCATAGAATTTAGCGAAGACGAATGTCGTATTTTACACTTGCGCGATACCCGCAGTCGGCCTAGACATCCGCCGGTATCGCGCAAGCGGTTCGGGGCCTTAGCTCAGCTGGGAGAGCGCCTGCATGGCATGCAGGAGGTCAGGGGTTCGATCCCCCTAGGCTCCACCAAAACCCCTAAAAGCATCAGATAGTTCTGCTTTTATCATCAGGTGCCTTGCCTCTGCCGCGCCGACGGGTGCTGTTTACCTGAAAAATCTCATGCTGCCTCGATCCACGCCCATTGCAGCTGATCGCTTCGCAGTTCTTCCCCCCTGTCAAACCCGAGGATGCCCATGAGCGACCATTTCTTTGTCGTGACGGGTGGCCCCGGTGCGGGCAAGACCAGCTTGATCACAGAGCTCGCCCGCCGCGGCTTCCACACGATCCCTGAATCCGGCCGCGCGATCATCCGCGAGGAGAGAGATAACGCCGGCAGCGCCCTGCCCTGGGCGGACCGCGCCGCTTACGCCGAGAGGATGCTGGCGCGCGACCTTCGCGCCTATAGTTCCGCTGAGGCCATTCCAGGCCCCGTAATCTTCGATCGCGGCATTCCCGACATCCTGGGCTACCTGACGCTCTGCGCCCTCCCCGTGCCGCCCCACGTCATCGCAGCGGCCAGAGCGACCCGCTACAACCGTCGCGTCTTTCTGGCGCCTTACTGGGATGACATTTTTACGCAGGACGCGGAGCGCAAGCAGAACAGTGCCGAAGCCGAAGCAACCTGTGCGATCATGCGCAAAACCTACGCCGCGCTCGAATACGAGATCACGGAGCTTCCGCTCGTCGACATTGAGCAGCGCGCCAATTTCATAGCCACACAGCTGAGCTTGTGAATTTTCCGAAGTGCTACCTCACATCGATACTGCTTTTCGGCAGAAGTGGCAGAGCGGACATACGGCCTCTCTTTCCCGACTGAAATTGTCGGGTTGACATATCCGAGCAAATCACTCAACTTCACCGCAGTCCAGCCACTCAGGCCTCGCGCCAGAGAAGCCCGAAAATCATCAGATGCGAGGGAACCCCTGATGCGGCCGCTGATCGAACGCTCGAAGACCACTCACAGGAACGCACCACAGCTTTCCACTTGCCGAAATGCAGGCAGAACCGGGGGGTGGCTGTAATGTCCTTTCATGCGATCCCCCCGAAACAGACCGTGCCCAATGCTCTGCCCACTTATGCCGCGACAGATCTGACCGAGGGCCGCGACCAGGCGCAGATCGTTCTGGGCGATCAGGTCTACACCCTGCGGATCACGCGGGCCGGAAAACTGATCCTGACCAAATGACCCATGACGTTTCACATGCGCGGCGCGGCGGCGCGCCTGTCGGCTACATCACCGAGCTTGGCGGCATCGAGGCGGCAAGCGTCCTCTACCTGCGCCTCTGGTCCGACGGGGATGAGAGCCGAACCTGCGTGTCTGGCGATTTCGAGCGGTGCTTCGGCCCCGCAAATGGCGGTCGCCTTCTGGACACGTTCGGACAGCTTTGCGGTTTGTGCACCCGCCACGGTCGCCGTCCGCTGATGCTGCACACGGTGGGCTGTCAGTGCCTGGGCGCCGATGAATCGTGCTTTGCCAATTTCATCGCCACGGCGGCGGAGGGGGACCGCGACGACGCGATGTTGATCGCCACCCTTCTGGTGCGGCCAGACATGGCGCCCCTCGTTACCGCGCTCGCCACCGATTTCGGACTGGCGCTCAGGCGGATGCATCTGAGCGCCCCGCGTGAGGTGGCGCAGACGGACATTCAGCCACCTACATTCCACTGAAACGACATCCCACTGACAGGAAAGCCTATGAAACGCAGTTATCTGATCCCGACCGGGATCTGCCTCGCCCTCGCCTCTCCCGCGCTGGCCGTTGAAAGGGCCGATGTACTCGACACATATGCCGATATCGCGGCAGCGAAGTACGAGGACAGCCTGATCGCCGCGCAGCGCCTGCAATCGGCGGTCGATGCGCTGATCGCGAACCCGTCGGCCCCGGCGCTTCAGACCGCGAAGGACGCGTGGCTTGCCGCGCGTGTGCCCTATCAGCAGACCGAGGTTTACCGCTTCGGCAACGCGATCGTGGATGATTGGGAGGGCAAGGTGAACGCCTGGCCGCTCGACGAAGGCCTGATCGATTACGTCGATGCCACCTATGGCGGGCCGACCGATGAAAACGCCTTCGCGGCACTGAACGTCATCGCCAGCCCCGAATTCACCCTCTCCGGCACGCAGGTCGATGCCAGCGCCATCACGCCCGAACTGCTGAGCGAGACCTTGCGCGAGGCCGACGGCATCGAATCGAACGTGGCCACAGGCTATCACGCGATCGAATTTCTGCTGTGGGGGCAGGATCTGAACGGGCACGAGGCCGGGGCCGGAAACCGCGCCTGGACCGACTACGCGACCGGCGATGACTGCACCAACGGCAATTGCGACCGCCGGGGCGCGTATCTGAAGGCCGCGACCGATCTGCTGGTCTCCGACCTTGAATGGATGGCCGCGCAATGGGCCGACGGCGGTGCCGCCCGTACTGAGGTGCTGAGTGATGAGACCTCCGGCCTGTCCACCATCCTGACCGGCATGGGATCGCTGTCCTATGGCGAGCAGGCAGGTGAGCGGATGCGCCTCGGCCTGATGTTGAACGACCCCGAGGAGGAGCATTCCTGCTTCGCGGACAACACGCATAACGATCACTACTATGACGGTCTGGGCGTGCAGAGCGCATATATGGGCGAATATATCCGCATCGACGGCACGCTGGTGTCAGGTGCCTCGCTGTCCGATCTGGTGGCCGAAACCAACCCGGAGCTGGACCGTGAGATGCTGACCAGGCTGAACACCACCATGATGGCACTGGGCCGGATCAAGACCACCGCCGAGGCAGGCTTTGCCTACGATCAGATGCTGGAGCGCGGCAACTCCGCTGGTGAGGACCTGATCATGGGCGGCGTCGAGGGGTTGATAGATCAGACCCGATCCATCGAACGTGTCGTGACGGCGCTGGAACTGGACCAGATCGCCATCGAAGGTTCGGACAGTCTGGACGATCCGAACGCGGTCTTCCAATAAAGCATATGCCCGGCCGCACATCGCGGTGGCCGGGCTTCGCCTGAACATCAGGGCGGTTCGATTGCGAACCGCCCGTATCCTTCGTAGCGGGACACGGAATGCTCAACAGATCATCGCGCCACGCCATGTTGACGCTCGGCCTTACGCTGCTGGCTGGCTCCGCTATTCAGGCTGATAATTCCCCGGCCATTCAGGCTGAGGATTTCCGGGCCACTCTGGGCGATCCGCACCTGAACGTCATCCCCCGCACGGCGGAGGAAACCGCGCGGATCGCCGGCGTCACGGCGCTGACCGACGATTTCACCGCCCCCGCCCGGTTCGAGCAGTTGTCCGCCGGGGCCGCGACCGTGCGGGTGGTGGGCACAGCCGACGCGTTCTCGCAGCCCTCGGACAATCTGACCTTCGAGGATGAGTTGACCTTCAAGGTTGGCAACGGGCTGTTTCGCAAGTTGTGGGTCTCCGCGCCGTCCTCCACCCTCGCTTCGGACGGGCTGGGGCCGCTTTACAATGCACGCTCGTGCCAGCGCTGCCACATCAAGGACGGCCGCGGCCACCCGCCCGAGGCGGAGGACAGCAACGCAATCTCGATGTTCCTGCGCGTGTCGATCCCCGGCACGCTGGACGATCTGATACCGCAGATCGAGGGCTACATCGCCACCAGCCCGGATCCCAATTACGGCGTGCAGTTGCAGGATTTCGCGGTGCAGGGCTACCGCGCGGAATATCGCCTCGACATCAGCTATCAAGAGGAAACCGTGACCTTCCCCGACGGTCAGACGGCATCGCTGCGCCATCCGACCTATACCGCCGCCGATCTGGGCTATGGACCGCTGCACCCCGACGCGATGTTCAGCCCGCGCCTGGCGCCGCAGATGATCGGGCTGGGCCTGCTGGAGGCGATCCCGGCGGCGGACATTCTGGCCAATGCCGACCCCGACGACGCCAACGATGACGGCATTTCCGGGCGGCCCAACGTGGTCTGGTCCCTGGTGCACGACGAACCGATGCTGGGCCGGTTCGGGCTGAAGGCGATTGAGCCGACGGTGCTGGAACAATCCGCCGGTGCCTTTGCGGGCGATATCGGCATCTCCACCCCGATCTTTCCGGCGGCGGCGGGCGAATGCACCCCCGCGCAGGTCGATTGCCGCAACGCCATTCACGGCGACGGCGACGATCGCGGCACCGAGGTAGACGCCGAGGGGCTGGAACTGGTCGCTTTCTACAGTCGCAATCTGGGCGTTCCGGCGCGGCGCGATGTGGACGACCCGCGGGTTCTGCGCGGCAAGGAGGTGTTCTATTCCACCGGCTGTACCGCCTGCCACACGCCGTCCTTCGTGACGCACCGGTTGCGCGACCGCTCCGAGCAGAGCTTTCAGTTGATCTGGCCGTATACCGACCTGCTGTTGCACGACATGGGCGAGGGCCTGGCCGATCACCGGCCCGAGGGTCGCGCAACGGGTCAGGAATGGCGCACGCCCCCCCTGTGGGGCATCGGTTTGACGCAACAGGTCAGTGGCCATACCTATTTCCTGCACGACGGACGTGCGCGCTCCCTGCTCGAAGCGGTGCTGTGGCACGGGGGGGAGGCCGCGTCGCAGCGCGATGCCGTCATCGCCCTGCCAACCGAGGATCGCGCCGCGCTGATCGCCTTTCTGGAGAGCTTATGATTCGTATTCTTGCCGCCCTGACGATACTGACCCTGCCGACCGCCCTCGCCGCGCAGGACGATGCCGCAATGGTCGAGGATGTGGTGAACAGTCACATCCTGCCCAGGTTCGAGATGCTCGCCGAACGTTCGGATCATCTGGCCGACATTGCGCAGGAAACATGCGAGGCGACCGCGCCCCCGCTGCGGACGGCCTACGGCGAGGCGTTCGATGCCTGGGTCGCGGCCAGCCACCTGCGATTCGGCCCGACGGAGCAGGACGACCGGGCCTTCGCGCTGGCCTTCTGGCCCGACAGCCGGGGGGCGACACCGAAGCGTCTGGCCGAACTGATCGCGGATCAGGATCCGATCGCGAACATTGCGGAGGAATATGCCGACGTTTCAATCGCGGCACGGGGATTCTACGCGCTGGAATTCCTGCTTTACGATCCTGCGATCTCCACCATGGGGGATGCGACCTATCGCTGCCAACTGGTGCGCACCGCCACACAGGATATCGCCGCGACCACAGCCGCCATTTCCCGTGACTGGCATGAGGATTACGCCGCGCGGATGCTGAACCCTGCGCCGGATGGCACCTACAGGTCCGAAAACGAGGTGCTGCGCGAATTGTTCAAATCCCTGACCACCGGGCTGGAATTCACGGCGGACACACGTCTCAGCCGTCCGATGGGCTCATTCGATCGCCCCCGCCCCACCCGGGCCGAGGCATGGCGATCCGGCCGCTCAGCGCGGCATGTGGAACTGAGCCTGGACGCGCTCAACGACCTTGCAATCCGCATGGCGGGTGAGGGGACGGACCTCGCTTCGGAGTTCAACACCGCCTTCGCCTACAGCCAGACGCGGTTGGCGCGGCTGGATGATCCGACCTTCTCAGGCGTCTCGGCTGCGCAGGGTCGCCTGCGGATCGAGGTCATCGAACAGGGCGTGCAGGCGATCCGCACCCTCGCGCGGGATGAGCTTGGTCCACGTCTGGGCGTCGCCGCCGGTTTCAACTCGATGGACGGGGACTGAGCGCCATGCACACGGGCAGGCGACATTTCGTCGGCGGCTTGCTGGCGGCGGGTCTGATCCCGAAACCGACCTGGGCGGATGTCGGCTCACCCGCTTATCTGGCGGCGGCGGCCTTGCCGGACGGGCGCTATGCACTGTGCGGAATCGGCGCGGCGCTGGATGTCCTGTTCCAGATCCCGCTGCCGGGGCGCGGTCATGCGGCGGCGGCACGGCCCACCCGCCCCGAGGCCGTTGCCTTCGCCCGCAGACCCGGCACCTTCGCCGTTGTCATCGACTGCCTGACGGGCCGCGCAACCGCGACGCTGACCGCGCCCGAGGGGCGGCATTTCTACGGGCACGGCGCGTTTTCCGCAGATGGAAACTGGCTGTTCACCACGGAAAACGACTTCGAGGCGGGACAGGGCCGAATCGGCGTCTGGGACGTGGCCGCCGGATATGTGCGCGTGGCGGAATGGTCCAGCGGCGGTGTAGGCCCCCACGACATCCAGCGCCTGCCCGGCACGGACATGTTGGTCGTGGCCAATGGCGGCATCGACACGCATCCCGATAGCGGACGGGTCAAGCTGAACATTCCGACCATGGCCCCGAATCTGGCCTACATCACCGACGGCACCGTGCAGCAGGTCGCCGCCCTGCCCCCGGCGCTGCACAAGAATTCGATCCGGCATATGGCGATTTCCACGCGCGGCCAGGTCGCCTTCGCCATGCAGTGGCAAGGCGGGGAGGACGTCGTGGCCCTGCTCGGCACGCATCGGCGCGGCGCATCCTCGCCCGTTCTGATGAACGCCCCCGCCGAGGCGCTACGCGCGATGCGGGGCTATGTCGGCAGCGTCGCCTTCGCGCCCGATGATCGCCGCGTCGCCGTCACGTCACCTCGCGGCGGACTGGTGCAGGTCTATGACACGCAGGCGGGGCATCTGATCGAGAGCCATGCGGTCGAGGATGCCAGCGGCGTGGCCCACGCAAGGGGTGGGTTCGCAGTCACCTCGGGGTTGGGCAGCTTTCACCGGATCGGCGCAGTGCCGGAGTCGAGGCAGGGATCGGGCCGATATACATGGGACAACCACCTGATCGCGATCACGCCCGATAGCGCGTGAAACCGGCACCCGCTTCGCCCAAAATTCCACCCTTAAAAGAACTACGCCTGCGGCGTGGGGTCCGCAGGCGCAGTCACATCGGGCGGGTCTGGAGGGGGGAGTGCCCACCCGACTGTTTTCAACATGAACCGAACCGGCTCACATCATGCAGCGCTGTAGGATGACGCTGCATGACGTCGTTATAAGTAACTGTGATAGCATGAACATTCCCGCAGAGACGGGACAACAAAGTCGTGAACGTTGATAGATGATTAACGCTTGAATTCAGAAGGATCCGCTCCATGCAATCAGGGCCAAATCCGATCCGCGCACGATCCAGAGACAGGACCCGGCATTTCCGCACAAGGCTAGAGCGTCCAATCCTCGATCGCGTGAAGCTGCGCATCCGACCAGCCGAAATGATGTGCGATTTCGTGGATCAGCACATGGCCAACCAGATGCTCCAGCCCGACATCGCCCCTCTCGATCCACTCCTCCAGTATCGCCCGACGGTAGAGGTAGACCGTGTCGGGCCCGTACCCTTGATCGGCCACGGATTTCTCGGTCAGGGGGATGCCGCTGTAGAGGCCCGTCAGCTCGTAGGGCGATGCGATCCCCATCTCCTCCATCGTCTCATCATCGGCAAAATCCTCGACCCGCACGACCAGATCGGCGCACATCCGGCGCATATCTTCGGGCAAGGCATCGCGCACGGCCTGCGCCATTGCGGCGATTTCGGGCAGGCCCGGAGGCAGGATGTCGATCTGTTCCATGCGCGCACAGTACCGGGTGCGCCCATATAGGCAACATTCCCCCTTAAATGCCCCGCGCGACTGGTCTATGCAGTGGCAAGCATTTTCACAGCCGAAAGCCTGTCATGACCGTCACCCGTTTCGCCCCCTCGCCGACCGGATATCTGCATATCGGGAACCTGCGCACCGCGCTGTTCAACTGGCTGATCGCGAAGCAGCAGGGCGGCACGTTCATCCTGCGCCTCGACGATACGGATCCCGAGCGGTCCAAGCCGGAATATGCCGATGCGATCCAGCAGGATCTGGAATGGCTGGGCCTGACCTGGGACCGGATCGAGACGCAATCCAGCCGGCTGGACCGCTACGCCGATGCGGCGGACCGGATGCGCGCCAACGGGCGGCTCTATGAGGCGTTCGAGACGCCCACCGAACTGGATCTGAAGCGCAAGAAGCAGCTCAACATGGGCCGCCCCCCCGTCTATGATCGCGGCGCCCTCGCCCTCAGCGACGCCGAGAAGGCAGCCCTGCGGGCGGAGCGGGGCGGCCACTGGCGGTTCAAGCTGGATCACGAGCGGATCGAGTGGACGGACCGTATCCTGGGCGACATCTCCATCGACGCGGCGTCGGTGTCGGACCCGGTGCTGATCCGGGGCGACGGGCAGGTTCTGTACACGATCGCCAGCGTGGTGGACGATACCGATATGGGCATCACGGACGTGGTGCGCGGCTCGGATCACGTGACCAACACCGCGACCCAGATCCAGATCATGGCGGCGCTGGGGCATTCGCATCCGCGCTTCGCCCACCACTCGCTGCTGACCGGCCCGCAGGGTGAGGCGCTGTCGAAACGACTGGGCACGTTGTCGCTGCGCGATCTGCGCGCGGCGGGGATCGAGCCGATGGCCCTGCTCAGCCACCTGGCGCGTCTCGGCTCCTCCGATCCGGTCGAGTTGCGCACGACGCATCAGGAACTGATCGACGGGTTCGACCTCAGCCGCTTCGGCTCCGCCCCCACGAAGTTCGACGTGGACGACCTGCGCCCCCTGACCGCGCGCGTTCTGCACGCCCGCCCCTATGCCGACGTGGCCGAGGCCCTGGCCGCGCGCGGCATCGATGGCCCCAAGGCGGAGCCTTTCTGGCTGATGGCGCGCGAAAACGTTCAGGTGATCGCCGATGTCGATCCGCTGTGGGATATCGTGCAGAACGGCGCGACCCCCCTGATCGCGGAGGAGGACGCGGACTTCATCGCGGACGCCCTCGCCCATCTGCCCCCGCAACCGTGGGGTGAGACGAGCTGGTCTGACTGGGCCAACACCATGAAGGAACGCTCCGGCCGCAAGGGCAAGTCCCTGTTCATGCCCCTGCGCAAGGCGCTGTCCGGGATGGAGCGCGGACCCGACATGGCCCGGCTGATGCCGCTGCTTTCCAAAGCTCCCAAGGGGAGTTAGCGTTACCTTAACCTGTGCGGCTTAGGCCTTTTGGCAGCATTTTCTGTCGAGGCCCGGGATGAAGAATACGATCGCACTGCGTTTTATCGCAAGTTTCATCCTGACCGGACTGGGACTGATGGGCATCATCCTGTTCGTGTGGAGCAGCATGAACGAGGTCCGCTCTCAGGTCATCCGCTCCTCCGACAGGAGCGATTCGCTGATGCATCTGCACGATGCGCAAAGCGCGTTCGCCAACGCGGATCGGGCCTCCACCCTCGATCTGCGCCGCGAAAACCTCGATCTGCGCAGCTATGCGAACGAACAGTTCGCCCATGTCGTCGAACATCTGGGAATGATGTCGGAAATAGTGTCGATCGAAACCGACGTCACGGACCAGCTAAGCGCTCTTCGCACGGAGGTGGTGGCCTTCAACGCCCTCTATGATGACGCCGTGGCGGTGCAGGGTGAGATTGACGCCATCGGCCTTGAGCTGCAAGCGGCGTTCTCCACCCTCGACCCGTTGCTGTCGCGCATCAACGCCTCGGATCAGGTCGTGATCGGTGATGGTCGATTCGATATGCTGGCGGAGGTCAGCGCGGCCCACGACGCTCTCTGGAAGCTGATGCAGAACCCGCGCTTCCCCCACGACACCGCCCTGATGCGAACCATGGCCGACGAATTGTCCGCGATGCTGGCCCCCATGCCCCGTCTGCGCGCGTTGGCGGCGGAGGATTTGCGCAATCGGATCGACCCCTTTGTCACCGTTCTGGAGGCCATGCAGGATGCACTCGGTCGGCTGAGCGCACTGGACGAAAACGCCCGCGCCTTGGAGGAGCAGCGGATCAACTCCTCATCGCCGGCGATCTACCGGGATTTCAGCGGAATCGTCGAGGAGCTCAACACGATTCGCGCCTGGGCCGACGCTCAGGCGGTCAACACGGCGATGACCACCCGCAACACCGTGGTCCTGATCGCAATCATCAGTTTCGTGGTTCTTATGTTGATGACCCTGTTCAACATCATCTCGCTGTTGCGACCTCTCAACCAGTTTCTGCGGGCCGTCCGCAATATCGCGCAGAACAAGGCCGCAGGTCAGATGCCCGGCGGTCGCAATGACGAATTCGGGCAGATGGCGACAGCCGTAACGCTCATCGACCAACGCGGGGTCGCCGCACGCCGCATACGTGAGGCGCTCGATCGCTCCGACATGATGCTCTTGGTCGCGCATTCCGTCAGCGACGTGCTGTATGTCAGCAAACAGCTGGAGGATCTGGCCCGCGCGCACGACACGGACACGCAATACGACAATCCGCTCGCCTGGTTGGTGTCACTAGACAACGATTTGGCCCGCAAGGTGGCCAATGGGGTGGAGGCGACCGTCGCGGTGCATATCGCGGATCGCCATTATGACGCCGTCATCCGTCCCATAGCGGAACACAACACACGGGCCGGTTTTGTCATACAGCTTGTCGATCAGACAGCGGCGCGCACGTTGCAGCACGATATCGGCCACCTTGTTGGCCGTGTCATCGCAGGGGATTTCACCACCCGTATCGCGGACAATGCCGATGGCGGCGAACTGAACGAGATCGGCCAGGACGTGAACCGCATGTGCGAAAGCTTCGAGCGCGGCTTCGCCAGCGTCGCCACCACCATCGCAGCCGTGGCGCATGGCGATCTCACACACCGGATGGATGGCCAGCATGACGGCATATTCCACCTCTTACAAAGGGATGTGAACCGTTCCATCGCGACGCTGGGTGAGGTGGTGGGAGACATTACACTGACCGGCGAAGCCCTCGCCATCCATAGTGGAGAGGTCGCGGAGGAGGCCGATCAACTGTCCCGACAGACGGAGATGCAGGCCTCCGCTCTGCGCCAATGCTCTGCCACGGTGCGCGAAATGGCCCGCGCGATCGCCATGACCTCCGAACGCGGCCGTGAATTGCGCGCGCTGTCCACCACGACCGCGTCCGGCGCGGTCGAAGCCGCCGATATCGCTGAGGCGGCCCGCGCCTCCATGACCGGGATCGAGAGCGCGGCCTCCCGAATGCGCGACATCGTGGCCGTCATCAACGCCATATCGTTCCAAACCAAACTTCTCGCCCTGAACGCCGCGGTCGAGGCGGCCCGCGCCGGCCATGCCGGCAGCGGATTCGCGGTCGTCGCCTCCGAGGTCAGGCATCTGGCCGACCGCGCCGCGCGATCCGCCCAGGACATTTCCGCGCTTATTTCCAGCAGCATCGAGCATGTGGAAAATGGGGCCATACAGGTCAGCGAAACCGGGGAAAAGCTCGCGACCATCGCGCAGTCCGTCAACGACATGAACCGTGCAATCATCGCGATTTCCACCATGTCCACGGAGCAGAGCCGCTCGGTCGAGGAGGTCACGGTCGCGATCAGCGCCATGGACGATTCCACCCAGCATCAAACCGCCCTGGCCGAAGGCGGCGCCAAGCGCGCGCGCAGCTTGCAGGACAGTGCCCAGCGGTTGCGCAAACTGATCGCGCAGTTTCAATTGACCCCGGTTGAGGTCGAGACGCCGCCGATTGCCGCGACGGTCACGCCTCGGTCGTGATGAAGCCGCCCGATTGCCGATGCCAGAATGCCGCGTAGGTGCCCCCCGGCAGGTCGAGCAATTCGGCATGATGGCCCGATTCCACGATCCTGCCGTTTTCCATCACGACAATCCGATCCATATGCGCCAGCGTCGAAAGCCTGTGCGCCACAGCGACAACCGTGCGCCCCTGCATCAGGTCTTCGAGAGCGGACTGCACCGCCGCCTCCGTCTCCGAATCGAGGGCCGACGTCGCCTCATCCAGCATCAGCACCGGCGCATCCTTGAGGAACGCGCGGGCGATGGCGATCCGCTGCCGCTGCCCGCCGGACAACCGAACACCGCGCTCGCCCAGATGCGCCTGATATCCCGTGCGCCCGGCCGGGTCGGACAGACCGACGATGAAATCATGGGCCTGCGCACGCCGCGCGGCCCGCTCGACCGCCGCGGGATCGGCATTCGCGATTCCGTAGGAGATGTTGTCGAAGGCGGAGCGGTTGAACATCGCGGTATCTTGCCGAACCATCGCGATCGCCCCGCGCAAGCCGTCCTGCGTCAGGTCACGGATATCCTTTCCATCCAGGGTAATCCGCCCGCCTTCCACATCGTAGAGCCGCAGCAGCAGCGACAGCGCGGTGGATTTCCCCGCCCCCGAACGTCCCACCAAGCCGACCTTCTGCCCGGCGGCGATATGCAGGTTTAGCCCGTCGAGGCCACCGCCGTCCGGCCTGCCATAGCCGAAGCTGACATCGTGAAACGCGATCTCACCCGCCACCGGGCCGGGGGGAATGGCACCGCCGCGATCCGGCAGGTCATGCGCGGGTGCGAGGGTATTCATGCCGTTCTCGATCTCACCTATATTGGCGAAAATCCCCATCGCGACGAAGCTGATCCAGCCCGACATCTGCCCCAGACGGGTGGAGAGCAGGCCCGCGATGGCGATGTCGCCGGGCGTCGCTTCCCCGCTTTGCCAGAACCAGACGGAGCATCCGATCAGGGCGACCGGCAGCAGGCCACCCATCAGGCTCAGCCCCCCGCGGAACGCGACCGAAATCGCGCCGAAATCCATTGATTTGTCGCGTAGGGTTCCCATCGCCCTCTCAGCGGCGCGCTCCTCGCTCGCGCCTGTGGCAAACAGCCTGACGGTCGCCATGTTGGACAGCACGTCGACCAACTGCCCCGACAGCGCCGCCCGCGCCCCGGCCCGCGCGCGGGAACGCTGGCGTACCTTGGGCAGAAAGTAGCGGACATACAGGACGTAGATCACGAACCATCCCGCCAGGACCAGTCCCAGTCGGGGCGAGACCTGGATCAGCACCAACAGCGATCCCATCAGAACGGAGAACGCAAACGCCAGCGAGTTCACGATCTCCGACAGGATCGAGCCGATGGCCGATACGGTCTGCATCTGCTTTTGCGCGATCCGTCCCGCGAAATCGTTCTCGAAAAAGCGCAGGGATTGCCCCATCGTGTGACGGTTCAGCCGCGCCATAGCCAGCGTCGTGGCGTTTGGCCCAACGGACAGCGAATTCAGCGCCGAGGTCAGCGTAACCAGCATCGGACGCAGCAGCACGAAAAACGCCCCCGCGCCCAGCAACAGCCCGGCATTGCGGGCGAAGAATGCCTCGCCTCCCTGTGCCACCGCCAGATCGACGATATGCCCGACCAGCCACGCGGCCACCGCCTCGCTGATGCCCAGCGCCAGCCCGAACAGCGCGGTGATCGCCACCACGCGCCCCGATCCGGCCAATGCCCAGCGCAGGAACGCGCCCAGAGTTTGCGGCGGCGGCCCGTCCGCCGGTGCGAAGGGAGCGATCAGGTTGGCAAAGAACGCCTTCATTTCGACGCCGCGTTCAAGAATCCGCCCGATTGGCGCGACCAGAATCCGGCATACAACCCGCCTTGCGCGATCAGCGCGTCGTGGGTTCCCTCCTCGACGATCCGACCTGCATCCAGCACGACGATGCGATCCATCGCGGCGATGGTGGACAGGCGGTGTGCGATAGCAATGACGGTCTTGCCCTCCATCAACCCGTACAGGGCGTCCTGAATGACGGCCTCGACCTCACTGTCCAGGGCCGAGGTCGCCTCGTCCAGAATCAGGATCGGCGCGTCCTTCAGCACGACACGGGCCAGTGCGATCCGCTGTCTTTGCCCACCGGACAGTTTGACGCCCCGCTCCCCGACATGCGCATCATAGCCGGTGCGCCCGTTCATATCCCCCAGATCGAGGATGAATTCATGCGCCTCCACCCGCTTGGCCGCGGCGATGATCTCGGCCTCGGTCGCGTCGGCGGAGCCATAGCGGATGTTTTCGCGGACCGACCGGTGCAACAGCGAGGTATCCTGCGTCACCATCCCCACCGATTGGCGCAGACTGTCCTGTGTGACATCCGCCAACGATTGCCCGTCCAGCGTGATGCGGCCGGATTCCGCGTCATGAAACCGCAACAGCAGGTTGACCAGCGTGGACTTGCCCGCGCCGGATCGCCCGACCAGACCCACCCGTTCCCCCGGACGGATCGTCAGGTTCACGCGGTCCAGCCCCCCGGCTTCGCGTCCGTAATGGTGACTGACGTCGTGAAACGCGATCTCGCCGCCTTTCAGGTGCAGCGGGCGGGCATCCGGCGCGTCGGTCAGGTCGATGGGCTGGGCGATCGTTTCCATCCCCTCACGCACAACGCCGAGATTCTGAAAGAACGAGGACAGCGCCCACATGATCCAGCCCGTCATGGAATTCAGCCGCAAAACCAGAGCGGAGGCGGCGGCCACGGTCCCGACCGTTCCGATCCCCTGTTGCCACAGCGCGATAGACCATCCGATGACCGCGACAATCAGAAGGCCGTTGATCAGCAATAACCCCAGCTCCATCGCTGTTATCAGCCGCATCTGCACCTGAAACTTGTCCCGCGCATGTTCGATGGCTTCACCGGCAAAGGCTTCTTCCTCACGCGTGTGGGCGAACAGCTTGACGGTCTGGATGTTGGTGTAACTGTCCACGATCCGGCCTGTAATGGCGGATCGGGCGTCGGAAAAATCCTTGGATGCGCGTCCGATGCGCGGAATGATAACGATGCACAGCACGATATAGGCCAGCCCCCACGCGGCCAGTGGCAGCATAAGCCGCGGGTCGGTGCCGCCCAGCAGCAGCAGCGCCCCGATCAGATAGATCACCGCATAGACCAGCGCGTCGAAGATCTGGAACACCGCCTCGCCCGTGGCGGGGGCCGTCTGCATCACCCGGTTGGCGATCCGTCCGGCGAAATCGCTTTGGAACCAAGCGACCGATTGTCGCAGAACATGCCTGTGTGAGCGCCAGCGCACCAGCGTGGCGATATTGGGCAGCAGCGCCTGGTTCAACAGCATCGCGTTGAGCATCTGCGCAATGGGCCGCAGCAGCAGAATGAACGCCGCGATCAGACCCAGTTCGACCCCGTGATCGCTGAGAAAGGCCGTCGGACCGCTGATCTCCAGCAGGTCAACCACCCGGCCTGTATAGAAAATCAACCCAATCTCGACCACGGTAACGGCGAATGTGGTCAGCAGGGTCCACATCAGAACGCTGCGGAAGGGTCGCATGTAATCCGCAAGGAAGGGCCACAAACGTGTCGGTGGCACGTCGTCGTCGGGATAGGGCTGGTAGGGGTCCACCAGCTTCTCAAAGAAGCGAAACATGGAATAATTCCTCGGCGGGACGGCACGGGACGCGCGACCCGCAGACCCCGTTAACCTATGCCCTGTGACGCGGAGGACAACCGCGTTGCGCCCCTTCCCTTGAACCTTGCCGCACAAAGGATGAAAATCCGCCCGAAACGACCAGGTGAGACATCCGAAAATGGACATGACAGACGAAAAACGCCGCGCGGCGGACTGGTTCCGCAGCTTGCGCGACCGGATTTGCGATGCATTCGAGGGGTTGGAGGACGCTCAGACCTCGGGCCCGTTCGCTGACCTGGCCCCCGGGCGGTTCGAACGCAAGCCGACGAAACGCCATTCCGATGATGGTTCGGATGCCGGCGGCGGTGAGATGCGCGTCATGCGCGGCGGCCGTTGTTTCGAAAAGGTCGGCGTCAACATCTCTGAGGTCTACGGCACCCTGGCCCCCCCGGCACAGCGGGCCATGGCCGCGCGCAAGGATATGCCCGGCATGGCCGAGGATCCCAGATTCTGGGCCTCCGGCATCAGCCTGGTCGCGCATATGCGCAGCCCCAAGGTGCCCGCCGTGCACATGAACACCCGCATGTTCTGGACCCCGCATGGCTGGTGGTTCGGGGGCGGATCGGATCTGAACCCCATGGTCGAGGTGCCGCAGGATACCGCGTTCTTCCACGCGCAGCAGCAGGCCGCCTGCGACCCGCACGGCGCCGATCTGTACCCGCGTTACAAGGCATGGGCCGATGAGTATTTCATGATCCGCCACTGGAACGAGGCGCGCGGCGTCGGCGGGATCTTCTACGACGATCATTGCTCGGGCGATTGGAACGCCGATTTCGCCTTTACGCAGGATGTCGGACGGGCCTTTCTGAAGGCCTTCGTGCCGATTGTGGAAAAGCGGATGTTCGAGGAGTGGACCCAGGCCGACCGCGATCACCAGCTGTTCCGGCGCGGCCGCTACGCGGAGTTCAATCTGGTCTATGACCGGGGCACGACCTTCGGCTTGCAGACCGGCCACAACCCCGAGGCCGTCTTGATGAGCCTGCCGCCGCTGGCCGCATGGCCATGAGGATCGCGATCCTCGGCTGGGGGTCCCTGATCTGGGATATCGAGATCCTCGCCCCCCATGTTACAGGCGCATGGCACATGAGCGGCGGGCCAGACCTGCCGATGGAATTTTCGCGCGTTTCGGCCAAGCGCAAGATGGGGCTGGCGGTCTGCCTGGACCCGCAGGACGGTGCCCTGTGCCCCACCCACGCCATCCGCTCCACCCGCACGCAGGTGGCGCAGGCCGCGACCGACCTTGCCGCACGCGAACGCGCACCGCTGGACCGGATCGGCTGGGCCACGGCGACAGACGCCTTCGGTCGCCTGCCACAGGTCAATGACCGGGTGATGGAATGGTGCGCGACCGGCGATTACGATGCCGCCATCTGGACCGATCTGGAGCCGAATTTCCACGAGTCACCGCGCGACCCCTTCACCGTGGCGGGTGCGATCGCCTATCTCAAAACCTTGCAGGGCGACCAGATCGAGGAGGCGCACCGCTATATTCAGGAGGCCCCGGCCACCACGATGACCCCCTTGCGCCGCGCCCTGGCGGCGGACCCTTGGTGGACCTCGCTCAAAGCAGGACCAGCACAGCGGACAGGGCCATAGCCCCCGACATCACGGTCATGAAGGCCCGCCACAGCGCCTCATCCGCCAGCAGACGCCCCAGCAGGTGCCCGGCGCTGGTCCAGAACAGACACACGGCGAGGTTGATGGCTGAGAACGCCAATGCCAGCGCTAGCCCCGCCCCCACCGGCCCCTGATCCGCGACGAAGGACGATGCCGCCAGCGCAACGGCCCAGACCTTGGGGTTGACCCACTGGAACAGCACCGCCTGCACGAAGGTAAAGGGCCTCTGCGCACTCTGTGCCCTCGGCGCGCGGGTGGCACGGTACAGGCTGTAGGCCAGATACAGGATCCACATCATCGCCACGCCCTTCAGCACGACGGTCAGCATGGGAACGGCCATGATCGCGGCCCCCAGCCCCAGCCCGGTCAGCCCGGCCGTGATCCCCACGCCGATGGCCACGCCGAGGATATGCGGAACCGTCGCGCGAAACCCGAACCGCGCCCCCGATGCCGTCAGCAGGATCACGTTCGGCCCAGGTGAGAACAGACCGACGAAAACGAAAAAGGCCAGCGAGGCCGGAATCAAGCGCCCGGCCTCAGATCCGCAAAGATCAGCCCCACCACGGTCAACACGATCAGCCCCGCCATTACCGCGTTGAACGCCAGCATCCGCCCGCGTGTGGACAGGAACCGTTGCAGCGCCGCGCCGAAGCCCGCCCAGCCATTGGCGGATGTCAGCCCCACCAACAGATAGATGCCCGCGACCAGCGCCGCCTCGCGCACCGGATCCACTCCGGTCACGAATTGCGAGATCATCGAGACGGCCATCACCCACGCCTTGGGGTTGATCCATTGAAAGGCGCTGGCCTGCAGGAACGTCCACGGCTTCGCCGCGCCCTGATCGGTTCCGGGCGGTTTCGCGTTCAGGGTCTTCCACGCGATCCGCAGCAGCAGCGCCGCGCCGATCCAGCGCAGGATCTCACCGATCAGGGGCTGCGCCTCGAACACCTGCCCCAGTCCCAGCGCCATGACGAAGCACATCACCGGAAAGCCGACCGCCACCCCCATCGCGTGGGGCAGCGTGGCGCGAAACCCGAACCGCGCCCCGGATGAGGCGAGCATCGCGTTGTTCGGCCCCGGCGTCCAGACGGTGCCGGCGGCCAGTGCCACGATGGCGATGATGGTCTCGATGGTCACGGGCAGGCTCCGGTCGTTGCGGACCAGACCTTCGCGGGCCGCGCGGGGCGCGTCAACGTTCAGTTTGTATCGTTACGGCAGGTCCGGCGGCGGGCGCATCGCGTCCAGCAGGGCGGCGCGGTCGGGGGTGAAATCGCGCCTGATCCAGTGGTCCTCCAGCCGGCGCAACTCCGCCCCCAGCGCGCTGCCGGGGCGGTAGGGGGGCATCAGGTCGGCCGCCGCCAGCGGAAATCGCGCGCTCCCGCCCCGGTCGCAATCCCGGCGCAGGTCGGCAGCGGGCATCGCATCGGCCCACGCCGCCTCGACCAACGCCGCGTCCAGCGCGAGGTCCGCACCGGCGCGATAGGCCCGTTCGGCGGTGGTCGCAGGGGTGCCCAGCATCTGCTGCGCCTGCGTCAGGGCCTTGCGATCCGCGTTGGACAGACGCCAGCCCGAACTGTCGCCCCCCAGCGCCAACAGGCGGCGGCGCCAGCGCGGGGCGGCGTCCAGCGCGGCCTCCGCCCTTTGCAACGGCGGCAAGTGCTGCGGCTGCGCGCCGGGCAGAACGCTCTGCAATATGCCGACGGCCTCCATCTCCGCCACGGCGCGGGCCGGGGCGGGGGCCTGCAACAGCTTGCACATCTCGCCGGTCACACGCTCCACCGACAAGCGGGAGATCCCATCGCGCGAAGCGGCACACGCGGCCAGCCCCTCCGCATCCGCCGGGCCGGAGGCATAGATCGCGGTAAAGCGAAAGAAGCGCAGAATGCGCAGGTAATCCTCCGCGATGCGGGCGGTTGCGTCACCGATGAAGCGGACCCTGCCTGCCAGCGCATCGGGCAAGCCGCCCAGCGGGTCGATCACTTGCCCGTCCGCACCGGCATAAAGCGCGTTCATCGTGAAGTCGCGCCGCGCCGCGTCCTGCGCAATATCGTGTGAAAACGCGACGGTGGCATGGCGGCCCGTGGTGCGCACATCGCGGCGGAATGTCGTCACCTCATGCGCGACACCCTGCGCCACGATGGTCACCGTGCCGTGGTCCAGACCTGTGGGGATCGCCTTCAGCCCTGCGGCCTTCGCCTGCGCCATCACGGTTTCGGGCAAGGCCGGTGTGGCGATATCCAGATCTCCGATCGGGCGGCCCTGCACCGCGTTGCGCACCGATCCGCCGACGAACAGCGCCGGACCCGCCGCGCCGCCCGCCACGCGCAGAACCAGTTGCGAGCGTGGCGCGGTTATCCAGTCAGATGTCAGTCGCATTTACCATGTCCGACAGGGCCTTCAGGATCCGGGCGGTCGCGCCCCAGATATAGTACGGCCCGTAGGGCATCGCGTAATAGCTGCGCCCATGCCCGCGCCACTGCCGCGTATGCACCTGGCAGCGCGCGGGATCGACCAGATGCGCCAGCGGCACCTCGAACACTTCCTCGACCTCTCCGGGGTCGGATCGCGGCGTGAAATCCGGTGCGACCAGCCCGATATAGGGATGCATCCGAAACCCGGTCACCGTCTCATGCTGGGGCAGTTCACCGAACAGCTCGACCTGCGAGGGGGCGAGGCCGATTTCCTCGGATGCCTCACGCAGGGCAGCGGCCAGCGGGCCATCGTCACCGGCATCGACCTTGCCACCGGGAAAGGCGACCTGCCCCGGATGGTGCCGCAGTTGAGAGGACCGCCGCGTCAGGATCACCCGCACCCGTCCCCCGCGCACCACCAACGGGCAGAGCACGGCCGCCGGACGCAGGGTCCGCCCCTCGGGCAGGGCTGCGCGGAACTGCGCGTTCAGATCGAAGTCAGAGGAATCCGCCGGAATCCCCCGTGCCAGCGCCCTGCGCACCTGTTCCAGTTCGCGATTTGCCTGATCTGCTTGCTCCATGCGCCTGTGATGGCCTAGCTTGGGCACCGACACAAGAGGAGCGCCACCTTGCGCATCTATCTGGCGATCCTGCTGTTGCTGGCAGCACCCGCGATGGCTCAGCACAAGAACCCCGTCCACGCCCTCGCCTTTCAGGCGCTCAAGGACATTCAGCGGCGCAGCGTTGAGGAAAGCCGGGAATATTGCGGTTATATCGCCTATGATACCGATGGTGTGCTGCGCGCCACCCGCGCCGCGCCCGGAACCCATGCAAGCTGCCTGATCAAGAACGCGCCCGATGGCTGGACGGTGGTCGCCTCCTATCACAGCCACGGTGCCTGGACGCAGGAATACGATGCCGAGGTCCCCTCCCCCATCGACGTGTATTCCGACATGGATTCGCAGACAGACGGCTATGTCGGCACGCCGGGCGGGCGGATCTGGGTGTTCGACTGGCGTCGCCGCGTGGCGCAGCAGCTTTGCGGGCTGGGGTGCCTGTATCAAGACCCGGCCTTTACCGCGCGCGGCAGCAGGTCCGTGCCGGAACGCTATACGCTGGACCAGTTGCTGAACCGGTTCGGAGAGTAATCGCGCGCGCGGTGCCAGGCATCGCGCCCGCCTTTGGCCTGACCCATGCCTAGCCGGCGGGGCGACCCGGCCAGCTGGGCTTGGCCGCCTGCGCTGCGGCCTCGGCGGCCTCGGGATCGGCTTCGAAACCCAGAACCTGCGCGGGCAATTCGTAATGCGCCCCGCAGAACTGGCAATCGGCCGTGACGGTGCCGTTATCGGTGGTCATGTGGCCGACATCCTTGCTGGAATACATCGACATGGTCTGCACCACCTTCGCCGCCGAACAGGTGCAGCCGAACTTGACCGATTGCGCGTCAAAGACACGCGGCGTCTCCTCATGGAACAGGCGCACCAGCAACTGATCCGGCGTCACATGCGGCCCGACCAGTTCAATCAACTCGGTCGTCTCCAGCAGCATCGTGACGCGGTTCCAGTCTTCCTCCGCGTCGCGCCCGATCAGATCGTTCGCATCCAGCAGACCGCCCTCGCCCGAGCCTTCCTCGCCCGTGACGTGACTGCCTGCGGGCGGCATGTGCTGAACCATGATACCACCGCCGCGCCACGTCTCACCCTCGGCCTCGACCTGTTGGGCCGCACCCAGTACGAAGCGGGTCGGCAACTGCTCGGACTGTGCGAAATACGTCTCCGCACAGGCGGCGAGGGATCCGCCCGCCAGTGGCGTGATGCCCTGATAGGGCTGCATCCCCTCACCCTGATCTATGATGACCGCGAACATGCCCTTGCCGATCTGCGGAAATCCGGGACCGTCTTGCAGACGCTCCTCATCATAGCTGGCATAGGCGCGAACCTGTCCCGGCTCCCCCGCCTTGGCCGGGGCGAAGTAATCCGTGGCGATCAGGCGCAGCGGCCCGTCGCCGCGAATCTGCAACGACAACCGCCAGCGCAGCTTCATCGTCTGCCCGATCATCGCGGTCAGCAGGACGGCCTGCGCCACCTGCTCGGACACGTTGGCGGGATAGTCATGCTGCCCCAGAATATTTTCGAGCGAGTGGTCCAACCGCGCGATCCGGCCGCGCATGTCGGATGCATCGAGCTGAAACGGCAGGATGGAATCATCCCAGGCGATGGTTGCGGCGGTGCTCATTCTCTCACTCCGGGCTTTTCACATGAGGATGCGACATAGTACTCAGACCGGGGCAATGTAACCCCTGTGAGGCGGGAGCAGAATATGCGCAGGTTCGGCGAAGCGATAAAGAGCGGTCAGGCCTATGCCGATCGCCCCGGTGCCTATGCCATCATCGCGGATGGCGCGTGGCTGCTGCTGGCGCGCACCACCGTCAGGGATCAGACGCTTCTGCTGCCTGGCGGCGGCATCGACAAGGGGGAGCATCCTCTGGCCGGTCTGCACCGCGAGGTGATCGAGGAAACCGGCTGGCGCGTCGCACGGCCCCGGAGGCTGGGCGCGTATCAACGCTATGTCTTCATGCCGGAATATGGCTGGTGGGCGCACAAGATCTGCGCGGTCTACCTGTGCCACCCGGTCCGCCAACTGGCCCCGCCGACGGAACCCGATCACTTCCCCGTCTGGATGCGCGCGACGGATGCCGCCGAGCGTCTCAGCGTCGGGGCGGAACGGCACTTCGTAAGGCGCCAGTTCCGTATCTGAGGCTCAGGATTTCAGCCTGTAGCCCGTCGCGAAGAACCGCCAGCAGATCGCCGCGATTACCGCACAGACCCCGACGCAGACCAATACGCCCAACCATGGGGAGCTGTCCGACTGCCCCAGCACGCCGTAGCGGAACCCGTCGATCACATAGAACACCGGATTTGCGTGGCTGATGATCGACATCGCGGGCGGCAACGTTTCCAGCGAATAGAACGTGCCCGACAGAAAGCTGAGCGGCGTCACGATGAAGTTGGTGATCGCCGCCATCTGATCGAACTTCTCGGCATAGATGCCTGCCAGAATGCCCACCAGGCTCATCATCGTGGCGCCCAGCAGCACGAAAACCAGCGTCCAGATCGGGTTGGCGGGCCAGACCGCCGCGAACGGAAAGACGACCAGCGCCACCGCGACCGCCACCAGCGCCCCGCGCGCGACACCCCCCGCGACATAGCCCAGCATGATCTCGGACGCGGACAGCGGCGGCATCAGCGTATCGACGATATTGCCCTGCACCTTGGATATCACGATTGAGGAGGAGGTGTTGGCAAACGCGTTCTGGATCACCGTCATCATCACGATGCCCGGCGCCAGGAACTGCGCGAAGGGCATTCCCATCACGTCGCCGCGCCGGTCGCCCAGCGCCAGCACGAAGATCAGCATGAACAACAGTGCCGTCGCCATCGGCGCGGCCAGAGTTTGCGTCCAGACGCTGGTGAACCGGCGAATCTCACGCAGGGCCAGCGTCTGCGTTCCCAGCGTATTCCAGCGGCCAAAACGGCGTTCGCCCATCGGGCGGTTGTCGATCGCGGTCATGAAGTCCTCTCAGGGCATCCCGGCCCCTTGTATCCGGGGGGCCTGACGCCATACTATGCAGTCAGTGAATTGATATGAAGATATCACCAGCGGTCATATGGGCCGCGTTTTTGTTTTTGACAGACCCAAGGAAGGCGTGAGCGATGTCCTGGACCGATGAGCGTGTGGAAATCCTCAAGCAGATGTGGGCCGAAGGCAAGTCCGCCTCGGTGATCGCAAAGGAATTGGGCGGTGTCACGCGCAACGCCGTGATCGGCAAGGTGCATCGCCTCGGCCTGTCGAATCGGACCGCGGCACCTGCCGCCGCCGCCAAGACCACGCCCGAGCCTGAGGCCGTGAAGCCGCCCCCCCCGCGGGAGCCGGAGGCGAAAAAGCCCGAACCTGCCCCGCAGGCCGCCGCCCCCAAGCCGGTGGAAAAGCCCGCGAACCTGCCGATTCCGCCGCGCAAGCCGATCATCACCGCCGGTCAGCCCCTGCCGCCGCAACCCTCCGCCAATGAGATCAGCGCCGAAGCTCTGGCGAATCTGGCCGAGGTGGAGAAGCGCGCCCGCAAGCTGACCCTGATGCAGTTGACCGAGCGGACTTGCAAATGGCCCATCGGTGATCCCGCGACGGAGGAATTCTGGTTCTGCGGCCTGCCCTGCCAACCCGGCAAGCCCTATTGCGAGGCGCATACCGCCGTCGCGTTCCAGCCGATGTCCTCGCGCCGCGACCGCCGCTCGGCAAGCCGCTGATGCGGCCGCCGGTCCCTGTCCTGCGCAGCTTCGATACGAGGCGGGCGCGGGACTTCTGGATCGGCTACCTGGGGTTTGAGATTGCGTGGGAGCACCGCTTCGCCCCTGACCTACCGCTCTATATGGAACTGCGCCGCGGCGATTGCGTGGTGCATTTGAGCGAGCATCACGGCGACGGATCGCCTGGCGCCCGTTTGCGGATCGAGGTCGCGGATATCGACGCGTTCCATGCGGCACTCGATCCGGCCTATCGCTATGCACGCCCCGAAATCGAGGAGACGCCATGGGGCGCGCGGGAAGTCCGGGTCACGGATCCCTCGGGCAATGTGCTGCTGTTCTGGGCACCGGCATGACGCCGCGCAAGCTGATGGTTTCGCGTGCGAAACCTACCATTTTAATCAATAACTTAACCTATCGTTAAGCCTCAGCTTGCCCGCGCATGTGCCACTGCCGAATATGTCTCATCCAGCGCATATCCGGCGGAACGCACCGTGCGCACCGGATCCTGTTCGCCGCGCCGGTTCAGCGCCTTGCGCAGACGCCCGACATGTACGTCCACCGTGCGAATCTCGACATAGACGTCGTGGCCCCAGACCCGGTCCAGCAACTGCTCACGGCTGAACACCCGGCCCGGACGTTGCATCAGCACGTCGAGCAGGCGAAATTCCGTCGGGCCCAGATGCACGTCCCGCTTGCCCCGACGCACGCGACACGTCTCCCGGTCCAGCACGATATCGGCGAAGGTGGCGACATCGCCCGCCACCCCCGGACGGGAGCGGCGCAGAACCGCGCGCATCCGCGCCACAAGTTCCGTCATCGAAAACGGCTTGGTCAGATAGTCGTCGGCACCGGTTTCCAGGCCGCGCACCCTGTCCTCTTCCTCACCGCGTGCGGTCAGCATGATGATGGGAATATCCTTGGTCTGCGTGCGCGCGCGCACCTGACGGCAAATTTCCACGCCAGATACGTTGGGCAGCATCCAGTCGAGCAGGATGATATCGGGCGCGTCCTCCTCGACCATGTATAGCGCGTCCTCGCCATCCATCGCGAGGCAGACGTCAAAGCCCTCCTTGCTGAGGTTGTAGCTCAACAATTCGCTGAGCGCCTGTTCATCCTCGACCACCAAAACCTTGGCCATGTCGCCTCTCCCCTCAGTACCCTTCGAGCCCCAGCGGCTCCCCCTTGGGGCGGTCATCGCCCAGCGGCGTTCCCTCGACGATGTAATAGATCGTCTCCGCCAGATGGGTGGAGTGGTCGCCGATCCGTTCCAGATTCTTGGCCACGAACAGCAATTGCGAGCCCAGGCCGATGGTCCGGGGATCCTCCATCATGTAGGTGACGACCTCGCGGAAGATGGAGTTGTACATCTCGTCCACCTCCACATCCCGTTTCCAGACGGAGACGGCCAGCGCGGTATCCCTGGAGGTGAAGGCGTCCAGCACCTCGGTCAACTGGCCCAGCGTCTGGTTGCCCATGCGCACGATGGAGGAGGACAGCCTGACCGGGCGCGCATTGGCCAGATAGACGGCGCGGCGTGCGATGTTCTTGCTCAGATCGCCCACACGCTCCAACGTCGAGGCCATCTTCAGCGCGGAGATCAGCAGCCGCAAATCGCCGGCCATCGGTTGGCGCAGGGCGATCACGCGGGTGGCCAGGTTTTCGACCTCCATCTCGATCGCGTCCAGCCGCTTGTCGCGGGCGATGACCTCCTGCGCCATCTGGGCATCGCGGTTCTTCACCGCCTCCAGCGCGCCCGAGAGCATCTCCTCCGCGATGCCGCCCATTTCCGAAATGCGCGCCTGCACGGCGATCAGATCGTCGTCGAAAGAAGATACGATATGCGGACCCATGACGCGCCCTCCTGCAATGAGATCAGCCGAAACGGCCAGTAATGTAATCCTGCGTGCGCTTGTCCACCGGATTGGTGAAAATCTGGTTGGTGTCGCCATGTTCCGCGATAACGCCCAGGTGGAAGAACGCCGTTTTCTGGCTGACCCGCGCGGCCTGCTGCATTGAGTGCGTGACGATGACCACCGCGAAATCCTGGCGAAGCTCGTCTATCAGCTCCTCGATCTGCGCAGTGGCGATGGGGTCGAGCGCGGAGCACGGCTCATCCATCAGCAGGACCTCCGGCGCGGTGGCGATGGCGCGGGCGATGCACAGGCGCTGCTGCTGACCGCCGGACAGACCGGTTCCCGGCTGATCCAGACGGTCCTTGACCTCGTTCCAGATGGCGGCGCGGCGCAGCGATTTCTCAACCACCTCATCCAGTTCCGCCTTGTTGTTGACCAGCCCGTGAATGCGCGGGCCGTAGGCGATGTTGTCGAAGATGGATTTGGGGAACGGATTCGGTTTCTGGAACACCATCCCGACGCGGGCGCGCAGGGTCACGGGATCGACGGAACTGTGGTAGATATCGTCTCCGTCCAGCAGGATCTGCCCCGTTACGCGGCAACTGTCGATCGTATCGTTCATCCGGTTCAGGCACCGCAGGAACGTGGACTTGCCACAGCCCGATGGGCCGATGAAGGCCGTGACCGTATTGTTGAGGATGTCGATGTCCACGTCCTTGATCGCGTGCGTCGCGCCATAAAACACGTCCACCCCGCGTGAGGCGATCTTGGTTTCACGATCCTGAAGGTCTTGTTCGGTCATGCGCATATTCGTCATATCTGGGTTTCCTTCGGCCATGGCGTCCTACCAACGCCGCTCGAAACGTTTGCGGAGGAACACAGCGAATGCGTTCATGAGTACTAGGAAAGCGAGCAGCACACAAATCGCCGCGGCGGTACGCGCCTCGAATGCGCGCTCGGGGAAGTCGGACCAGCGAAAGACCTGAACCGGCAGAACCGTCGCCGGATCGGTGACGGAGCCGGGCACGTCCACGATAAACGCCACCATCCCGATCAGGATCAGGGGGGCGGTCTCACCCAAGGCCTGTGCCATGCCGATGATCGTTCCGGTCAGGATACCCGGCATCGCCAACGGCAGAACGTGGTGAAAGGCGGTCTGCAAGTTCGACGCGCCCAGCCCCAGCGCCGCATCGCGGATCGACGGCGGCACGGCCCGGATCGCCGCCCGACTGGCGATGATGATCGTCGGCAGGGTCATCAGGGCCAGCACGATGCCGCCCGCGATTGGCGCGGATCGCGGCACGCCGAAGAAGCCCAGGAACACCGCCAGACCCAGCAGACCGAACACGATGGAGGGTACGGCCGCCAGATTGTTGATGTTGACCTCGACGAAATCGGTGAAGCGGTTGCGGGGGGCAAACTCCTCCAGATAGATCGCGGCCAGGGTTCCGATGGGAAAGGCCAGCAGGAAGGTGACCAGCATCGTCCAGAACGAGCCGACGGCCGCCCCCCAGATGCCCGCACGTTCCGCATCCCGGCTGTCGCTGGCGGTGAAGAAGCGCCAGTTGAACACCTGTTCCACGGCACCCTGGCTGCGCAATTCCTCGATCCAGACGATTTGATCGTCCGAAAACTTGCGCGCGCTTTCAGGCACCGGCTGCACCAGCATTTCATAATCGGGATTGTTCAGGTCGCGGCTGTCCAGCGGCGCGATGATCGTCGCCTCGGCCACGTCCGGGCCGACCATCGTCGCCTTGAGCCAGCCGCCGTTCAGTTTGAACAGCAGGCTTTCGTTATCCTCGGTCAGTTCCTCGAACCCGTCGGATGCCATCGCGCGGTCGCGCAGATCGTCGGCCTCCTCCTGAAGCGCGTCGCGCGCGGCCTCGCGGCGGGCGGCCTCCTCGATGGCGGCGGTGCGTTCCTCGGTGGTTTCGGCGATATCGGCGCGGCGCAGGAATTCGATGCGACCAAGCTCCTGCCGGGCGGCCTCACGCCCGCGCCGCTCGGCCAGGGCCAGCAGATCGTTCTGCACGTCCGCGAAGACATCCGCGAAGACGGGCTGTGTCGCCTCGATCAGCACGGTATCCTCACCCGTTGCGGTGAACCGCAGCGGTGAGGACAGATCGGGCGTTTGCAGCGTGCCGTAATCCCCCTTGATATAAAGGTCCGCCACGTCCGAGGCCAGCATCCGCACATCCACGGTCTGTCCGATCAGGGCGGGATTTTCGACCACCATGTCGCGCAGGTCGAACCCGGCGGCGTTCGAGTAAAGGTCCCCCAGTTCACGGCGTGGTGTGCGGCCGGAGACATAGTCGAACCTGTCACGGAATGCGTCGCGCACGAAGTTTTCGTAATCGCCGCGCCGAATGCTCTGCGGATCGGCGGGATCGACGCCCAGCTCCTCCGCCGACAGGGTCAACGGCAAGGTGATGTAGCTCTCGCTGAGGGCGTAGCGGGCATTGCCCACCACCGACCACATCAGCGTGACCAGCGCCAGACCGGCGATGATGATCGCGCCGATGCCGTACATCTTGAGCCGGGTCTCGGCGGCGCGCCGTTTGCGCAGGCGACGCTTGGACGCGTCGGATCCGTGCAGGGCGCTCAGTTCGTTCATGGCGACCATGATGCGGTCTCCCTCAATCGTACATTTCGCGGTAGCGGCGCACGATGCGCAAGGCCACCACGTTCAGCAGCAGCGTCACGCAAAACAGCGTGAAGCCCAGCGCGAAGACAGGACCGGAGGCCGTCTCCAGATCGGTATCGCCGGTATAAAGCATGACGATCTGCACGGTGACGGTGGTCACGGCCTCCAACGGGTTCCACGTCAGATTGGCCCCCTGACCGGCGGCCATCACCACGATCATCGTCTCCCCCACCGCGCGGGACACGCCCAGCAGAACGGCGGACACGATCCCGGGCAGCGCGGCGGGCAGCACCACCTGGCGGATCGTCTCTGCCTTGGTGGCGCCCAGCCCGTAGGAACCGTCGCGCAGGCTTTGCGGTACGGAATTGATCACGTCATCCGACAGGGAAGAAATGAACGGGATAATCATGATCCCCATCACCGTACCCGCCGCCAGCGCCGAGGAACTGTCCACGCTCAACCCCAGGAAATTCCCGGCGTCGCGGATCGCGGGGGCCACCGTGATCGCGGCGAAGAAGCCGTAGACCACCGTCGGCACCCCTGCGAGGATTTCGAGCATCGGCTTGGCCCAGGCGCGAGTCGCCTTGCTGGCGAAATCCGACAGGTAGACGGCGGCGAACAGGCCGACCGGCACCGCGACCAGCATCGCGATGATGGTAATCATGAACGTGCCCGCGAACAGCGGCACGGCGCCGACCTTGTCGGGATCCAGCTTGCCCGCGCTGACGCCGGACAGCGGCGACCAGGTGGTGCCGAACAGGAACTTGTGCACCTGCCAGTCGATCTTTCCGAAGAAATTTATCGTCTCGAAAATCAGGCTCAGCACGATGCCGATCGTCGTCAGGATCGCGATGATCGCGCAGATCATCAGGATCGCGCGGATAATGTTCTCGGACCGGTTGCGCGCGCGCCAGTCCGCGTCGATCCGGCCAAATGTCAGGGCGGCGGCGGCAGCGGCGGCGGCCAGGGACAAAATCGCCGTCACGACGACGCGCCATGTGTCCATCACGCGGATCGTCTCGGCCAGCGCGGTTCGCACCTCACCCGTGGCGGAGGCGATCCCGCCTCTGGCCAGTTGGTGCGCATCCGAAAGGATCAGCTGCTTTTCGATCTGTGCCAGACCGGGACGGGCGTCCTCGATGATCGAGAAATAGATACGTTCGTTCAGCAGCGCCCATGCCTCGCCCACGATCAGCAGGGTGGCGATGCCGGCGATCAGCACCCACAGCAGCGAATACGTGCCGTGATAGCTGGGCCGTGAATGCAGCCGGGCCAGATTGCCCCCCGCGACAGAGACGGCGCGCGACCGCGACATGCCGTATCCCGCGACAGCCAGAAACAAAATCGCCACAAAACTCGCTGTCAGCACCATGCCGTCTTCTCCATTCCTGCCGGGCCCACCGCCCGTTCCCGAAAAGCGGGGCCGGAAAGTGGGGCCAGAAAGTGGGGACAGGGACGCGCGCGCCCCTGTCCGTCATCTTACTTCAATCGCATACGCGACATGAAATCAGAAGTCTTGTGTCGTCAGCACAGTGCGGTTCGCGACATTGCTCTGCGTCGTTTCCAGCTCATCCTCGGGCAGCGGGATCAGGCCCAGATCGAGCAGGGAACCGTCTTCGCCGATCATGTCCTCGGACACGAACAGCTCGGCATATTCCGCGATGCCCGGAACGACGCCGATATGCGCGTCCTTGATGTAGAAATACATCGAGCGTGCGACCGGATAATCCGCGTCAGCGATGGCGTCGAAGGTCGGCTCGACCCCGTTGATCAGCGATCCCTGGATCACGTCGCTGTTCTGGTCGAGGAACGAAAAGCCGAACACGCCGACAGCCTGCGGGTTCGCTTCGAGGCGCGAGACGATCAGGTTGTCGTTCTCACCCGCGTCGACATAGACGCCATCCTCGCGGATATGGGCGGAGTTTTCGCAGTTCGCGCCGGAAATCGTCTCGCATCCGGCTTCCATCACCAGCTCCTCGAACGCATCACGCGTACCGGAGGACGGCGGCGGTCCCAGAACCTCGATCTCGACTGCGGGCAGCGAGGGGTCGATCTCATTCCACATCGTGGGCAGGGGGCCGTCGGCGGCCAGCGCCTGCCAGATCTGCCCGGTGGTCAGGTTGTAGACGGGGGCCTCGCTGGAATTGGCCAACACGATGCCGTCATAGCCGATCTTCACTTCGATCACGTCGGTCACGCCGTTCTCGAAACATGTTTCCAGCTCGGATGCCTTGATCCGGCGCGAGGCGTTGGTCATGTCCGGGTTCTCGACACCGACACCGGCGCAGAACAGGCGGATGCCGCCGCCCGAGCCGGTCGATTCCACGATCGGGGTCTGGAAGTCGGTGACGTTTCCGAAACGCTCGGCCACAGCGGTGGAGAAGGGGAACACCGTGGAGGAACCGACGATCTGAATTTGATCGCGCGACTGGGCGTTCGCGGTGACGGCGGCGACCATGCCGACAGTCGTGAGCGCGAGGATGCTTGATTTTTTCACAGTGAGAAACTCCGCTATTCGGGTCTGGGACCCATTCGTTATGCGACAATGCTGCCACTCGAAACCCTCGGCGACAACCGAAGTCGGGGTTTGTCTAACAGCAGGCCATATCGGAAATATGACAGTTCATGACGTTGATTTTGCATGGAATAAGCCAGAGTCACGCCGCCTCGTCCTGCGTATGCAACGGCAACCATGCGGTAAAGGTGCTGCCCAGCCCCTGAACTGACGCGACGTCCAGTTCCCCGCCATGCCGGGCGAGGATGTGCTTCACGATGGCAAGGCCCAGCCCCGTGCCGCCCTGCGCCCTGCTCTGCTTGGCGTTGACCCGGTAGAAACGTTCGGTCAGGCGGGGCAGGTGTTCGCGACCGATCCCCGGGCCGTCGTCGCTGACCCCCACGCCGATCATGCCGGGAAACCGCGAATCGGCTTCGGTGCGGAAAACCCTGACCGTGCCGCCCTCGCCCCCGTATTTCAGCGCGTTCTCTATCAGGTTGCTGAGCACCTGCCCGATCTGATCGCGATCGGCGACGATCCCGGCGCTTTCCTGCCCGAACGTGACCTGCAACGTTGCCTTGCGCCGCTGGGCCAGAGGCTGCATTCCATCCGTGACCTCAAGCACGATCCGCGACAGATCGCAGGGCGTCGTCGGGGTGGAGCGGGCGTCCATCTCGATCCGGCTGAGCGACATCAGATCCTCCACCAGCCGCTGCATTCGCGCCGCCTGTTGCGACATGATGTCGAGGAAATGAATGCGGGCGGCCTCATCATCGCGGGCGTGGCCTTGCAGCGTTTCGATATAACCGATGATCGAGGCGAGCGGCGTGCGCAATTCGTGGCTGGCATTGGCGATGAAATCCGTGCGCATCCGCTCCGTCGCCATGCGCCGCGTCTCATCCGACAACTGGACGAGGACTTGCTGGCCGGCCCCGAATTCCTGATCCGCTTCCATCTGTCGCATCTGCGCCAGAAGATGTGTCTCGATCCCGGCGAAGAACGTGGTGAAGGTCACCGTCTGCTCCGCCGTGCCCTGCATCACCTGCGCGACACCATCAACGAAGGCGGGTGCCCGAAACAGCGAGGCATAATGGACGCCCTGTTCCAGCCGGGGCAGCATCGCGCGCGTCGCCGTATTGGCGTAGACGATGCGCCCGCGCGCGTCGATCAGGAACAGCGGACTGGGGATGCGTTCCAGCAGATGCCGCCCGACACCGCGCGGCAAGGCGCCGGATGACTTGGGGGCGTTGGTCGCGGGTTCGTCATCGACGTCCGGCGCCAGAATCGCGAACACCGCGATGCCCGACAGCCCGCTAATCGCGATCAAGACCATCGCGCCCAGGGTCGGCACGCCCCAGGCGACGACCAGCCCGCCCATCACGGTGCAGACCAGCACTACGGCGATTCGGCGCCAGCCTCGTATCGTCATCGGGTCTCCTCGTGTAAGGTGGCCTTGCCAAATGCCCGCGACGGCGATGCCGCTTTGCATCGGGCGGGACCATCGCTATCTAACGCAGTGATTTGACGCAACGGTGACGAGATGATCCGCTATACCCTCAAATGCAGTGCCGGGCACCGCTTCGAAAGCTGGTTCGCTGACAGCGACACCTATGACCGCCTGGCCGGGGCCGGGCATGTGTCCTGTGCGATCTGCGGCGATGACGATGTGGTCAAGGCGATGATGGCCCCCCGCGTAAGCGCGGCGGAGGAAGAGAGCGCGCCGCTGACCGCGAACCGGTCGCCGGCCGAGATTGCCCTGCGCGCGCTGCGCGAAAAGGTCGAGGCCGAAAGCGACTATGTGGGCAAGACCTTCGCGAGCGAGGCCCGCCGCATTCATGAGGGCGAAAGCGACGAACGCCCGATCTGGGGTGAGGCCACGCAGGCGGAGGCGAAGGCCCTGATCGACGACGGCATTCCGGTGGCCCCCCTGCCCTTCGGCCCGCGAAAGACGCACTGAGCGCGCGATTGCTTGCCCATTGTCGCGCGACACGCTAAGTACCGCGCGGATTTTCCGGCCCGCCGTTCAGGGCAAATATCAATACGTCAGGATACGCCTCATGCCCCGCCTCGTGATGAAATTCGGCGGCACCTCGGTCGCCGATCTGGACCGCATCAGGAACGCCGCCCTCAAGGTCAAGCGGGAGATCGACGCAGGCTACGACGTTGCCGTCGTCGTGTCCGCCATGTCGGGCAAGACCAATGAGCTGGTCGGTTGGGTGCGCGATGCCGCCGCCCCGGCAGGCAGCAATTCCGCCGGGTTCTATGATGCGCGCGAATATGACAGCGTCGTCGCCTCGGGTGAGCAGGTGACGGCGGGCCTGATGGCGCTGACCTTGCAGCAGATGGGCATCGACGCGCGGTCCTGGCTGGGATGGCAGGTGCCGGTGCGCACGTCCTCCGCCCACGGCGTCGCGCGGATCGAGGGCATCGACACCGCCAATCTGGACGCGAAATTCGCTGAGGGCACCCATGCGGTGATCGCCGGTTTTCAGGGGCTGAGCGCCGAGGGCCGGATCACCACACTGGGTCGCGGCGGGTCCGACACCACCGCCGTCGCCTTTGCCGCCGCGCTGGGCGCGGAACGCTGCGACATCTATACCGATGTGGACGGCGTCTATACCACCGATCCGCGCATCACCAAGAAGGCCCGCAAGCTGGACCGCATCGCCTATGAGGAGATGCTGGAGCTTGCCAGCCTCGGCGCGAAGGTGCTTCAGGTCCGCTCGGTCGAGCTGGCCATGGCCCACAAGGTCCGCCTCGCCGTGCGGTCCAGTTTTTCCGACGAGCCCGGAACGCTCGTCTGCGATGAGGATGAAATCATGGAATCCAACGTCATCTCCGGTGTCGCCTACAGCCGCGACGAGGCGAAGATCACCCTGCTGCATCTGGCCGACAGCCCCGGCATCGCGGCCAGCGTCTTCGGCCCGCTGGCGGATGCGGGCGTGAATGTGGACATGATCATCCAGAACATCTCGGAGGAAGGGTACACCGACATCACCTTCTCCTGCCCTGTGGATGACGTCGCCCGCGCGACGGCTGCGGTCGAGGCGGGCAAGACTGCGGGCACCATCTCCTATGATGATCTGGTGGTGGATACCGATTGCGCCAAGATCTCCATCGTCGGCATCGGAATGCGCTCCCATGCGGGTGTCGCCGGAAAGATGTTCCGCGCGCTGGCCAATGACGGCGTGAACATCAAGGTCATCACAACGAGCGAGATCAAGGTCTCCGTCCTGGTGGACCGCAAATACATGGAGCTGGCCGTGCAGGCGCTGCACGACACGTTCGAGCTACACAAGGTCGGATGATCCTTCGCTGAAGCCCTCGTCGTGATCCTGCGGGGGCTTTAGCCGCACCTGCGGATATCGGCGCATCCCGCGCGGTCATTTATCGGCGCATTCCGTGCGGTGATCATTTCTCGCGCTGTGACTTTGGCTACACCTGGCGGGACTTATCGCCCTTCACCTCATCCATTCGCGGCCCTATAGTCCCCACAACTAGAACGAGCGTATGGTGAGCCCGAGATGAACACCCCTACACGCGGTGCCTCTTCGAGGGTGTTGCTGCAAAAGCTGCGTGACGTTCTCGCCAATCGTGAGGGCGGGCAGGAACGGCTGGACATCATGGTCCGGGTGATCGCCGAAACGATGGACACCGAAGTGTGCTCGATCTACCTGCGTTGCGACGAACGCACGCTGGAGTTGTGCGCAACGGAAGGACTCAACCCCGAGGCCGTGCATCAGACCCGGATGCGGTTCGGCCAGGGTCTGGTGGGCCGGGTCGCGGAACACGGTCAGGCGGTCAACACCGCCGACGCGCCGCGCACCCCGGGGTTTCGCTACATGCCCGAAACGAGCGAGGAAATCTATTCCGGCTTTCTGGGCGTGCCGATCCAGCGGCTTGGCGAATCACTGGGCGTGCTGGTCGTTCAGAACAAGTCGGTCCGCAAATTTTCCGAGGACGACCTGCACGGGCTGGAGGTCGTGGCGATGGTGATCGCCGAAATGGCGGAGGCCGGGGCCTTCACCTCCAGCGGCGATCTGGGGGGAATTGCCCCGCCCCATTCCAGCCCGGTCTTCTTTCGCGGCATCCAGGGGCAGGAGGGGGTCGCCGAAGGGGTCGTCCATCTGCACGATCCGCATATCGTCATCACGAACCCCGTCAGCGACGACCCCGAGGCCGAACATCGCCGTCTGCACGACGCCCTGCACAGATTGCACGGCGAAGTGGACCGTATGCTCGACACCGGCGCGGTCGATGAGGCGGGCGAGGCGGCCGAGGTCCTGCACACCTATGCGATGTTCGCCCGCGATCGCGGCTGGATCACCCGGATAGAGGACGGCATCCGCGAAGGTCTGGCCGCCGAGGTCTCGGTCGAGAAGGAACAGGCCAGCATTCGCAAACGCATGTCGCACATGACCGATCCGTATTTGCGCGAACGCTTTCACGACCTGGACGATCTGTCCTATCGTCTGCTGCGACTGCTTTCGGGGCAGCGCGACGACCGGTTCGACATTCCCGACAACGCGGTGCTGGTCGCCCGCAATATCGGCCCGGCGGAGCTGCTGGACTATGGCAACCGGCTTTGCGGTGTCGTGCTGGAACAGGGCGCCGTCAGTTCGCACGCGGTGATCGTGGCGCGCGCACTGGCGATCCCGCTGGTTCTGCAAGCCGGACGCATCACGCGGGAGGCGCTGGAGGGCGATCCGATCCTGATCGACGGCGACACCGGGTTCGTCCATCTGCGCCCCGAGGACAGCGTGCGCAGCGCCTTTCGCGAAAAGATGGCCATGCGCGCCGAAGCGCAGGAAAAATACGCCACGCTGCGCGAACTTCCCGCGCAGGCGCTGTGCGGGACGATCGTGTCGCTGCACATGAATGCAGGCCTGATGGCGGATCTGCCCTCGCTGGTGAGCAGCGGCGCGGAGGGGGTGGGGCTGTACCGCACCGAGCTGCAATTCCTCGTCCGCTCCAAGGTGCCCCGCCGGGCGGAGCAGGCGGCGCTCTATTCGCGGATTCTGGATTCAGGGCGCGGCAAGCGCGTGGTCTTTCGCACGCTGGACATCGGCTCGGACAAGGTGCTGCCCTACATGCGCCCCACGGATGAGCCGAACCCGGCGATGGGCTGGCGCGCGATCCGCCTCGGCCTCGACCGGCGCGGGGTGATGCGGATGCAGGTGCAAAGCCTGCTGCGCGGCGCGAACGGGCGTCCGCTGTCGGTGATGTTTCCCATGGTCGCACAGCTCGACGAATTCCTTGAGGCCCGCAAGCTGGTCTTCGATGAGGCCGCGCGTGAGGTTTCCATGGGTCATGTCGCGCCGCAATCGCTGGAAGTCGGCGCGATGCTGGAGACGCCCAGCCTGGCCTTCGCGCCTGATGCCTTCTTCGAGATCGTCGATTTCGTCTCGATCGGGGGCAACGATCTGAAACAGTTCTTCTTTGCCGCGGACCGCGAGAACGAGCGCGTCCGGCGCCGCTATGACACGCTGAACGTCAGCTACCTGACCTTCATCAGCCAGATCGTCGAGCGTTGCGACCGCCACGACACGCCGGTCAGCTTCTGCGGCGAAGATGCCGGCCGCCCGATCGAGGCATTGTGCCTGTCAGCGATGGGGTTGCGCAATCTGTCGATGCGCCCAGCCTCCATCGGGCCGGTCAAGCATCTGCTGCGCCGCTGCGATCTGGATGAGGTCCGCGCCGTGATAGACGACGCCTGCGCCAGCGGTGCGCAAAGCGTGCGCCCCGCCATCGAGGATTGGCTGTACCGCAACAACATCACGCCGTGATCCGCAGGGGCCGGTGCGCCCGAACGCATCCATGCCCGTTCAGCCGCACCTACATGGCAGGGCGGTGTCACACTTGCTGAAAACCCGTCACATGGCTAGATAGCCCCATGACAGAACCGACCCCAGACACCCCGCTGAAAATCGGAACCCGTGGATCGCCGCTCGCCCTGGCGCAGGCGCATGAGGTGCGTGGACGCCTCGCCACCGCGCATTCCCTGCCCGAGGATTGCTTCGCCATCACGGTGATTCAGACCACCGGCGACGCCGTGCAGGACCGACCGTTGAGCGAGATCGGCGGCAAGGGCCTGTTTACCAAGGAGCTCGAAGCCGCTCTGATGGACCGCCGCATCGACATTGCCGTACACTCGACCAAGGACGTGGCAAACCTTCTGCCTGACGGCCTGACGCTCAGCACGTTCCTGCCGCGTGAGGACGTGCGCGACAGCTTCATTTCCCGCAAATATGCGACATTCGACGCGCTGCCGCAGGGTTCGGTCGTGGGGTCATCCTCGATCCGGCGCAGGGCGCAGATGGCCGCACGGCGTCCCGACCTGCGGTTCGTGGAGTTTCGCGGCAACGTGCAGACCCGGCTGGCCAAGCTGGATGCCGGTCTGGCCGTTGCGACCCTGCTGGCCTGTGCGGGGCTGAACCGGCTGGGACAGACGGACCTTCTCAACCCGATCCCCCCCGAAACCATGCTGCCCGCCGTGGCGCAGGGCGCGATCTCGATCGAACAGCGGGCGGATGATGCGCAGGCAAGCGCCCTGCTCGCCCCGCTGAACGACGCCGACAGTGCGCTGGTCGTCGCGGTGGAGCGGGCCTTTCTGGCGGAGCTGGACGGATCGTGCCGCACGCCCATCGGCGGGCTGGCGCAGATGCAGGACGGGCACGTGACCCTGCGCGGCGAAATCCTGAAGCCTGACGGCTCCATCACGCATTCCGACACATGGCGCGCGCCCTGCGCCGATGGGGTGGAGATGGGGGCGACAGCCGGGCGCGAATTGCTGCGCCGCGCCGGCCCCGGATTTCTGTGACCGGGATTTCTGTGACGCGGGTTCTGCTGACCCGTCCGAGCGCGCAATCGCAGGATTTCGCGCAGGCGCTGGGGCCTGGTTTCGAGGTTCTGACCTCCCCCTTGCTGGAGATCCGGTTTCTGAACCCGGTGGTGGATACGGGCCCGGCCCGGGCGGTGGTGTTCACCTCCACCAACGGGGTGGCGGGCTGGCGGCGGCGGAACGGCACCTGCACCCTGCCGGCCTTTTGCGTCGGGGCGCGTACGGCGCAGGCCGCACGGGCGGCGGGGTTCCCCATTGCCGCGACGGCCCCGACACTCATCGCGCTGGCGCCCCATTTGCGAGAGCAATCCAGCGGCCCCCTGCTGCACATTCGCGGCACGCATGTTTCCGCTGAGCTGGCAGACCTGCTGCCGGATCGCCAAATCGCCACCTGCATCACCTATGAGGCGGAAGCGCGCCCCCTGTCGCCCGACGCTCATCATGCATTGGAGGCTGGGGAAATCGACATGATCCCGGTCTTTTCCCCGCGAACCGCCGCACGGTTGCTGGCCGAACGCACGGATCGCTGGCGGCTGGACGCGACGCGCCTGATCGCCATCAGCCCCGCAACCGCCCGAATTCTGGCCCCGTTGGCATCAAAGGGCGTGGAAACGTCGCCCACGCCTGATACGAACGGTCTGCTTGCATTGCTGCACCGCAAGAGCGCACAATGTTAAGGCTTGCCGCTTTCGCCCGCTGACCTAGCTTGAATTGCATCCACAGCCGCGCCTATCGAGAGTTTTTGCCATGTCCGACCCCAAGCGCCCCGACCAGCAGCACGATACCGACGACAAGGTCGACGGTGCCGACACAAATCTGCCCGATGTCGAGGATGCCGAACTGGTCGAGACGCCGGACACCCCTCCGGCCAAGACGGACCCGCTGGTGATCCCCGACGATGACAATTCGGACATCGAAGTGCAGGACGATGAGACTCATGACGACATCATCGCGGCCGGGGCGGATACCGTTCCTGCCGACGTGAACGCCGATGACGTTTCCCCTGATGACGATGCAGACGACACGCCGCAGGATGACGCTGATTCCGTCATCCCCGGCGCCACCGCAGCCGCCGCAACCACGCCGTGGGGCGGCGCGCCCGCGGATGTGAACGCGCGCTCGACCTCCGATCCGGCCAGCCCCAGCTACATCGCACCTGATGCGTCCTCATCCGACGGCATATCATCGGATGATGAATATCATGAGGATACAGGCTCCATCGCGGGGCGTGTTCTGTTCTGGCTGTTCCTGCTGGTAGCGGGTGCGGTGCTGATCCTTTGGGCCGGGCCCAAGGTCGCGCCCAACCTGCCCTCCGGTCTTGCCCCGGTCGCCGAATGGCTGACCCCCGGCCAGCGGGCCGCACAAATGCAGGTGGAGGAGATGGAGGCCCGGCTGAACGCCCGGATCGACACGCTCGACACCGGTTTGACGCCCGAAAGTGTGGATGAGCGCATCGACACCGCCCTGGTCGAGAGCGAACAGCGGAGCGCGGAATCGATCACCGCGCTCAGCGCACAGGTCAACGATTTGTCCGATCAGGTCGCCGCCGCCGACAGTGCCGCGATCGAGGAACGTCTGGCTCAGGTCGAAACCCGGCTGGAGGGCATCGCCGCGGAGATGTCGTCGCTGCGCAGCGATCTGACGGGCCTTGCAGCCGGTGAAGGCGGCATCACCGGCCAGAACGCGGCCCAGATCGACGCCTTCACCGCCGCGCTGGAGGGGCTACAAGCCGAACTGGATTCGATATCCGCGCGCAACGGGGCACTGGATCAGCGGATCGACGAGGTTGCCGCCACTGCGGAACGTCAGCTCGCCACCGCGCGTGAGGAAGTCGCCGCCGCGCAGGCCGAGGCCGAGGCGCAGGTCGCCGTCGCCTCGGAACAGGCGGCCATGACCGCGCTGGCAAATGCCCTCGATACCGGGGAGCCGTTCGAGGAACCGCTCGCTGAACTCGCTGAACAGGTCGAGATTCCTGCCCCCCTGCCGGAATTGGCACCCACCGGCGTGCCGACCCAGGTCGCGCTGGAAACCAGCTTCCCCGAGGTTGCGCGTCAGGCCATCCGCGCCGAAATCGCACCGGGTGAGGACGATAATATCCTGGCCAGCGCCAGCGCCTTCCTGCGCTCTCGCGTTGCTGGACGCTCGCTGGTCGAACGCGAAGGCGACGATGCCGACGCCATCCTCTCACGTGTTGAGGCGCGCCTGCGTCGGGGCAATCTGGAGGCCGCACTGACCGAGGCGGAGCAGCTGTCCGGCGCCTCTGCCGAAACCCTCTCGTCATGGATCGCGGACTTGCGCGCGCGCCATGATGCCCTTTCCGCATACCGCACCCTGGCCGAACGTCTGGACGCCGATAACTGAATTCCCGAGGAAACGCTTAGATGCTCTGGTCCCTGCTCAAAATCATTCTCTTCGTCGCTCTTATCACGGCGGCCGCTTTCGGTGTGATCTATGTGATGGATCAGGACGGCGGTCTGACGCTCGCCGTGGGCGGGCGCGAATATCCCTTCGAGCCGATCGAGGTGCTGGTCGTTCTGGCCATCGCAATGATCCTTTTCCTGATCGTGCTGAAACTCGTGGGGCTTCTGATCGCGGTGCTGCGGTTCCTGACGGGGGATGAAACGGCGCTGTCGCGCTTTTTCGATCGCAACAGGGAACGTCGCGGGTTCAACGCCCTGGCCGAGGCGATGATGCTGAACGCCTCGGGTGATGGCAAGAACGCGTTGAGCCGTGCGCGCAAGGCCGACAAACTGCTCGACCGCCCCGAACTGACCCGCCTCGTCACCGCGCAGGCGGCGGAGGAAGCGGGTGAGCGGCATCTGGCCGAGGAACAGTACAAGGCCATGCTGTCCGATGGACGCACGCGTTTCGTGGGCATTCACGGCCTGATGCGCCAACGCCTCGCCAAGGGGGAGACGGAAACCGCGCTGAAACTGGCCGAGCGTGCCTTTGCGATCCGGCCCCGGCATGAGGGGCTTTTGAGCACGCTGTTCACCTTGCAAACCGAACAGGCAGAATGGGACGGCGCGCGCCGCACCTTGGCCGCTCAGGTCAAGGCCAGCGCCCTGCCCCGTGACGTTGCAAACCGGCGCGACGCGATGCTGACCCTCGCCTCCGCACGGGAGCGTATCGCCGTGGACGACGCAGGCCCCGCCGGTGATGCCGCGCTTGAGGCGCACCGCCTGACGCCCGGACATGTTCCCGCCTCCGTTACCGCCTCGCGCGTGCATCTGCATCGCAACAGCCCCCGCGCCGCGCAGCGTACCTTGCTCAAGACATGGAAGATCGCGCCGCACCCCGATCTGGCAGCCGCCTTTGCCGCGCTTGTCCCGGATGAGGATCCCTCGGCGCGGCGCAAGCGGTTCGAGCCCTTGCTTCAGGCGCATCCCGATCACCCGGAGACCAGGATGCTCAAGGCCGAACTGGCCATCGCGGATGAGGATTTCCCCGCAGCGCGCCGTGCAATGGGCGATCTGGCGACGACAGCACCGACCACTCGCGCTCTGGCGATCATGGCGGCGGTCGAACGCGGCGAAGGGGCCGACGACAAGGTCGTGCGCGGCTGGCTGGCCAAGGCGCTGACCGCATCGCAGGGGCCGCAATGGGTCTGCACGAATTGCCGCGCCACCCACGCCGAGTGGTCCGCGACCTGCTCCAACTGCGACGCCTTCGACACCATCGACTGGCTCGAACTGTCGCAACCTTCCGCCAGCCGAACCGACAGTGCGGCAATGCTGCCCGTTATCACCGGAATTCTCGGTTCCGACGCGCAGGATGAGGGCTCACCGATTGAGTCTGAGGAGCACTCGGTATCTGGCGGGTCCACAGCCGAAGAGACAGGGACCGTTCCGCCTGAGACCAATCCGATGACGGGCGATATCGACGGCGCCGCAATGGACGAAACCGATCTGGCAGCCGCCGCCGCGCGCAAGGAAACGGAACCCGCGAAATCGGCCTGATTTCTCTTGCGCAGATCACGCGCAATCGCTAATCACGGCCCGTCGCCGCAGTAGCTCAGTTGGTAGAGCACATCATTCGTAATGATGGGGTCGGGGGTTCGAATCCCTTCTGCGGCACCACTTTTCACTTGTGAAACGTCAGATGACTTTGACCTTTACGTCATCAACGGCCTAGTTTTTGGAAAACGGCATAGCCGACCTTTGCGCAGGTCGCGGCGAAGGTCTCAAAAGAGCACGTTTTGACCGAATTCGGCTACGCAGCGAAAGTCGGGTGTCACGAGACGGTCAAAAACCTGCAACAAGGCCTTGGGTTTCGAGTGGGGCTTTTGGTAGCCTCCAATGAGGTGGTTGACGTATGGCCGAAAAGCGAGGGTTTGTTGAGCAACCCACTCACAAGACTGGTAATACAACCAAAGGTAATAGGTCAGAACATGCCCTGCCATAGGATACTTTATCATGTTTTTTGAAAACGAAGCTCTCGATACAATTTTCCGCGGCCTACTGCTATCATCCTTAGCACTGTTCTGGATCATAATAGTTGTACGATTTGTTGGGCTTCGAGCGTTCTCGAAAATGACATCGTTCGATTTTGTCGTGACACTCGCAACTGCATCTTTGCTAGCAGGCGCCAGTCAGTCATCAACTTGGCAGGCTTTCTTTCAAGCTATTATCGCTATGACCGCACTACTTAGCGTACAGTACGTATTGGCACGCCTGCGGCGGAAATCGGGTCAGTTTGAACAAGTCATACAAAATTGCCCGGTCATGTTGATGCGCGATGGTGCTATTCTACACGACGCTCTCGAAGCCACGCGTGTTGCTGAAGATGATCTTATCGCCAAGCTTCGGGAAGCAAATATTCTTGATTTAGCCGAGGTACGCGCAGTGGTTTTAGAGACTACAGGTGATGTATCTGTTCTTCATGGCCAGAACCTACAGGATGCGGTTTTGAAAGGCGTCCGCCGCCTCTAGCGTTAAAACTCCATCGCTATTTAGTCATGAATGAAAACTCTGACGCCACTGCCCTCTGACAATACAATCGCATTTCGTCATCCGGCGGGTCGCCCCCCGGTCAACTCAGCAATTTGCGAAGCCCGTTGCGGATTGCGTCGTTGCTGAACGGTTTTTGCAGCACGGGCACATCCTCGCTGACGTCCATTCTGGTGCCGACTTCGCCATAGCCTGTGGTCAGCATGAACGGAACGCCCTGTTCCGCCAGCATGCGGGCGACGGGGGCGCTTGTCTCCGTGCCGAGGTTGACGTCGAGCAGCGCGACATCGACCTTGACCCGGCCCAGCAGATCCAGTGCTGCGGCGTTGTTGCCGACCAGATAGACCTCCTTCGCGCCCAGTTCCTGCAATATGCCCTCGGCATCCATACCGATGATCATGTTGTCCTCGACAATCATGGCGATGCCGATATCCAGCCGGGTATCGCGGGCTACGGCGTCCTGTGCCGCGCGGTCGCTGCCGATTTCGGTGCGGATCGTCGCGATCTGCGGTTGCGGGATGTACAGCGTCGCCTCCACCCCGGTCAGATCGTAGCGCATCTGCGCGCGGCCGTGCAGTTCGTGTGGAATGGACCGGTCGATGATCGCAGTGCCGAAGCCGTGGCGCAGGGGCGCCTGCACGATCGGGCCGTCATGTTCCTTCCACACGATGGTGACGCCGCCGTCCTGCTCATGCGTCAGGTCGATGGTGATGCGACCGGCGGGCACGCTCAACGCGCCGTATTTGACCGAATTGGTCAGCAACTCATGCATCACCAGCGCCAAGGTCGAGAATGCCAGCGGTCGCAGCATGGGGTCGGGACCGTCGATTGTCAGGCGGCTCTCATCGCCCAGAAATCCCTTCGCCTCGGCCATTACCAGGCCGTGGAACGAGGCGGGCTCCCACTGTTTTGTGGTCAACTGGTCGTGCGCGCGGGCCAGGGCGTAGACCCGCCCGCCCAGAACCTCGGTGAAATCCGCGACGGATGTCTTGCCCGATGCGCTCTGCGCGATCAGACCCCGGATCAGGTTGAGCATGTTGCGGACGCGGTGGTTCAGCTCCGCTATCAGCAATTCCTGCCGTTCATGGGCACGGTCGCGATCCTGCGAGGCGCTGTCGGTCAGGCGCAGGATGATCTCGATCAGCGTGGTGCGCATCGATTCCGCGGCCCGCAACTCAGCCTCGGTCCATGGTTGGCTGGTGCCGCGCACGACCTGCTGCCAGGCGGCGAAGCTCTTACGCGGGGTCAGGCGTGCGCCGTTGGGACCGGGTGTCACCGGCTTGTCCGGGTTGCCGGCCCACACGACGGTGCGCGCGATTTCGCGCCGGAACAGGACGAAATAGTCGCGCGGGGTGCGCGAAACCGGAATCGCGAGGATACCTGCGATATCGGAGCCCAGATCCTCGGCCTCGGGATAGACCTTCGCCAATTCCGAAGTGGCGTAGATCGAGCTGGCCTGCGTGGTGTTCAGAAACCGTTGCAATTTTCCGAAAGCCTCGGCTGAGGGGGCCAGACCGCGCGACTGGAAGCTGCCCCCGATGCTGGCGATGGCCCCGTCCCAGGGGATCACATCGGCAATCGCATCGGTGAATGCGTCGAAATTCTCCGCCAGGGGTGTGCCCTCGACAACCTGCGACATCAGCTGGTCGTGAACCGAACGCGCGCGCTCAAGCTGGGTCTGTTCTTGGTCGCTCAACTTCTGGTCCAGCACGAACGACAGCACCAGACCGAACATTTCGACGGCGGAACGGGTTTCGTAGCTGAGCGTGCGCGGGCTCATATGGTGGCAGGCGATCAGCCCCCACAACTTGCCCCGCCGCAGCACGGAAACGGACATGGAGGCACCGACCCCCATGTTGCGCAGATATTCCAGATGGATGGGCGATACGGCCCGCAAGCTGGACATCGACATATCCAGCGGAGTGCCGTCCGGTCCACGTTCAGGCAGGACCTGCGATCTGTGGCCATCGACATCCGCGATGATCCGCAGCAGGGAGCGTTCGTACAGCGCCCGCGCCTGTTTGGGAATGTCAGACGCCGGATAGCGCAGGCCCTTGAATGCCTCCAGATCGGGGCGGGTGACCTCGGCCACGACCTCACCCGAATCGTCATCAGCGAACTTGTACAACATGATCCGGTCGAATCCGGTCAGCGCCCGCATGTTGCGCACCGCCAGATCGAGCAGTTGGGCGGGGGATTGCGCGCCGTTCAGCCGGTCGATCATCGGCCGCACGAGCGAGGCCTGATCGCCTGCCCCCCGGGTCATGCTGCGCTCAAACTCCAGCACGATGGAACGGCCCGACATATGGATTGCCACATCCATGGGAACCGATGCCTGCGCCACGTCGAGGTGGAAGAGCCGCTCGACCGCATCCGCACCGGCCAGAACTTGCAACCGACCGCGAATGTCGTGCAGCGCGGTGGGGTTCAGCAGACGCGACAGCGGGCCACCGATGATATCGTGCGGGTTCACGTCGAAAAACCGGCCCACATTGTCAGAAACATGGGTGATGTTCCAATCGTGGGACACCGCGATCAGACAACCGAAATCCTGCACGTAGCCCAATTGGTGGATCGGCTCACGTTCACAATTCGTCAGATCGACATCTTGCGGTTGCAGGTTTTCGTCACTCATCGTCATGGGTCTTTTCCCCCGGCTCCAGCGCCTCGAAGGCCCGGACATACACATCGAACGCGTCCAGCGCCCCGGCAATAACCGCAGCGCCGTTCTTTTTGGAATTCATTTCCGTCAGTTGGTATAGCAGAGCCTTCCACATGCCGAGTCCCGTTGGTGCGGTAAGATAGCGGTCCGCGCCCAGAATTGTCGGATCGGTGGATTTCGCGTGATGCCGTTTCAGCACCTGCGCGCCCAGTCTGGACCCGGCGATAACGTAGTAGGCCCCCAGCGCACCGTTCGCGTCCAGATGCAGGCCCCCGGCGGGCGGGGGGTCGGGCTGCACGCCCAGATATGACAGATCGCCCGCGATCGCATCACGCAGCGGGGTGCAGGACGGCAGCGGCACGCTGTCCAGAACGGGCGCAAGCGTCTGAAGCGCCGAGGCGCTGCCCCGCAGGAACGTCACCAATCCCGAGCGGGTCGCCACGTCCAGCGCCATGATGCGCGTATCGAGCTTGAGATGCGCCGGTCCGGTCGCATGACGCAGATCGTCGCGCAGATTGCCGGTCAAATCCTGGGAGGGTGCAAAGGTGAGTGCCATATCCGAACGTCTGGTGCCTTCCGCGCAAAAACGGAAGAGAACCACTTCGACACTCTTGGACACTTTTGCGTAGCCTCGGACGGTCACATGTTTTTGGGGAAGACACAAGCCGCCGTACATCGTAGCCAAGGGTTCCTTCCTCTGGTCAAGCTGCGATCCCCTGGCGGACGTTCTCTCGGCCTACCCTTCCTTTCGGCCTACCCTTCCTCACGGTCCCGCCCTTCTTAGGATACGCTACATGCTCGTTTTCATACTGTCGCTGGCCAACTTTGCCATCGGGATGGGCGTGTTCGTCGCCATCGGGCTGCTGTTACCGATACGGCAGGCCTTCGGGCTGGATGAAACGCAATCCGGTCTGATCCTGACGATCTATGCGGTCACCTATGCCATAGGCTCCCCGGTTCTGGTGGCACTGACGGGGGCACGGTCACGCCGGAACGTCCTGCTTATCGGACTGGGCATATTCGCCCTGTCCGCCGTCATGATCGCGCTGGCCCCCACGGCGCAGGTTCTGTTCGGCGCGCGGGCACTGTCCGCGCTGGGGGCCGGAATGGTCACGCCGGTCACTGCCGGGGTTGCGGCCTCGATCAGCGCGCCGGAACGACAGGGCAAGGTCATGGCCACGGTGTTCGCCGGGCTGACCTTCGCGCAGGTGCTGGGGGTGCCGGCGGGCACGTGGATCGGCTACACCTTCGGCTGGCAATCGGCCTTCTGGCTTGTCGCCGTGCTCAGCATCGTATGCATAGCGGGTATTGCGCGGTTCGTGCCCCACGATTTGCCGTTCGAGGTCACGGGCCTGCACAGTCTGGGTGAGGCGCTGGCAAACTGGCGCGGGCTGCTGGTCATCGGGTTCACCACCAGCTTTCTGGGCTCCATCTACGTTATCTACACCAATATCGCGCCGTTGCTGGAATCGCGCATGGGCTACGAACGTGACGGCATCACGTTCCTGCTGATCCTGTTCGGGGCGGGGGCGGTCGTGGGCAACTACCTGGGGGGGTGGATGGCGGACCGGATCGGGCCGCTGCGCACCCTCGGCACGCTGTGCCTGTTGCAGATCGCGATCATGCCCGCTTTCAGCTTCCTGCCCTATGCGGACTGGATGCTGGCGGGAGTCATGATCCTGTTCGCGGTGGCCGGGTGGTCCTTCGTCGCGGGGCAGCAGGTGCGCGTCGTGCGCATGTCCGGCAACCCGCCCACGGTCAGTCTGGCCCTGAACGCGGCGGCGATCTATCTGGGGGCGACGATCGGTTCCTCGATCGGGGCGATGGCAATCGGGGTGCTGGGGCCGGATTCGCTGGGCCTGATCGGCGCGGGGGTCGCCGTGATCGCCCTGCTGCACCTGCTGCTGTCCCACCGGGTCGCACATCGCGGTTGAGACGGTGACCCCCCCCGACCGGCCATGGCGCGGAGCCGTTTTCACCACGTTTGCCTGCATCGCGTTCGCCATCACCGGGTCGCAAATATCGGCTTGCTGACCCGGGTCGCGCGATCAGGTATTGAACAGGAAGTGCAGAACGTCGCCATCCGCGACGGTATAGGCCTTTCCCTCGGCGCGCATCTTGCCTGCTTCCTTGGCTTTCTGTTCGCCGCCAAGGGTCACGAAATCCTCATAGGCAATGGTTTCCGCCCGGATGAAGCCGCGTTCGAAATCGCCGTGGATCACGCCGGCGGCCTGCGGTGCCTTTGTGCCCTCGTGAATGGTCCAGGCGCGCGCTTCCTTCGGCCCGACGGTGAAATATGTCTGCAGGTTCAGCAGGCCGTAGCCCGCGCGGATCAACCGGTCCAGACCGGCCTCCTCCAACCCCATATCGTCGAGGAACTCGTTACGCTCCGCATCGTCGAGCTGGCTGATCTCCTCCTCGATCGCGGCGGAGATCACGACGGAGACAGCGCCCTGCGCCGCCGCCATTTCCGCCACCCTGGCGGATTGGGCATTGCCCTGCGCGGCTGAGGATTCCTCCACATTGCAAACATACAGGACCGGCTTCGCGCTGAGCAGTTGCAGCATGTCCCAGGCCTTGCGCTCATCCTCGTCCACCTCGACCGTGCGGGCGGGGCGCCCCTCGTCGATTGCGGCTTTGGCCTTGGCCAACAGCTCGACCTGAGCCTTGGCATCCTTGTCGCCGCTCTTGATCTTGCGTTGCAGATTGGAAAGCCGCTTCTCGATGCTCTCCAGATCGGCGAGCATCAGTTCCGTCTCGATCACCTCGGCATCCGCGACGGGATCGACGCGCCCGTCCACATGGGTGATGTCGTCATCCTCGAAACAGCGCAGCACATGGGCGATGGCATCGGTTTCGCGAATATTGGCGAGGAACTGGTTGCCCAGCCCCTCCCCCTTGCTGGCACCCTTTACCAGACCGGCAATGTCCACGAAGGTCAGGCGGGCGGGGATCACGCTTTTCGATTGCGCGATGGCAGCCAGCTTGTTCAGGCGCTCATCGGGCACCGAAACCTCACCGACATTCGGTTCGATGGTACAGAACGGAAAGTTCGCCGCCTGCGCCGCCGCCGTGCGCGTCAGCGCGTTGAAGAGCGTCGATTTGCCCACATTGGGCAGGCCCACGATACCACATTTGAAACCCATGTTCCTGCTCCTTGACCCGGAATGACCGGCTTCACTAAGGCCGTGTGGCCATGTCGGTCAAGCCCGCGCGCCGCGCCGTTCCCGCGCGGTGATGCCAAATATCCGCGTCGCGGGCTCTCACCACCTCTTTCCTTCGCCGCCGCGCCGCGCCACTCTCGCGCCAAAGGAGCGAGTCGCATGGCACCCAAGGACAACCACCCCCCCACCACGGAAATGCAGGCCCTGGATGCCGCGCATCACATCCATCCGTTTTCGGACACCGCCCAGATGCGGGCCAAGGGCGCGCGCGTCATCACGCAGGCCGATGGCTGCTGGCTGACTGACAGCGAGGGCAAGCGCATCCTGGACGGTATGGCGGGGCTTTGGTGCGTGAATATCGGCTATGGCCGGCATGAACTGGCCGAGGTCGCGGCCCGCCAGATGCAGCAGCTTCCCTTCTACAACACCTTCTTCATGACCACACACCCGCCCGCCGTGGCCCTGTCCGCGAAGCTGGCGCAGATCGCGCCGGGCGACAAGAACCGGGTGTTCTATGCCGGTTCGGGGTCCGAGGCGAACGACACCAACATTCGCCTCGTCCGCCATTACTGGGCATTGATGGGCAAGCCGAACAAGCGGACGATCATCGCGCGCAAGAACGGCTATCACGGCTCGACCATGGGGGCGGCATCGCTGGGCGGCATGGCCGGAATGCACGCGCAGGGCGGGATGCCGATCCCCGATATCGTGCATATCGACCAGCCGCACTGGTGGGCCGAGGGCGGCGATCACTCGCCCGAGGAGTTCGGCCGCATCCGTGCCGCGCAACTCGACCAGATGATCGACCGGTTGGGGCAGGACAATGTCGGTGCCTTCATTGCGGAACCCGTGCAGGGCGCGGGCGGCGTCATCGTTCCGCCCGAAACCTACTGGCCCGAAATCTCTCGCATCTGCCGGGAGCGTGACATCCTGCTGATCGCGGATGAGGTGATCTGCGGCTTCGGGCGAACGGGCAACTGGTTCGGCTCACAGACCTACGACATCGACCCCGACATCATGACCATCGCCAAGGGGCTGTCGTCGGGCTATCAGCCCATCGGCGGTTCGATCATCCGCGAAAGCGTGGCGCAGGTCATCGAGGATGGCGGCGAGTTCAACCACGGTTACACGTATTCCTCGCACCCTGTCGCGGCGGCGGTCGCGTTGGAGAATATCCGTATTCTTGAGGAGGAAGGCATCGTGGATCGGGTTCGCGACCATACCGGGCCGTATCTGAAGAAAAAATGGTCCTCCCTCGCCGATCACCCGATGGTGGGTGAGGCGCGGATGGTCGGCATGATGGGCGCGCTGGAGCTGACACCCGACGCGCCTGCCCGCGCGGCCTTCGCGAATGAGGGGACGGTCGGCCTGATGACCCGCGACCGCTGCTTCGCCAATGGTCTGGTCATGCGTCATGTGGGGGACAAGATGATCATCTCGCCGCCGCTGACCATCTCGGATTCCGAGATCGACACATTGGTCGAACTTGCCTGGAAATCCCTGGATGAGGGGATGGCCACGGCCAGGGCCGAGGGGGCGTTCACCGCGTGAACCTGCTCTACGCCAACGACATTCCGGGGACCTATCCACCCAGTTGGTATGCCGACACGGCGGTCCCGCGCCCCATTGCCACGGCTCTGGACCGCGACATCCAGACCCAGGTCGCCGTGGTCGGTGCCGGCTATACCGGGCTCAGCGCGGCGCTGCATCTGGCGCAGGCCGGGCGGCAGGTTGTGCTGGTCGATGCGCACCGCGTGGGCTGGGGCGCGTCGGGGCGCAATGGCGGGCAGATCGGATCGGGGCAACGCATCAACCAGCCCGAGCTGGAGGAAAGTCTGGGCCACGACATGGCGCGTGACCTGTGGGCCATCGGGCAGGACGCGCGCGAATTGGTCAAATCCCTAATTGCCAGGCACACGATCCCCTGCGACCTGACCCCCGGCATCACCTATACCGATCACCGCCAACGCTATGCCGCTGGCACCCGCGCCTATGTCGAGCATATGAACCGTCACTACAACACGGCGCTGCAATACCTCGACGCCGGGGCGGTGCGCGAACGGCTGGGAACGCAGGCTTATTACTCGGGCCTGCACGACCCGGACGGCGCGCATCTGCACCCCTTGAACTACGCGCTGGGTCTGGCCACAGCGGCGCGCACCGCAGGCGTGACGATACATGAGAACACGCCCGTCACGTCGCGCGATGGCCGCGTCCTGCAAACCCCCGGCGGCCAGATCACCGCCGATCACGTCGTTCTGGCCTGCAACGGCTATCTGGGCGGGCTGGACGATCAGGTTTCGCGCCATGTCATGCCGATCAACAATTACATCGTCGCGACCGAACCGCTGGGCGAGGCACTGGCTCGCGAACTGATCCCCCACAACGAGGCCGTGGCCGACAGCAAGTTCGTGGTGAACTATTTCCGCCTCAGCCGGGATAACCGGATGCTGTTCGGTGGCGGCGAAAGCTATTCCTACCGCTTTCCCCGCGATCTGGCTGCGAAGGCACGAAAGCCGATGATCGAGATCTTTCCCCAGCTTGCCGACGCGAAGATCACCCACGCATGGGGCGGAACGCTGGCGATCACCCTGTCGCGGCTGCCCTATCTGCGGCGATTGCAGGACGGCGTGATGTCCGCCTCGGGCTATTCGGGGCATGGCGTCGCACTGGCCACGCTGTCCGGCGCGCTGATGGCCGAGGCGATCACCGGCGACAGTCCGCGCTTCGACACGATGGCCCGCCTTGCGCATCGTGCCTTTCCCGGACCGCGCCGCTGGCGCACACCGCTGCTGGCCCTCGCGATGAGCTGGTATGCCCTGCGCGACCGCCTCTGATCGGGTATCAACCTTGCCGGCAAGCGACTCTGCCCGGCAGTCTGGGCCAGCACAGTCTGAGCCAACAAAGGTAAACTTGACCTTTCGCCCTGCGCACGATTGGCTCACCCTAACCGGACAGATCGCCACTGCCGCATGGTACGGGCCGCTGACCTGACCGGGATGCAGCCTGCACGACGCTCACAGGCGCGGCACGGACAGGCGGCACCGGCAGGAAAATTTGGGAACGCAGGAAGGGCACGCTCATGCGATTGAAGGACAAGACGGCCATCATCACCGGCGGCGCGTCCGGTTTCGGCGCCGGCATCGCGCGGAAATTCGCAACCGAGGGGGCCCGGATCATCATCGCGGATATTGACAGCGACGCCGCGCAGGCCGTCGCGGGCGAACTGGGCTGCGATGCCATTCAGGTCGATATCGGTGAGGCGGACAGCGTGGCGCGGCTGGCGACCGAGGCGCAGGCGATCTTCGGCACGCCGGATATCCTCATCAACAATGCAGGCGTCACCCATCTGCCCAAACCGATGGAGGAGGTGACGGAGGACGAATTCGATCGGGTTCTGCGGGTCAACGTCAAGTCGATCTACCTGACCGCGCGCGCCTTCGTCCCTGACATGAAGACCCGTGGGTCGGGGGTTTTCATCAACGTCGCCTCCACCGCCGGGGTCAGCCCGCGCCCCAACCTCAACTGGTACAATGCCTCAAAGGGCTGGGTGATCACCGCCACCAAGGCGATGGCGGTCGAGCTGGCCCCGTTCGGCATCCGCGTCAACGCACTGAACCCCGTGGCGGGGGAAACGCCCTTGCTCAAGAGCTTCATGGGGGAGGATACGCCGGAGATGCGCGCGAAATTCCTCGCCACCATTCCGCTCGGCCGGTTTTCCACGCCCGAGGATATGGGAAATGCCGCCTGCTTCCTGGCCTCGGACGAGGCGAGCATGATTACGGGTGTCGCGATGGAGGTGGACGGTGGTCGCTGCATATGAACCCGGCCCGCGCAATCTGATCACCGATGTTGAGGGGCTGCGCGTCGGCAACGCGCAGGACGACACCGTTCGGACCGGCTGCACCGTCCTGCTGGGGGACGCGCCGCTGACCTGCGGTGTGCATGTGATGGGCGGCGCCCCCGGCACGCGGGAGACGGACCTGCTGGCCCCGGACAAATCGGTGCAGGCGGTCGATGCGCTGGTGCTGTCGGGGGGCTCTGCCTTCGGTCTGGATGCCGGGGCGGGCGTGATGGACGCGCTGGCGGCGGACGGGCGCGGATTTAGCGTCGGACCGGCGCGCGTACCGATCGTGCCCGCCGCGATCCTGTTCGATCTGATCAATGGGGGGGACAAATCGTGGAGCGTGAACCCCTATCGTGCCCTGGGCGCGATGGCGTATCGGCAGGCAGGGGCCGAGTTCGCCCTCGGCTCGGCCGGGGCCGGATCGGGTGCCATCGCGGGGCGGTTGAAGGGCGGGTTGGGGTCGGCCTCGCTCCGCCTGCCATCTGGACATGTCGTGGGGGCCGTGGTCGCGGTAAATTCGCTGGGCAATGTGACCAGTGACGGGCGGCGGTTCTGGGCGGCCCCGTTCGAGATCGGAGAGGAATTCGGCGGATTGGGCACCGGGGCCCCGCCCTCGCTCGCCGATACGTTCCGCACCAAGGCGGAGGTCTTCGAGCGCGCCAACACCACCATCGCCATTGTCGCGACGGATGCGACCCTCGACAAGGCCGGGTGCACCCGCATGGCGGTTGCGGCGCATGATGGCATGGCACGCGCGATCGTGCCGTCGCACACGCCGATGGATGGCGATCTGGTCTTCGCCGCGGCGACAGGGGCGAAGGACGCGGCGGATCCGCTGCTTCTGGGCCATGCCGCAGCGATCTGTCTGGCCCGCGCGATAGCACGGGGCGTGCACGCGGCCCGTGCCGCGCCCGGCGATATCGTGCCGGCCTGGGTAGACCTCACGACTTGACACAGGCCGTCCGTTCAGGCCCCTGAGCGGCACGAACGGACGGGAGGTGGGTATGGCGGCACTTGCACCACAGGCGCAGAAGCGGTTTGGCCGGTTTATGAGCTCCCTTTCCATGGGCGCGGCGCTGCTCGGCGGACTGGTGCTGGCCGGGATTGCGGGAATGACCGTGATCTCCGTCATCGGGCGGGCGCTGGCGGGGTATGGGCTGGGCCCGGTGCGGGGCGATTTCGAGCTGGTCCAGATCGGCTGCGCCATTGCGGTGTTCAGCTTCCTGCCATGGTGCCAGATCAGGCGGGGCCACGTGACCGTCGATCTGCTGGTCGAGCGGTTTTCCCCGCGCGTGCAGGCCGCGTTGCGTCTGTTGGGCGACATCGCGTTGGGTGCGGTCGCGGTTCTGATAGCACGGCAGCTTTGGGCGGGCATGATCGACAAGTTCTGTGCCGACCCGTCGGACCCCCTGTTCGGCTGGTTGTGGAACATGACCGGCGTCGCCCAGCCCTATTGCTGGGTCGAGGCGACATATGAGTTGAACCTGCCCGTCTGGTGGGGCTACGCAGCCGGATCGCTGGGGGCGGGGCTATTCGCGGTGGTGACGCTGCATTCCGTCTGGCAATCCCTGAACGAGGTTCTGCGATGAGCGGGGTGGAGCTTGCCATACTCGGCTTCGGGACCATGCTGGGCATGATCGCGATACGCATCCCGATTGCGGCGGCGATGGCGATTACCGGCTTCGTGGGCGTGTGGATCCTGCGCGGCTCCCCCGATCCGATGATGAACCTGCTCAAGAGCGTGACTTGGGACGCCTTCGCCTCCTACTCGCTCAGCATCGTGCCGTTGTTTCTGCTGATGGGACAATTCGCGTCGAAATCCGGTATGTCCGAACGGTTGTTCCGCGCCACTGCGGACTGGCTGGGCCACCGGCCCGGCGGCATCGCGATCGCGGCGGTCGGTGCCTGCGCCGGATTCGGCGCGGTGTCGGGGTCTTCGCTGGCCACGGCCTCAACCATGGGACAGGTCGCCCTGCCCGAGATGAAGAGATACGGCTATTCCGACCCGCTGGCCACCGGCGTGCTGGCGGCGGGCGGAACGCTGGGCATCCTGATACCGCCTTCGATCATTCTGGTGATCTACGCCATTCTGACCGAGCAGAATATCGAGAAGATGTTCGCGGCGGCAATCCTGCCGGGATTGCTGGCGGTGGCGGGATATATCCTCGTCGTCATGATATATGTCGCGCTGCGGCCCGATGCGGCCCAGCGGATGCCGCGCCAGCCATGGGCCGTGCGCCGGTCATCGCTGGTTCGTGTCTGGCCGGTGGTGGCTGTCTTCGTGCTGGTGATCGGCGGGATCGCGGCTGACTGGAACTGGCTGAAACCGGGGCGACAGGCGCTGTTCACCCCGATCGAGGGGGCGGCGGTCGGCGCGGTTCTGACGGGATTATACGGTCTGCTGACCGGCGGCCTGGACAGGCGCAGCTTTACCACCAGCATTCTGGAGGCGGCGCAGGCGACAGGCATGATCTACCTCATCCTGTTCGGGGCACAGGTGTTCAACACCTTCCTCGCCTTCACCCGAACACCTCAGGCGCTGGCCGATTGGGTGGTGACCGCAGGGTTCAGCCCGATGGTGGTGTTGCTGCTGATGCTGGCGACATATCTGATCTTCGGCTGTGTCATGGATTCGCTGAGCATGATTTTGCTGACGATCCCGATTTTCTTTCCCATCGTGCAAAGCCTCGAATTCGGGCTGACCCCGGATGAGACGGCGATCTGGTTCGGGATACTGGTGTTGATCGTGGTGGAGGTCGGGCTGATAACACCGCCCGTGGGGATGAATTTGTTCATCATCAACGCATTGGCGCGGGAGATTCCGATAAGGCGCACCTATGCCGGTGTCATGCCCTTCGTGGTCAGCGATCTGATCCGGGTGGCGGTACTGATCGCATCGCCCTGGCTCAGCCTGGTGCTGGTCCGCGCGATGTAGTCATGGCTGGGGTATATGTGGGCAGACATGGCCGGACGGCGTGCGCCCGGCCATGGAAAACTCAGCCCTGAAAACTCAGTTGGCGGCGTCTTGCGCTGCATCCTCGATGGCGTTGCCACCCTGCTGAATATCCTCACCGGCGCCGGCTACGGTGTTGCAGCCTGCCAAAACGGCGGCGGCCAGAACGAAGCTGGAGATGGTTGCAGTGATCTTGGACATTGTAGTCTCCTCGGTCTTGGTTGAAAAACTCGGTCTTGGTTGAAAATCAGGCGCTGCGAATGTCGACCATCGCAGCCAGTGTTGCGCCATCGGTCAGGCCCGGTTCATCCTCACGCATTTGAAGCATATCGGCAAGACGCGCGCGCGCACGGTTCACGCGGCTTTTGACAGTCCCCACGGCGCAATCGCAAATCTCCGCTGCCTCGTCATAGGACATACCCGCAGCACCGACGAGCATCAGGCTTTCCCTTTGATCGGGGGGCAAAGTCTCAAACGCCTTGCGGAAATCCGAAAGCTCCATCACGCCGTCCTGCGCGGGCTTTACGCTCAACCGTTCGGTATAGACGCCGTCAACGTCCTCCACTTCCCACTTCTGCTTGCGCTTTCCCGAATAGAAAGTGTTGCGCAGGATCGTGAAAAGCCAGGCACGCAGGTTGGTGCCTTCCTTGAATTTTTCCTTGTTCGACAATGCCTTGACGATGGTGTCCTGCACCAGATCGTCGGCGCGGGCATGTTCGCGGGTGAGCGATCGCCCGAAGGCTCGGAGGTCGGGAACCAGGTTCACGACGCCCTCCTCGAAGGTCATATCAGCCATCTGCCGCACCGCCATTGCCCGGTTGGGCTTTTTCACGCAGCTGCGCGACGAGGTTGGCGAGCTGGTCGGACATGGGTTCGTTCATGCTTTCCTCGTAGACCTTCTTGAGATTGGCCTCGATCCGCCGCTCGCTGTCGTTGTTCATCTTCGAATCCTGTCCCGTCATGGCGGCCTGTCCCGTTTTTTCTTGTCGCCTACATGTTTGACCGCCACGTGTACGGCTCTACACTCACAACGACAAGTTAGGGCAGTTCGTTCCAAAGGAAACGCCTGACTTCGCAACCTTCTTGAATTCCGGGGGACGGACATGAGCATGAACGACAAAATTGGTGAGGTGTTGCCCGAACTGCGACGCTACGCACGCGCCTTGTGCGGATCGCAACACGCGGGCGACGCCTACGCGGCCGCGACGCTGGAGGCGATCCTGGCGGATCCCACCGTGATGGAGCAGGGCGGCGACCCCAAACGCACCCTGTTCGAGGTATTCGGCGGCATCTGGCGCTCGACCGGGGCGGATGTTTCAAGCGATACCAGCGAAGGCTCCGCGCGGGAGGCCGTGATGCAGGGCCGCCTGTCCACCCTGACCCCGCGCACGCGTGAGGCCCTCCTGCTGCGCTTGCTGGAGGATTTCGGCCATGGCGACATCGCCCGGATCATGCGCGTTTCCAGCGACGAGGCGCAGGAGCTGGTCGAGATCGGCATGTCCGAACTGGAAAGCGAGCAACGATCGCGCGTGCTGATCATCGAGGATGAGCCGCTGATCGCGATGGACCTCAGCAATATCGTGGAGGGGTTGGGGCATGATGTCATCTCCGTCGCGCGCACCCATGCCGAGGCGATCGCCGCGGTGAACGACCTGACGCCGGATCTGATCCTGGCCGATGTGCGTCTGGCCGACGGGTCCAGCGGGATCGAGGCGGTGGACGAGATTCTGGAGGCCAGTGGCGCCGACATGCCGGTGATCTTCATCACCGCCTATCCCCAGCGCCTGCTGACGGGGGAGCGTCGCGAGCCTGCCTTCGTCATCACCAAACCGTTCGAGGAGCGCAAGCTGCGCGTTCTGATCGACCAGGCGCTGTTTTTCCGCATGTTGCCCGAAACACAGGCCTAGCTCCCTGCCAACCGCAACACCTGCGATGAAGACAGTCACACCGGCGAAATTCCGCCGGTGTGACCCTACGCGAATGTGTGCGGAACTTGCAGCCGCACGGCAGTCGGGTTCGCACGTTTGATGGTGCATCGTCGCGTTGATCTGAATAGGGTTTATCACAGACCCAAATGTATCGGAGCGTTCCCTGGTGTTGCGAATTCTGACCTCCCTGCTGATCGTTCTGACTGTCGCCGCCTGCGGAAAGGATGACCTGGGCTTCGTCGTGCCTCCGACCGCGGAAAGCGTCGATTACACGGTCACGCTGACCGGTGCCCCGACGCAGGATGTCGTCGATCTGGCCGAGGAGACGCTGCAACTCTACCGGCGGCAGGAGGACGGCGCCGCCTCGCCCGCCTTTCTGCGGCGGCGCGCGGACAACGATATCGACACGCTGAAATCGCTTCTGCAATCCGAGGGGTACTACACCCCCGAGGTTACGCGCGTCGTGACCGGCGGCACCGATGACGAGGTTCTGAATGTCGAACTGATCATCATGCCGGGCACGGCCTATGAATTGCGCGAACATGCCTTCGATCTGAACGGCAGCGTCACCCAGCCGACCCTGCCCCCCCCTGCCGAACTGGGGTCTCCGATCGGGGAACGGGCGCAAGCGATCCTGATATTGGAGGCCGAGGACGCCGCCATCGCCACCTTGCGCGGTAAGGGCTACGCCTATGCGCGCTATGTTGATCGGGAGGCCGTCGCCGACCCTGCAGATGGCTCCTTGTCCGTACGCTCGAGGATTGATGCCGGACAACCCCACACCTTCGGCTCCGTCAGCTATGTCGGGTTGAGCGCGGTCGAGGAGGAATATCTCGACACCTATATCACCTGGCAGCCGGGGCAGATCTATGATGCGCTGACCCTCGCGGAATTTCAGCAGGACCTCGTGCGGACGGAACTGTTCAACACCGTCACCGCCGAACCGCCCGAGGAATCGCCCGGCACCGCCGCTCTGCCGATCACGGTGACGGTGGATGAGCGCAAGCCGCGCACCGGCACCGTCGGGCTGCGATACGACACGGATGTGGGCGTCACCCTGAATGCCTCGCTGGAGCATCGCAACCTGCTGGGCCGCAATGAAAATGGCCTGTTCGAGGTCGAACTGGGCACTGAGAACAGCTCGGCCGGGCTGAGTTTCCGCATCCCGCAATTCGGGCGCGACGGGCAGGTCCTGACCCTTGCCGCGAAATATGCCAATATCGACGAGGATGCCTATAGCGGCGACATCTTCACCATTGGGGCCGGGGTGGAGCGGGAGTTGAGCGAGGAGTGGCGCGCGGGCGCGTCCACCATTCTGGAAGTATCCGATGTGGTCGAAGACGGCATCGATACCGAAATCTCCGTTCTGGGGTTCCCGCTGTTCGTGGCCTATGACAATACCGGCGACCCGCTGGACCCGCGCGAAGGCATTCGCGGGCGGCTGACCCTCTCACCCTTCGGGGGGGAGGTGGACGGCGACAGCGTGTCCTTCGTGCGGATCGACGGCCGCATCGCGAACTATCTGCCACTGAACGAGGAACAGACATTCGTTCTGGCCTCACGCCTGCGCATCGGCTCGATCATCGCGGAAGACGTGTTCGACGTGCCGATCACCCGACGCCTGTTCGCCGGGGGTGGCGGATCGGTGCGCGGCTACGCCAGCCGCTCACTGGGCCCCGAGGATTCCGACGGCGATGCGCGCGGCGGTCTGTCGGCGGTCGAGATCGGAACCGAATTGCGCTTTCCCGTCCGGGGCGATCTGGGCGGCGTGGTCTTTGCCGAGGCGGGGCAGGTCTCCGACAATGTGTCGCCGGAATTCGACGATCTGCGCGCGGCCATGGGGCTGGGCGTGCGGTACTACTCACCCATCGGGCCTGTACGGGCCGATTTCGCCTTCCCCCTCGATCCCGACGCGGATGAGGACGGGTTCCAGTTCTACCTCGCAATCGGGCAGGCCTTTTGATGCGTATTCTGACCACCCTGCTGATCTGGCTGACGCTGAGCCTTCCCGCCGTGGCCCAGACCTCGATCTTCGATCTGGACAACCGGCTGGTGCAATTCGCGCTGAGCCAGATTTCCTCGCCCGGCAGTTTCGAGATTACCGCCGATCTGGTTGAGGATGCCGAGGGCGCGACGCGTCTGAACGGGGTGGAGATCTCCGACGGCACCGGCGTCTGGCTGACCATCGAACAGTTGGTGGTGGACTGGAATTCCTCAGCCATTCTGCGCGGACAACTGGAACTGGAACGGATCATCATTCGCGGTCTGGACATGCAGCGCCTTCCATCTCCCAACGCCGAGGCGCCCGAGCTGGACGTGCAACAGACGCAGGGCACCCCGTCGCCCTTCGACTGGCCCCGCGCGCCCATTCCGGTCAGCCTAGACCAGATGACCCTGGAGGATATCCGCATCGGACCCGACGTTCTGGGGCAGAGCCTGACATTCGACGGTCATGGTTCGGCCCGCGATCAGGGGGACGAGCAGCGTCTGGAACTGACCATAACCCGGACCGACGATATCGACGGGGAAATCGACCTAACCTATCTGCGTGATTTCGCGGCGGAAACGCTGGCCGTGGATCTGATCGCGCGTGAATCCGCTGGCGGCGTCGTCGCCATGCTTGCCGGTTTTCCCGAGGACAGCGCCAGTGCCGTGCAACTCAGCGGCAACGGCCCGCGCGACAATTGGCAACTGACCTTCGACGCCGAAACCGACGACGTGTTCGAGGCGGAGGGCGCGGCCGTGGTCAGCTATGTCGAACCGCTGGGTGTCACGGCGGATTTCGTCCTGGTTCCCGGGCCGGAAATGTCCCCCTCCATCCGCGCCGTCACTGGTGAGCGTGCGGAACTGGATGTCGCGATCGTGCAGGGCGCGGATCGCGTGCTGCGCATCGACGCGCTGGAACTGGACAGCCCGGCCCTGCAACTGAACGGCACCGGCAGTTTCGATCTGACAACGCAGGCCAGCGATCTGGCGATCAGGGTGGAGGGAAACCGCGAATTGTCCAACCTGGTGGATGGCGTGGCCTTCGCGGGGTTCACTTTCGAGGGTCAGGTCACTGGCCCGCCGGATGACCTGACCGCACAGGGGCAAAGCGCGCTGATCGACTTCCGATCCGCTCTGGTCGATGCCGAACGTGTGACCCTGACCCTGAACGCCCGACGTCTGGACGAACGGCTGCGCTTCACCGCCGACGGCATGGGAACCGGTCTGCGGCTGGATCAGGTCGATGCCGACACGCTGGGCGAGGCGACCCTGCGCATAGATGTGGTGCAGGAGGGGGATCTGGTGGAGCTGAACACCGCCCGTCTGGACAGCCCGCTGATCTCCTTCTCGGCCGAGGGGCGCACCGATCTGTCCTTTCAGAATGCCGACCTGTCCATCGACCTGTCCACCGACAGCGTGGCGCCGATTGCCCGGTCCTACGGTCAGGAGGCCACAGGCGAACTGGCGCTGATCGGGCGCGTACAGCGCAATGAGGGCGTTCTGGACGGTCGCCTGTCCGGGCGCATCGCGGATTTCCGCAGCCCGCCCGCCGATCTGGAGCGATTCGATCTGGTGGTCGAGCTCGGCCAGCAGGGTGAGGATATCAGCATCAATCTGGACGGCACCGCCACCGGGCTGCGCCTCGATGAGCTGGAGGCAGGTCTGATCGGCCCCGCTGAGATCGAGGCCCAGGCCACTCTCGGCACACAAACCCTGACGCTCAACAGTTTCACCCTGCGCTCCACCCCGCTCGACATTGATCTGAGCGCCACGCAGGAGCGTGAAACAGGCCTCGCGCAGTTTGAGGCGCGGGTCCAGACCCAGGAGGCGGAACCGTTCGCGCAGGCCTACGGCATCGACGCCTCGGGGCGGCTGGATCTGCGGGCTGAGGGAACGGTGTCCGAAGGTGTCCTGTCCGCCACCACGACGGCGCAAGTGCTGGAGCCGCGCTTCGCCGATATCGCCCGTGCCGATCGGCTGAACCTGAATGCCAGCGTGGTGGGCGGGGCCGAGGCGGGCTATACCGTGCGCGGCGCGCTGGATGCCGAACGGTTGAGCGCCATGGACGTATCCGCCGACGTCATCGGGCCCGTGCGGCTGGAAACGGAACTGCTGTTCGCGGACGGAGTGCTCGACCTGAAACGTATCGACCTGACCAGCCGCGCCGTGGATGCGACGGGCGCGGCGCAATACGCCATTGATGGCGGCGATCTGTCGGCCAGGCTGGATGCCGAGGTGCCGCGCCTCGCCCCCCTGGCCGAGGCCTTCGGTCAACCGCTCGAAGGAGCGCTGACCCTCACGGCGGAGGTCGCGCGCATTGACGATGTGATCGACGCCGAGGTCCAGACGGACCTGCGCGGCGGTGCCTATGGTGAGCTTGCCGATATCGCAGCCGCCGAGATCCGGCTGAGCCTGGACGGCCCGCTCGACGATTATACCGTCGCCGCGAATGCCGAAATGGCGGGTCTGCGCGTGGACAGGCTGACGCCCGAAATCCTCGGCCCCGTCACGCTGGACGCCACCGCGCGGATGACCGATTCCGCATTGGTCACCGCTGAGGCCGACCTGACCTCCGACGCGTTGAGCGGCACCCTGACGCCGCGTGAGGGCGGGCAGGTGCTGGACTACGCGCTGCGCTCGACCAACATTGCCGATCTGGCCCGTGCCTACGATATTCAGGCCAGCGGTGTGCTGCGGGCTGAGGGCACAGTCTCGCTGGGCGAACCGATGCGGATCGACGGGTCGGCCGGCGTGCGCGGGTTGAGCGTGGCGGGAACGCCGCTGGGCACCATCGCACTGGAACATGAGGTCGTGCTGAGCGACGACATCGCGGCGAATATCGCCCTGATCGGCAGCGACGGCACGATGGCGAACACGGATGTCACGGCTGATATCGCGCTGTCGGACGGAGCGCTGACCTTGCGTGACCTCGACGGCACGCTGGTCGGGCAACGGCTGTCTGGCCGCGCCGATGTCGATCTGGCCACCTTGCTGACCGAGGCGACGCTGGACCTGTCGCGCGCCGATCTGTCGCTGATCCCGCTGGCCGATCTGGACGGCACGGGTTCGGGGCGTATCACCCTAACGCCGCGCGGCGGGCGGCAGGATGCGACTGTATCCCTGAACCTCAACGGTGCCGGAACCGGTGCGATCACGGCAGCCAGCACCCGGATTGAAGCCGACGCCACGGACCTGCTGGGGGGTGATCCGGGCATTGCCGCCGATGTGGCGGTCGAGGGGCTCGACCTTGGCGCCGCGCAGATCACCACGGCGGATATCGACGCAAACGGACCTCTCTCTGACCTGACGGTCGGCGTTGCGGCTACGGGTACGGCACTGGAAAAACCGCTAACACTGGACACGTGCGCGCAGGTCGCAATGCAGGGCGGGGCGACGAATGTCAGCGTCTCCACCCTGAATACAACGGTGGGCGACGCGCGGATTTCGCTGGAGCGCCCGCTGCAACTGTCCATTGCGGGCGGTGCTGTGCGAGCCGATGATATCGCGATCCGCCTGCCCGGCGCAGGAATGCTGACAGGATCCGTGCAATTGATCGGTGGAGGGCTGGTCGGATCGCTGCAGGCGAACGGGGTAGATCTCGAAACCCTGGTCGAGGAACTGGGCGTGCCCGTTGTCGCCGGGCGTCTGGACGCGACAGCGCAATTCGACACGCGCCCGTCGCGCGCCAGTGCCACGCTGAACGGAACGCTGGTGAATTTCGTCGGCTCCGACGTGCTGGAGGAAGGGCTGACGGTCGATGCCGTCTTCGAAGCCGACTGGAACGGCCGGGTCGTGGATGCGGGGGTGATCGTCAACGGAGGTTTCGAGGAACCTTTCCAGATCGAGGCATCGGTGCCGCTGGTCGCCCGTGCGGGCAGCCCGATTCCGCAACCCGCGATGAATCAACCGCTCAGCGCTACGGTGCGGTGGGCGGGCGAAGTGCGCCCGTTATGGGCATTCGTACCGGCACCGGGCCAAATTCTGTCCGGCCTCGCCACGCTGGATCTGGACGTGGACGGCACGCTCGCCTCGCCCCGCGTCGGTGGCAACGTGTCACTGTCCGATGGACGCTACGAGAACCTGGACTTGGGCCTGATCCTGACGGAACTGACAATCATCAGCGATATCGACCCGAACGGCAATCTGGGCTTCGTCGTGCAGGGCAGCGATGGCGGGCAAGGCTTCGTATCGGGCACGTTGAACCTGGACACGGGCGACGGCCCGCTGACCCTGGTGTCGGAGTTCGTGGCGGAGGACGCCGTTCTGGTCCGCCGCGATGACCTGACCGCGCAGATCAGCGGCACGGTCGGCGTCAACGGGCCACTCAGCGCGCTTGACGTGGCGGGAGATCTGAACGTGGACCGGGCCGAATTCCGGCTGGTCAACGCCACCCCGCCCGAGATCGTCACCCTTGACGACGTGCGCATCATCGGTGAGCCGGAGGAGGAGGAGGAGAGAAGCGCCCCGACCTCCATCAGCCTGAACATCGACATTCGCGCGGCAGACGGTCTGTTCGTGCGGGGCCGGGGTCTGGAATCGGAATGGGCCCTGGCGCTGGACGTGCGCGGCACCGCCGCATCGCCCCGGATCACCGGGCAGATCGAGCGGTTGCGCGGCACCTTCTCGCTTATCGGGCGAAGCTTCGATCTGGAGGAAGGCGTCATCACCTTCGACGGCGGGGCGAATATCGACCCGCGTCTGAACATCGTTCTAAGCCGTACCGATGACGATCTGACGGGACAGATCATCATTTCCGGGTCCGCCAGCGATCCGCAGATCGACTTTGCCTCGCAACCCGCCCTGCCGCAGGAGGAGGTTCTGCCCCAGCTTCTGTTCGGTCAGTCGCAGCAAAGCCTCAACGCGGGTCAGGCGCTGCAACTTGCCTCGGGCCTGGCGACATTGCTGTCCGGCAACAGCGGCCCGTTCGACGTCGCCCGCGGTGCCCTGGGCGTGGATGTGCTGCAACTCGATGCGGGCAGTGGGGGTGACGGCTCCAGCCTGACCGTGGGCAAGACGTTGAGTCAGGGCGTGTTCATCGGCGCGGAAACCGCGCTGGACGGATCGGGAGAGAACACCGTGGTGATCGAGCTGGACGTGATCCGCAACGTGGTGATCGACGCCCGAATCTCGGCCGGGTCGGGATCGTCATCGGTGGGGATCAGCTATTCCCGCGATTTCTGAGGGCATCGCCCGGAATGCGCGGAGCCAGCCGGGATCAGCGCACCCGCGCCCCGCCGAAACGGACGGGACTGACACGTCGTTCCCACTCCGCTTCCGCAGCGAAGCGGTATTCGGATGCGGGCCGACCGCCGCGCCTGCTGGTTTGCGCGCCCGTCGGCTCGATCAGACCGGATTGCATCATCATCCTGCGAAAGTTCTGCTTGTGCAGCAGCTGGCCAGATACCGCCTCCGCAGCACTTTGCAATTCAAACAGGGTGAACGTCTCACGCATCAACTCGAACAGGACGGGCCGGTATTTCAGCTTCGCCCGCAGACGCCCGATGCCGGTCGCGAGGATACGCCGGTGATCGCGGGGCATGGGGCGGCCCGTGCCTGCGATCTCGGCCGGAACAGGCTGCCTGCGATCGTTGAAATATTCCGCCACCAGACCCGCTTCATACAGCAGTTCGTAGCGCTCCAGCACCAGTTCGTCGCGCCAGGGATGCCCATCCAGCCCGAAGGACAGTCGCAACCGGTCCCGCTTGTTTGAGGTATCTGCCCATTTGCGCAGGCGCGGCTCCAACAGGTCGGTCAGGGTCGGGGGCACCCCCTCGCGCCGATCCTCCCACGGGAAGAACTGCGCCCAGGCGCGCCAGTCCTGCCCCTCCAGCCGTTCGCGCCCCGGCACGATCGCCAGATACCCGATGGAGACGTGATGCGCCCCCTCGCCCCCGGCGCGATCGCCAAAGGTGTAGAGCTGCTCTACATGCGACAGGGTATGGCCAGTATCGCTTTCGACCCAGTCACGCAGCGACATCTCCAACGTGCCGTGGCGTTCGGGATCAAAGGCCCGCGTCGGCAGCTCCGGCCCCGGCAGGGTCAGCACATGCGGAACGGCGCGGTGCTCCCCCTCGATCACGCCGACCAGAACGGCGCTGAGGCCCAGTTCGATCTCCCGGCTCACATCGCGGCCATATGCTGTGCGAATCGATCCAGAAAGGCATCCTTCACCACGCTGGGCGGGCGCAGGTCGATGCGGATCGCCTCGGCCGGTTTGTGACGCGGTGCCCCGAACAGGCGGTTCGCCTCCGCTTTCGTGAAGCCCGCGATGCGCACTGCCTCCGCCCAGGCGGAGATCCTGTCGGCCCGCTTGATCCGCTGCTTGACCGTTTGCGGAATAACCGGCGGCAGGCCAAAGCGCTGATGCACCGCCGCCGTCAACCGCATGTCCATCGCCCTGTATCCCGGCCCGACAGCGGATTTCACGGGAGAGATCATGTCACCGATCACGTATTCGGGCGCATCGTGCAGGAGGGCCGCCAGCCGCCATCTGGCCGGGCTTTTGGGATTCATCTCATGAAACAGATCATCCACCAGCAGGGAATGTTCGGCGACGGAATAGGGCCAGTCGCCCCGCGTCTGCCCGTTCCACCGCGCGACGAAGGCCAGACCGTGCGCGATATCCTCGATCTCCACGTCCAGGGGCGAGGGATCCAGCAGGTCCAGCCTGCGTCCCGACAGCATCCGTTGCCAAGCCCGTTCCGTCATATCACCTCCTGCGGCATCGTCTGCATTGTGAGACGTGGCCGCTTTTGCTATGTGCGCGTCAAGTATGAATTAAGGGAGCCGCAGGTTATGGCCAACGATTACGTCGTCAAGGATATCTCTCTCGCCGATTACGGGCGCAAGGAACTCGACATCGCGGAGACGGAAATGCCGGGGCTTATGGCCTGCCGCGCCGAGTTCGGCGAGAGCAAGCCGCTCAAGGGTGCGCGCATCGTCGGATCGCTGCACATGACGATCCAGACCGCAGTTCTGATCGAGACTCTGGTGGAGCTGGGCGCCGATGTCCGCTGGGCCTCGTGCAACATCTTCTCGACGCAGGATCACGCGGCGGCGGCGATCGCGGCGGGCGGCACGCCGGTCTTCGCGGTCAAGGGCCAGACGCTGGAGGAGCATTGGGATTACCTCGACAAGTCCTTCATGTTTGCCGAAGGCGCGAACATGATCCTGGACGATGGCGGCGACGCCACGCTCTATGTCCTGCTGGGCGCGCGGGTCGAGGCGGGTGAGACGGACCTGATCGAGGTTCCCACCTCGGAGGAGGAGGAGGCAATCTTCGCTCAGATCAAGAAGCGCATGGCTGAGACGCCCGGCTTCTTCACCAAGACGCGCGACGCCATCGTCGGCGTGTCCGAGGAAACCACCACCGGCGTCCACCGCCTGTACGATCTGCACAAGAAGGGCCAGCTGCCCTTCCCCGCGATCAATGTGAACGACAGCGTGACCAAGTCGAAATTCGACAACAAGTACGGCTGCAAGGAATCCTTGGTCGATGGCATCCGCCGCGCCACCGATACCATGATGGCGGGCAAGGTCGCCGTGGTCTGCGGTTACGGCGACGTGGGCAAAGGCTCCGCCGCGTCGCTGGCCGGTGCGGGTGCACGGGTCAAGGTGACGGAGGTCGATCCGATCTGCGCCTTGCAAGCGGCGATGGACGGCTTCGAGGTTGTGACGCTGGAGGACGCAGTGAAAACCGCCGACGTCTTCGTCACCACCACCGGCAACAAGGACGTCATCCGCATCGAACACATGCGTGAGATGAAAGACATGGCGATCGTCGGCAATATCGGGCACTTCGACAACGAGATTCAGGTCGCCGCGCTCAAGAACCACAAGTGGACCAATATCAAGGACCAGGTGGACATGATCGAGATGCCGTCGGGCTCCCGCATCATCCTGCTGTCCCAGGGCCGCCTGCTGAACCTGGGCAACGCGACGGGCCACCCGTCCTTCGTGATGTCCGCGTCCTTCACCAACCAGGTGCTGGCGCAGATCGAGCTGTGGACCAAGGGCGACGAGTACCAGCCCGGCGTCTACATCCTGCCCAAGCATCTGGATGAGAAGGTCGCGAGGCTCCACCTCGACCGCATCGGCGTGAAATTGTCGAAGCTGAGCGACGAGCAGGCAGGCTATATCGGCGTCAGCGCGGATGGGCCGTTCAAGCCGGAGCATTATCGGTATTGAGGTTCAGGTATCGTTGAAGATTGGGAGGCCCTGCCGGAAACGGTGGGGCTTTTTTTAGTTACGAAGCTTTCCAGCTGCGTTAGTAGCGCTCCAAGGTTTGTATTTTAGAAGCACGCGGAAGCCCGGCTTAATGGATAGTGGAACTTTCTCCATGGCAGCTACTATCAAATTCAAAGACTTTTTGTATGCAATATACGTATCTTGTATTCCCAATGATTTACCCAACCCATATCGCCAGTCACTTATATTTTTGAAATCTGGCCAGTCATCAAGCATTGATATATCAAATATTTCTTTTGAAATCGTCGACTTTTCAAATAAATACTTCAAATCATGACTATGGGGGTGCTTTCCAGTATTTACTCTAATAACTGCTTTCAAAGCACATTCATTCGCCATCTGCAAATCAAACCATGCTCCGCCTATAAATGAAGGATCATAAGATACCATTTTTATAGCAGCTTGTTGAAGATAATTTATAGTGGAGCCAATTAAACTTCGCACACTATCGTCTGCATTGGTTGAATTTCGAAAATTTATGTATCGCATAGAACTAGAAATATAAAGAGCTTCGGCCTTAACAGTTTCTCTAGCCGTCTCATTTAACGAACTCAAATCAGGTCCATTTACGATCCAAGAGGTTGGATCTTCACCTTGGACCAAACCTTCCTCAAAAATCCACCATGCTGTCTCGCCCTCCTCCGCAATTTCGCTTGGATGATTTGGCATTTCAAGCTGAAATATTACACCATTTATCATTATAATGCCTGACAGTCGTGAAGCTGATGACAGTACAGCTGATTGGCCAATTCGACATTGATACCAATAGCTCACAGCTTCGTAAATCGCGCGAAATGCTGGACTTTCGATATTTTCAGTGAAATTCGTAGAATCTATTTTTGTTTGATTTTTCGTATCAACTTCAATTTTTTCAAATTTAAATAGATAGATGATTGCTTTCATTGGTCGCTCTGAAGGCGGGGTATCAACAGGTAGTATTTCGGATTCAATGAATTCTAACAATCCATCCAGTTGAGCAGAGAGGCTTTTTGTCTGCTCTGATACTGAATTTAAATCCTCTGGAGTTTCTTTATTCATTATCAAATCCTTTACATCCAACCCAAACCACATGCCGCGCCCCGCGCTTTCTCCCAGCCCTGACCGCAACCTCCTCCACCGCAAACCCCGCCCCCTGCATCCGTTTCGCAAACCGCTTGTCGGGATGGGCTGACCAGATGGCCAGCACGCCGCCGGGGGTCAGGGCGGAGCGGGTGGCGTGGAGGCCGGCTTCGCTGTACAACTCGTCATTGTCCGCGCGGGTCAGGCCCTCCGGTCCGTTGTCCACGTCCAGCAGGATCGCGTCATAGCCGCCCCCCTCCATGAGGCGGGCGACGTCGCCCAACTGGACCTGCACCCCTGACAGGCAATCGCCGAAGACGGGCTGCATGTGCTCGGTCGCCCAACGGAGCAGTTGGGGCACGATCTCCGCCACCTCGATCCGCGCGTCGGGGGCGACCTGTTGCAGGGCGCGCAGGGTGAAGCCCATGCCCAGACCGCCGATCAGGACCCGTGGGGCCGCGCGCCCCAACCGCTCCATCGCCAGTGTCGCCAAGGCTTCCTCAGACCCGGACAGGCGCGAATTCATCAACTCGTTCCCGCCCTGCAGTCGGATGGAAAATTCCGTGCCGCGCTGGAACAGCCGCAGCACCTCCCCCTCGGGCGTGGTGGCGGTGTCGAGCAGTTTCCAAGGCAGCATGGCGCATTCCTTTCAGATATGCGCCCCGGTCTACGCTGCCTGCGACTGGGCCTGCAACTCCGCCAGAACCTCACCCGCGATCTGGAACGAGCGGATTCGCGCCGCATGGTCGTGGATCATGCCCGTCACCATCAACTCATCCGGTTTGAACGTGTCGATCAGGGTGGCCAGTTGCCGCTTGACCGTTTCGCGCGATCCGTTGGCGGAACATCCCAACATCTGGTGCACCTGCCCCATCACCGCGGGTGGCACCTCTGACAAATCATGCGTCGGGCGCGGCAGCTTGCCCGGTCGGCCCGTGCGCATACGCGCGAAAGAAAGGATTTGCGAGGAGCGCAGATACTCCGCCTCCGCGTCCGTCTCCACCGCGCAGACGCCCGCCGCCATCATCGCGTAGGGTTTCGCCAATGTGGCCGAGGGCCGGAAGGTCGCGCGGTACGTCTCCAAAGCCTGCTCCAGCATCGCCGGTGCGAAATGCGAGGCGAAGGCATAGGGCAGCCCCAGATAGGCCGCCAGTTGCGCCCCATACAGGCTGGAGCCGAGGATCCAGACGGGCACATGCGTCCCCACCCCCGGAAAGGCCTGCACCTGCGCCCCGGCGGGCGGGTCGCCCAGATAGCCGATCAATTCCTGCACATCCTGCGGGAAGCTGTCCTCCGGCGCCATGTACCGCCGCAGGGCCCGCGCGGTGGGCATGTCGGTGCCGGGCGCGCGCCCAAGGCCGAGGTCGATGCGGTCGGGATACAGCGTGGCCAGCGTGCCGAATTGCTCCGCGATGACCAGCGGCGCGTGATTGGGCAGCATGACGCCCCCCGCCCCCACGCGAATTGTCTGCGTCGCGCCTGCGACATGGCCGATCACAACCGAGGTGGCAGCCGATGCGATGCCCGGCATGTTGTGATGTTCCGCCAACCAGAAGCGGTGATAGCCCGAGGCCTCCGCCGTCTGGGCCAGCTTGACGGTGTTGGACAGGGCGGTCGCGATGGTGTCCCCTTCGGGCACGGGCGACAGGTCCAGCAGGGAAAAATGGTGCATTGAAATCTCCGATCCGGGTTTCCCTTCAGATAGGAGACGCGGGGGCTCCTATCAATGCGCGGCCCCCTCCCGCACCAACAGATCAGCGAGGCCGGCGCGATAATCGGGATATTTCAACACGACGCCGAGGTCGCGCTTGATCCGGTCGTTTCGCACCTTCTTACTCTCGGCGTAGAAGCTGCGGGCCATGGGCGTCATCTCGGCATCCTCGATCCGCACAGCTTCGGGCACGGGCAGGTCGAGCAGGTTTGCGGCGTGGGCGATAACCTCCTGCGGGGGGGCGGGATCGTCGTCACAGACATTGTAGATGGCACTCCTTTCGCGAGCACCGGGATCGGGCCGCGCGATGGAGGCGGCGAGCACCTGCGCGATATCCTCCACATGGATGCGGGAGAAGACCTGCCCCGGCTTGATGATCCGCCGGGCGGTGCCGGCGCGAACCTTGGCAAACGGACCGCGACCGGGGCCGTAGATCCCGGCGAGGCGGAAGATATGCAGTGGCAGACCCAGTTCCGCCCATGCCCCCTCCGCCCTGACCCGCGCGCGGCCACGTTTCGTGGCAGGCTCCAGCGCGGAGGATTCGTCCACCCAGTCGCCGCCCCGATCGCCATAGACCCCCGTTGTGGACAGATAGCCCACCCACTGCGCCGGAGCGTGGCGCAGGGTATCGGCATAGGCGTCCAGAACCGGATCGCCGTCACCCGGCGCAACGGAGCTCAGGATATGCGTGGCCCCCAAGATCAGTGGCGACAGATCAGTGCCCGGCCAGACGATCGCCTCCACCCCCTCGCCGCGCAGGGCCGCGGCCTTCTCCTCGGACCGGGTTGTGCCGATGACGCGAAATCCGTCGAGCAGGGGAACCAGCGCGCGGGCGGAAAATCCGTGGCCGATGGACAGCAGCGTTTTCATGGGTGCACCTCGTGGCAGGGAGGGGAGCCTCCACCGGGGATAACTGGAAATCTCACGCTGACAACCTTTGCACGGCCCAGCGGGCGGCGTCTGCAACGGCGGCGTCGGGATCGTCGGTCAGCGCCTGCGCGCAGGGCCGCAGATCGGGGCGGGCGGAATTGCCGATGGCATAGAGCACGTTTCGCACGAAACGATCCCGCCCGATCCGTTTGATCGGAGAGCCGGAGAAGACCTCCCGGAATGTCGCATCCGTCAGTTGGGCCAGATCGTCGAGGCGCGGTGCCACCAGTTCCACCCGCGCCCAGTAGCCGGCATCGCGCGCGTCCTGCGCGAACTTGTTCCACGGACACACGGCAAGGCAATCGTCGCAGCCATAAATGCGGTTGCCCATCTTTTCGCGCAGGTCCAGCGGCACCGGTCCCTTGTGCTCGATCGTCAGGTAGGAGATGCAGCGCCGTGCATCCAGCCGGAACGGCGCGGGAAACGCATTGGTCGGACATATGTCAAGGCAGGCGGTACACGATCCGCATTTCTCGATCTCGGGCGCGTCACGCTCCAGTTCCAGCGTGGTGAAGATCGAGCCGAGGAAGAACCAGTTGCCAAGCTGACGGCTGAGCAGATTGGTGTGCTTGCCCTGCCATCCCAGCCCCGCCGCCTGCGCCAAGGGCTTTTCCATCACCGGGGCGGTATCGACGAAAACCTTGATCTGGCAGCCGGATTGCTCGACCAGCCAGCGGCCCAGACGCTTGAGCCGCTTCTTGACCAGATCGTGGTAATCCTTGTTGCGGGCATAGACGCTGATCGCGCCGATTTCCGGCTGCTCCAGCAGGCCAAGCGGGTCCACGTCAGGGGTGTAGGGTTCGGCCAGCATGATGACGCTGCGCGCCTCGGGCCACAGGGTCGCCGGGTTGCCGCGCCATTCGGCCCGGTCCGCCATCCAGGCCATCTGGCCGTGCATATCCTCGGCCAGGAACTGCCCCAGACGGCCTGCCGCCTGCGGGATCGCGTCGGGCGCGCATACGCCCATGCGCGCAAAACCCTGCGCCTCCGCCTCGGCCCTGATCCGGGCCGCGTCCATCAAAAATCCAGATCGGCGTAATGTGGCGGCGGTGGCATGCCCGGCACCGCATCGGCCAGAATCGCACGGAAGGCGGGGCGCGACTTGATGCGCGCGTACCAATCCTTGACGTTGTCCGAGCGCGCCCAATCCACATCGTCCACGTAATCGAGGCACGAAAGATGCGCCGCCGCCGCGAAATCCGCGATGGTCAGCGTATCGCCCGCCAGCCAGCGCCGCTGGTCCGTCAGCCAATCCATATAATCCAGATGGAACTTGATGTTCGACACCCCCTCGCGGATTCGCGCGCTTTCGGGATAGCCGGATTTCTTGAGCTTTTTCGTGACCCGTTCGTAGAGCAGATTGACCGTCACCTCATGGTGGAACTTGTCGTCGAACCAGTTGGCCAGACGGCGTGCCTCCGCCCGCTCCGCCGGGGTGTCGGGCAGCAGCTTCGGCTCGGGCACGGTTTCATCCAGATATTCGCAGATCGCGCCGGAATCGCTCAACGTCAGACCGTCGATTTGCAGCACGGGAACCTGCGATGCCGGGTTGAGAAGCAGGAATTCCATCCGACGCTCCCACGGTTTTTCCTCGACCAGCTCCACCTCGATACGCTTTTCAGCGAGCACGAGCCGGACCTTGCGGGAGAATGGCGACAACGGGAGGTGGTGCAATCTACGCATGATGACTTTCGGGGTATGACACTGCGCACAGGTATGCCCGCACCCGTGGGGGGGCATCAACACCCGCGATGCAATTCCTGCGCGAAATCTTTGCCCTTACCCCTCCTCCAGGCACGCCAGACCGCCATTCGCGCGCAGGGTTGCCGCGCCACCGGCGATGGCGCGGCCCCGGTCGCGCACGAAATCCGAAGGGCGGGCCGGGTCACGGGTGCGTGGTGCGGGCAGAATCGCGGCGATGCGCGCCGCCTGCGCCGGGCTGAGATCGGCGGCGGGCACCCCGAACCAGTGTTGCGCCGCGGCCTCCACCCCGAACACGCCCGGTCCCGTTTCCGCCACGTTGAGGTAGACCTCGACGATCCGCCGTTTGGGCCATGTCGCCTCGATCAGCAGGGTGATCGCCGCCTCCAGCCCCTTGCGGGTCCAGCTTGCGTCCTGCCAGAGGTAGACGTTCTTGGCAACTTGCTGAGAGATGGTGGAGCCGCCACGCCTGCGTTCATCCTGCATCGCATCGCGGATCGCCTGCATGTCCAACCCGAAATGCGTGCAGAACCGCGCGTCTTCCGCCGCGAGGACGGCGGCGGGCATCGGGCCGGACCGCTCGAAATCCACCCAATCGCGCTGCATCCCCCCCTGCGCACGCCACTGGACCAGTTGCGTATGCGTAATCGGCGGCACGACCCATCGGCCTGCAATCACGATGAGGGCAGCGAGCAGGAACAGGCGCAGCGTCCAGCGCAGGACAAATCGGATCAGGCGTTTCATGATCTCTTGCTAGCGACCTTTACTGGCAGAGGCGATAGCCCCCGTTCCGCTGTGCGATATCCATATGCAGGTGGTCGGCATGGGCCGCGTTAGCCCCAGGGCCCAGAACGGTCGTGAAATACAGGCAGGACGTGGCCCGCGCCGCACGTTGGAAGGCCTCCTCGATGGTGTGATCGTCCATGCGCGGTTCGACCGGGATTGGGTCGCCCTCCTCGAACTGGAACGACATGATGTCGATCGCGTTGCCGAAGGCGTGTTCGGACAGCTTGCCAGTGGGCAGGTTGTTGCGGCGACGACAGGTATAGCTGCCCCCCAGGGCCATTGCGGCCAGCCTGCTGCGAGTGCTCAGAACCTCTGCCGCCGGGACCACGTGTTGCGCGACCCACTGTCCCAAAGCCGCCGCCGTTTCGCATCGCACGGTGGCGGCGGGGCGCAAGTGCACCCCCGGAACGATCTCGCTGACGATGACGGGCCGCGCGATACCGCAATCGGCATCATCGGCGGTAACGGCGGCGTCCTCGACCGTGAACACGGTGCCCAAGGATGTAAGCTGCGCCGTGCAGGCCGCGAAGGTGGCGTCATCCTCCATCAGTTGCAGGTACATGCCCAGGGCGCGTGGCGGTTCCTCTGCCTCCACTTCTTCGTTGTCCCCGGGGTCGGGCAAGCTTTCGGACAGGGGGCTTTCGGAAAGGGGGGATGTGTTTTCGGGCAGCAGGTCGTCCAGGCGGTCCTCCGGATCGGGGCGCGGTTCGGGCATGGGGGCCGTTTCCGGCGGCGGCGTATTGTCCAGGTCCTGCGCCGCGACAGGCAGGGCCAGAAGGCTGCCCAGCAAGATGAGGCGGATCATTCGACGAATTCCACTTCGATACCGGTATCGACCATATGGGCCAGTTCACGCGCGTCCCAATTGGTCATCCGGACACATCCGTGCGACGCCTCTTCGTACAGTTTGGCAGGGCTGGCGGTGCCGTGGATTCCGTAGGTCGGCTTGCTCAGGTCGATCCAGACCAGCCCCACCGGGCCATTGGGGCCGGGTGGCAGGATCAACGGTTCGGTGTTGTCGCCCTGCTGAAAGTTCACATCGGGACGGTAGGTATAGTTCGGCTCGACCGCCACCGCGTCCACCCTATGCAGACCACTGGGTGAGGGCAGCGTGCGCGAGCCCACGGCGACCGGGTAGGAGGCTACCACCCCATCCTGCCCGTCATAGGCCCGCAGGCGACGCTCGGAAATCTCGATGCGCGCGACCTCCCCCTCCAGCGAGGGGCCGGGGTCCACCACGGTGATCGCTTCGCCCTGGGTGAACGTCGCATCGGGGTTCAGGTCGCGCAGGAAATCCTCATCCATGTGAAACCGCTCGGCGATCCCCTCGGCCACATGCTCGAACCCCAACCAGTCCAGCTGAGCCTTTCGGGAGTAGTCGTCGGGCAGGTCGGGCGTGATCTGCGTATCCTCGGGCGTGATGACATAGGTCATCGTGATTCCGGTCGCCATGCTGCCGCCGAGGCCGATCCAGACTTCCTCATCCAGCAAGCCATCCACCATCAGCCCTTCACGGTGTTCGTAAGCGCGGATGGCACTTTCCGACATGGCCCCCTTGTAGCCGTCAATGATACCGGGCGAGATTCCGGCGCGGTCCAGCAGAACCTGCACCCTGACCGTCAACGCCGATTGGCCGTCGGCCAGGGGCGTGCCCGTAAATTGGGCCGCCTCGATCTCCTCCACTGTGGGGGGCGCCGGCATCGAGGCAGCTTGTGCGGTGGCCGCTTGTTGAGTGTCCACTTGTGCAGAGGCCGTGTCAGTGGGGGTCGCCAGCACCGGGCCGACCGGGGTCAGTGATGCCAGGAGAAGGGGAATATGGCGCATGAAAAACCTCATCACATTGAAATGCCGTGATGAAACGCGCCGAGCGCCCTGAACGATCCATCCCTGTCAGCGGTCGCTGTCGTCCAGCCCTGCCATGAACCGGATCACCGGATTGCGCTGCGCCTGATCGGTCGTCACACCGACCCGTAGGGCCCAGCGTGCGCAGGCCGGAAACAGGATGCCGACAAAAGCCGTGACGACAGCGATCGAACCGAACCCCTGAAACAAGGCATTCGCCAGGGCATTTGCCTCCCGCAACCACCAGATCAACCCCAACGCCGCGATCGGAACCGAAACCGCGATCACCGCCAGGCTGATCCGGGTGCGCCGCCTCATGCCGAACGCCAGCGATTCGCGATGGGATACCGCCGATCCAGCCAGAAGGCCCGTGTGGTCAGTCGCGTGCCGGGGGCGGACTGGAACCGCTTGTATTCCGCGATGTAGAGCAGGTTCTCGATCCGCTTGACCGTTTCCAGATCATGCCCGGCGGCGACGCAATCCCCGACGGACTGCTCCCCCTCGATCAGACGTTCCAGGATATCGTCGAGCACTTCGTAGGGTGGCAACGAATCCTCGTCCTTCTGATCCTCACGCAATTCGGCGCTGGGTGGTTTGTCGATGATGCGGGGGGGGATCACCTCCCCGCCATTGCCCTTCATCCACGCGGGATCGTGGTTGGCGTTGCGCCAGCGGCACGTCTCGAACACCCGCATCTTGTACAGGTCCTTCAGCGGATTGTAGCCGCCCGCCATGTCGCCGTAGATCGTGGCGTAGCCCACCGCGACCTCGGACTTGTTGCCGGTGGTCAGCAGCATCTCACCGAACTTGTTGGACAGCGCCATCAGCAACAGGCCGCGCAATCGGGACTGGATGTTCTCTTCCGTCAGGCCGGGCTCGGTTCCTGCGAACAGCGGCGCCAGAGCCTCCGTCACGGCGGCACGGGGGCCATTGATGGGAACGTAATCGTAGCGGCAGCCCAGCGCCTTGGCGCAGGCCTCCGCATCCTCCAGCGAATGGGGCGAAGTGTATTCCGAGGGCAGCATCACGCAGCGCACATTGTCCGGTCCCAGCGCGTCGGCGGCAATGGCCGCGGTCAGCGCCGAATCGACACCGCCGGACATGCCCAGCAGCGCCTTCTTGAACCCGGTCTTGGCGAAGTAGTCGCGCACGCTCTCGACCATGGCGCGGTAATCCAGTGCGTAATCGCCGGGCAGCGTGATCTTGTCATCGCTGATGCAGCGCACGCCGTCCGCGCCGCGCGCGAACTCCACCGTCTGCACCATCGCATCGAATGCCGGCATCAGCACCGCCAGCGCCCCGCCGGGGTTCAGAACGAAGGACGTGCCGTCGAACACCTGATCGTCCTGACCGCCCACCATATTCAGATAGGCCAGCGGCAGGCCGCTCTCGACCACGCGGGCGACCATGTGGTTCATCCGCCGTTCATGCTTGGCCCGATGATAGGGGGAGCCGTTGGGAACGAACAGCATCTGCGCGCCGGATTCCTCCAACGTTTCGGTCGGGCCGACATGCCAGGCGTCCTCGCAGATCGGAATGCCTATGCGCCAACCCCGGATCGCGACGGGGCCTTGCGGCTCCGCCGGGTGATAGACACGTTTCTCATCGAAGACGCTGTCATTGGGCAGCGCCTGCTTCTTGACGACGGCGGTGACCTTGCCCCCGTCCAGAATCCAGTAGGCGTTGTAGAGGTTGGTCCCCTCGACATAAGGCGCGCCGATGCCCAGCGCGGGGCCGTCCGCCAGGTCATGCGCCAGCGCCTCGACCCGCGCCATCACATCCTCGACGAAGGCGGGTTTGCGGCCCAGATCCATCGTCTGATAGCCGGTCGCGAACATCTCGGGCAGCGCGACCAGATCGGCGCCTGCGCGCGCACCGGCCGCATGGGCCTGACGCGCCTGTGCGATGTTGCCCGCCAGATCGCCCACCACGGGATTCAGTTGCGCCAGCGTCAGTCTGAACGTATCGGCCATGTCGCATTCCATCCCGCAATTTCGCATCTACAGGGCCGCATATCGCGTGCGGGCCTGCCCGTGCAAGTCCGCAGCCCGACACGTGCGCCGCCCTGATCCGGATATGGCCCTGAAATGGCGCTGACATTGCCCGAATCCATTGTTGTCAGGTTCCACCGTTGGACATACTGTCCGGTGCAACAGGCCGATGACGCTGGCCACAATCGTAAAGGGGCCGGGATCCGTCGATCCCGCGCATATGACAGATGAAAACACGGGTTTCGCAATTTGCTCTTGGCCTCGGGCTCGTCGCGTTCGGAACGATGGCCGCGCAGGCGCAATCCGACGGATCGGTGGAGACCAAGCAATACGATACCGGCGGCGTCTATGAGGGGGAGTTCAAGGACGGGCTTCAACACGGTCAGGGCACCTACCGCCTGCCCAACGGCTACGAATATACCGGCAACTGGGTCGAGGGGCAGATCGAGGGGGACGGCGTCGCCCAGTTCCCCAATGGCTCGATCTATACCGGGCAGTTCCTCAACGGTCAGCCGCATGGTCAGGGCTCCATCGTGTTCTCGGACGGTGGCACATATGAGGGGGAGTGGGTCGACAGCGTGATTTCGGGCACCGGCGTCGCGGTCTATGCCAACGAAGTCCGCTACGAGGGGGAATTCCAAAACTCCGTGCATCACGGCACCGGCACGATGGTCTCTCCCAACGGGTACCGCTACGAGGGGACCTGGGTCGATGGCACCAAGGACGGCACCGGAAAGATCACCTATCCCGACGGCGCGGTCTACGAGGGCGATATCGTGCGCGGCATACGCGAGGGCGAAGGCTCCCTGATCCTGCCCGACGGGTTGAGCTATACCGGCCAATGGTCCGACAACCAGATCAACGGTGAGGGCGTGCTGACCCAGCCCAATGGCGACATCTACGAGGGCACGCTGGTTGACGGCCAGCGTCAGGGCACCGGCATCGCGACCTATGCCAACGGTGACATCTACGAGGGCGAATTTGCCGGCGACCTGCGCCATGGCACCGGCACGTTCCAGGGGATCGACGGCTACGTCTACGAGGGCGACTGGGTCGAGGGCCGGATCGAGGGTACAGGCCTCGTCCGCTATCCCGACGGCTCGGTCTACGAGGGCGAATTCCTCAACGACCTCAGCCATGGCACCGGCACCATCACCTATCCCGACGGATCGTCCTATTCAGGAGAATGGCGCGAGGGTGTGATCGAGGGTGAGGGCATCGCGAAATACGACAACGGCCTGGTCTACGAGGGGTCGTTCCTCAACGCGCGCAACCACGGCTACGGCACGATGACCTATGATGACGGCTATCAATATGCCGGCGAATGGCAGGACGGTCTGCGCCATGGCGAAGGTGTGGCCACCTATGCCGACGGCACGATCTACACCGGCACCTTCGTGAACGGGCAGCGTGAGGGCGAAGGCACCATCACCATGCCAGACGGCTTCGAATATGTCGGCGGGTGGGCCGCTGGCGAAATCGACGGCCAGGGCACCGCCAAATACCCCAACGGCGATTTGTACGAAGGGTTCTTTGTCGCCGGTCAGCGTCAGGGACGCGGCCTGATGACCTATGCCTCGGGCGAAACCTATGACGGCTATTGGGTCGAGGGGGAACAGGCCACCGTGGACGAGGCCGAGGCCGCAGGCGTTTCCGTCCAGAACTGATCCCCACGATTGACGTTATCGTTTCAGGGATCCCGCCTCAAGGCTCCAGAACATCCCCGCCGCAGGCATCTTGTTGAAAGATGCGCTTCCGGCGGGGATATTTCGGGAAAGTGAACCGCTCAGCTGGCCGCGCGCAACTGTGCCAGCAACCGGTCCGAGGCATATCCGTCCGGCACCAGACCATTCGCGGACTGGAACCGCCGGATCGCCGTCTGTGAGTTCGGGCCGATCAGACCATCCGTGCCTTGCGTGTCATAGCCCAGCGCGGTCAGGCGCTGCTGCACCTCGCGCCGGTCGCTGCGCGTCAGGGGCAGCACGTCCTGCGGCCAGCTCGCCTGGACACCGTGCCCGCCATAGATGCGGTCGCCCAGCAAGCCGATCGCCAGCGCATAGCTGTCCGAATTGTTGTAGCGCTTGATCACGTTGAAGTTCGGATAGGTCAGGAACACCGGCCCCCCGGCGCCAGCAGGGGCCAGCAGTGCCGCCGCGCCGTGATCGGGCAGTGTCGCACCGCCATAGGTTCGTACGCCGACCTCGTTCCAGAATACGGCTGGCCTGCGGACATTCGGATCGACCAGTGTCCAGTTAAAACCGTCCGGCAGGCGGACCTCCATCCCCCAGGGCTGACCGGGGGTCCACCCCTCCTGCCGCAGGTAATGCGCGGCGGAGGCGAGCGCGTCGGTCGGGTCCTCCGCCCAGATGTTGCGCCGCCCGTCCCCGTCGAAATCCTGCGCATAGGCGTGGAAGCTCGACGGCATGAATTGCGTGTGCCCCATGGCACCGGCCCACGACCCGACCAGTTCCGAAGGCCGCGCGTCGCCGTCCTGAACGATGCGCATGGTTGCGATCAACTCCCGCTCCGCCCAGTCGCGGCGACGCCCCTCGAACGCCAGGGTCGCCAGTGAAGCCGCCACCGGGAAATCACCGCGCACCGCGCCGTAGGCTGTCTCCATTCCCCAGATGGCGAGGAAAGCGCGGGTGTCGGTGCCGTATCGTGCCTCGATCGCGCGCAGAGTTTCGGCGCGGGCCGCGGCTTCACGTTGTCCGCTGGCGACGCGCGTATCGGAAACGGCGGTGTCCAGATATTCCCAGATCGGGCGGACAAATTCCGGTTGCGCGCCGTCCAGTTCCTCAACCCGGCTCGACGGCTCGATCCCGGCCATGGTCGCGTCGAAGACTTGGGGCGTTATGCCCTCGTTCAGGGCGCGGGTGCGAAACTCCGCCCGCCACTGCGCGAACGATGCCGCCCGCGCCTGACGCTCCGCCAGCGGCTCACGCGGTTGTGGGGGGGTGGCTGTCATGACCGCGCCCGAGGTTTGCGCTGTGGCGTTGCCAGCCGGCCCGCCGCATCCCGCGACAAAGGCCGCGCTGGCCAACAGGGCGATCCGCCACCCGTTCGTTCGCACGATATTCGTTGGCATCCCAGTCGCTCGCACCGTGTTCGCCCGCATGTTGTCACTCCCTTGAAATACATAACTCTATCAAATCAATTGCCGCCCAGCAGGCCGCGCAGCAAGCCTTCGACCACGTCACCCAGGTTCTGATCCACCTGGCGGATCGTTCTTTCGATTTGGCCACCGTCCTGATTGCCGCCACCCTGATTGCCGACCGAAGCGGTCGGTGGGGGCGCTTGCGGCACGAATGGCACCACCACGGGCAAGGTCGATGGCGGCAAACCCTCATGCACGTTCTGCATCGTCCGCTTCCAGATTTCGGCGGGCAGTCCGCCGCCTGTCACACCGGTCAGCGGCGTGTTGTCGTCATATCCCATCCAGACGCCGACCACGTAATCGCCCGAGAAACCGATGAACCACGCATCGCGCGCCGCGTCCGTCGTGCCGGACTTTCCCGCGACCGACCGGTCGCCCAGTGCAGCACGGTTGCCGGTTCCGTAAGGTGCCTCGATTACCTGGCTCATCATCCAGGTCACATAGCCGGCCGTCCGCTCCGAGATCGCGCGGTGGCCCAGTTCGGGCGCGGCGGACAACAGGACGTCGCCATCATGCCTCAGACGAACCTGCGTCAGCCCGTATGGTTCCGCCCGACGCCCCCGGTTGAGGAACGTGGCATAGGCCCCCGTCAGATCCAGCAACGTCGTCTCGGACGCGCCCAGCGCCAGTGCCGGGCTGTTGGTCAGGTCGCTGTCCAGGCCCATTTCATGCGCGGTCTGGATGACCTTCTCACGCCCTGTCTGTTCGGATACGCGCACGGCGACCGTGTTGGTCGAACGGGCAAGTGCCTCGCTCAGGGTAATCGGCCCGCGATAGGTGCGGCTGTAGTTCTGCGGGCTCCACGCCCCCGCTCCCGGAATGTTGATCGTCAGGGGCGCATCGTTGATGCGATCGCTGGGGTCCATACCAGCCTCGATCGCGGCGGCGTAGACGAAGGGCTTGAACGCCGATCCGGGCTGCCGCAACGCCTGCGTCGCCCGGTTAAAAGTCCCTGCCCCCCCGATTGCGCGCCCGCCGACCATACCGCGAACGGCTCCGTCCGCGCTCAGGACCACGATGGCTGCCTGTGCCTCGGACCCGTCACGGACCAGGTCGTCAAAGACGGAGACCAAGGCCCGTTCGGCACCGCGCTGGATGGCGGGGTCGAAGGTGGTGGCGATCTCCACATCCTCACGCGAGTCCTCGATCAGAAATTCGGGCCCGTCCTCCATCACCCAATCGGCGAAATAGCCACCGGCGCGGCGCTGCGCCTCCGCGCTCAACACTGCGGGGTTGTTGCGGGCCTGTGCGTATTGCGTATCGTCGATATAGCCCTGATCGTGCATCAGCCGCAGGATGACCTGACTGCGGTTCTGCGCCCGCGACAGGTCGCGCGTCGGCGCGAAACGGCTGGGCGCGGTCAACAATCCCGCAAGCATGGCGGATTGCGGCACGTCCACCTGTCGGGCACTGATGCCGAAATAGCGTTGTGCCGCCGCCTCGAACCCGTTGGCCGAGGCCCCCAGATAAGCCCGGTTCATGTAGATGGAGAGGATCTCCTCCTTCGAATAGGCCAGTTCCATCGCCAGGGCGTAGGGGATCTCCAATATCTTGCGACGCCACGTCGTCTCATCGCTGAGGAAGACCAGCTTCGCGACCTGCTGCGTGATGGTGGAGCCGCCATGCCCCTGCAACGGCCCGCGTCCCTCGCTCATATTGATGCGGATCGCACCGGCAATGCCGCGCGGGCTGATGCCCAGATGTCTGTAGAACCGCTTGTCCTCGGTCGCCACGACTGCGTTGATCAGGTCATCGCTCATCTGCGAGGCCCTCACCACGCCGCCCTGTTCACCCCGCCATGCGAAAATCTCGCCGTTCCGGTCCAGCATGGCGACGGAGCCGCGTTCGCGCCCGTCCAGCAATGTCTCCGCCGGGGGGAGCTGCATGTAGAAATAGAGCACGACCACAGCAGACGCCAAGGCGACCAGCCCGAGCAGGCGCAGCGCGATCTTTCCGATCAGCCGGAACGCACCTCCGAACAGGCGGGACAGAAAGGGTTTGCGCGCGCGCTTTCGTGTCGAAGGCTTGGTCTGTTTACTGCTCATATGTCCGTGTTTGTCCGGGAGGGTGTGAATTCCTGTCCTCGGCAACCTAATACGTGCGCCGTGAATTGCGAAGGCGTCCTTGCCGTTCCGGGTGGCAAAGTTGCGTTTGTGTTTTGCCTAATTTTTGATCGGCAATTTTTCGCTGATGGTTTTTTGCGCAGATTTCTGCCGCTCATTTGAACGGTGCCATTTCCGGCTGGCCGATTTCCCGTGGTAACAGGCAAATTAGCGCATCCGGGTAAGTTGGCACAGTTCTTGCATATTAATCCCCGACGACTACAGATCAACAACGAGGGATCGCAATGAAGCTCATCATCGCCGTCATCAAGCCTTTCAAGCTGGAGGAGGTGCGCGAGGCGCTCACCACCATCGGCGTGCAAGGGCTCATGGTATCCGAAGTCAAAGGCTACGGCCGCCAGGCGGGACACACCGAAATCTATCGCGGCGCGGAATATGTCGTGAATTTCGTGCCAAAAGTGAAGTTGGAGATGGTGGTCGAAGACTCCATCGCGGACAGGGCCATCGATACCCTCTCCTCCACCGCCAAGACCGGCAAGATCGGCGACGGCAAGATCTTCGTGCTCGATGTCGAGCAGGCCATTCGCGTGCGCACCGGTGAAACCGGCGCCGACGCCATCTGAACCAGATTCGATCTGACCAGACTACAAGAGGGACCAGACAGAAATGACCAAATTGCTTAAACTCGGTGTCGCGGGGGCCACGACCCTGCTGTGCGCCACGCCCGCGCTGGCACAGGATGCCGCCGCCGATCCCAGCCCCTATATCCTGACCACGCTGCTGTTTCTCGTCGGCGGCTTTCTGGTGTTCTGGATGGCCGCAGGCTTCGCGATGCTGGAGGCCGGCCTCGTCCGGTCCAAGAACGTCACGACGCAGCTGACCAAGAACATCTCACTGTTCGCCATTGCGTCGATCATGTACTGGCTCGTCGGGTTCAACCTGATGTATCCGGGCGACGCTTGGACTGTCGCGGGTATCGTCGGCGCGTTCTTCCCCACCGCGCTGGAGCCTGTGGGCCTCGCCGCGGCAGATGCAACGCTCGACTATGCCTCCGTCGGCTCCGACTTCTTCTTCCAGTTGATGTTCTGCGCCACCACCGCGTCGATCGTGTCCGGCACATTGGCCGAGCGGATCAAGTTGTGGCCGTTCCTGATCTTCGTGGTCGTGCTGACCGGCTTCATCTATCCGATCGAGGCATCCTGGCAGTGGGGCGGCGGTTTCCTGAGCGAGATGGGCTTCTCCGACTTTGCAGGCTCGACGCTGGTCCATGCGGCAGGCGGCTTCGCGGCGCTGGCCGGTGCACTGATCCTCGGCCCGCGTATCGGCAAGTACGGCCCCGATGGTCGGGTGGTTCCGATGCTCGGCTCCAACATGCCGCTGGCAACGCTGGGTACGTTCATCCTGTGGCTCGGCTGGTTCGGGTTCAACGGCGGTTCGCAACTGGCCATGGGCACCGTGGGTGACGTGACCGACATCTCGCGCATCTTCGCCAACACCAACATGGCCGCAGCCGCCGGTGCGGTCGTCGCCCTGATCCTGACGCAGGTCGTCTATGGCAAGGTCGATCTGACCATGGTGCTGAACGGCGCGCTGGCCGGTCTGGTGTCGATCACGGCGGAGCCTTTGGCACCCTCGCTGTTCATGGCGCTGATCGTCGGCGGTATCGGTGGCGTGATCGTGGTGTTCACCGTTCCGATGCTGGACAAGCTGAAGATCGACGACGTGGTCGGTGCCATCCCGGTTCACCTGATTGCCGGTATCTGGGGCACCATGGCCGTGCCGCTGACCAATGGCGGGACCAGCTTCGTGACGCAGGCGATCGGCGTCATCTCCATCGGTCTGTTCGTCTTCATCGTCAGCTTCATCGTCTGGACGATCCTGAAGGTCACGATGGGCATTCGCGTCGATGAGGAATCCGAGATCGTAGGTCTCGATGCCACCGAAATGGGCATGGAAGCCTATCCCGAATTCACCAAGGGCTAAGCCCCGGTGCCCGTGCGGCGGCCCCGCCGCCGCACGGAAACTTTCCCCGAGTGAACTTCACCAGAGGTTCATTTCCAACTGACCCGGCGCATCAGCGTCGGGTCTTTTTTGTCCAGAACATGCGGAATGTTTGTTCAGGCCATCAGCCCGCGGATATGCCTCGGCACATCGCGCGCGTCCACCACCGCCGACCGCACCAGCCAGTCGAAATGGGCGGTCAGGGATTTCACCCGTTCGACCTCACGAAACGCCAGATAGCATTGCCCGACATAGACCACCGCCAGATTCGGCCCGAAGACCGTGACGGGTGAGCTGAAGACCTTGCGCGCGTCGAACAGAAAGATCCGCAATCGCGGCAGCATCCGCTCGCAATGATCGGCGAGGAATTCCAACTGTTCGAACCGCATGTCCCTGTCCGCGTCGCGGTAATAGGAAGTGCCTGCCGCACAGGCCTCGATCTCATGCAGGGGGATGGCGATTTCATAATCATACACCCCCTCCGACAGCAAAGCGCGCTGGTCGCGCATCGCGGTGAAGGCGTCGGGTGTCTGACGTTCCGCGAAGGAGGCATATTCCCACCGCAACATGCGTTCCGTTTTCAATATGTCAGGCAGGGTCGCGGGAACGTGGCGGACCTTGTAGCCGGCGGCCTCCTGATGCCATTCCAGCAACTGCGCATCGGCGGAGCTACGCTCAGCCGGGCTTAACGACATCGCGGCGGCGACGATGTCGCCTGGGGTTTCCGGCCTGTTGGTCAGACCCAGCAGCCAATCGGTGCTGACGCTCAATACGTCGGCCACGTCGGCGGCCAGTTGGGCATTGGGCAGGCGCGGGTGATCGTCCTTGAGCAGCTGACCGATGGTCGAGCGATCCACCTGCGTGGCGCGCGACAATCCGCTTTTGGTCATCTCCGCCCGCAGCATTGCCTGATGCAATCTGTCGCGAAAGATCGCCGCGCGCTCACGCTTGTCCATTACGGTCCGCTTTGCAGATAAAATACAGCATTACAGAGATTACGCAGCAAACTCACCAAATGTCCAACCCGGCGAAGCTGCGATAGCCAGTGGCGGAAGAAACCCAGCGGCCAACTAAACAGGGAAACCCACCATGGACAGCACGATCAGACTCTTCACCAAGGCAATAACCTGGCAAGCCGCCGGACTGGTGTCGATGATGCTGATCGGCTTCCTGTTTACCGGATCGCTGCTAGCGGGCGGCGGCATCGCCATCGTGGGGTGCGTGGTCGGGTTCATCGCGTATTTCGTGCACGAGATGATCTGGTCCAGAATCGCATGGGGGCGAGGATTGCCCCCCGCCCCCACATCGGTTTCCGGTGCTGCCTCGACTCACAATCCGTGATAATGCGCCAGCGGGCCGGACAGGGCCTCATCCACCATATCGGGTGAGAATCGCCCCTCCACATGGGGCAGCATGTCGGTGGCCAGAACCTTGCCCAGCTCCACACCCCATTGGTCGAAGCTGTTCACGCCCCAGAACACCCCCTCGGTAAAGCAACGCGCCTCGGCCAGTGCAATGATTCGGCCCAGGGTGCGCGGCGACAGCTCTCGGTACATCAGCAGGGTCGAGGGGCGGTTGCCCGGGAAGGTGCGATGCGGTGCCAGTTCGCGGGCCTCGATCGGGTCCATGCCGCCCTCGATCATCAGATCCTCGGCCTCCTTCTCAGACCGGCCATAGGCCAGCGCCTGCGACTGGGCGAAGCAATTGGCGATCAGGATCTTCTGCATATGCTCGAATCCCTCGGCCACGGGCTTGGCGGCGATCATGAATTCCAGCGGTTGCGGCGTCGGGCTTTGATGCAGCATCTGGAAATAAGCGTGTTGGGCGTTGGTTCCTGCACTGCCCCACACGACGGGGGAGGTGGCGACATCGACCTCATCCCCCTCAACCGTAACGCGCTTGCCGTTGGATTCCATGTCGAGCTGTTGCAGATATTGCGGCAAGGTCGCCAGCCGGGTGTCATAGGGCACGACGCAGCGGGTCGGATACCCACAGCCGTTGCGATGCCAGACCCCGACGCACGCCATCAGCACCGGCAGGTTCTGCCCCAGGGGCGCGGTGCGGAAATGCTCGTCCACCTCATGCGCACCGGCCAGAAACTCACCGAATTTCTGCGGGCCCAGCCCGATCATCAGAGGCAATCCGATGGGCGACCAGACGGAGAACCGCCCCCCGACCCAATCGGCAAAGCCAAAGCACCGCTGCGCCGGAATGCCGAACTGCTCCGCCGCCGCGTCGGGCTTGGTGGTCAGGGCGGCGAAATGCACGCTGGCATCCGCAACCTCATCCTGCATGCGGGCCAGTGCCATCTTGGCGGTTTCCATCGTTTCGATCGTGCCGAAGGATTTGGAGGCGATAATGAACAACGTTCTGCTCAGATCGCAGGTTTGAAACACCTGGTTCAGCGCGGCACCGTCCACGTTCGACACGAAATGCAGGCGCGGCCCGTCCATGTCAGCGACCAGCGCCTCGGCCACCAGAACGGGGCCGAGGTCAGAGCCGCCGATGCCGATATTCACCACATCGGTGAACGGCCCGGCGGCGGCGGCGTATTCCCCCGACCGCACGGCGTCGGCAAAGGCATAGCAGGCCGCGCGGCTGTCCAGCACCGTTGCGGCGATATCCTCGTCATCCGCCATCATCCGGGTGCCCTCGGGCATCCGCAACGCGGTGTGCAGAACACGCCGCCCCTCGGTGACGTTGATCTTCTCACCGGAATACATCGCCTCGCGGATCAGCTCGAACTCCCGCTCCTCCAGCATGTCGAACAGGCCCTCGCGGGCATCGTCCGTCATCTGGGTCCGGGAATAATCGAACAGCATGTCGTCGAACGTGGCGGAAAAGCCCAGGAACCGGTCCTCATCCTGCAATTCGGCGATGGTGGGACCGAAGGTCGCCTTCAGTTCATTCCAGTTCATCCGTTCACTCCAAGCTTGATATCCAGGCCGATGTCCAGCGTACCCGCCGCCATCGTGATTTTCGAGGTCGAGATATAATCGACACCGGTTTCGCCAATGGCGCGTATGGTGTTCAGATCGACATTGCCCGACGCCTCCAACATCGCGCCACGGCCCATCGCCACGGCCTCACGCAGGGTATCGGTATCCATGTTGTCGAGCAGAACGATCGTCGCGCCCGCATCCAGTGCGGCGCGGAACTGATCCAGCGTATCGACCTCGACCTCCACCGCCATCAGATGCCCGACATAGCCCTTGGCGCGGGCCACGGCCTCCGCCACACCGCCGCAAACCGCGATGTGGTTGTCCTTGATGAGGATGGCATCGTCCAGACCGTAGCGATGCGAGGTTCCGCCGCCGCAGCGCACGGCGTATTTCTCGAACGCGCGCAGGCCCGGTGTTGTCTTGCGCGTGCACACGACCCGAGCATTTGTGCCCTGCAATTCGGCCACGAAACGCGCGGTATGCGTGGCGATGCCCGACATGTGCATCAGGAAGTTCAAGGCCACCCGCTCCGCCCCCATGACGGACCGGCCGTTGCCGGTGATCCGGGCGATGTCCTGCCCGGCCTGCACGTGATCGCCATCCGCGACCAGCGCCTCGAACTGTGTGCTGGCATCCAGCGCCGCGAAGGCCGCGCGCGCCACGTCCAGCCCCGCAACGATACCGTCCTGCCGGACGTTCATCACCGCCTCGGCCCTGATATCGGGCGCGATCGTGGCGAGTGAGGTTACATCCCCCGCCTGGCCCAGATCCTCCAGCAAAGCGGCCTCGACCGCGTTGCGCAGCAGGGGCGTGGGCAGAACGGGCAGGTACGGCTTGCGCATCGAAACACCTCATGTTGTCTGGCAGTACGAAGGAGATCGCGATGCACCCCAGATATCACGAAGTACATGCCGCAATCACCGCCCTGTGTGAAGGGGAAGACGACCCCATCGCCCTGATGGCGACCGTGACGTGTGAGTTGCATCACCATTTCGCGCATTTTCACTGGACCGGCTTTTACCGGGTCGTTGGCACGGATGTGCTGAAGATCGGGCCCTATCAGGGCGGGCACGGCTGTCTGGTCATCCCGTTTTCCCGCGGCGTCTGCGGGGCGGCGGCCCGTTCGGGGCAAACCCAGCTTGTCTCGGACGTAGAGGCGTTTCCCGGCCACATCGCCTGCGCGGCCAGCACCCGCTCCGAAATCGTCGTCCCGGTTTATTCCTCCGGCAGGCTGATCGCGGTGTTCGACGTGGACAGCAACGATCCCGATGCCTTTGACGAGGATGATCGCGACGCACTCGAATCGATTCTGACTGAGGTTTTCGGACCGCTGCCCTGAACAGCCTCGCGGGAGGCTGAGAACTGTCTGCGACCATAGATTGCGCAAGAATCATCCTTTGTGAATTTTTCTTGCGTGGACAGAATTTCATGCTATATCTCTTCGCAGATGCAGCAGGAGGCACCCATGCTCGACCACGGCTCGAACTTGCCCAAGGGCACCATCGTTATCGAGGAACTCGAAATCGGCATGTCCCGATCCGTGGGCAAAACGATAGGCATGGAAGAAATCGAAGCGTTCGCGGCGCTTAGCACTGATCACAACCCCGTTCATCTGGATGAGGATTACGCCCGCGACACCATTTTCGAAGGCCGCATCGCTCATGGAATGCTGACCGCCGGGCTGATTTCAGCCGTGATAGGGGAGCAATTGCCCGGCCACGGAACGGTCTATCTGGGTCAAAGCCTCAAGTTCATGGCCCCTGTGCGCCCCGGCGATCATGTCGAGGCGACAGTGACCGTCGCGGCCATTGATTACGCCAAACGCCGTGTCACGCTTGATTGCGCCGCCCGCGTGGGCGATACCGTGGTCCTCAAGGGTGAAGCGATCGTGCTGGCACCTTCCGCGAAATTCGACTGAGACCAGCCGGTCCGCCCGGCATTATCCGGGTAAAACATGCAGCGTTACCAAAGCCTTGATGTGCCTCAAATCGCGCGCGGAGCCTCCGTCGCGATGGGCAATTTCGATGGCCTGCACCTTGGCCACCAATCCGTGCTCGATCTGGCGCGCCGACCTGACATGCCGCTGGGCGTGGTCACATTCGAGCCGCACCCGCGTGAGGTCTTTGCCCCCGACGCCCCTCCGTTCCGGCTGATGAACGCGACTTCGCGCGCGCACCGGCTGGAAAAGCTCGGCGTCGAATACCTATACGAAATTCCGTTCGACCGGGCGCTGGCCGACCTCACCCCGCAAGCCTTCATGGATGAGGTGCTGATCGCCCGGCTTGGCATCGCCCATCTGGTTGTCGGTGCCGATTTCCGCTTTGGCAAATCGCGCAAGGGCAGCACGGACACCCTGTCACAGGCACCGTTCGCGCTGACCGTTGCCCCCCTGCTCGAAGGACCGGACGGCGCGGTTTCCTCCACCGCGATCCGAACCGCCCTCAGCGAAGGCCGCCCCACCGACGCCGCCGCGATGCTGGGGCACTGGCACCGGATCGAGGGCGTGGTCGAACACGGCTTCAAACGCGGGCGAGAGATGGGATTTCCGACGGCGAACATCTCCATGGCCGGGCTGCATCTGCCAGCCTTCGGCATCTATGCCTGCCGGGTGGATGTTCGCGACGGCCCGCACAGCGGAACCTACGACGCCATCGCCTCGCTCGGCTCACGCCCGACATTCGGGGACAACGCCCCGAATCTGGAGGTGATGCTGCTCGACTTCTCGGGCGATCTTTACGGCGAGGAACTGTCCGTTGCCCTGATGCATTTCCAGCGTCCGGAACTGAAATTCGACGGCATGGAGCCGCTGATCGCCCAGATGCACCGGGATGTCGAGGAAACGCGCAGGCTTCTGTCCTGACAGGGCGGGGCACCCACTGGCGGCATCGACACCGGGCCTGTATAGCGGCCGCATGACACACCGCCCGAAGTTCTGGACCCTGCCGCTCGACGCCTTGACACGCCCCGAATGGGAGGCGCTGTGCGATGGCTGCGGCAAATGCTGCCTGCTGAAGCTGGAGGATGAGGAGACTGGCGGCGTCGCCTACACGGACATCGCCTGCCGCCTGTTCGATCCCGCAACCTGCCGCTGCGGCAACTACGCCCTGCGAAAGCAACTGGTGCCGGGCTGTGTCGTGCTCGACGCGGAGACCCTGCCCCAGATTGCGCACTGGATGCCCCAGACCTGCGCCTATCGCCTGCGGCATGAGGGCAAGCCGATCCCCGACTGGCACCCCCTGATGACCGGCGACATGGCAAGCGTCGCGAAGGCTGGCCATTCGATGGCCGGGCGCACTGTTGCGGAATTCGAGGTCGATGAGGAAGAATACGAAGAACACATCGTGGAGGATCTTTCATGAATTTCGCCTCCGATAATTCCGGCCCGACGCACCCCAGGGTCTGGGAGGCGCTGACCCGCGCCGATCAGGGCTATGCCATGCCCTATGGCAACGATCCGCTGAGCGTATCGGTCGCGGATCGCCTGCGCGCACTGTTCGATGTGCCTGACGCGGCGGTGGTGCTGGCCGCCACCGGCACCGCGGCGAACGCACTGGCGCTGGCTTGCCTATGCCCGCCCTGGGGGCGCATCTACTGCCACCGGCAGGCCCATATCGAGGAGGACGAGGGCGGCGCGCCGGAATTCTTCATCGGCGGTGGCAAGCTGACCCTGATGGACGGCGCGCATGGCCGCTTCACGGCGGAAACGTTGAGCCGTGCCATTGCTGAAACGCCCAACGGCATCCACTCCGTCCCGCCTGCAATCGTGTCGCTGTCCAATCTCAGCGAGGCAGGCACCCTGTGGCCATTGGCCGAAATAGCCGAGGTGGTCGGGATTGCGCATCGCGCGGGCATGGCGGTGCATCTGGACGGTGCGCGACTGTCCAACGCGATGGCGGCGGGCGGCTATACCCCGGCGGAGCTGATGCGCACGGGTCTGGATGCCGTGGTTTTCGGCGGAACCAAGAACGGATTGCCGGGGGTCGAGGCGGTGATCCTGCGCGACGGCGCGAAGCAGCAGGAGCTGGAGCGGCGGCGCAAGCGTGGCGGGCACCTGTTTTCCAAGCACCGCTACCTCGCCGCGCAGATGGACGCCTATCTGACGCATGATCTGTGGCGCGAACTGGCGGGCGCGGCCAACGATGCTGCCGCGCGACTGGCCAGCGCCATCGGGACCGACGCGCTGATACATCCGGTCGAGGGCAACCAGATCTTCTGTCGCCTGTCGCGGGCCGCGCATCAGCGTCTGCACGCGGCGGGGGCGCAATATTACCTGATCCCCGAGGCCCCATTGGAGGGGGACGCGCACCAATTGCTGGGCGCGCGCCTGGTGTGCAACTGGGCCACGACGCAGGACCAGATCGACGCCTTCAGCGCCCTGCTCTAGAACATCTGCCGGACCAGGGCCGCGACCTCCGCCGGGTGGCTGATCGGCACCATATGCCCCGCGCCCGCCACCAGATGAGGTCGCGTGCTGAGCCGGCTGGCGATCTTCTCACATATGACGAGGGCGGAATTGCGCGTCTGCGCACCGGCAATCACCTGCACCGGGCAAGGCAGCGAGGCGATCTGATCCAGCGTGATCTGATCCTTGTCGCGCCCGGTAACATCGTCAACGCTGGAGGCAACGAAATCCATCCGCGCGACGGAATAGTCACGCACGCTCTGCGGCATGTCATCCCAGGCCACACCACTGCCCCACAGGGCCATGAACTCCTTGGCTGCACGCTCCGCGTCCCCTTTGGCGACGGCATCAACGTAATGCGACGTGGCGGCCTCCTCAGCGATCGCGACCGGATCGTCACGGTCCAGCAGATAGAACATCATCGGTTCGATCAGGGTGACGCTGGCCACGGCCTCGGGTCGGTCCAGCGCGGTGCGCAGAACAACGCCACCGCCGAACGAGTGCCCGACCAGATGCGCGGGACCGTCGCCCAGCACTTCGAGCATCGCATCCGCGGCCTGCCGTCGCGGACGCCGCGTGTGGTCGGTTTCCGACTTGCCGTGACCGGGCAGGTCCAGCGCCTCGGCCCGGACCTCACCCAGATGGCTCAACATGCCACGCCACGCCCCCGAATGCGCCAGCGAGCAGTGGGAGAGCAGGACACGGGGTCCAGACGATCCGGTTTTGTGCAGTCCGGTCTGCGCACCGCCCAGCATCATGCCTCACACTCCGATCCGATATGCCCGTCACTGGCCCGCACAACGCGTGCCTCCTGATAGGCCACGTGAATCCAGCGCGGCTCCGACGTCTCGTCATAGATATGCGCGGTACAGATCAGGCGGTTGTCGCGCGTCTGCTCAAAGGCCTGCGCGGGGCCGATCGCGGCCACCACATCGCGAAACGACATGCCGCTGCGCACCCGCTCCACCTGACTGTCCGACCCAAGCGTGAGGGGCGCACATGCCGCCAGCATCAACGGGGCCGCGATACAGCCCTGCCGCAGACCCGTCGCGGCGTTTGCAAAATCCCCCCGCATCAGCCGGTCACCGCCAGATGAGCGTCCAGATACGGCAAACGGTCCTGTCCCCAGAACACGTCGTTGCCATGCACATAGGTCGGCGCGCCGAACACATTCGCGGCCAGCGCCTCATCCGTGTTGCGCTCATAGATATCCAGCGCCGATTGCAGGTCACGCTGCGCGATCCCCGCGTCGAAGCCCGCAGCGGTCAGACAGGTCTCGATCACGTCCTCACGCGCGATGTCCTGCTCCCGTGCCCAGCAGGCCGACAGGATCTCGAAGCTCAGCTTGCCGACATCGCCTCTGGAATGCTCATGCGCGAATTCCTGCGCGTAGATGATCGCCGCCGCGGCGCGCTTGGGGTCCGTGGGCCAGTGCAGCGGCCGGGGATTTACCGGCAGGTCGTTCATCCGGGCGATCCGCGCGATTTCCTGCAAACGGTAGCTCTGACGTGAGGGGTGACGCTTTCCCGGCAACTGGGTGCCATGCTCGGCAAAGACGCGGAACAGATCGAACGGCTTGTAATTCACGCTGGCGCCGTGCTTCTGGGCGATCTCCTCCAGTTTCGTTCCCGCAAGATAGGTAAAGGGCGAGAGGGGGAAGAGGTAGTAGTCGATCTGTGTCATGTGCCGCTCCGATTCGTGACGTTTCCTCAGATAGGCTTTGCATAGCGCGTACTCAATGATATTGCCCGCCCATAACGTGCCACAGAGGTTTCCCATGCCGTTCAAGAGGACTGCCCCGATGAAATCCGACATCAACCTGAAGCTCATATCCGGAAACGCGAACAAGGAGCTGGCCGGCAACATCGCCCGGCGGATGACGGTCTATCGCGGCGCCCCCGTGAACCTGGCCAACGCGCGGGTCGAACGATTCAACGACAAGGAGATCTTTGTCGAGGTTTTCGACAATGTCCGTGATGAGGACATGTTCATCATCCAGTCCACGTCCAACCCGGCGAACGACAACCTGATGGAACTGCTGATCATGGCGGATGCGCTGCGCAGATCCTCCGCCCAGCGGGTGACGGCAGTGATTCCCTATTTCGGATATGCACGGCAGGACCGGCGCACCGCCGCGCGCACGCCGATCTCAGCCAAGCTGGTGGCAAACCTGATCGCGCAGGCCGGCGTTGACCGGGTTCTGACGATGGACCTGCATGCGGGCCAGATTCAGGGCTTCTTCGACATTCCGGTGGACAACCTCTATGCCGCGCCGGTCTTCGCTCTCGACATCAAGCAGCAATTCCCCGACCTGAGCGAGGTCACCGTCGTCTCCCCCGATGTGGGCGGTGTGGCGCGGGCCCGCGAATTGGCCAAGCGGATCGGTGCCGGACTTGCCATCGTGGACAAACGGCGCTCCAAACCCGGTGAGATCGAGGAGATGATGATCATCGGTGACGTGAAGGATCGCGTCTGCATCATCGTGGACGACATCTGCGACACCGCCGGCACCCTGTGCAAGGCCGCCGAACTGTTGCAGCAGGAGGGCGGCGCCAGGGAGGTTCACGCCTATATCTCGCACGGCGTCCTGTCCGGCCCCGCCGTGGGGCGCATCGCCGGTTCGGTCCTGAAATCGCTGGTCGTCACGGACTCGATCGAGCAACCCCAGCCCGTGCAGGACGAGCCGCGCATCCGGGTCGTGCCCATCGGCCCGATGTTCGCGCAAGCGATCCTCAACATCTCGAACGGATCCAGCGTGTCATCGCTGTTCAATGAGGACACTCTCGGCCCGATTTACGAGGCATTCTATCCGATGAAGTGAGGCGCGATGCCGACACCCTTTGATCCGCAGGTCCTGCTCACCAGACCGCTGATGGCGATCCTGTCCAGCGTTTCGTCCGACGGAGCGCCGTGCAATGCGCCGGTCTGGTTTCTGTGGGAGGACGACGCCCTGTGGATGCTGGGAAGCGAGGACAGCAGTTCCGTCCGCCGTCTGACCTCACACCCCGCCTGCGCGGTAGAGATCACCGAGTTCGATCCGGCGGCAGGCATCCTGTTGCACCTCGGATTGCGCGGCAGCGCCAGCATCGAGCCGAACGACCCCGCGCGGTTCCGGCGCTTGTTAAACCGCTATCTGGGCAAGGCGTCCGATTGGAACCAGTGGTTCGTGGATAATATCGCACGGATCGACGATCCGTCGGGGCGGTTCATACGGTTGCGCCCCGACAGCATGTTCACGAACAATGTATCGTATTTCCGCAGCGGGCCCGATCTGGTCTGGTCCTAAGCCGAGATTGCTGACCCGTCAAACGTCCCATTTCTCATCCGGGTCGTCCAGCGGCCCCAGCGCCTGCCAGTCGATCCCCAGGCGCGCGATGCGCGTATCGTCCCAGACGCTGACCGCCATGACGAAGCCGGTCTCGCTGATCTCCTCTGCCCGAATGTTGAGCCTGAGATAGGTATCGGAATGGGCGTCGATCAGGGTGGGCGACAGATGCACCACCGGGATCGAGGCGAAGGCCCCGCCGAACGCGACCGGTTTTTCCACCCGACGCTCCCCCAGACCGTCCCACATATCCGTGGCATCGGACCAGTGATCGAACATCGTCACGAACCCTTCCGCGACGCCCAGCCAATTTGTGTCAATTCTTCTCATATCAACGCTTTAACGAAAAAACCCCGCCGGATCGACGGGGTTTTTAGGTAGTCTGCACCAAGGCTCAGATATTGGGCGTGATACCCAATTGCTGCGCCAGAAACCGTGCGTGGTTCACGCGCTGGTTCATGGTGATGTGGATATCTGCGGGCGCGTCGAGTGCTGCCTTCTCGGCCGCGTCGATCACCCGTTCGATCCAGTCGGTCGTGACGTCGGCGCGCAGGGTTGCCTGCTCTGCCAACACGGTCAGACCGTCGGGACCGATTTCCGCGAAACCGCCGGTCACGATGTAATCGTGAACCTCACCGCCCTCATGCACCGTCATGAAACCGGGACGCAGAAGGGTCAGTGTCGGGACGTGATTCGGCATGACCGTCATCTCGCCCTCTTCACCGTGAAGCTGAACGCGCGTGACCTGAGCGGAGTGGAGGCTCCGCTCGGGGCTGACGAGATCGAACTGCATCGTATCGGCCATCATAGCCTCCTGTTCGGTGCGGTTTCAGGCTGACCCCGAAACCGCGACAGAGTTCATCAGGCCGCGGCGGCGGCCATCTTCTCGGCCTTGGCGATCACGTCCGCGATGCCACCGACCATGTAGAACGCACCCTCGGGCAGGTGATCGTATTCGCCCGCCACAACGGCCTTGAACGATGCGATCGTGTCCTCCAGCGGAACCTGAACGCCCGGCGAACCGGTGAACACTTCGGCCACGTCGAAGGGCTGCGACAGGAAGCGCTGGATCTTGCGCGCGCGGGTCACGGTCAGCTTGTCCTCTTCGGACAGTTCGTCCATGCCCAGGATCGCGATGATGTCCTGCAGCGACTTGTACCGCTGAAGCATCTGCTGAACGTCCACGGCAACCTGATAGTGCTCCTCACCCACGACCTGCGGGTCGAGGATACGCGAGGTGGAATCGAGCGGATCAACCGCCGGATAGATGCCCAGCTCCGAGATTGCACGCGACAGAACCGTGGTCGCATCGAGGTGCGCGAACGAGGTCGCAGGCGCCGGATCGGTCAAATCGTCCGCAGGCACGTAGATCGCCTGAACCGAGGTAATCGACCCCGCCTTGGTGGAGGTGATCCGCTCCTGCATCTGACCCATGTCGGTCGCCAGCGTCGGCTGATAGCCCACGGCGGAGGGGATACGACCCAGAAGTGCGGACACCTCGGAACCGGCCTGCGTGAAGCGGAAGATGTTGTCCACGAAGAACAGAACGTCCGTGCCCGACTGGTCGCGGAACTGCTCGGCCATGGTCAGACCGGACAGCGCCACACGCATACGCGCACCCGGAGGCTCGTTCATCTGGCCGTAGACCAGTGCCACCTTGGATTTCGTCAGGTCTTCGGCGTTGATGACGCCGGACTCGATGAATTCGTAGTAGAGGTCGTTGCCCTCACGGGTCCGCTCCCCCACGCCGGCGAACACGGAATAGCCCGAGTGCACCTTCGCGATGTTGTTGATCAGCTCCTGAATCAGAACCGTCTTGCCCACGCCGGCACCGCCGAACAGGCCGATCTTACCACCCTTGGAATAGGGGGCGAGAAGGTCAATCACCTTGATGCCCGTGACCAGGATGTCCGAGGAGGTGGACTGTGCCTCGAAGGTAGGCGCCTCACCGTGGATCGAGCGATACTCGGTCACGTTGACTTCGCCCTTCTCGTCCACAGGCTCACCCACCACGTTCATGATGCGGCCCAGGGTGCCCTCACCCACGGGAACCTGGATGGAGGCCCCGGTATCGGTGACCTCCTGACCGCGCACCAGACCCTCAGTCGCGGCCATCGCCACGGTCCGAACGGTGCTTTCGCCCAGATGCTGTGCCACTTCGAGCACCAGCCGCTGGCCGTTATTGTCGCAGGTCAATGCGTTGAGGATCTCGGGCAGGTGGTCGTCGAATTGAACGTCGACGACCGCGCCGATCACCTGGGTGATTTTGCCGACAGCATTTGCCATGTCTGTTTCTCCAGTCGTCAGAGCGCCTCAGCGCCCGAAATGATTTCGATAAGCTCGTTGGTGATCGCAGCCTGACGTGTCCGGTTGAACTGGATGGTCAGGTCATCGATCATCTCGCCCGCGTTGCGCGTCGCGTTGTCCATGGCGGACATCCGCGCGCCCTGTTCGGAGGCGGCGTTTTCGAGCAGAGCGGTGAAGATCTGCGTCGCGACGGAACGCGGCAGCAAATCCGCGAGGATCGCGTCCTCCTCGGGTTCGTAATCGTAGAGCGCGCCGCTATCGGCACCCTCCTCGACCACGGCCGGGATGATCTGCTGCGCGGTCGGACGCTGGGTGATCACATTCTCGAAGGCCGAGAAGAACAGCGTGGCCACGTCGAACTCACCCTGTGCGAAGCGGGACAGAACGTCATCGGCAATTTCCGAAGCGTTGTCGTAGCCGACACGCTTCACCCCCGACAGATCGACGTGATCGACCATCAGTTCACCGTAATCGCGACGCAACTGCTCACGCCCCTTTTTTCCGACCGTGATGATCTGGACGGTTTTGCCATCGGCCAGCAGCTTGCGGATATGGGTCCGCGCCAGCTTGACGATGTTGGTATTGAAACCACCGCACAGACCACGTTCGGACGTGGCGACGATCAACAGATGGGTCTGGTCGGACCCGGTGCCGCGCAGCAGCATCGGGGCGGACGCGGAATTCTTCGCGCCCGCAGCCAGGTTGCCCAGCACGGCCTCCATGCGCTCGGCATAGGGGCGTGCAGCCTCCGCCGCTTCCTGCGCACGGCGCAGTTTTGCGGCAGCGACCATCTGCATCGCCTTGGTAATCTTCCGCGTCGATTTGACTGATTCGATGCGGATTTTCAGGTCCTTGAGGCTCGGCATATGCCTTGCTCCCTTCCCTTAACTATCTGCGACGGATCAGGCGAACGACTTCTTGAAGCTGTCGAGCACCGACTTGATCTTCTCTTCCAGATCGCCGGCGACCTTGCGATCGTTGTCCCGGATATCGTTCAGCAGATCCGCGTGGTGGTTCCGCAGTTCCGACAAAAGACCCATCTCGAACGGCTTGACCTGATTGACGGCCAGGTCATCGAGATAACCCTTCGTACCGGCATAGATCACGATGACCTGCTCCGCGTTGGTCAGCGGCGAATATTGCGCCTGCTTGAGCAATTCGGTCAGACGTGCACCGCGGTTCAGCAGCTTCTGAGTGGACGCGTCGAGGTCGGAGCCAAACTGGGCGAAGGCCGCCATTTCGCGGTACTGCGCCAGTTCCAGCTTGATCGAGCCTGCAACCGACTTCATCGCCTTCGTCTGTGCGGCGGAGCCGACGCGCGAAACCGACAGACCGGTGTTCACCGCGGGGCGGATGCCCTGGTAGAACAGTTCCGTCTCAAGGAAGATCTGCCCGTCGGTGATCGAAATCACGTTGGTCGGGATGAACGCGGAAACGTCGCCGCCCTGCGTTTCGATGATCGGCAGTGCCGTCAGCGAGCCTGCGCCGTTGTCCTCGTTCAGCTTCGCCGAACGCTCCAGCAGGCGAGAGTGCAGGTAGAAAACGTCACCCGGATACGCTTCGCGGCCCGGCGGGCGACGCAGAAGCAGGGACATCTGACGATAGGCGACCGCCTGCTTGGACAGGTCATCATAGATGATCAGGCCGTGCATGCCGTTGTCGCGGAAATACTCGGCCATCGCGGTGGCGGAATAGGGGGCGAGGAACTGCATGGGCGCAGGCTCGGACGCGGTGGAGGCCACGACGATGGAATATTCCATCGCGCCGTTCTCCTCCAGCTTCTTCACCAGCTGGGCCACGGTGGATCGCTTCTGACCCACGGCGTTGTAGATGCAGTACAGCTTCTTGCTCTCGTCGTCGCCAGCCGCCTCGTTATAGGACTTCTGGTTCAGGATCGCGTCGAGCGCCACGGCGGACTTGCCGGTCTGACGGTCGCCGATGATCAGCTCACGCTGGCCACGACCGACGGGGATCAGCGCGTCGATGGACTTGAGGCCCGTCAGCATCGGCTCGTGCACCGATTTGCGGGGGATGATGCCAGGCGCCTTGACGTCCGCGATGCGACGCTCGGTCGCCTCGATCGGGCCCTTGCCGTCCAGCGGGTTGCCCAGCGCATCGACGACGCGGCCCAGCAGGCCCTTGCCGACGGGCACGTCCACGATGGACTTGGTGCGCTTGACGGTGTCGCCTTCCTTGATCTTGGAGTCGGAGCCGAAGATCACGATACCGACATTGTCGATTTCGAGGTTCAGCGCCATACCCCGGATGCCACCCGGGAACTCGACCATTTCGCCCGCCTGGACGTTGTCGAGGCCGTGCGCACGCGCGATGCCGTCACCGACGCTGAGCACGCGGCCCACTTCGGCGACTTCGGCGTCCTGTCCGAAATTCTTGATCTGGTCCTTGAGGATCGCAGAGATTTCCGCGGCTTGGATTGCCATTATCCGACCTCTTTCATTACGTTTTTCATGGCGGCGAGCTTCGAAGCGATCGAGGTGTCGATCATCTTCGAGCCTACCTTGACGATGAGACCGCCGATGATCTTCTCATCGACTGTCGTGTTCAGTGTCACGTCACGGCCGACGGAGGCCTTGAGCGATGCGGAGAGCGCGTCGAGCTGTTCCGAGGACAGCGGCGTCGCAGATGTAACCTCTGCCGTGACCTCACCGCGCGCATCGGCGGCCAGCGCCTTTACGGCGGCGATCACGTCCGGCAGCACGAACAGGCGACGGCGCGAAGCCATCAGCTCCAGTCCGTTGCTGACCGTATTGCCGAGCGACATGGCCTGCGCCAGTGCGCGCATGGCGTTCTGCTGGTCCGTACGGCTGTAGACCGGCGAGGAGATCAACTCCCGCAGGTCGGCGCTGTCGGCCAATGCGGATTCGATCGCGGTCAGGTCGGCTTCGACCTGCGCGACGGAATCGTCTTCCTGTGCGAGCTCGAACAGAGCCGTCGCGTAGCGTCCCGCGATTCCGGAGACATGGGCGGATGCTGTTGCCAAGGGGGCACCCCATTCTTGAGCAGACCATCGGGCATGACCGACGGGCCGCAGTGATTCATGACCGGCCGGTTGGGCGGCCTGCGGATGAAACTGGGCGGGTGATAGCAGAGCATTTCGCACAGGGCAATATAATCAAAAGCCTGAACCGCAATTGGACTTCTCAGCAACTACAAACCCTTAGCCTAAATGCAGGTCATATAACGCAGTTTCGACCCATGAATCCGGGTGATTTATGTCGCAGTTGCACAGCAGCAGCGTGCGATTCAGGGCGAATCCGCAACACTTCGCCCTGCGCGACCCGGTTCCGGCACGCCCAGACCGCTCAATATGCTGATGGTCGTGCGGGCCTCGCGTTTCTTGCCCCGAGGCAGGGCGTGAACCTGTTTGACGGCCTCCACCACCAATGCGCCAGCCAGACGATGCGCGCGCAACCGCACGCCCAACCGCTCCGCCGTTCCCTGCATCCGCAACATGCCGCGCCTGTGCGAAGGGGGCAGATACAACGCCGCCTCACGCACCAGCGGTTCGAACCGATGCGCGCGCAGCTGGGTGTCGAGCTGCCCGAAACTGTAGGGCCGCCCGTGGCCGAAGGGGGTGACGTCACGCTGCGCCCACATGCCGGTGCGGTTCGGCACGATGAAGATCACGCGCCCCCCCGGCGCCAGAACGCGCCAGATCTCCTCCAGCAAGGCGCCGGGGCGTTCACATGTTTCCAACCCGTGGGCGACAACGATCCGGTCGATGGAGCCTGCCTGCGCGGGCCAGTGCGTCTCCTGCACCAGCGCGCTGAGATTCGGCAGCCCGGGCGGCCACGGCATCACGCCCTGCGGCGCAGGCATGAAGCTCATCAGCCGGTCCGCCTCGGCCATGAAGGGTCGCAGGAACGGCGCGGCGAAGCCGTAGCCCACCACGCTTTGCCCGCTGACATCGGGCCACATGCCACGCAGACAGCGCTGCAGCGCCGATTGCGCGCCGCGCCCCAGTCGGGTGCGATAGTAGAAAGCCTTCAAATCGACGACATCGAGATGCATTGCGCTATCTGCCCTGATGACACAGTTTCAAGATGACACTAGCCAAGGAAGGAGCCTCATACCATGGCCCTCGACATTCAGACCGTTCCCTGTCTTTCGGACAACTACGCCTATATCCTGCGCGACGCCGCGACCGGCACCGTCGCCATCGTCGATGTACCCGAAGCCGCCCCCCTGATCGCCGCACTGGATGCGCGGGGGCTCGACCTCGACATGATCCTGCTGACCCATCACCACGACGACCACATTCAGGGGGTGGAGGAACTGCGCAGCAAATACGGCTGCAAGGTTATCGGCGGCAAGGCCGACGCCCACCGCCTGCCGACGCTGGATCAGGCTGTGGAGGAAGGCGACACCGTCACCATCGGGGAAAGCGAGGGCCACGTGCTCGACGTATCGGGGCACACGGTCGGGCACATCGCGTTCCACTTCCCCGATTCCGATGCTGTGTTTTCCGCCGACAGCCTGATGGCGCTGGGATGCGGGCGGCTGTTCGAGGGGGACGGCCCGATGATGTGGGCCTCCATGCAGAAATTCCTCAACATGCCCGACAGCACCATCGTCTATTCCGGTCACGAATACACGCAGAGCAATGCGAAATTCGCGCTCAGCATCGAATCCGACAATCACGACCTGATCGCGCGGGCCGCGCGCATAGACGAGGCGCGGCAACGCAACATGCCTACGGTCCCCTCCTCTCTGGCGGAGGAGAAGGCCACGAACCCGTTCCTGCGCGCACATATCGCCAGCGTGAAATCCGCCGTCGGCATGTCGGACGCCACCGATGCCGAGGTCTTTACCGAGGTGCGCAACCGCAAGGACAATTTCTAGGAGCCCCCGAACTTCCAGGATCCACCGAACGCCCGCGACGGAACCGTCGCGGGCGTTCGTAGAAGACAACGTAGAAACAGCCGGACCGACCCCGTAGCGGAGACCCCGATGTTGAACAGGGCACAAGCATTCGTCAGCCGATTGTGGGCAGCGGCCCCCATCGCGACGATCATCCTGTCGCTGGCGCTGGCGGGGACATTCTTCTTCGGCGTGCGGACCGTGCTGTTCTGGCAGGATCGCGCTATCAAGGTTCAGCAGGAGCAGGACCTGGCGGACTGGATGACGCCCCGCTACGTCGCCCGGTCGTGGCGGGTGCCGCCTGCCGTGATCCTCGACGCGTTGGATGCACCGGTGCCACCCCCAGACGGCCCGATGACCCTGGCCGAACTGGCAGAGTTTCGCGGCGTACCCGTCGAGCAGGTCATCGCAGAGGCGGAATCGGCCATCGCCGCATTCCGTGAGGGCACCGCCCGCGATACGCCAACAGGCAACGGCAGGACGCGCCGGAATGACTGAAACGATCGTCGAACTGATAACGGATTACGGCATCTATGTGATCTTTGCCTCGGCGTTTCTGTCATGCCTCGCCCTGCCGATCCCCACATCGCTGATGATGCTGACCGGCGGCGCGTTTGTCGCCTCGGGCGATCTGGATGCGTGGCCTGTAGGCTTGTCCGCGCTGGCTGGGGCCATTCTGGGCGATCAGACGGGATATCTGATCGGCCGGGTCGGCGGCGGAGCGCTGGTCGCGCGGTTGTCGCGATCCCCCACGCGGGCCGCTGTGCTGAAACGGGCCACCGATCTGGTGGACCGCCGGGGCGGCATGGGGGTTTTCCTGTCCACTTGGGCGGTTGCGCCCCTGGGGCCTTGGGTGAATTTCATCGCGGGCGCGACCGGGCTGACCTGGCTGCGTTTCACCGTAGGAGATATTCTGGGAGAGGTGATCTGGGTCACGGTCTATATCGGATTGGGCTATACCTTCATGGATCACGTGACCGTCGTGGCCCAGATCATGACCGATATCGTCGGGCTGGTGGTGACACTGGTTCTGGCGGCGGCGGCGACCCTGTGGATCAGGGGTGTCCTGCGCGCGAAGGCAAAGGCGCGGGCCGGGCGCCTCTAACTGCGCCCGAACAGCCGCTCGATATCCTTCATCTTCAGCTCCACATATGTGGGACGGCCGTGGTTGCACTGGCCGGAATGGGGGGTCGCCTCCATCTCTCGCAGAAGGGCATTCATCTCCTCCGCTTGCATCCGCCGCCCGGTACGGACCGAGCCATGGCAGGCGATCCGCGACAGGATCGCGTCCAGCTTCTCAGCGATCCGGGTGGTGGTGCCCTGATCGGCCAACTCGTCGCAGATGTCCGTCAGCAGGGCCTTGCCGTCCACCTGTCCCAGCGCGGCCGGGACCGACTGGATGGCGACCGCGCCTGCGCCGAATGCCTCGATATCCAGACCGACCGCAGACAGGGTTTCGCGTGCATCGGCCAGTCGCGCCAGATCATCGGCGGGCAAGTCCACGATATCGGGGATCAGCAAGGCTTGCGACGGAACGGATCGCGCCGCCGCCTGCGCCTTCAGCCGCTCGTAGACCAGCCGTTCATGCGCGGCATGGGCATCGACCAGAACCATGCCGTCCGGGGTCTGCGCGACGATGTAATTCTCATGCAGCTGCGCCCGCGCCACACCCAGCGGATAGGCAGGGGTTTCCTCAACCTGATCGGGCACGGCGGGGGCAGGTTCCGTGCGCGCGGCGGCCCAGCCGCTGCCATCGTCAGCGAAGCCGGTCGGGGCGGGCTGCACGGCATAGGGGGCGGGCCGCTCACCCAAGGACGGGCGATCCATTTGATAGATACGGGGCTGCGCGGCAGCCTCGGGCCGCATCGCGCCCAGCGTGGCATCCGCCACCGTGGTCGAAGCACGATGCCCTGCCTCCGCCAGGGCCTGTCGCAGACCGGAAACGATCAATCCGCGCACCAGGCCGGGCTCCCGAAAGCGGACCTCCGTCTTGGCCGGATGCACGTTCACGTCCACCTCGGACGGGGGGCAGGTCAGGAACAGGCACACCGCCGGATGACGGTCCCGGCTGAGGAAATCGGAATAGGCACCGCGCAACGCCCCGGTCAACTGCTTGTCACGTACGGGCCGCCCGTTGACGAACAGGAACTGCGCGACCGCCGCGCCCCGGCTATAGGTCGGCAATGCGGCGAAGCCGGTCATGGTGATGCCCTGCCGCACGGCGTCGATCTCAATCGCGTTGGTTCGGAAATCCCGGCCCAGAACCGCCTCCATCCGCGCGGCGGGATCGGCCCGTTCGGCGGAATAGATCACCCGGCCCTCACCCCCGCCCGACACGTCGCGCAACGATATGGCGACGGCGGGCGCGGACAGGCTCAACCGTTTGACCACCTCGGATATGGCCTGCAACTCCGCCCGGTCGGTGCGCAGGAATTTCAGGCGCGCGGGCGTGGCGTGGAACAGGTCGCGCACCTCCACCACCGTGCCGCCGCGCAGGGTGCAGGGCACCGGATCGGCAAGGACACCGCCATTGACCGAAATCTCCCACGCCTCCGCCCCGGCGACGCGGCTGGACAGACGCAACCGGGCGACCGCCCCGATGGAGGGCAGCGCCTCACCCCGAAACCCGAACGAGCGGATGTTGACCAGATCGTCACCGTCCAGCTTGGACGTGGCATGACGGCACAATGCGAGGGCCAATTCCCCCCGCGCGATGCCATGCCCGTCATCCGTGACCCGGATCAGCGTCTTTCCCCCGTCCGCCACGGCGATCAAAATCCGGCTGGCGCCAGCGTCCAGCGCATTTTCCAGCAGTTCCTTGACCGCGCTCGCGGGCCTTTCGACAACCTCTCCGGCGGCGATCCGGTTGGATTCAGTCGGGTCGAGCTGCCGAATTGCGCGGCGTTCAGCATCTATGTTGCGGTCCTGATGTGTCATGAGACTAAATCTAGCATTCCTCATGCGAGTCGCCCACCCGGAACATGCGCGAAACAATCGCAAAGATTGACGTTACGTAATCAGTCACATTATTGCGCATTCCTGCGTCGCATGTGGATTCGTGGCTTTCCTATCGTGCGATGACGTGTCACATAATTCTCACCCCAGCCTTGCGAGGAGACATGCCCATGAAAATCGGCGCGATCAAGGAAACCTGGCCCGGAGAGGCACGTGTGGCAATGACACCGCAAAGTGTCGCTGCCTTGGCCAAACTCGGACACGACTGCGTCATCGAAGCCGGTGCCGGCGCGGCTGCCCGCTTCAACGACGCCGATTACACTGCGGCAGGGGCGGAGGTTCTGCCCGACGCCGCTGCCGTCTATGCCGCCGCCGACGTGATCAGCAAGGTCCGCGCGCCCGACGATGCGGAAATCGGGCATATCCGAGCAGGACAGACGATCATCTCGTTCATCTGGCCGGCTCAGAACCCCGAGCTTCTGGATACGCTCAAGGGCAAGGGCGCGACCGTGATCGCGATGGACATGGTGCCGCGAATCTCACGCGCGCAGAAGATGGACGCCCTGTCCTCCATGGCCAATATCGGCGGCTATCGTGCCGTGGTCGAGGCATCGAACAATTTTGGGCGGTTCTTCACCGGCCAGATCACCGCGGCGGGCAAGGTGCCTCCGGCGAAGGTTCTGGTGGTCGGCGCAGGTGTCGCCGGTCTGGCGGCCATCGGGGCGGCGACCTCGATGGGCGCGATCACCTATGCTTTCGATGTGCGCCCCGAAGTGGCCGAGCAGATCGAATCGATGGGCGCGGAATTCGTCTTCCTCGACTTCGACGAACAGCAGACCGATGGCGCGGAGACCGGCGGCTACGCGGCCCCCTCCTCACCTGAATTCCGCGAAAAGCAGCTTCAAAAGTTCCGTGAACTGGCACCGGACGTGGACATCGTCATCACCACGGCCCTGATCCCCGGACGCGATGCGCCGGTGTTGTGGACCAAGGATATGGTCGAGGCGATGAAGCCCGGCTCCGTCATCGTGGATCTGGCCGCCGAGCGTGGTGGCAATTGCGAACTGACCGTCGAGAACGAGAAGATCGAATCCGACAACGGCGTCACGATCATCGGCTACACCGATCTGCCCAGCCGCATGGCGACGCAATCCTCCACCCTCTACGCGACCAACATCCGTCACATGATGGACGATCTGACGCCTGAAAATGACGGCGTGATCGTGCACAACATGGAGGACGACGTGATCCGGGGCGCCACCGTGGTGCACGGGAACGAAATCACCTTCCCGCCGCCCCCGCCGAAAACCAAAGCAATCGCGGCCGCGAAACCCAAAGCTCCCGAAAAGACTGCCGAGGAAAAGCTGGCGGAGGCAGCCGCCACCGCGCGCAAGAATGGCCGGATGCAAATGGCGGCACTGGTCGGCGGCGGCCTGCTGCTGTTGCTGATCGGGGCCATCGCGCCTGCCAGCTTCATGGCGCATTTCATCGTCTTCGTGCTGGCCTGCTTCATCGGATATCAGGTGATCTGGTCCGTGACGGCGGCGCTGCACACGCCGCTGATGGCCGTGACCAACGCGATTTCGTCGATCATCATCATCGGGGCGATGCTGCAAATCGGCTCGGGCGAGGGGTGGGCCGTCGTGCTGGCCGCCATCGCGGTGCTGATCGCCTCCATCAACATCGTCGGGGGTTTCATGGTGACGCGCCGTATGCTCGCCATGTTCCAGAAGAGCTGAGGAAACGACAATGAACACCGGACTGATCTCCGCGGCCTATGTCGTCGCGGCAATTCTCTTCATCCTGTCGCTGGCGGGGCTGAGCAATCAGGAAAGCTCCAAGAAGGGCGTGATCTACGGCATGGTGGGGATGGCGCTGGCCGTTGTCGCCACCTTCTTTGCCGAGGCGACGGGCCATTACTGGGTGCTGATCCCTGCCCTGCTGATCGGCGGGGCCATCGGCTCCTATATCGCCATCAAGGTCGAGATGACCGGGATGCCGCAACTTGTCGCCGCGATGCACTCGCTCGTCGGACTGGCGGCGGTCTTCATCGGCGTGAACACCATCATCGACCCGCCGCTGAAGGTGGGTATCGAGTTCGGCATCATGGAGGTCGAGGTCTTCCTCGGCGTCTTCATCGGCGCCGTGACCTTCACCGGATCCGTGGTGGCCTATGGCAAGCTGGCGGGTCAGATCGACGGCAAGGCGCTGATCCTGCCGTTCCGTCATGGCCTCAACATTGGCCTGGTCGTGCTGTCGATCCTGATCGGCTATTCCTTCGCCGCGTCCAACGGCGTGAACGATGCGGGCGTGATGCAGGACGCATCGACCTGGCAGTTGTGGCTGGTGGCCATCCTGGCCGGTGTGCTGGGCTGGCATCTGGTGATGGCCATCGGCGGCGCGGACATGCCGGTCGTGGTCTCGATGCTCAACAGCTATTCCGGCTGGGCGGCGGCGGCCATCGGCTTCACGCTGGGCAATGACCTGCTGATCGTCACGGGCGCGCTGGTCGGATCGTCGGGTGCGATCCTCAGCTATATCATGTGCAAGGCGATGAACCGGAACTTCCTGTCCGTGATCCTCGGCGGTTTCGGCGGTGCATCCGGCCCCGCGATGGAGATCGACGGAGAGATGATCGGAACCGACGCGGATCATGTGGCCGCGGCGCTGGATGAGGCGGACAGCATCGTCATCGTGCCGGGCTATGGCCTCGCCGTCGCACAGGCACAGCAGGCGGTCAGTGAATTGACACGCAAGCTGCGCGCGCAGGGCAAGGAGGTCCGCTTCGCCATCCACCCCGTCGCCGGTCGCCTGCCCGGCCACATGAACGTGCTGCTGGCGGAGGCGAAGGTGCCCTACGACATCGTGCTGGAAATGGATGAGATCAACGACGACTTCCCCAATACGGACGTGGTCATGATCATCGGCGCGAACGACATCGTGAACCCCGCCGCGCAGGAGGATCCCAACTCCCCCATCGCCGGTATGCCGGTTCTGGAAGTGTGGAAGGCCAAGCAGGTCTTCATCTCCAAGCGCGGTCAGGGCACCGGCTATTCCGGCATCGAGAACCCGCTGTTCTTCAAGGAGAACAGCCGCATGTTCTACGGCGACGCGAAGGCCTCGCTCGACGCGCTGCTGGGTCGGATCAGCTGATCGCAACGCTTATTATGCTAAAGGCCGGCGGGAAACCGCCGGGCCTTTTCATGTCGGACGTTTGGGTTTGCGCGTTGGAGTTCTGGACCCCGCCAAGCTCACTCGGCGGGTTCCAGAAGCCTCTCTTGCTGGCTTGTCGCGTGGACAGGAATATTGTCGATGAGCCGCACTCCGTCCAGCCATGCAGCCACGAAGATTCGACCAGGCCGGTCGGCTGTGGTCAGCACCGTAAGGTCGGGATCGCCTCTAAGCTCCAGGTAGTCGATCTGCCGCAGACCCGCCTTTGTCAGACGCGAGCGGGCACCTTGCAGCGCGGTCTCGATGGGGGAGCCTTCGTTGATCTCGATCGCGGCCTGCGACAGGGTTTCGCGGATGATCGGTGCGACGGCCCGCGCACCTGCGCTCAGGCGAAGGTTGCGCGAGGACATGGCCAAGCCGTCGTCCTCTCGAACCGTCGGACACCCCACGATCCTGGTTTTCAAATCAAGGTCTTGCGCAAGGCGGCGTACCACCTGCAATTGCTGATAGTCCTTTTCGCCGAAAAACGCCTGATCCGCATCCGTCTGCAACAGCAGTTTTGCCACCACCGTGGCCACCCCGTCGAAATGTCCCGGCCGCGTCGCACCGCAGAGGGCTTCGCTGACACCGGTCACCGACACCGTGGTGGCGAAGCCTTCGGGATACATCTGCGCGCCATCGGGAACGTAGAGGATGTCAGCGCCATAAGGGGCTAGTTTTTCCGCGTCGCTGTGTTCGGTTCGGGGATATTTCGCCAGATCCTCGGGGCTGTTGAACTGCTTCGGATTTACGAACAGCGTGACGATCACCCTGTCGGTCGCAGCGCAGGCAGCCTCGACCAGGCTGAGGTGCCCGGCATGCAACGCGCCCATGGTCGGCACGACGCCGATGGTCTTTCCCTCGCGACGCCAGCCTTCGGTCAGGGCGCGAAGCTCGGCCTTGGTGCGGATGATGTTCACGAACCGCTCCTTTCATCGACAAAGACATGTTCGGCGGCGGGGAAGTTGCGGGCGCGGACCTCCTCGGCATAGGTCCGGATCGCGGTGGCGGCATCAGCCGCGAGGTGGGCGTAGCGCTTGACGAATTTCGGCTTGAAGGCGTCGAAGAGGCCCAGCATATCGTCGATCACGAGGATCTGACCGTCGCATCCGGCCGAGGCCCCGATGCCGACCGTGGGAATCGCGATCTCCGCCGTGATCTCATCCGCCAATACGGCAGGCACCTTTTCCAGTACGACCGAGAAGGCCCCGGCCTCTGCCACCGCGCGCGCGTCATCGCGGATCCGGTCGGCATCGCTGCCCTTGCCCTGCACCTTGTAACCGCCAAGCGTGTTTACCGCCTGCGGAGTCAGGCCGATATGAGCCATCACCGGAATGCCACGATCGACGATGAAGCGGATCGTTTCAGCCATGTGCCGCCCGCCCTCAAGTTTCACCGCGCCGGCCCCGGTTTCGGCCATCAGCCGGGCCGCGTTGCGAAAGGCCTGCGCCGGGCTTTCTTCGTAGCTGGCAAAGGGCATGTCCACGACCATCAGGGCGCGATCCAGCCCGCGCGCCACCGCGCGGCCATGCATGATCATCATTTCCATCGTGACGTTCAGCGTCGAGGACATGCCGTGCAAGACCATGCCGACGCTGTCGCCCACCAGAACCAGATCGCATTCCCGATCGGCAAGCTGGGCCACCGGGGTGGTATAGGCGGTCAGACAGACCAGCGGGCTGCCCCCCTTGCGGGCGCGGATATCCGATGCGGTGAGGGATTTTTGTGGGGCGGATTGGCTCATTCTGGTCCTCCGACGAAGCAGGGAACAAATATCGTCCCTTGCGATACTGCGCAAGTGCAGCGCAACTTAGTTATAGCCGACGGCGACGATGCGTAATATTGTTTAGATCAGAAATCTAGGCCGAGATCGAATCTTCAGGCCGAATGGGGCGGATTTTCACATGTAGCCCGACATGTTGAAAACCAGGGTTTACATATCCATACCAGCGGGCGGTCGGAACCCGATGCCGCTGCGGCCGCCTCACCCATGACGTGCAGGCGAAAATGCGATCTGCAATTTCGCCTGCACTTTTTCAGGTCACGCCAGAAGCACGTCGCCGTACGTCTCCCGCAACTTGTTCTTCAGAACCTTGCCCGTTGCGTTTCGCGGCAGTTGATCCACGAAAACGACGGCATCGGGGATCTGCCACTTGGCGACCTTGTCTGTGAAGAAGGCGATCAGATCCTCCTCGGAGACGTTCGTTTCTGCCGCCCTGACGGACACGAGGATCGGGCGTTCGTCCCACTTCTCATGCCGCGCGGCGATGGCGGCGGCATCCGCGATACCTGGATGACCGACGGCGATGCCCTCAAGTTCGACGGTGGAGATCCATTCGCCCCCCGACTTGATGATGTCCTTGGACCGATCACGGATCGTCATGAACCCATCGGCATTGATCGAGGCCACATCGCCGGTCTCGAACCATCCGTCCGGCTCCAACGTCGTGCCGGGTTCCGCGCCGAAATAATTCTCCACGACCCAGTGTCCACGTATGCGCAGATTGCCCTGGGCTGACCCGTCCTCGGGCAGGGAGGCGCCTTCGTCGTCCACGATCTTGAGTTCCACACCATAGGGCGGGCGCCCCTGACTTTCGCGAATTTTCGCCTGCTCTTCCTCGGTCATGCCTGCATGACGCTCAAGCAAAGCGTTTGCAGTCCCCAGAGGCGAGGTTTCGGTCATACCCCAGGCGTGTACGACCTCCACGCCATATTTGTCGCGGAACTCCGCGATCATCGAAGGGGGGCAGGCCGACCCGCCGACCACGGTTCTTTTCAGCGTCTCGGCGCTGGACCCGAGCTTCTCCAGCGAGGCAAGCAGCCCCTGCCAGATCGTCGGAACACCCAATGCCACCGTCACGCCCTCGTCGTCGATCAGCCGGGCGAGGCTGTCCCCATCCAGACCCGGCCCCGGCAGCACCAGCTTCGCCCCGACCATCGCCGCCGCATAGGGAATGCCCCAGGCGTTGACATGGAACATCGGAACGACCGGCATCATCACTTCGCGCGCTGAAATGTTCAGCGTGTCGGGCAGCGCCGCGCCCATGGAATGCAGGACAGTGGACCGATGGGAATAGAGCACGCCCTTAGGGTTTCCCGTGGTTCCCGAAGTATAGCACAGGCTGGATGCGTCGGCTTCGTCCACATCCACCCAATCGGCATTTTCTTCCCCTGTGGCCAGGAAATCCTCATAAAATACGAGGCCGGGGATCTTGCTTGCCGCCTCCTCATCATGCTCCGACATAAGGACGAACGTGTTGACTGTCGTCAGCTGCTCCCGGATCCCTGCGATGATCGGCAGGAACGTCTTGTCGAAGAAGATGACCCGGTCTTCCGCGTGGTTGATGATATAGACCAGCTGTTCGGGGAAGAGGCGCGGATTGATCGTGTGGCACACCATGCCGCGGCACGAAATGCCAAAGTAGCACTCCAGATGCCGCGCATTGTTCCACGCGACCGTTGCCACGCGATCCCCCTTGAACAGCCCCAGTTTCGTCAGTGCGGAGCCGAGCTTGCGCGCGCGATCGGAAATGCCTTTCCATGTCGTTCGTGTCTTCGTACCATCCGTTTCCACTGACACGATCTGGGTGTCTGCGTGGTAGCGGGCACCATGGTCGATCAGGGAATGGATTGTCAGTGGCATCGCCATCATTTGTCCGCGCATTTGGCTTCCTCATCGGATTCGGTGTCTTGGGTCTGATCGTTCTGGAAAGCCTGAAAGCTGCTGGTCGCGGCTTGCAGTTTCGTGCAGCACACGCCATCGCATCCGTGGCAGGGTTCTGTCTTTTTTCGCCTTTCACTGTGCTCAGGCAACGGACGGCTCCGCTCCAGAACGCGCACCTGTCCCAGAATGATCTCCGCCGCGTTCTCGGCAATGACCATGGTGGGGGCGTTGGTGTTTCCGGCGACGAGGCTTGGCATGATGGACGCGTCAACCACCCGCAGTCCCGACACGCCGCGAACTTTCAGTTCGGGATCGACCACCGACTCCTTGTCCGCGCCCATCCGGCAGGTGCCGACCGGGTGATAGATCGTCTCGGCGCCTTCGCGGATGAATGCCGCGATTTCAGCGTCGGTTTGGACGGCTTTTCCGGGTTGGACCTCGTATTTGCTATGCGCAGACATTGCCGGAGCTTCGAGTATCCTGCGCGCCGCTTTGAACGCAGCGATCATGGTTTCCATATCTTCCGGGTCGCTCAGGTAATTCGGCTGAATCAGCGGGTCGTCCATCGGATCCGGGCTTTTCAGACCGATATAGCCCCGGCTCTTGGGCAGGACATCGCAGATGTGCAGGGTATAGCCATAGCCGAAAGCGATCTTGCGGCCGTGATCCTTCAGATAGGTCGGCAGGAAGTGAAACTGCACGTTCGGCCTGTCGGGCTGCCTGAAGCGTGACAGGCTGGACTTTGCCGGACATCCCGGCGCGAAATGCCTTCTGTTCAGGGCACCCCGCGGATTTGGCAAATCGGTTCAGGTGGCCTTGTGCGCCCAGACGGCGATCGACCGTGGCGAGGATTCCATCTATCTGGATCTGTCCTCCTTCTGGCAGGACGGTGCGTCCGAGACCGAGCTGATCGCCAGCGCGATCGTCGGGGTTCTGGCCCCTCGGGAGCTTAGCGGCAAGCCGCGCGGGCGCAGCATGAAGACCGTCGCGCTGCACCTTCTTCTGGGTCACGAAAAGCCCGTCACGATCTGTCTGGATGGCGTCACGGATTCCCCCACGATCCAGAGGTTTCTGAAAACGCTCACCCTGGAAACACCGGAAACCGCGCGACTGGTGGTGAGCCAGCGCTTTCCCGGTACGTTGCTTTCCCTGTCGGTTCTGCCGGACGTGGTGAAGGTCGGCCCGGCCGAGTTGAATTTCACCCTCGACGAGACATGCTCCATTCTGCCGCTGGAGGCCGACCGCGCCGAAGAGATATTCGACATGACAGAGGGCTGGCCGCTTCTTTGCGCATTGGCCGGCAAATCGAATACGTCGAGCGAGGCGATCATCCACCTGCCCGAGATTCAGTAGCAGCCGGTTACGATCTGGTGCGAAGCGATGCTTCGCAGGATCCCCTCTCGCTGGAGGTGCACCTGAAAAACGGCGACCGCCTTGTCGCGGCCGAGGTCGTGAACCTTCCCACGCGTCAGGCGGCCCTGGCGAAAGCGATCTCGCCCATGGTTTCGACAAGTGCCGAGTGAGGACAAGGCACAAATGGGACGCTGAGACTACCAAAGGGATACAGACTCCTTACAGGATTGGTCCTCTACCTGTGTGTGGGCATTCAACTGGCGGCACCGGAATTTCCAGTGCCGCCTTTCAGGAAAAACCAACTGACGGATAGAACAGCTAAAGCGCGGAGGCTGGTATCATCACCGAAAGGCATATACCCCTGACTTTGCTCCCGAAATTGCTACACGACAGATTCCCAGCTCCACAGACAGCTTGGATCGGGCAAATGAGAGCGAGAAATCATGGCGGACAGACAGGGATTCGAACCCTGGAGACGGTCTCCCGCCTACACGCTTTCCAGGCGTGCGCCTTCGACCACTCGGCCACCTGTCCGTTGGGGCGGGTTATACCGATGCGACGGCGAAGCGCAAGGGCCTTGCGCGGCCTTTGTCACCCTTCAAGATGCACAGTCACGCGCCTGTTGCGGCGGCCCTTTTTTTCCACCTTGCCCAAACGCACGGGTCCGATCTCCGCCGTGCGCCGCACATGTGTGCCGCCACAGGGCTGTAGGTCCACCTGCTCCGCCGTTCCGTCGATCCGTATCAGGCGCACCCGTCCCGAACCGCGCGGCGGTTGAACGGACATCGTCTTGACCAGATCGGGGTTGGCATCCAGTTCCGCCTCGCTAATCCAGTCCTCGGTCACTTCGTGATCCGCGGCGATCAGCGCGTTCAGGCTGTCCTGCAAGGCCTGCTTGTCCTCGGGCGCGTCGGGCATGTCGAAGTCGAGCCGCCCTTTCTCCGTTCCGATACTGCCGCCGCTCACCGGCAAGGGAATCACGACGGACAGCAGATGCAGTGCCGTGTGGACCCGCATGTGGGCATAGCGCCGCTGCCAGTCCAGCGATTGCAACACCGTCGCGCCGACCGGCGGCAATGTGGCCCCCGTGTCCGGGATCAGGAGGATAGCATCGCCCTCGGCCTTGCTGGCGGTCGTGATGGGCGTGCTGCCGCCATCCCACTCCAGAACGCCCCCGTCGCCGGGTTGCCCGCCCCCGGTCGGATAGAAGATCGAGCGGTCCAGTACGATCCCGTCATCGCTTGCCGACACGACCCGGCCCTCGGCTTCGCGCAAATAGGCGTCGGCGCGGAAGAGAGGCTCGGTCACGTCACATCCTCGAACACCTCGGGAATGTCATCACGGCTTTCGACCAGCCAATGCGGCACCGGCAGATCCTTGGAGCGCAGGAATTCCGGGTTGTAGAGCTTGGAGCCGTAGCGTGTGCCGTAATCGCACAGGATGGTCACGATGGTATGACCCGGCCCCATCTCACGCGCCATGCGGATCGCGCCCGCCACGTTCACGCCGGATGAGCCGCCCAGGCACAGGCCCTCATGCTCCAACAGATCGAACGCGATGGGCACGGCCTCGCTGTCGGGAATGTTGAAAGCCATGTCCGGGGTGAAGCCTTCGAGGTTGGCGGTGATGCGCCCCTGGCCGATCCCCTCGGTTATGGACGAACCGGAGGAAGCCAGTTCACCATGCGCGTAATATTCAAACAGGGCGGAGCCGTCCGGATCCGCGATGGCGATCTTCACGCCTTTGGGCTGCAACGCCATGCCGACACCGACCAGCGTGCCGCCCGACCCGACGGAGCATACGAAGCCGTTCACCTTGCCGTCGGTCTGCTCCCAGATCTCGGGACCGGTGGTTTCCAGATGCGCCTGGCGGTTGGCGGTGTTGTCGAACTGGTTGGCCCAGATTGCGCCGTTCGGCTCAGTCTTGGCCAGCGCCTCGGCCAGACGCTGGGAATAGCGCACGTAGTTGTTGGGATTTTTGTAGGGCACGGCAGGCACCTCGACCAGCTCCGCGCCGGCCAGCCGCAGCATGTCCTTTTTCTCCTGACTCTGCGTCTCGGGAATCACGATGACCGAGCGGAACCCCATCGCCGCGCCCACCAGGCTCAACCCGATGCCGGTATTGCCCGCTGTCCCCTCGACAATGGTGCCGCCGGGTCGCAGATCGCCGCGCGCGACCGCGTCGCGGATCATGTAGAGCGCGGGCCGGTCCTTGACCGACTGGCCGGGGTTGAGGAACTCGGCCTTGCCCCAGATCTCGCATCCGGTGGCCTCGCTGGCCTGACGCAGCCGGATCAGCGGCGTGTTTCCGATGCTCTCCGGCAGGTTTTCGTACACGTTGCGCATGGCAGGCTCCCCGATCTTTGCCCTCAGAACCTAGAGCCTCCTCGCCCGACCATCAAGCGCACCTGGCCTTTCACTTTCGCCAAATATCCCCGCCGGACGCCCGACCTCACCCCCAGGCGGACCGCAGACGATCATGATGGATCAGCAGATGCTGGATCAGAACGATCAGCGGCCCGTTCTCAACCTCGCCCGAGGTCAGAGCATCGCGCAGATCCGCGACATCCAGCAGAACCGAGCGAATATCCTCATGCTCCGTGTCCAGCCCGTGCACGCCGCCCGCCTGCGACAGGTCGGCCTCGGCTATATAGCAGCTCATCTGCTCGGTCAGGCAGCCGGGGCTGGAATAGAAGGGCGGCAGCGCGTCCATGCGCCCGATGGTCAGGCCGGCCTCCTCCTCCGCCTCGCGCCGGGCGGTCTGTTCGGCGGTTTCGATGGTGTCGATGCGTCCGGCAATCGGCTCCAGCAACCATGGCACCTGCGCGCCTCGGGCCAGGGGCGCGGGGCGGAACTGCTCGATCATCAGCACCCGATCCGTGCGCGGGTCCCATGGCAGCACGGCGACCGCATCGCCGCTGGCGAAAACCGCCCGATCCATCGGCCCCTGCATTTGACCGGCGAAGGTCCGGTGGCTCAGCCGCAGATCCTCGACAGCGAAATAATCCACATAGGGTCTTTCGGTCCGCTTGACCTCCACATCCTCGCGGCTCAATCCGCTGCGGTGGATCACAGCGGGGCGTTCCGCGCGGGCGCGTGCACGGGCATAGGCGCGAAAGCGGATGCCGGGCCAGATACGATCCACGTCCTTATCCGGCACCTGCCCGTACAGCGCCATCAGCTCACGCGCGCATTCGACGAAGGCGGCCTGATGGGTCCGCGCCCATCCTTCGAAATCCCACGATCCGCCGATTTTCAGATGATCGCCCCGTACAAAGAAGACCTCGGCCTCGCTTGGTCCGTCTGCCGTGTGCACGGTGCGGGTTTCCAGCGCATAGTCGAACTCATCCTCGAAATAGCGCAATCGCTCGACCGCGCCCTGCGGCAGGTTCGAGGCCAGCACACCCCGCGCCATCGCCCCCTGGCACGCCACGATGACCGGATAATCCTCGCCCATAACCTCCACCACCGCGTGATCGGGCAGCGTCGCCTCACTCGCCTCGATGACCTCCGCGTATGGTCCCATCACAGTGTCGAGCGTTTCGACATCGCGCAGCGTGCCGTAGAAAAACAGGTGGCGGGTCATGGCGGGCGCTCCTCGTTCGGTTCGGCCCTGCGATAGCCCAGATAAAAAACTTTGTCGAAACGTTATTGTGGTTGATCCACCCGCCTCGGGACGACGTAAAAGGGGGTAAAGGAAACGACCGGAATGTGCGCATAATGACCAGCCACCTGCCCTCTGACGCCATGCTCGCCGCCTTCGCGTCCGGCACCGCGACGCCGGGCGTGGATTTGCTGATGCGAAGCCATCTGGCCATCGCGCCGCATTGCGTGGAGCGGCTCCACCTGATGCAGGATGTCGGGGGTGCCTTGCTGCACGACGCGCCCGCCGTGCCCCTCGCCAAGGACGCGCTGAACCGCACGCTGACCCGCCTCGACACGCTGGAAGTCGACCCGCCCGAGGATCCCGCCCCCGAACCGCTGGGCATCCTGCCTGCCCCCCTGGCCGCCGTTCTGGGGCGACCGGTGGACGATCTGCACTGGCAATTCCGTCTGCCCGGCCTGCACGAATACGTTCTCGAAGGCTATTCCGAGGGGGAGGACGTTTCCCTGCTGCGCGCGCGGCCGGGCGCGGGGATGCTGCAACACACCCATCATGGTGAGGAAGCGACCCTGATCCTGTCAGGTGAAATGACCGACGGCGACACCGTCCTGCGGCGCGGCGACATCGCGGAGGCGGACGGCGATCATGACCACCGCCCCCGAATTACGGGAGACGAAATATGTTACTGCCTGATCGTGATGTCGGGAAAGATGCGCTTCACCGGCCCGTTCTCCCGTGCGCTGAACCTGTTCACATGATCCTGTCGCGCCGCACGCTCATCTCCACCGGTGTTGCCGCCCTGGCCATGCCATCCGTGGCCCGGGCACAGACGGCGTCGCGCCGCTATCGTCTGGATCGTGCGGGCAGCGAGATTGGAACCCACGACATCAGTATCGGCCGCTCCGGCGATACGCTGACGGTGGATGTCAGCATCGCAATCGCGGTGCGAGTTCTGGGCCTTGTCGCCTATCGCTATGAGATGACGAGCCGCGAAATCTGGCAAAACGGCATGTTACGAAGCATTCGGTCGCGCAGTGACAATAATGGGGATGCGACCTTCGTGAACGCCGATTGGTCCGGGTCTGTGATCCGCATAAACGGCTCCGCATTTTCGGGCACTGCGGATGCGGATGTGGGCACGACGAGCTATTGGAACCCGGCCATTCTGGATCGCCCCGTCTGGATCAGCACGCAGGGCGGCACACCGCTCGACATTCGCGCCACCCGGACGGGCACGGCCAGTTACCCGGTATCGGGCGGCACCGTGGCGACGACGGCCTATGCGCTGGGGGCGGAGCTTCCCGCCACGGTCCACTACACCGCATCAGGGGAATGGGCCGGCAGCACGTTTGACGCCCGCGGATCGCAGGTCACCTATATTGCCGACAGTCTCAGCCCTGCCTTTGCCGAAATCTGGAGTGAATCATGAGTGTGTTTTCCAAGGTCATGACCCCCGAAGACGGTGTCGCATGGGTGACAGGTGCGTCGGGCGGCATCGGGCGCGCGACGGTGTTGAAACTGGCGCAGGCCGGCTGGACGATCCACGCTACCGCGCGGGGCGAGGACGACCTGAACACTCTGGCGGCGGAGGGTCCGGCAGGCCGTATCATCCCCACCCCCGGCGACGTCACCGATGCCGAGCAGATGGCGCAGATCGTGGCGCGGATCACGGCGGAGCGCCCCCTCGCGCTCGCCTTGCTCAACGCTGGGGTCTACACGCCGATGCGTGCCAATGATTTCGATGCAGCCACCGCTGCGAAAATGTGGCGCGTCAATCTGGAGGGCGTCTCCAACTGTACCGATCCGGTATTGAAGACGATGATCGCTCAGGGGACCGGGCATCTGGCCGTAACCGCCTCCGTCGCAGGCTATCGCGGGTTGCCGGACGCAGCGGTCTATTCCGGCACCAAGGCCGCGCTGATCGCCTATTGCGAGGCGCTGGCCATGGACCTCGAAGATCTCGGCGTGCGGATTTCCGTCATCAACCCCGGCTTCGTCGATACAGAGGCGACCGCCGTCAATGAATTCGACATGCCGTTCCTGATGCAACCGCAGGACGCGGCGGCGCGGATCGTCGCGGGCCTGGGCAAGCCGGGATTCGAAATCGCATTCCCCACCCGGTTCGAGATATTGCTCAAGACATTCCGCCTGTTGCCCAACCGCGCCTATATCGCCGCCGTGCGAAAGGCGACGGGCTGGAACGGCCAGGATCGGCGCAAGAGCTAACCCTCGATCCGCGCCCGGTTGGCCGTCGCAACCTCACGCCCCAGCGGATACCGCCACATCAGCGCCACCGCCGCCAGTTTCAGCGCGACCGGCGCCAGCGCGTACAGACCGGCCAGCCAGATCAGCGCACCCTGCGCATTACTGCCCTGGGCCGAAAAGCCCTGCCATTCCAGAACGATCAGCGCCACGCCCCCCGCCACCGCGACGGAGGCCTTGGTCGCCACCGACCACAGCGCAAAGAACGCACCGGTCCGCGCCACGCCACTGCGCAGCGTGTCCACGTCCACCACATCGGCCTGCATCGCGGGTGGCAGGGACAGGTCCGCGCCCAGCGCCAATCCGCTCAACACGCAAATCACGGCAAATCCCGTCACATCGCCCGGTCCCAGCGTGAAGGCCGCCGCGAAGATCGCACAGGCATAGAGCATGGCCAGACACCAGACCCGATGCTTGTCGAACCGCTTGCCCGCCCAGATCCACAACGGCGCGCCCAGCATCGCAGCCCCGAAATACGCGATCAGCAGCGGTCCCCCCGCCGCCGCGTCGCCCAAACGAAATTCAACGAAGAACAGGAACAGCGTCGCGGGCAGCGCATTCGCCGCCCCGTTCAGCAGATAGGCCAGCAACAACCGCCCGAACACCGGGTCGGTGCGCAGCACCCGCCACAACGCCTCCCTTCCCGGTGCAGGTCTGACAGCCCCCTCTGGCGCGCGCAGCGCAATCAGGGTCAGCACCGGCAAGCCAATCATCACCAGCAATGCGATCCGCTGCAACCCGGTGCCCGCCTCCGCCGTTCCGTAAAGAAGCATGGCGCAGACCGTTCCCAGCAGGCCCGCGGTCTCCCTCCAGACGGTCACGCGGGCGCGTTCGGCATAATCGCCGGTCAACTCCGCGCCCCATGCGAAATACGGCGTCAGGTACATGGTCCACGAGATGGTCAGCAATACCAGGAAGCCTGCGAACCAGACGATCCCGGCCCCGTTCGGCGGCACCAGCAAGGCCCAGACCGCCACCCCGATGCCGGGCAGGGCCAACAGCAACCACGGCTTGCGCCGCAATCCCCCTATGGTCACCCGATCCGACAGCCAGCCCATGACCGGATCGGTGATCGCATCGAGCAATCGCACCGCTATGAACACGGCACCGATAACCCCGACGGACACCCCCATCGTGCCCGACCAGTACTGAGCGAGGAAGACATAGACAGGCAGGTACAGCGCCGCCATTGGCAGAGCAGGGGCGGCATAGGCAGCCAGCGCGCGGCGCCTCAGCCCGCTCTTGTCCCTCACCGCCTGACGGTCATCTGGACGACATTTGTCGTCTCGTAGCGGAAGGTCGCGGCGCAGCTGGTCAGATAGAAATTCCACATACGGCGGAACCGATCGTCAAAGCCCAGCGCCGCGATCTCATCCCAACGGGCATTGAACGTCTCATGCCAGCGGCGCAGGGTTTCGGAATAGCTCTGCCCGAACTGGATATTGCCGACCTCGCTCAACTCCGCCCGCGCGAACTGCTCACGCAGGGCCGACACCGAAGGCAGCATTCCGCCGGGAAAGACATATTTCTGCACGAAATCGACGCTCTTGCGATATTCCGGGAACAGCTTGTCGGCAATGGTGATGATCTGAAACGTTCCACGACCGCCGGGTTTCAACCGGGCGCGCACGGCGTCGAAATAGGTCGGCCAGTACTGCTCTCCGACCGCCTCGAACATCTCGATCGAGGCGATGCCGTCATAGGTTCCCGTTTCATCGCGATAATCGCGCATCGCGATCTCAACCTGATCCTGCAATCCGGCACGGGCAATACGCTCGACGGCGTAATCGTGCTGCTGCTGGCTGATGGTCAGGCCGGTGACCTTCGCGCCGCGTTCCTTCGCCGCGTATTCCGCGAAACCGCCCCAGCCGCAGCCGATTTCCAGAACGTGATCGCCCGGCTTGACCCCCAGCTCATCGCATATTGAGGCGTATTTCGCGGTTTGCGCCGCCTCCAGCGCCTGCTGTGGATGGGTGAACAAAGCGGAGGAATAGCTCATCGTGTCGTCCAGCCACAGGCCGTAGAATTCGTTGCCCAGATCGTAGTGGTAACTGATGTTTTTGCGCGCCTGATCGCGGGAATTGCGGCGCATCCAGTGGCGCGCCCGCTCCCACATCCGAACCAGTGCGATCCCCGGCGCATTCCGGCCGATCTGCTCGTTGTTGAGCAACAGCACGTCCAGCAGCGCTTGCAGATCGGGAGTATCCCATTGCCCGTCCATGAAGGCCTCAGAAAATCCCAGCTCCCCGTCGCGCACGACACGGGCGAACATCGCGCCGTCCTTGACCTCGATCCGACCATAGGGACCCTGCTCAGCCCCCTCGGCACGAAAGATTCGGCCGTCGGGAAGATGCGTGTCGATGGTTCCGGCACGGATGTTCGACAGGATCGCGAAGCCTTGTCCGAACCAGCGTGGCAGGCCCGTCTGGCCCGAAGTCGTCGTCAAATACGTCATATCGAAACCTTCGGCAGTCTGAATCCAAAAATCAAATGAATGTTTATCGGGTGGCGGGGTCGGTGGTTCCCAGAAAGCGCACCCCCTTCAGGGCGAGGCGCAGCGCCTGCCAGTGGATCGCCACGATCACCTTCAGCGTCATCAGCGGATGGGTTGCCACCGCCCGCAACAGCGCCCGGTCGGTGGCGATCTGTCCATGACCGGTCTGCGTGGCGATCAGAACGTCGCCGTCATCGCCATGCTGACGAATGCGCAGCGACAACCGCGCGCCCGGCGGCTGCACGTCGAATCTGTAAGTTTGCTGCATCGGAATGAAGGGGGAAACCCAGAAGGTCTTCTGCTGCCGCTGTCGGATCGCGCCGCCCTGAACCTGCGCCGGCAGGACATAGACCTGCTGCCCGCCATAGGTGTTCTTCACCTCGTAGAGCGTGGCATAAACCTCATCCTGCGCATCGCGGCAAAAGTAGACCGACAACGGGTTGAACACGATGCCCCACAATCGCGGAAAGCACAGCAACTCCACCCGCGCGGGCGCGGGCAGATCGTGATCGGCCAGCATCCGCGTGACCCATGGGCGCAGGTCCGACCCGTCCCGCGGCCCGTGATCCTTCGCATCGAAGCGCAGGATCCGACCCCAGACCCGGCTGTCCCGCATCGCAGCGCCCATCCGGTCCAGATCGAACAGGCATGAGAAGACGCGATAGCGAAACCGGTGCCGTTTCGGCAGCAACCGCATGTGCATGACATGCCCGGTATACAGGGTGATGGCGGGGTTCATTCGGCCGCCTGTGTCATGGGTGACAGGATCGGGGTGGCATCCTCGCCCCGCCATGCGGGTTGCGCGCCCATAGCAGCGGCGACCCGCAGACCCGCGCGCAAACCATCCTCGTGAAATCCGTAACCCAGCCATGCGCCAGCGTACCACACACCGCCCCGGCCTTGAATCGCGTCGATGTCGCGCTGCCCGTCAAAGGCAGCCTGCGTGAACAGCGGATGCGCATAGTCGAACGTCGCATGGACCAGCGCGGGGTCCGGCTCCACCCCCGGATTCAGGCTGACAAACAAGGGCTGCGCCCGGTCAATCCCCTGCAAACGGTTCATCCAATAGGTGATCGGTGCCGGGCGCGTTCCGTCCTGCGCCCCATCGCTGAGGAAATTCCAACTGGACCAGACGCGGCGGCGGCGCGGCATGAGCGCCGGGTCCGAATGCAGGACAGCCCGGTTGGAGGAGGTTCCGAACGCCCCCAGAATACTACGCTCCTGCGGGTCAATGTCGGCCAGCAGGGCGCGGGCCTGCGGTGCATGTGTCGCCAGAACGACCTGATCGAATGCCGCCTCGGACCCGTCCGCGAACCGCAGATGCGGCCGTCCGGCGGGGCGCGTGATCTCGACCACATTCGCCCCCGCGACGGCCAGCGGCAGCGCCCCGATCAGACGGCGGACATATTCCCGGCTGCCCCCGTCCACCGTCCGCCAGCGTTTGCCCGCGCCGTTCCCGTTGAGCAATTCGTGATTGCGAAAGAAATTGACGAAATTCTCCGCCGGGAAATCCAGCATATCGCCCACAGGCGTGGACCAGATCGCCCCGCCCATCGGCAACAGGAAACTGTCGCGCAACCAATCGGAATATTCCTTGCGCTTCAGATAGGAGCCGAGGCTGACGCCCCGCAACCGTCCAGCCTCCAGATCGACGGGGGCTTCCTCGTGAAAGCGCAGGATCTCACGCACGCCCTTGCGAAAGGTCGGCCGCAGCAGGTTCGTCGGCTGGGCAAAGATCTTCCACAGGTTGTCGCAGGCATATTCCGTGCTGCCCCCATTCATGGACATGCCGAACGACATGTCAGACTCCTTGGTGGGCACGTCCAGATGCGCGAACAGCCCCGTCAGGTTCGGATAATTGTCGTGGTTATAGACGATGAAACCGGTGTCCACGGGGGTTCCGTCCACCTCCACCGTATTGGCGTGGCCGCCGAACCGCTCCGCCGCCTCGATCAATGTGACCTCATGCGCTTCGCTGAGTGCGAGGGCGGCGCCCATGCCCGAAATGCCTGAGCCGATGATTGCGATTTTCACCTGTCCGCCCCTTCCTTGTAAGTCTCGTAGGCGTCCAGCGCCCTTTGCCGGCCCTCCTTCAACCCGATCATGCGATCGGGATAAGGATCGTCCGGTGACATGCCCCAGCTGGCTGGAATTGCCCGAAAATACGCGGCAGCGTCCGGGGAGGTTTCAGGGTTCAGCCACCTGCGACGATAACGCCCATCGGGGTCGAACTTCTCGGCCTGGGTTTCGGGATTGAAGATACGAAAGAAGGGCGAGGCGTCTGGCCCCGATCCCGCCGCCCACTGCCAGCCCATCGCGTTCGAGGCCGGGTCGTGGTCGATCAGGCAATCCGCGAACCAGGCAAGGCCCACCTGCCAATCGGTCAACAGATGTTTCGTCAGGTAGGAGGCGACAATCATCCGCACCCGGTTGTGCATGTAGCCGGTGACGTACATCTCACGCAGTCCGGCATCGACAATCGGCTCCCCCGTCATGGCCCGACGCCAGCGTTCGGCATCGTCGCTGTCCTCGCGCCAGGCGAAGTCGCGCCACTCCTCACGCCAGTTGCGGTCCTCGATATGCGGGGTGTGATAGACCAGATGCCAGGCGAAATCGCGCCAGGCCAGTTCCTTGCGAAATGTCTCCGCGCCCGTGCCGGGGCGCAAGGCCGCGTGCCAGACGGTACGAATGCCGATCTCGCCCAGGGTGAAGTGCTCGCTCAAGCGAGAAGTCCCGTCCCGGTCGGGGCGGTTGCGGTCGGTCGCGTAATCCTCGATCCCGTCTTCGAGGAAGCGATCCAACCGCGCCATCGCTGCCTTTTCACCGACATTGACGTGCTGCGCCACGACCTCCGCGCCGCGCCGCATCGCGGCACCCAATGCCCAGTCGTCCAGAGTCTCGCCTTCCGGCCAGTTCGCCGGGGCGTCGATCTGCGGCACCGGCAGCGGTTGCGGCACCGCGACCTCACGCACATTCTTCCAATAGGGGGTGAAGACCTTGTAATAGCCGCCGCTGCCCGTCTGGACCGTCCAGGGTTCGTGCAGGACATGGCCGGGATGGCTGATCACGCTCAAACCGGCATCGCGCAGGGTCTCCTTGACGCGGGTGTCCCGCTCGACCGAGGCTCCGTCATACAGCCGCGACCAGTGCACATCCTGCGCGCCAACCTCCGCCGCCAATGTCTGCAAGACCTCCGCCGGGGGGCCGGAGCGCAGGATCAGCCGCGATCCGCGCGCCGCCAGCGCCTGCGAAAGATCGGCCAGCGACAGGCCCAGACGCCATTTCGCCGCCGCGCCCATCGCCTCAACCTGAGCGTCGCGGATAAAGACCGGGATCACGATGCCCGCCTCGGCCGCGGCGCACAGCGCCGGATGGTCCGCCAGACGCAGATCGCGGCGCAACCACAGGATCGCCGTCCTTACGGTATTTCCATCATGTGCAGTGCCATCGGCCAAGGGGGGTCATCTCCATCGCAAGGTGTCGTATTTCTTACGACGCCCCCCGTCCTTCGGATCACCTCTCCTGCGATGATTTCACAAAACCCGCTGCAAGGCCGCGCATAATCGGTCGATTTCCTCTTCGCTGGTATAGTGGGTGAAGCTGACGCGCAGCACACCATGCGCCGGGTCGATGCCCATCGCCTCCAGCAGACGCACCGCGTAGAAATCCCCGCCGCCGCACATGATCCCGTCCGCCGCCAGATCGGCCGCCAGATCGGCTCCCTTGCGCGCATGATGCAGCGCGATGGTCGGCGCCCTGTCTGCCGGGTCAATCGGCCCCAGTACCCTGACGTCCAGATCCGACAGGCATTCCAGCACCGGTCCCGTCAGCGCCATTTCCCGTGCCCGCATCAGATCGTGCACTTGCGCGGCGCGGGCAACCGGCCCGGCCTGCGACTCAGCTTCGAAGTGATGCGCATACAGCGCGTCGATGTAATCGGCGATCCCAGCGCAGGCGGCGATCTGCGCGTGGTCCGGCCCGGCAGGGGTCAGCCGCTTGCCGGGATATTTCGCGTTGAACCAATGCCCCTGATTGGGCAGCGCGTCGATCACGGCGCGGGTGGCGCACAGGATCCCCTGATGCGGGCCGTAGGTCTTGTAGGTGGAGAACAGATAGATGTCCGCGCCCAGCGCCCCGATATCGGGCAGGCCGTGCGGCGCATAGCTGACCCCATCGACACAGGCCAGCGCACCTGCGGCATGTACCTTGGCCACGATGGCGGGCACGTCGTTGATCTGCGCCACCAGGTTCGAGCAATGGGGAAAACAGACCACCCGCACCCGATCATCCAGCAACGCCTCCAGATCGGGCAGCGCCAGATGGCCCTCTGCGTCCATGCGCCATTCGCGCACCTCGAAGCCCTCGTCAGCCAGCCGCCGCCACGGGCCGGAATTGGCCTCGTGGTCCTGATTGGTAACCACCACCGCGTCGCCCGGCTGCATCATCTGGCGAAAGGCATTGGCCAGCACATAGGTGTTCTGCGTGGTCGAGGGGCCAAAGGCGATCTCATCCTCACCGACGTTCAGCATGGCGGCCAGACGCGACCGCGCCTCGTCCATCTCCGCACCCCCGGCGGCACTGGGCGCGGTATCGCCATAGGGCTGCAACTTGCGCGAGGTATAGAACCGCGTCAGCCGGTCAATGACCTGCCCACAGGCAAACGAGCCGCCGGCATTCTCGAAATGAGCCAGCCCCCGCAGTGAGGGGTCGGCAAAGGCGGGAAACTGCGCCCGCACGAAATCCACATCCAGCGTCGCCATAGACCATCCCTCCATTCGGTTTCGCGGCAGCCTAGCGGGACTTCGCGACGGCCACCAGCCAAGGGGCGCGCCAAATGAAAACGGACGCGAGGTGTTACAACCCCGCGCCCGCTTCGACCTGTCAGTCAGATCAGCGACACATCATTTCTGGTTCAGTTCTGCCCGCTCGCTCTGCAATCCCTTGAAGATGCAATAGCACATCGCCAGCAGGACGAGCGTAAACAGCAACCCGGTGGAGATCACCATGGATTGCAACGCCGCCAGTCCGCCGCCGATCAGCAGCGCGATCGCGACCGCGCCTTCGAACACGCACCAGAACACCCGCTGCGGCAACGGGGCATCGACCTTGCCACCCGCCGTGATCGTGTCGATCACCAGCGACCCGGAATCTGACGAGGTGACAAAGAACACGATCACCAGAATGATGCCGATGAACGACGTGATCGACGCCAGAGGCAACCCGTCCAGCATCCTGAACAACTGCAACGGCAAGTCTGCATCCTGCGCTGCGGTATAGCCGTCCGCGACCACCTGATGCACCGCCGTTCCGCCAAAGATCGACATCCACATCACGCACACCATGCTGGGGATCAGCAGGACGCAGATCACGAATTCGCGCACCGTGCGGCCCCGGCTGACCCGCGCGATGAACATGCCGACAAAGGGCGACCAGCTGATCCACCACGCCCAGTAGAACGCCGTCCAACCCTGGCTGTAGTTCACATCGGCACGTCCAAACGGGTTCGACAGGGCGGGCAGGAACTGCACATAGGCGACCAGCGACTCCCAGAAGAACGAGATCAGAAACACCGTCGGTCCGACCAACAGCACGAACAGCGCCAGCAACGCGGCCAGACCCATGTTGATCTCCGACAGGATTTTCACCCCGCCGTCCAGACCGCGCAGAACCGAAATCAGCGCGACCGCCGTGATCAGGGTGATCAACACCACTTCGGTCGTGCGGCCCATCGGAATGCCGAACAGCTCGTTGAGACCCGCGCTGGCCTGTGTCGCGCCGAAGCCCAGCGAAGTGGCCAGACCGAACAGCGTAGCGAACACCGCCACGATGTCGATGATATGGCCCCACCAGCCCCAGATACGCTCACCAAAGATCGGATAGAACGCGGACCGGATCGTCAGGGGCAGACCCTTGTTATAGGTGAACAGCGCCAGCGCCAGCGCCACCGTCGCGTAGATTGCCCAGGGATGCAGCGCCCAGTGATAGATCGTCGCCGCCATGCCCAGACGCAGCGAGCCCGGCTCATCATTCAGGGCCCCGCCCAGCGGCGCCCAGTCGGATCGCAACCCGCCCTCGCTGACCGTACCACCCAGAGCGGTGGAGAAGTGTGTCAGCGGCTCCGACACGCCGTAGAACATCAAGCCGATGCCCATTCCCGCCGCGAACAGCATCGCAAACCAGCCGATATAGGTGTAATCCGCGACCGCATCACGCCCGCCCAAACGGACCTTGCCATAGGGCGACACGATCAGCAGCAGGGCGAACAGCACCACCAGATCGCCCACGCCGATGAAGAACCAGTCGAATGTCTGGGTGGTGAAATCGAACATCGCGCTGAACACACCTCCGGCCTGTTCCGGCAGCGCGATGGTGTAGAACACGAACGCCACGATCGCGAGGCCCGAGATCAGGAATACCGGATTGTGGATGTCCAGTCCGAACGGACCGATCGAGGCCCGTATATTGTCCTGTCCGATTTCATATTCCGTGTCGATGATGTCCGCGTCCCCCTCGGGCGCGGGAATGCCGTGCGTGTTCGTGTCCGTCATATGGGCCAATCTCTCCTGTATTATCGCGGGTTACCGGGTCGCATCCCGGGGGATATGCCCCCTTCCTAAGTCATAAGGTCGCAGATTGCGACCCGACCACAAAATCGGCCCCAAATCAGGCCGGAAATCAGCCCCAGTGACCGGACCCGGCCACCAGGCCCGAAATCAAGCGTTGACGTCCACCAGAACCCGGCCCTTCACCTGACCTTTCAGGATGTCCGCGCCAAGTTTCGGCAAATCGCCCAGTCCCGCCGGCTGGATCATCTGTGCCAGTTTGTCCATTGGCAGATCGCTGGCGACACGCTGCCACGCACGGACGCGGTTGTCATAGGGCTGCATCACGCTGTCGATGCCCAGCAGGTTCACACCGCGCAGCAGGAACGGCACCACCGTGGCGGGCAGACCCGCACCACCGGCCAGTCCGACCGCCGCGACCGAAGCACCGTATTTCATCTGTCCCAGCACGCGGCCCAGCATTGCACCGCCGACGGCATCGACGCATCCGGCCCAGGTCTCCGCCTCCAGCGGGCGTTTTACCGTCTCGTTGATCTCCTCACGCGCGACGATCTGCGTTGCGCCCAGCGATCGCAGGTAATCCGCGGTTTCGGGTCGGCCGGTCACACCGGCGACCTCATACCCGCGCGCGGCCAGAATGGCGGTGGCGACCGAGCCGACACCCCCCGCCGCGCCGGTGACCAGAACCGGGCCGGTGCCAGGCTTCAGCCCGTGATCCTCCAGCGCCATGACCGCCAGCATTGCCGTGAACCCGGCGGTGCCGACTGCCATCGCGTCGCTCGTGCTCAACCCATCGGGCAGCGGCACCAGATGGTCGGCCTTTACCCGTGCCTTTTGCGCATAACCGCCCCAGCGGTTCTCACCCACGCGCCAGCCTGTCAGAACCACCTTGTCGCCGGGGGAATACCGCACATCGTCCGAGGTTTCGACGGTTCCGGCCAGATCGATGCCCGGAACATGCGGATAGTCGCGCACCAGACCGCCGCCCGGCCCGAGGCACAGGCCGTCCTTGTAGTTCACCGTAGAGTGTTCGACGGTGACCACGACCTCACCCGCGGGCAGATCGTCCAGTTCGATCTGCTCGACCTGTGCCGAAGTCTTTCCCTCGTCGTCCTTGCGAACCACCAAAGCGTTGAAACTCATGTCTTCCTCCGTTTTTGGCTCAGATTTCGGGGCAGATTTGTTCAGCCCTCAGCCAAGAAAGCCGCGCCCCGCGACCCCCAGTCCGAGTGCTACCAGACCGATCCCGATGGGCGCGGTCAACCACCGACCGATCTTCGGCGTTTTTTCCAGCACCATCAGAACGGTCGCCAGTCCCATCCAGAGCAGGCTCATCATGCCCCCGGCGAAGCCGAGCGCGATCAGGCCCCAGCAGCACACTGCGCAATATTTCCCCGCCTTCAGCCCCAGCCCGATCCCGCCGCGCAGACCGGGGCGAAATTCCGCCAGGAACATGCTCATCGGGCTTCGGCACAGGTGGGCGCAGCGGTCCTTGGCTTCGGTGAACTGATACAGGCCCGCAACGATCAGCAATACTGCGGAAAACAGCGGCGACATGTTCTGCCCCGTGGGGCCGGTCAGACCGATATGGACCAGTCCAGTCTGCACCGCGGCCAACAGTGCGGCCACACCCATCCAGACACCGGTATAACCGACGGCCAACCCGGCCAGCCCCACCGGCCGCGCGATTTCCGCCTCCACCAGATCCATGAAGATGCGGGCCGTCGGAACGAAGGTCGGCAGCATCATCGCCGCCATCATCACCATCCACATCGCAAACAGCGACAGGAACCGGTCCATGTCGAGCATGTCGCCCTGCCCGGCCAATCCCCCCTGAATCGTCGCGGTATCCAGCGACATCTGTGTCGTCATGCCAGGAAAGCCCAGCCAACCGACCTGCATATGCGAGGACCACACGAAAAGCACATACCACGCCGCCAGACATCCGGCGAAGAACATCAACCATGCCACCATTCGGGTTCTGACCAGAATGCGCTCGATCCCGCGCCCGTTTTCAATATCCGCCACTTGCCGAATTTTCCCTTCACCTGCGACACCCCGGATCGAAATCACGTCTCTGATGCCTTGGGGTGCACACGATCATGATTGCATGAGCGAAGCCTTAACGCGACAGGTGTTCCCGATCCTCTTCCTCAGCCACCAGTTCCCGCACCCTTTCGACCATCCGGGCGCCGGGCATGTCGCGGCTCTCCATCCGCTCGATCCACTCGGCGATCACCGGATCGGCGAGCGCGGCCCAGCGCGCGGTTTCCGCCTCGTCCAGCAATACCATGGTATTTCCGGCCGCAACGGCGGCTTCGCGCCCCGGAATGTCACCGGTATTCGCCGCGCGCCCGGCCCAGGCCGAGCTCTCCAGCCCAGAATGCGCGTCGATGATCGCGCGCAGATCGTCCGGCAGGCCGTTATAGCTGTCGAGGTTCATCGCCCAGACGAACACCGTGTTATAAAGCGAACGGTCCCCGCCCAGCTCGGTATGGCTGTCGGCCAGTTCGTGCACCCGCAGCGAGGGGACGATCTCCCACGGGATAACGCCACCATCGACCACACCCTTGCTCAAAGCCTCGGGGAAGGCGGGGACCGGCATGCCGATCGGCGTGGCGCCCATCGCCTCCAGCAATGCGCTCGCCTGCTGCGACGGACCGCGCAGTTTCAGCCCGGCCATATCCTCCAGCGTTTCGACCGACAGGCCGCGCGTGTGGACAACGCCCTGTCCGTGCACGTGGATGGCCAGAACCTTTATCCCTGCGAATTCCTCCTCCAGAAACTCGGTGTAGTACCGCCAGGCGGCGCGGCTCGATTCCTCGGCGTTCATCGTGGTCATGAACGGCAGTTGCAGCGCCTCTGCACTTGGGAAGCGTCCGGGGGTGTAGCCGGGCGAGAACCACCCGCCGTCGATCACACCGTCCGCGATCTGCTGATAGAGGGCGGGCGGCGCGCCGCCCAGCTGCATCGCTGGGTACAGCTCGAAATCAATGCGACCCTCGCTTTCCTCCTCGATCGTCGCACCCCATGGGATCATGAAATATTTCGGGATCGCGCTTTCGTTCGAGATGAAGTGCTGAAACCGCAACGTCACCTCCTGCGCCATGGTGGGCACGGCCAGTACCGCGATCACTGCGCCCGCGCAGACAGACTTGAAAAAACCGTTCATGTTCTTGACTCCCAGCAGACCGCGCGCACGGCGGCCCTCGGGCTTGGGTCGTGCCCCGCGCAGCCTGCCAGCGTCAAGCCCCGTTCGCAATGTCACAGCGGATCGGACAGGCGCGCCATACAGAAAACGCACGACGTGACGCGGCCTCGCGCTATCTTAGCAGCAGACCAATCGAGAGGTTCCGACATGTACCGACAGATTCTGCTCGCCTTCACCATGTTTACCGTGCCTGCCATCGCCCCTGCGCAGGACACCTCCGCCCAGCCGGAGCGGACCACCGCCCTGACCGAGCAGAGCGCGGTGACCGCATCCGAATTCATGATCGCCGCCGCCAATCCGCTGGCCGTGCAGGCGGGTTATGACGTTCTGGCCGCGGGCGGGTCCGCCGCCGATGCCGCCATTGCCACGCAACTGATGCTCAATCTGGTCGAACCGCAAAGCTCCGGCCTGGGCGGCGGTGCGTTTCTGGTGTTCTGGGACGCCTCGCAACAACGCCTGACGACACTGGACGGGCGAGAGAAGGCCCCCATGGCCGCCACCCCGGATTACTGGCTGGGCCAGGACGGGCAGCCGGTGGGATTCTGGGATGCCGTGACCGGAGGCCGCTCGGTCGGGGTGCCCGGAACGCTCGCCCTGCTCGACCGGCTGCACGCGCAGCATGGCCGCACCCCGTGGGCCGACCTGTTCCAGCCGGCGATCGAGACGGCGGAAACCGGGTTCGAGATCAGCCCCCGCCTGGCCGACAGCATAGCGGGCGCGACGGATCGTGACCTTGCCCTGTTTCCCGAAACCGCCGCCTATTTCTTTCACGAGGACGGCACCCCACGTCAGGCGGGCGAAGTGCTGACCAATCCCGCCCTTGCCCGAACGCTGCGCCTGATCGCGGCGGAGGGCATCGCCCCGTTCTACACCGGCGCCATTGCCGGTGACATCGTGGAGGCCGTGCGCACAGAAACCAATCCCGGCATTCTGACGATGGCCGATATGGCCGCATATGAGGTGGTGGAGCGGACGCCTGTCTGCGTGCTCTACCGCGCGCATGAGGTGTGCGGTATGGGCCCGCCCTCCAGCGGGGCGCTGACCGTCGGACAGATGCTGGGCATCCTCGATAATTTCGACCTTTCCAGCATGTCGCAGGCCGAAGCGTGGCACCATTATATCGAAGCCGCGCGTCTGGCCTATGCGGATCGCGGCAAATACATGGCCGACAGCGATTTCGTGGCCATGCCGACCGAGGGGTTGATCGAACCGGGTTATCTGGCCAGTCGCGCCGATCTGATCGACCCGGCCACCACCATGGGCCAGGCGCAGGCGGGAACGCCCACCTGGGACGAAACCCGGCTGTGGTCGCCGGACACGAACCCGGACCTGCCCGGCACCTCGCACATGGTGATCGTGGACCGCTACGGCGACATGGTCTCGATGACCACGACCATCGAAACCGGGTTCGGCAGCAGGGTGATGACGAATGGCTTCCTTCTCAACAACGAGCTGACCGACTTCTCCTTCCGGCCTGAGGGCGATGAAGGCCCGGTTGCGAACCGTGTCGAGGGCGGCAAGCGGCCCCGGTCCTCGATGGCGCCGACCATCGTGCTGACGGACGGGCGGCCCGCGATCCTGATCGGATCGCCGGGGGGCAGCCGGATCATCAACTACGTGGCCGGATCGCTGGTGCGGATGATCGACATGAGCATGGACCCGCAATCGGCGATCAATGCCGGTCACATCGTCAATCGCAACGGCACCACCGATCTGGAGGAAGGCACCGACGCCGTCGAAATGATCGAGGGATTGCAGGGTTTTGGTCAGGAAACGAATGTGCGCAACCTCAACAGCGGGCTGCACGTCATCACCATCGCACCGGACGGCTCCCTGACAGGAGCGGCCGATCCCCGGCGTGAAGGCATCGCCATGGGGGAGTGAGGAGTGACGGGGCGACAGCCCCGCGTTCCGCATCGGGCAGAACGACGGGACGGGGTTTTCAATCCGCCAGCGAGTCCGCCAAATCCTGATCGGACAGCGTCCTACTCCGCTGGCAGACGTGTCTTACTCCGCCGGCAGCGGTGCGACCTTGCGGCTTCTGCGAATGACGTAGATCGCGCACAGCACCGATAGCAATGCCGTGGCCAGCATAATCAGCAACAACGGCCAGACGCCACTCTCCACGCTCAGCAACGCGCCGGCGATCGCGGACAGGGCCGCGCCTCCTCCGATCATCAGCGCGCCACCCAGACCGGATGCGGATCCCGACAGGTGCGGGCGCACACTGACCATGCCCGCATTGGCTGAAGGCAACGTCAGACCATTGCCCATTCCCACCAGCACCATCGGACCGAACAGCACGATAGGATGCAGGAAACCCGCGCCAAACAGAACGATGGCGATGATCGTGCCCGCCGCAGCCGTGCAACCGCCGATCACCATCATCCAGTCCAGCCCAACCCGCGCGGCAAACCTGCCGGACAGAAAATTACCCCCCATGTAGCCCACCGCGATCAGCGCGAAATACAGCCCGAACTCCGCCGCATTCAGCCCCAATATGACCGTCGCCACGAACGGGCCCCCGCCGAGCAAGGTGAAGAACGTCCCCGACGCGAACGCCGCGACCAGCGCGTATCCCCAGAACCTGCGTGAGGTTAAAAGCTCGGGATACGCGCGAAACTGCGCCCCGAACGAGGCGGATGGCGTGTGGTTTGTCTCCCCCATGTCGGCCCAGACCAACGCGTACATCGCCACCCCTGCCATGATCAGGAATGCGACGCTGCCGTGCCAACCGAAATACAGATCCAGCTGCCCGCCCAGCGTCGGCCCGACCATCGGAACCACGGCTGTACCCATGGTGACGTAGCCGATCATGCTCGCCGCGCGGTCCGGGCCGACCATGTCGCGCACCACGGCGCGGCTCAACACCATGCCCGTTACGATCACCGCTTGCAGGAAACGGAAGGCCAGAAAGGTCTCGATGCTCTTCGCCAGCAGGCACCCGACCGTCGCCAGTACGAACACGCCGGTCGAAACCAGCATGACCGGCCTGCGGCCATAGCGATCCGACAGCGGCCCGATGAAAATCTGCAACAGCGCGGTCGCCCCCATATAGGCCGAGATCGCCAGTGAGACCGTCGCGTAATCCGCCGTGAACCACGTGGCCATGGTTGGCAACGACGGCAGGAAGATGTTCATGTTCAACGCACCGATCCCCGCGATCAGGACGAGGGTTATGATATGGGGCGGTGTGGTCCGGTCCAGCCATCGGCTGCGCGGGGTATAGGGTGGGGTCGAGGTATCGGCCATGAGATCTCCAGGCGGGTGAGCCCGCATACAGGCCCGATATAAGGTAGGCGGCCAGGCCATCCGAATAGCACGGGCAGCGGTCGTCATGGAAATGGAAGGTATGAGACTTTCAGTCACCTATATGGGACGCGACACCGACCCGCCAAGAGTATGGGTACAATGTTGCCGACTTGATCGGGCAATCGTGCCATGCCAGAATAATATGAACGACCGTTCACAAGAGCGGTAAACCATATCGGGGGACCTTGCATGAACGATCCAATCGTCATCGTCGGCGCATCGCGCACACCTATGGGCGGCTTTCAGGGTGAGCTTTCGGCTGTCACCGCCTCGCAACTGGGGGGCGCGGCCATTGCGGCGGCCCTTGCGGGCAGCGCCGTCGATCCCGCGGACGTGGATGAACTGCTGATGGGCTGCGTCCTGCCCGCCGGTCAGGGTCAGGCCCCGGCCCGGCAGGCCGGTTTCGCCGCCGGTCTGGGTGAGGGGGTGCCCGCCACCACGCTCAACAAGATGTGCGGCTCCGGCATGAAGACCGTGATGATGGCACATGACCAGCTCGCGCTCGGCAATGGCGAAATTGTCGTGGCCGGCGGGATGGAGAGCATGACCAACGCGCCCTACCTGCTGCCCAACATGCGCGGCGGGGCGCGGCTCGGCCACGGGCAAACCATCGACCACATGTTCCTCGACGGGCTGGAGGATGCCTATGACAAGGGCCGTCTGATGGGCACTTTCGCCGAGGATTGCGCCGAGAAGTTCCAGTTCACCCGCCAGGCGCAGGACGATTACGCGCTCGCCTCGCTGGAACGCGCGCTGGCGGCGGATTTCGAAGGGGAGATCACCCCCGTCACGCTACAGACCCGCAAGGGTGAAAGCATCGTCGCCGCCGACGAACAGCCCGCCAAGGCGCGACCGGACAAGATCCCCACCCTCAAGCCGGCCTTCCGCAAGGATGGCACCGTGACCGCGGCGAACGCTTCGTCCATCTCGGACGGGGCGGCTGCATTGGTGCTGATGCGCGAATCCGAGGCGAAGGCCCGTGGCCTGACCATCCGCGCCCGTATCATGGGGCATGCCAGCCACGCCCAGGCCCCCGGCTGGTTCACCACCGCGCCCGTGCCCGCCACAAAAACCGTGCTCGACCGATTGGGGTGGAGCATCGACGACGTGGACCTGTTCGAGGTAAACGAAGCCTTCGCTGTCGTGCCCATGGCCTTCATGGCGGAAACCGGCGCGCCCCACGATAAGGTCAACGTGAATGGCGGGGCCTGTGCGCTGGGCCACCCCATCGGGGCGTCGGGGGCTCGGATCATCGTGACCCTGCTCAATGCGCTGGAAAAACGCGACCTGAAACGCGGGCTAGCCGCGATCTGCATCGGCGGGGGTGAGGGCACCGCCCTGGCCATCGAACGTGACTGAGAAGGAGCGTGACTGAGAAGGCATCCCGCCATCTGACCACCGTACCGGACCGGGCTGGACATCTGTGCAACTTTGCGCAGATGTGCCCCGGCTCCGGCGGGCGGTCAGCCCTGTGATCGCTGGGCCGTGCTAACTTCAGCCGCCTGATGCAAAGCGCCATGGATGCCGGTCCAATGCGCGTGGAGGATGTCGTTCCGCATCGCATTCTGTTCACCCCGAAAGCGACGTTCCAGCCACTATCCTTTCCAGCCCCTGTCGGAGTAACGGAGAACTCCTATATTCTGTCGGGAGCGGTCAGTGAGCTTGGCGGCGCATTCGTCTGCTGGCTCGCTGATCTTCAACCCGCCGGGTCGCACGCACCGGATTATCAGCGGCGATCACGGCCCGCATTTGAAAGGACGAACTCGATATGACAAGCCTCAAGGACCGCGTTTCCTCCGCCAAGGCGGACGTGCCCACCATCAGCGTTGCGGATGCAATGGAGCTTCACGGTCGCGACGACGTGACCTTCGTCGATGTGCGCGAACCGCCCGAAACCGCACAGGGCACCATCGCAGGGGCCGAGGCGATCCCGCGTGGAACGCTGGAATTCGCGGTGGATCAGAGCGCGCCCTCGGCCAAGGCCGCCTTCGCGGACCCATCGAAAACCTATGTATTCTACTGCGCCAGCGGCGGTCGCGCCGCATTGGCCGCCCAGACCGCGAAATCCATGGGGCTGGACGATGCGCGCGCCATGGAAAACGGCTTCGGCGAATGGAAGGAAAACGGCGGGCCGACACAATGAGCATCCGTCCTGTTGCAGACATGGTGGCCGAGGCCAACAGCCAGGTCGCCCACATGCCCGCCACCGATGCGCTCTCGCTGCACGGCCAGGCCGGTGTCACCTTCGTCGATCTACGCGACCCGCGTGAGTTGAGCCGCGACGGCATGATCCCCGACGCCTTTCACGCCACGCGCGGAATGCTGGAATTCTGGATCGACCCGGCCTCCCCCTATGCAAAGGAGGCCTTCCAGACCGGCAACCGCTTCGTGTTCTATTGCGCGTCGGGCTGGCGATCCGCGCTGGCGGCCAAGGCGGCGCAGGATATGGGGCTCGAAAACGTCTCCCATATCGAGGATGGTTTCGCAGGCTGGAAAAAAGCAGGTGGACCGATCGCGCAGCGATGATACCCGACTATTCGAACGCCTTCTTCCCTGACCACAGGACATAAAAATGCTGACCGACGACCAGACCATGATCCGCGACACCGCCCGCGCCTTTGCCCGCGACCGCCTTGCCCCCGGTGCCATGGCCCGTGAGGCAGCGGCGGAGATCGAGCCGCAAGTGCGGGCGGAGCTGGGAGAACTGGGCTTCCTCGGCATGACCATAGCCGAGGAATGGGGCGGCGTCGGGGCCGATTACGTCAGCTATGCCTTGGCGTTGGAGGAAATCGCGAAGGGCGACGGCGCGGTGTCCACCATGGTCAGCGTGCACAACGCGCCGTTCCTCGCCATCCTCGACCGCTTCGCCAGCGACGCGCAAAAGGAATCGTGGCTGAAGCCCGCCGCGCGCGGGGCGCATATCGGCTGTTTCGCTTTGACGGAGAGCCACGCAGGCTCCGACGCCTCCGCCCTGCGCACGCGGGCCGTGAAGCATAACGACCGCTACGTGGTGAACGGTGCCAAGCAATTCATCTCCTCCGCCCGGATCGGTGGGGCGACGATCATCTTTGCCGTCACGGATCCGGAGGCCGGAAAGCGCGGGCTGTCGGCCTTCTACGTCGCGAACGACACCCCCGGCTTTCTGGTCGCGAAGGTCGAGGAGAAGCTGGGCCAAAGGGCATCTGACACCTGTGCCCTGACCTTCGACGACATGGAAATCCCCTTCGAGAACCGGATCGGGGAGGAGGGCGAGGGCTACCGCATCGCGCTGTCCTCACTCGAAACCGGGCGGATCGGCATCGCGGCGCAGGCGGTGGGCATGGCACAGGCAGCCTTCGACGCGGCGCTGAGCTATGCGCGGGAACGGCAGAGCTTTGGCAAGGCGATCTTTGACCATCAGGCGGTGCAATTCCGACTGGCCGATATGGAAACGCAGATCGAGGCCGGGCGCCAATTGGTGCTGAACGCCGCGCGGATGAAGGATGCGGGCACGCCCTGCCTGCGTGAGGCCGCCATGGCCAAGCTCTTCACCTCCGAGATGGCGGAAAACGTCTGCTCCGCCGCGATCCAAACTCTGGGCGGTTATGGGTATCTCAGCGAATATGGCATCGAGAAGATCTACCGCGATGTACGGGTCTGCCAGATCTACGAAGGCACCTCGGATATCCAGAAAATGCTGATTGCGCGCCAGATGTCCTGACACGTCGTTTGGACCGGCTTGGAACTCTGCACGCTTCTGTCGGGTTATACTGCCAATTCTGACAGGAGCGATGTGATGAGCAAGGACGATCTGAGTTGGTCCATTCCCGTAATGCGTGCCGGATATGCGGGGCGGGGGATCGTCTACCTCGTGGTTGCGGGGGTCTCGCTCTATACCTTGTGGGCGCGCGGGCACGCTGCGGGCACGTCTGAGGCGCTTTCCTCGATCCGCGACAGCGCATGGGGCATTCCGGTTCTGGTGTTGATCGCGCTCGGTATGCTGGCCTATGCGGTCTGGCGTGTCGTGGATGCGACCTACGATCTGGAGGATTACGGCACCGATGCGAAGGGGATCATCGCGCGGACAGGAATGCTCGTCACCGGAACGCTGCATCTGACGATCGGAATTCTGGCGGTCATCGCCCTGTTCAAACTCAGCGACGGCGGCAGCGGTTCCGGGCTGTCGGCCGCGGTGTCCGGGGTCATGGCCCTGCCAGCCGGGCGGGCACTGGTTGCCCTTGCCGGATTGGTGACGATCGGGGCGGGGCTCTATTATCTGCACAAGGCGTGGAAGCGTAAGTACAGGGAGGTGCTCGCCTCCAACCACTTCACCCGCAACTGGGATCCGATGCTGCGGGCCGGCGTCGCGGCGCAGGGGGTTATCGTCACCCTGATCGGTGGCTTCATCACCTATGCCGGCCTGACCGCCGATCCGCAAAAGGCCGGTGGCGTCGGTGAAGCATTCTCATGGCTGCATGAGCAAGCCTACGGCCAGATTCTGGTGATCGCGGTATGTATCGGGCTGCTCGGCTTCGCGCTGTTCTGCTTCGTGAACGCCACCCATCGCATCATTCCAAAGGTCACGGGCAACGATATCGAGAGTCTGGCGAAACAGTTCGGCGACCAGGCCAAAAGAGGCGCGAAAACTGCTACAGGTTAGGCTGGACTTCCCCCTTGGGGTGTGGACAATCCCCCTCAAAATGAAGGGGAGACCACTATGAAACTGGACAATTCAATCGCCGCCGTCGTTACCGGGGGCGCCTCCGGTCTGGGGGAGGCCACGGCACGTGCGCTGGCTGAGCAGGGCGTGCGCGTCGCCATTCTGGATCGGGATGAGGAGCGCGGTCAAAAGGTCGCCGGCGATATCGGCGGCACCTTCGTCGCCGTGGACGTGTCCGACGCCGCCAGCGTGACCGCCGCGTTGAAAAACGCCCGCGATGCCCATGGGCAGGAGCGGATTTGCATCAACTGCGCGGGCATCGCCTGGGCGATCAAGACCGTAGACCGCGACGGCAAGTCCCACGATCCCGATGCCTTCGCGAAGACGATCGCGGTCAACCTGATGGGCAGCTTCAACGTCGCCAGCCAGTCGGCTGCGGGCATGATACAGGCCGATCCGATTACAGCGGACGGTGAGCGTGGCCTGATCGTCAACACGGCTTCCGTTGCGGCATTCGAGGGGCAGATCGGACAGGTCGCCTATTCCGCATCCAAGGGCGGCATCGTCGGCATGACCCTGCCCATGGCACGCGATCTGTCGCGGTCCGGCATCCGGGTCAATGCCATCGCACCCGGCCTGTTCCTGACCCCGATGTTGGAGAGCCTGCCGCAGGAGGCGCAGGATTCGCTGGGCGCACAGGTGCCGTTCCCGGCCCGCTTGGGCAAACCATCGGAATATGCGGCACTGGTCGCGCATATGGCGCAGAATTCCATGTTGAACGGCGAAGTCGTGCGGCTGGACGGCGCGATCCGCATGGCGCCGCGCTGATCCCCTGAAACGAAAATGGCCGTGCCCCCTGCGGGACACGGCCATCGAAATCGCAAGACTGCGAAGATCAGTTCTTCGCGTAGTATTCCACGACCAGGTTCGGTTCCATCTGAACCGCATAGGGCACATCACCCAGCGAGGGCTTGCGCACGAACACGGCGGACAGCTTGGAGTTGTCGCAGTCGAGATATTCGGGGGTGTCACGCTCGGACGAACCCATCGCTTCCATGACGAGTGCCAGCTGGCGCGACTTCTCGCGGATTTGCACGACGTCGCCTTCCTTGACGCGGTAGGAAGCGATGTTGACCCGCTTGCCGTTCACGGTGACATGGCCGTGGTTGACGAACTGGCGTGCGGCGAAGACGGTCGGAACCCACTTCGCGCGGTACACGATGGCATCCAGACGGCTTTCCAGCAGGCCGATCAGGTTCTCACCGGTGTCGCCGCGCAGACGCTCTGCCTCGGCATAGATGCGGCGGAATTGCTTTTCGGTCAGGTCGCCGTAATAGCCCTTCAATTTCTGCTTGGCGCGCAGCTGAAGGCCGAAATCGGACAGCTTGCCCTTGCGGCGCTGGCCGTGCTGGCCGGGGCCGTATTCACGGCGGTTCACCGGGGACTTCGGACGACCCCAGATGTTTTCGCCCATGCGGCGGTCGAGCTTGTACTTGGCAGACGTGCGTTTGGTCACGATCTGGTTCCTTTCTGTGGCGCGGATGCGCGATGTGAAAGGTGCTTTCCTCTCCCGTCCATCTTGCGAAACACGGGCGACAGGGTTCCTCTTGCGAGGACCACAAACACCAAGGCCCAGACGGCGTTCGCCAATCCGGGATGGGCGGGTTATACGGACGCGAACGGTGGAGTCAACCGGACCCTGCCGGGGCTGCGCTGAATCCGCCCGCTCGCGCTGTGTGACCTGACATCCGGATAACTGGAGATTGCGATGCTGAGCTACCAACATGCCTATCACGCCGGCGGCCCTGCGGACGTGCACAAGCATGTGGCCCTGGCTCGCGTGCTGCGCGCGCTGACGGCGAAACCTCGCCCCCTGACCTATATGGAGACGCATTCCGGCCGCGGCCTCTACGATCTGGCCAGCGCCGAGAGCCGCAAGACAGGTGAGGCAGCGGAGGGGATCGCCTTGACCGATCTGGCGGGCGAACCCTTTGCCGAGACGCTGGAACTGGTGCGCGACCTGAACGGTCCGACGGCCTATCCCGGCTCCCCGTGGCTTGCCGCGTCGATGCTGCGCGATCAGGATCAGATGCATCTGATGGAACTGCACCCCGCCGAACATGCGGCGCTGTGCGACGTGCTGCCCGGTGCGGCGATCCAGCGATGTGACGGCTATCAGGGCGTGATGGACCTGTCGCCCCCCGAACCGCGCGCGGGCATGGTGCTGATCGACCCGTCCTACGAGGTGAAGACAGAATATGCGCAGGCGGGGGCGTTCATGCGCAACCTGCTGCGCCGCAAATGGCCCGAGGCCTGCGTCATGGTCTGGTATCCGATCCTGCGCGCCGGGCGTCACGCCGAACTGCTGGAGGAGATCGCGCCGCTGAACCCCGTCATTCACGAGATCGCGTTCGACCTGAAGGGCGGCGCGGGCATGCTCGGCTCCGGCCTTGCGGCGGTGAACCTGCCCGCCGGTGTGGAACTGGGGCCTGCGACCGTCTGACACTTGGGCGGCGCGTTCATGCAGCCCATTTTGACTGCCATGAATTTTGACGAAAAATACGGGGGCGGACGGGCGCTGATCCTGGGGGCCAGCGGCGGCATCGGTGCCGCGCTGGCACGGCGTTTGCAGCCTGTAATGCAGGTTGAGACGCTCAGCCGATCCACCGACGGGCTGGATCTGACGGATGAGGCCAGCATCGCGGCGGCTGTGCAGGGTCTGACCCCCGGCTACCGCCTGATCTTCGACGCGACGGGCGCGCTGGAAATCGACGGACACGGGCCGGAGAAGACAATCGCCGCCATCGACCCCGCAGCCATGGCCGCACAATTCGCGCTGAACGCGACCGGTCCCGCCCTGCTGCTGAAACATCTGGTGCCGCTGCTGGCGGACGGGGGGCCCGCCCTCTTCGCCACGCTTTCGGCGCGTGTGGGGTCGATCGGGGACAACCGCGCCGGCGGCTGGATCGCCTATCGCGCGGCAAAGGCGGCGCTGAACCAGATCGTGCGCACCGCCGCGATCGAAGTATCGCGCAAGCGGCCCGAGGCGGTCGTGGTCGCCCTGCATCCCGGCACGGTGGAATCGGACCTGACCCGGAAATATCTTGGCCGCCACCCCTCCGTTCCGGCGGCGGAGGCGGCGGAGAATCTGGCGAACGCCATGGCCCGGCTGACCCCCGCCCACACCGGCGGCTTCTTCGACTGGCGCGGGGATGTCGTGCCGTGGTGAGCGCGCCGCGTTTGATCCTGATCCTTGGCGATCAACTCAGCCCCGACCTCAGCGCCCTCGATTCAGCTGACAAATCCCGTGACGTCATCGTGATGGCGGAGGTCCGTGCCGAGGGAACATATGTGCCCCACCATGCCAAGAAAATCGCGCTGATCCTCGCCGCGATGCGTCATTTCGCCGATGACCTTCGCCGCGATGGCTGGGCAGTTGCCTACACCCCGCTGGACGACCCGCACAACACGCACAGCATCGGCGGCGAATTGCTGCGCCGGGCTGAGGAACACGGCGCCAGCTCCGTGATCGCCACCACACCCGGCGAATGGCGGTTGCGCCAGCTGCTCGACGATCTGCCGCTGCCTGTGCGTCAGCATCCCGACACACGCTTCATCTGTTCCGAGACGGATTTTTCCGGGTGGGCCGAGGGGCGAAAAACCCTGCGGATGGAGTATTTCTATCGTGAGATGCGCCGCAAGACCGGCATCCTGATGGATGGCGATCACCCCGAGGGCGGCAAGTGGAACTACGACCACGACAACCGCAAACCGGCCAGGGCGGATCTGTTCATGCCCCAACCCCTGCACCACCAGTACGATGAGGTCGTGACGCAGGTCCTGGCGCTGGTGGAGCGTGAGTACCCGGATACTTTCGGCACGCTCCACCCGTTCTGGTTCGCCACCACCCGCGCCGGGGCCGAGGCCGCGCGCGACTGGTTCATGGCGGAGGCCCTGCCCCGCTTCGGCGATTATCAGGACGCGATGCTGGAGGGGGAGAAGTTCCTCTATCACTCGATCCTCAGCCCGTATCTGAACATCGGCCTGCTCGATCCCCTGGACCTGTGCCAGCGGGCGGAGGCGGAGTATCGTGCGGGCCGCGCCCCCCTGAACGCGGTCGAGGGCTATATCCGCCAGATCCTTGGCTGGCGCGAATTCGTCAGAGGCGTCTATTTCCACGAAGGACCGGACTATGCCGCCCGCAACGCCCTGAACGCGAATCGCGACCTGCCATGGTTCTACTGGTCGGGCGAGACGGACATGGCCTGCATGAAATCCGCCATCGGCCAGACCATTGAGGACGCCTATGCCCACCATATCCAGCGCCTGATGGTCACCGGCAATTTCGCCCTGCTCGCCGGGCTGGACCCGCAACAGGTGCATGAATGGTATCTGGCGGTCTATGCCGATGCCTTCGAATGGGTCGAAGCACCAAACACCGTCGGCATGGTCCTGTTCGCGGATGGCGGCATCGTGGGGTCCAAGCCCTATGCCGCATCCGGCGCTTACATCAATCGCATGTCCGACCATTGCAAGGGATGCGCCTATTCCGTCTCACGCAAGTCGGGTGAGGGTTGCTGCCCGTTCAACCCGCTCTACTGGGATTTCCTGCTGCGCCACCGCGACCGGTTCGCGCGTAATCCGCGCATGGCGCAGATGTACCGCACCTGGGACCGGATGGATGAGGGCAAGCGTGATGAAAGCCGGGCCAGTGCCACCGACCTTCTGGCCAGACTGGACGCAGGTCAACGAATCTGAGGGTGGACCAGACAAAGGTTTCAGATACTCTGCCGGGACATTGGTCTGTAACGGAGGTCCGCCATGCTCGGCATACTTCACAAGCTCGTCGATGACGTGGTCCGCACGCAAGCCTTGCGGGTAACCGACGCGCACGGAAAAACCCACCTGTTCGGCACGGAACGCTCCGATATCCCGACCCCGCACGTCCGGGTCAATGCGCGGGCGGAACGCAACATCGCGCTCGACCCCTCGCTCAAGCTGGCTGAGGCCTATATGGATGGCGATCTGGAGATGTTGGAGGGCGACATCTACGATCTGTTGCGCGCGGTGCTGTGCGATGTCGCGCGGGTCGAGGAAATGCACCCCCGACTCAACGCATTGCTGCGCGTCCGTGGCGCGATGTACCGGATGCTGGATCGCAACGGCCTGACGCGCGCCCGGCAGAACGTCGCGCATCACTACGATCTTTCAACGGAACTGTACGAGTTGTTTCTGGATGAGGACCGGCAATATTCCTGCGCCTATTTCCCGACATCCGACACCGATCTGGACACCGCGCAAACGCTCAAGAAACGTCACATCGCCGCCAAGATGCATCTGAACCGCGAAGGGCTGGAGGTGCTCGACATCGGGTGCGGTTGGGGTGGCATGGCGCGGTATCTGGCCGGAACGGCGGGCGCGCGGGTCAAGGGCGTCACTCTTTCGACCGAACAGCATGCCTATGCCACCGCCCGCAGTGCCGAACTGGGCTATGGCGACCGGACGGAGTATGAGTTGAAGGATTATCGCACCTTGCAGCGTGATTTCGACCGGATCGTCTCCGTCGGGATGTTCGAGCATGTGGGCAAGAGTCAATACGACACCTTTTTCAATAAGGTGGCGGAGCTGTTGCGCCCCGATGGCGTCATGCTGCTGCACACCATCGGCAACGCCGCCCCCCCCGCGCCGACGGCACCGTTCATCCGCAAGTACATCTTTCCCGGCGGATATATCCCGACCCTCGATCAGATCGCGGCCGCGGCGCAACGCGCGGGGCTATACATGACCGATGTCGAAAACCTGCGCCTGCACTACGCGATGACCCTGCGCAACTGGCGTCAGCGGTTCCTGGCACGCTGGGACGACGCCGCCCGTCTGTATGATGAGCGGTTCTGCCGGATGTGGGATTTCTATCTCGCCGCGTCCGAGGCCGCGTTTCGCTGGCGCGGCCAAGTCGTCTATCAGGTGCAACTCACCCACCAGCGGGACGCCGTACCCCTGACACGCGATTACATTGCGCAGGCCGAGGCACGGCTGGCAGAGGCGGAGGAGCGCCTCGAACCGCAACGCATCACCGGTTGAACCGTCCGGGCATCGCACGCGGAACGGGCGGGCGGACCCGGCTCAACAAACGCCCCGGCCCGATGTCGAAGGCCCGGGCCAGCGGCGTCTGACGCAGGCGGGCTTTGGTCTTTTCAACCCACATCACATCCGCGATGCGCCGGTCCAGAAACTCCCGCGTTGCGCTGTGATCCGGGCTCGTGTCGCCCAGCCAGTACAGCACCGTCGAGGAATAGACGGCGGACAGGGTCGCACGCTTCGTGTACCAGTTGTAATCATCGGCACTGTCGCCCAGCCCGGTCCAGATCGTGTCTGCCGTGTTCCAGATCGCGCGTGAACCATCGACGGCGTGATTGGGCAGCGCGAACAGCGTGGCCCCCCGGCGCACGGCTTCCTTTTGTCCGTCCACCAGTTCCAGCCGATGCCAGACGGCCTGCGTGATCCTCGCCGTCATGCCGCCCTGTAATTCGGGCAGCCATTCCGCCAACATCCGGTCGCCGCGATAATGAAACGCCAGCGCCAGATCGACGGGGCCGCGCGGGAACAGCGCATCGGCCAATGCCGGCTCCACCCCCGAATCGGCAATCGCGCGGCGCATCGTTTCCTGCGACCAGCCGTCAAACGGGACATGGACCATGGCCGCGTCCAGAACCGCATCCCGGGCCAGATCGTGACGTTCCGCCATGTTTTCGGTCATATCGTCCTCCTGCTTGCATGTCTCGGTCCCCGCGAAGGCCTGCGAAGGCCCGTGAAGGGTAGACAAGACGTCGTTGCGGGTCTATCTAGCGCATTCCTGCAATTTCGCAATTTTACTAGGAAGGTGGTGACTACAAGTGCAGGTACAGGTTCGCGACAACAACGTCGATCAGGCCCTCCGCGCCCTGAAGAAAAAGCTTCAGCGTGAAGGTGTGTTTCGGGAAATGAAGCTCAAGCAACATTACGAGAAACCGTCGATCAAGCGAGCACGTGAGAAGGCCGAGGCCGTCCGCCGTGCGCGCAAGCTGGCTCGTAAAAAGGCTCAGCGCGAAGGCATGCTCTGATACGATGAAAGCAACCGGTCGGTGCCACCCGACTGTTGTCATTCAGGCCCTCGCACCTCACGGTGCGGGGGCTTTTCATTTTGGTTCTGACTGTTGGGAACGATCATGCACACGGACGGTATCCGCATCTATGCCATAGGCGATGTTCACGGCATGTTGGACAACCTGAGGGAGGTCCACGACTGGATCGAGCGCGACCGCGCGCAACATCCGGGGCGCGAGGTGCGGATCATCCATCTGGGCGACTATACCGACCGTGGGCCGGACAGTCGCGGCGTCATCGACTATCTGATCGCCAGCCAGGGCGAGGAACGTATCGACCTGATGGGCAACCACGACCGGATGTTCCTGCGCTACGCGACCCATCCCGATTGGCAGGATCCCAAGCTGTATCGCGAGAAGGGTTATCACTACCTGCATCCGCGCATCGGCGGCGGGGAAACCCTGATGAGCTACGGTGTGGACGTGCCCCCCGGCGTTCTGGGGCTGGAGCGTGCGGCGGAATTTCACGAGGCCGCAGCGCAGGCGATCCCGCAGGCGCATCTGGATTACGTGGCCGGCCTATCGCTGCAACATCGGATCGGCGATTATCTGTTCGTCCACGCAGGAATTGATCCGACCCGCCCGCCGCAGGACCAGACCGTCGAGGATCTGCTGTGGATTCGCGAGGGCTGGATGGACTGGCAGGGAACGCTGCCGTTTACCGTGGTGCATGGCCACACGGTGGTGGACGATCCCGAACATCACGGCTACCGCATCGCGATCGACACCGGCGCCGTGTTCGGTGACAGGCTGACCTGTCTGGTGCTGGACGGCGATCAGGCCGGCATCCTGACCGGCCACAATATCCGGCCACTGCTGCCGCGCGGCTAGGCCCGGCGGCAACGATTACGTGCGGAAAATCGCGAGGAAGATCAGGACCGCGATGCACGCGATTGTGAGCCGGGTTCCGAATGTCAGAAATCCGGCGAAGGTCTTCTCCTGCGCGGTGATGTCCATCGTGCCATGCTCGTGCGGTTCGTGATGATCGGCCATGTTCTTCCCCTTAGAATGCTGTTCGTTTCATACACCATGCGGTGCGCCGCGCAAGTCAGCCCTTGCCCTCCAGATCGGCGGCCAGCTTGAACCCGATGCGCTGCGCGGGGCTTTTCAATCTGGGCGCGGCGGTCAGCATGACGCTCAACTGGCTGACATGCTGGATCAACTGACGTTTGTTGCCCCCGGCATCGGTGCCGTAGAATGTGATGATGTCCGGCGCGAAATAGCCCATTCCCTGAATGGTCAGCGTGCCGCTGTCCGATCCGACAAACCCCAAGCCAACCTCATGCTCGGCGTCGAGCAATTCCTCGAACTTCTGGATATAGTTGATGATCCGCTCATAGGCCCACTGGGCGGGCGACTTTCCCGCATCCGCCTTCAGCGCGTTTGGGCGGTCGCAGTTTTCAGCGACCTCCTGCCCCTCGATATGAACCGCGTGGGCGAGCACGGCATTCTCCGCCGCCTCTGCGGTCGTGTTTACCTTGCCGTCCAGATCCATGCTCCATCCTCCGCCAGTTCGCGCGTGACCGCCCCATTATGCCAGAGGTGGTTCAGGTGGGCCACGGTCTCAGCCAGGGCCAGACCGAAAGTCGCGTCGTCGATGGTGCGTTTGAACAGCAGCGGGAAACATTCCGGCGCGCGACGCGGCTCCGCGACGAAGGCCAGCAGGCGCCGCAGCGCATTTTCGTGATTGTCGATCAACTGCCGCAAACGGGCCGGAACGCCGGTAAACGGCAGCTTGTGCCCCGGCAGGGCCAGATGTCGGGGTGTTGCCAGATCGCTGAGCCGCTGGCAGCTCTCGATCCACTCACCCAGCGGATCTGCGTCCGGCTCCGTCGCGTAGACCCCGATATTGGAGGAGATGCCGGGAATGATCTGATCCCCCGCCAGAATCAGGTCGCCCGACCACAGCGTCGCATGCTCCGGCGCGTGGCCGTTGCCGATATGGATGTCCCAGTCACGCCCGCCGATGCGAATCTTGTCGCCCTGCTGGATTCGGGTGAACCCGACAGGCATCGGATGGACCGAGTCGGAGAAGTTGAACGGCCGTTCGGTGCGGCGCTTGTCCAGCCGTGCGGCATCCATCCCGGCACGGGCGTAGAAGTCCAGCGTCTGCTCGGGCAGGGTTTCCTGCTCATCCAAAGTCAGCATCCGCGCAAACAACCATGCGGTGCGGGTCGTGACCAGTTCCGCCCCCCGCTGCTGGAACCAGCCGACCAGACCGACATGGTCGGGATGATGATGCGTCAGCACGACGCGGCGCACAGGCTTGCCCGCCAGCGGCCCGGACAAGAGGCGCTCCCATATCTGCCGCGCGGTGGGGGTGTCGATGCCGGCGTCCACCACCGTCCAGCCGTCACCATCGTCGAGGATGTAGATATTGACGTGGTTCAGCACCATGGGCAGCGGAAGTCGCGCCCACAGGATTCCATCGGCCACCTGCGTGACCTCGCCATGGGCGGGCGGTTCGGCATGGGGGAAATTGATGGTTACGGGAATATCATCAGGCATGAGGCTTCGCTTTCTCAATCCGCGCGGCCAGATCGTGGCTCGGGCTCTTGAACGTGTTTTCGTCGGGCATCGCACCAAGGGGGATGCCCAAGGCCCCGCCGGCATATTGGATCCGCAGGGTCGTGTTATTGCGCAGGCCTATCACATGCATGTTCGCAATGTCAGCATAGCGCAGTGTGATCCGCTTCGCGCTCACCGCATTCAGCGGCGCGATGATCGCCGCGCGCGTCGGCACGACGGGCCTGCTGTCGGAATTTTCGCGCCGGTACGACCATCCGCAAAGGACCAGCAGCGCCACGATCGGCAGCAATATCTTGGCCGCAAATCCGGCACCCTCGCCCCCGCTCGGCGGGGACGAGATCGCCAGAACCATTACGAGGCCGACCCCCGCCAGCAATCCGATCATCCGGATATGCGGGCTGTAGGGATATCGCGCCTCGATCATGGGGTCCTCCTCAAGAGGCGAGCGCCTCCGCGTCCAGGGCGTAAAGCGGCGCGGCTCCTTGCACAACCGCAGCGCACAATGCGGCGGCCTGCGGCATCAATTGCAGAATGTGGTATTGCGCCAGCGGCAGGCGGCTGTCCTGCGCCATCGCGCCGCGCAGCAGGTAATGCCCGCCCAGAACCAGTGCGAACGCCCGCAGGAACGGAACGGAGCCTGCGAATCGGTCGTTCATCTCCGCCTTGAGAAGCCAATCCATGGTCGAGGCCAATGTCTCACCCGCGTCCTGCAAGGCATCTGCCAGATCGGGGTGATCGGCGCGCGCGGCCTTCGCCGTCGCCTCGATCTCTCCAAGCAGGGCCTCACCCGCGGTGCCGCCATCCATCAGCTTGCGCCCCACCAGATCCATCGCCTGAATGCCGTTGGTGCCTTCGTAAATGCGGGTCACGCGCACGTCGCGGGCATATTGCGCCGCACCCGTTTCCTCAATATAGCCCATGCCGCCATGGACCTGGATGCCCAGATCGGCGACCTCGGACCCGACATCGGTGCCGAACGCCTTGGCGATGGGGGTCAGGAACGCACCGCGCGCCTTCCACTTGGCAGCCTCATCGCCGCTGCTGGCCCGCGCCATGTCGAGGCTGAACGCCGTGTCCAGGCAGATCGCGCGCGCAGACCCGGTCAGCGCCTTCATCTGCATCAGCATCCGGCGCACATCGGCGTGATCCAGAATCGTGTTGGTATCACTTACCATCGTGGCGCCCTGCACACGGTCCTGCGCATAGGCCAGCGCCTTTTGATAGGCAGCTTCCGCGATGCCCAGCCCCTGCACGCCGACGCCCAGACGCGCGTTGTTCATCATCGTGAACATCGCCGCCATGCCGCCATGCTCCGGCCCGACCATCCAGCCGGTCGCGCCCTCGAATTCCATGACCGCGGTGGGGGAGCCGTGCAGCCCCAGCTTATGTTCCAGGCTGATGGGTTTGAGCGTGTTTGCCACGCCCGGATTGCCGTTTTGGTCGGGCAGGAACTTGGGCACCAGAAACAGGCTGATCCCCTTGGTTCCCGGCACGCCGTCCGGCAGGCGTGCCAGCACCAGATGGCAGATATTCTCCGCCACGTCGTGATCGCCCCACGTGATATAGACCTTCTGACCCGTCACCTTGTAGGTGCCGTCGCCCTGGGGTTCCGCCTTGGATCGCAGCGCACCCACATCCGACCCGGCCTGTGGTTCGGTCAGGTTCATGGTGCCCGTCCACTCACCCGAGGTCAGCTTGGGCAGGTACAGTTCCTTGATCTCGTCCGAGGCGTGATGCTCCAACGCCTCGATCTGGCCCTGCGTCATCAGCGGGTTCAGCGCCAGCGACAGACAGGCGGAGTTCATCATCTCACCCACTGCGGTGGTCAGGATCATCGGCAGACCCATGCCGCCATGTTCCGGGTCCGCGTTCATGCCGACCCAGCCACCCTCGGCGATGGCCTTGTATGCCTCGGCAAATCCGGGCGAGGCGCGCACCACGCCGTTCTCCAACCGGGCGGGCGTCAGATCGCCGTCACGGTTGACGGGGGCCAGAACCTCGGCGGACAGTTTGCCTGCCTCCAGCAGGATTGCCTCCACCGTATCGGGGGTGGCGTCGGCAAACAGGTCGGTCTGCGCCAGCCTGTCGGCACCAATCACCTTGTCCAGAGTGAATTGCATGTCGCGGATCGGGGGGGCATAGGTCATTTAAGCAGTCCATCACTGTCAGAGTTGTAAGAAAGTTATGCAAAACATCCCGAATGAACAAGAACAACGCGGCGACACTTCGCGATACGAAACGTGTCTGCTCGCCGCAGATGACGACGGCATCGCCACCGCCGCGCGTCTGCTGGCGCAGGGGCACTGCGTCGCGTTCCCGACGGAAACGGTTTACGGTCTGGGCGCGGATGCGACGGATGGCCGCGCCGTCGCCGGCGTCTACGCCGCGAAGGGACGCCCCGCCTTCAACCCCCTGATCGCCCATGTCGCGAACATGGCAATGGCCGAGTCGCTGGTGCGGATGACCCCGCAGGCCCGGCGGCTGGCCCAGGCATTCTGGCCCGGCCCGCTCACGCTGGTCCTGCCCCGACACGGTGAGGTGTCGGACCTCGTGACCGCCGGGCTCGACACCCTGGCCGTGCGGGTGCCGGCGCACCCTGTCGCACACGCTCTGCTGACCGCAATCGGCCGTCCGGTCGCCGCGCCCAGCGCCAATCCATCGGGCCGCATCAGCCCGACGACCGCCGCGCATGTAATGGACGGCCTGTCCGGACGCATCGCCGCCGTTCTGGATGGCGGTGCCTGCGCGGTCGGGCTGGAATCCACGATCCTCGGCTTCGACGACGATATCCCGATCCTGCTGCGCCCCGGCGGGCTGGCGGTGGAGCGGATCGAGGCGCTGCTGGATCGCCCCGTGACCTTGCACGAAGGCAGCGACATCACAGCCCCCGGCCAGCTGACCTCCCACTACGCCCCGCGCGGGGCATTGCGCCTGAACGTGGTGGAGCCGGACGCGGATGAGGTGCTGCTGCGCTTCGGCGACGGCCCGTCTGAATGGTCCCTGTCCGCCAGCGGAGATCCGGTCGAGGCCGCCGCGAACCTGTTCGCGCTGCTGCGAAAGGCGGACGCCACCGCGCAACGCATCGCCGTCATGCCCATTCCGACGCAGGGTCTGGGCGCCGCGATCAATGACCGGTTGATCCGGGCGGCAGCGCCGAACCCCTGAAAATAAAAGCCTTCAAATCTATCGGACGAGGTTCACGGCCTCGTCTGGCGTGCAAATTCGCTTCATTCCCAACTTAGAGAGTGGCGTGGATTTACTCTGAAAATCTCGGGTGTTGTTCGTGACAAAAACATCCCGGTCCGCTTTAATATGTGAATATGCTGACATTACATCGCACCAAACATTCCTCCATCGGGCCAAATCCTCCGAACCTATATCCTTGGATTCTTCCCAGTTTGAAGCGATGTCCCTGGGGGCTCGTGGGACGTTAGGCGCAATAACCTCCCATATGGCATTCACGTCTCTCTTAAATAGATCGGCATCACCCACGATGAAACTGCGCCCGATATAAGTTAATCCTATCACGCAGGGCATCGGCACGATTGGCAGATCGGACCAGCCTAAATCTTCAATTTTCATTTGAAAGTGGTGAAAAGTAGAAGGGAGGCGTTTTTCGCGCGTATTCTCTGATGCAGAAGCCCCAAGCAACGCCACGTCGACACTCCCACTACGATGACTTTCAACGAGCCGCTGCAGAGAATGTGCCTGAGGTTGGTTATTTTCTGCCTCGATAACGCAGTTCCAATCTAACGTAAGCTTCACACGTTTCCCTCCGCCTCCAGCGTCAGGACCGAGGGTTCGGGATTGCGCAGATCCTCGATGCCCAGCGGTTCAGCCGGGCGGGCAAGGCGGTATTTCGTGACCCAGTGCAGGCGCGTCTCCGCCCGCGTGATCGCCACATAGGCGAGGCGTTTCCACAGCGGAATGCCCGCCTCTGACCGCCCCATCCGCGCGGCACCGTAAAGATCCGGCGCGAAGACCTGCACGTCGCTCCATTGCGAGCCTTGCGCCTTGTGAATCGTACAGGCCGCACCGTGGACGAAGGCCGCACCCATCCGGGCCGCCGAGGGGATGAACGGCTCCTCCTGATCCGGCTTTTCGATCTTGATGATGGTGGCGGCGTTCACCTGCGGCTCCTCCGCGCCCATGACGTAGAGGCGTGAGAATCCCGGCTTTCGCCCCTCGCCCATGAAAACGCATTGCGCGCCCTTGATCAGGCCCCGCGCCTCCAGATCGATGCGTTTCTTGCGGTGTTTCAGCGGCAGTTCCACGCCGTCACAGATCAACGGCTCCCCCGGCAGCAGGGCGAATTCCGGGGCCCCGTGCGCCGCGCGAAAGGCGGAGATCAGGCGGATGCGCGTGGCGTTGCGCCAGACCAGCACGGGGGAGCGGGACATCAGTTCGGCATCCACCCGCTGCGCCACCACCACGCGATCGTCGCGGGCGGCGGCCTGCTCGATCATTCGCTCGAAATCCTCGAATTGCAGGGCCGGGTCGCCAAGGGCATGCGCCAGATCCAGGATCGGACTGTCCGCCGCCTGCCGGTGCACCCGGTCGAGCATCCGCTTGCGACTGTCGGGCAGCGCGTCGAACACCATCGAGCCGGACTGGCCCACAGGTGCCAGCTGCGCCGGATCGCCGAACAGCACGAGGGTTGAGAAAATCTCCCGCAGATCGTCCATCTGCTTGTCGTCGAGCATCGAGGATTCATCGACGAAACCGATGTCCAGCGGATCGTCGCGCCGTTTCCAGCCCGTGATGAAGTCCGAACCGCGCAGCCCCGCCGCGGCCAGCGCCCCCGGCACGCTGGGTTGTTGCTGGTAAAAGGCATGGGCGCGGTCCAGCGCCTCCTCCGTCAGACCCTCGATCGTGGGGCGGTCGCCCTCACCGGCCAGCCATTCCGCGATCTTCTCGTATTCGGGATCGTAGACGGGGGTGTAGATAATGCGGTGGATGGTCGTGGCCGGAACGCCCCGGTTGCGCAGGACGCTGGCCGCCTTGTTCGTCGGGGCGAGGATGGCGAGCGTGCGTTTATCGCCACGCTTGCGGCTCTCCCAATCGCCTGAAACGGTTTCCAACCCCAGTTCGCGCAAGGATTTGACCAATTCGGCTAGCAGCAGGGTCTTGCCCGATCCGGCCTTGCCCATCACGGCCAGCACCGCTGGCTTCGCCTTTTCGACTGCGGGGGCGGTGGTGCCCTCAACCAGATCGACCCCGGCGCCGCGCAGCAGCTCGGTGATGGCGTCCCAAGCCTCGGCCTGATCGTCGGAATATTGTACGGGAAGCGTCATGCCCCGACCCTACCCACAGCGCCCGCCGCTCACCAGAGCAATTCCGGTCAGGCCAATGCGACCATGCCGCCGGGATGCCGCGCGATTGCGCCCGAAAGCTCCATGTCGATCAGCGCGGCCAGCACCTGCCCCGCCGGGCGGTCCACCTGGCGGATCAGTTCATCCTCCGCCACCGGGGCGGGGGACAGGAGCGCGATCAGCGCGTCTGCCGTCCCCTCCGCCGCGGGTTCCACCTGCCATGTCTCCTGTTCCTCCGCGAAAGCCATGAGCGTGGGCATTTCCAGCGCCTCGACCACATCGGCGGCGCTGCGGACCAGACCGGCCCCCTCACGGATCAGCCGGTTGCATCCGGCGGCGCGGGCATCGAACGGATGCCCCGGAACGGCCATGACCTCACGCCCCTGCTCCAGCGCCATGCGGGCCGTGATGAGAGAACCCGAGCGTTCCGCCGCCTCGATCAGCACGACGGTGTCGGACAGGCCCGCGATGATCCGGTTGCGGCGCGGAAAATGTTTCGCCATGGGCGCAAGGCCCGGAGGAGCCTCCGTCAGCAGGGCACCGTTCGCGGCGATCCGCTGCGCCAGATCCGCATTCTGAGCCGGGTAGATGGTCTCGATGCCACCCGCCATCACGGCGATGGTGCCGGTTTCCAGCGAAGCCTCATGCGCGGCGGTGTCGATGCCACGCGCCAGACCTGAGACGACGACGTGATTCAAGGTCCCCAGATCCTCCGCCAATGTACGTGCCATCCGCAGGCCCAGCGCGGAGGCGTTGCGCGCGCCGACCATGGCGGTGGTCGCGCGCACGGGATCGGGCATCGCGCCGCGCATCCACAACAGCATCGGCGCATCGCTCAGATGGACCAGCCGCTGTGGATAGCCGGGGCGGTCGAGCATCAGCGGTGTTGCACCCGCATCGGTCGCCTGCTCGATCTCACGCCGCACCAGATCCATGTCGACAGGGCGATACCCCTTCATCCCGCCCCGCGCGGCATGTTCCGGCAGCGCATGCAGGGCCGCGGCGGTTGAGCCGTAGGTGGCGATCAAGCGCCGGAACGTCACGGTTCCCACGCGCGGCGAGCGGGCCAGCGCGAGGTGCGTGGTCAACTCATCCTGGTCGGGCAACTCATCCGGATCAGGCCGGGGCTTAGCAAATGCAGGCAAGGCAAATCTCCTCGCGCCACTTCACCTCGATTCGGGTTAATGGGTCGTTAAGCCTATCGCGGCGAACCAGCGCTCAGGATTTCCCGATCCTTGGCTCGGTTCCCTTGGCAATCCGGCGGATGTTCGCGTGGTGCTTGACGAAGATCAGCGCGGCCAGGCACAGCGACAGCCAGATGAACGGCTCCGCCCGTGTCAGCCACAGCCAGACCGGAACCAGCGCTGCCGCGATCAGCGCCGCGAGCGAGGACATGCGGAACAACACCGCGCTGGCCAGCCAGGTGGCGCAGGCCAGCAAGCCCGCGGGCCAGTGCAAGGCCAGCATCACACCCAGGAAAGTCGCGACCCCCTTGCCGCCCTTGAAGCGCAGCCAGACCGGATAGAGATGCCCCAGAAATGCGCCCAGCGCCGCGATCTGCGCCGCGAGGTTTCCGTACATTCCATAGGCCACCGCCACCGCGACCGCGCCCTTGCCCCCATCGAGCAGCAGCGTCAGGGCCGCGGCCTTCTTGCTGCCCGTGCGCAAGACGTTCGTCGTGCCGATATTGCCCGACCCGATCTTGCGCACATCGCCCAGCCCGAGGGCGCGGGTGATGAGCAGACCGAACGGGATGGAGCCGATCAGATAAGCCGCACCCAAGATGGCGGTCAGCGCCGGCAGCGCCCGTTCCAATCCCAGAATATCCGGCAGCCAGGCGGTCATTTCCGCTCCTCCGCATAGACCTGCGTTCCGCCGACCCAGGTTGCCAGAACGCGGCCCTGCATCCGGCGCAGATCATAGGGCGTGTTTTTCGATTTCGATGCAAGCGACCAGCGGTCGAGCACGTAGGGCACGTCGGGATCGAACAGGATCAGGTCGGCCGGCGCTCCGGGGGTCAGACGCCCGCAATCCAGCCCCAGCAGCCGTGCCGGGTTCAGCGACAGCTTGGCGAAGAGTTCGGGCAGATCCAGATATCCGCCATGGACCAGTTGCAACGCGGCAGGCAGCAGGGTTTCCAGACCGACCGCACCGCTGGCCGCTTCCTCGAACGGCAGCCGTTTCGACTCCTCATCCTGGGGGGTGTGCATGGAACAGACGATGTCGATCTCACCATCCACCAGTGCGGTCAGGATGGCGAGGCGGTCTTCCTCCGCGCGCAGGGGCGGTTTGACCTTGAAGAAGGTCCTGTAGTCCGCGACGTCGAATTCGTTGAGGGTCAAATGGTGGATCGAAGTTCCGGCAGTGACAGGCAAGCCCGCCGCCCGCGCACGGCGCAGCGCCGGCAGGGCAGCCGCCGTGGTGATCTGATCCGCATGCCAGCGCACACCGGTTGCCTCGACCAGCGCCAAATCACGCTCCAGCCCCATCCGTTCCGCCAGCGGGGACACGGCGGGCAGCCCCAGTTGCGAGGCATATTGACCCGAGGTCATGCAAGCGCCGTGTGACAGCACCGGTTCCTGCGGGTGGCCGATCACCAACGCCCCCAGACCGGCGGCATAGGTCAGCGCGCGGCTCAGAACCTTGGTATCCGTGACCACGGCATCGCAATCGGTGAAGGCAACGGCGCCCGCATCGGTGAGAAAGCCGATTTCCGTCATTTCGCGCCCGGCGCGGCCCTTGGTCAGCGCGGCCATGGGCAGGACGTTGACCGGGGCGTCATCCTCGGCACGCTCGATCTGGAACCGGACCATTTCGGGCGTGTCGATGGTGGGATCGGTGTCCGGTCGGATGACGATGGTGGTAGCGCCGCCGCGCACGGCGGCACGCCCGGCGGAGCGGAAGGATTCCTTGTGCCGCTCACCGGGTTCGCAGATCTTCACCCCGATATCGACGATGCCGGGGGCCACGCATTTTCCGCGACAGTCAATGGCCTTCCCCGCGGGGAAATCCGACAATTTTATGTTTTCCGTTAGGATTTCGGCAATGCGGCCATCCTCGATGACAAGCGCGCCGAGGGTGTCGGTGCCGCTCTCAGGGTCGATCAGGCGGGCGTTGTGGAGGAGGGTTTGGGTCATGTTCGGCTCCGTGCGCGTGGTCGAGACCAAAGCCAGTCCCAAAAGCCGAGTGCCCGAAAATGATCTCGCGCCTCATCCATTCGATTGAGAACGTCCTGCCCGCCAGAAATGTACTCTTTCAGTATGTCTAAAGCCTGATCTCGTGTTCCATTCAACTTGAAACACTCATGGAAATCACGGTGCATGCGCGCCGTACTTTCGTAGTGTGCGGCAATGGGGCTTGAAAGAGACACCGGCAACTGACCGATTGTGGACAGCGCATTTTCGTAGAGACGTCTATGTGTCCTGAGATCATCGGCGAAGGGTGGAGCAGTGCCACTTTCGGTGGAGTCTGCGTTCATTGTCCGCATTATGGTGTCCCATTCCGAGGACGCGCCAAGCAACTCAAGACGCTCCCGCAATTCGATTTCGATCAGATTGAGCGCCGCGCGGTGCTGGCGGCGCTGTTCCTGATCGTGCCGCCAGTTGGCTATCATCGTGAGCAGAAATGCCACGACAAGCGAGAAGAAAGAGCTAACGAACGCGATGCCGATGCCCGCCACGATCTCGATCATTAGAACTGTCCTTTAAATCGAGAGGTAGCCCCCCTCCTCTCCTCCCCCCGCGAGCGGGGGTAGGGATCGCCACAGTGGTTGGGGCGGGAGTGACGGCACGTGTCGCTCATCCCCGTCCCTCCCCCAGCAATTCGAGCACGGCCATGCGGACCGCGACGCCCATCTCCACCTGTTCCTGAATGACGGAGCGGTTGATGTCGTCGGCGATTTCTCCGTCGATCTCCACCCCCCGGTTCATCGGGCCGGGATGCATGACGATGGCATCCGGTTTGGCGTGGGCGAGCTTGGCTGCGTCCAGACCGAAGCGGTGGTAGTATTCCCGCTCGGACGGGATGAAGCCGCCATCCATGCGTTCGCGTTGCAGGCGCAGCATCATCACGACGTCGGCGTCCTTCAGCCCTGCGGCCATATCGTCCGTCACCTCGACGCCGAATTTCTCGATCCCCGGGGGCATCAGCGTCTTGGGGCCAACCAGACGCACGCGGTTTTCCATCTTGCCCAGCAGCATGATGTTCGAGCGGGCGACGCGGCTGTGCGCGATGTCGCCGCAGATCGCCACGGTCAGGCGTTGCAGGCGGCCTTTCCTGCGGCGGATGGTCAATGCGTCGAGCAGAGCTTGCGTGGGATGCTCATGCCGCCCGTCACCGGCATTGATGACGGCGCAGTTCACCTTTTGCGCCAGCAGGGCCACCGCGCCGGAATTGGGGTGGCGCACGACCAGCAGATCGGGGTGCATCGCGTTGAGCGTCAGGGCGGTGTCGATCAGCGTCTCACCCTTTTTGATGGACGACGCCTGCATGGCCATGTTCATCACGTCCGCGCCCAGACGCTTTCCCGCGATCTCGAAGCTGGCCTGGGTCCGCGTCGAATTCTCGAAGAACATGTTGATCTGGGTCAGGCCGGACAGACTGTCCCGGCGCACCGCGCGGCTGTCGGGCGTCGTCGCGAATGTGTCGGCCCGGTCCAGGACGGCGGCAATGTCCATCGGGCTCAGATGTTCGATTCCCAGTAGGTGCCGGTGATCGAACATCGCAAATCCCTCTCTGTTCCGTGTTGCCTCGCGTTATGTCAGGCGGCACCTGATGGGGCAAGCGCCCGGAAAACCGGCCGCTTCGGACGCTTTGTCGGCTCGGTTGCCACATATTGCACAACTTTACCGACGAAAGTGTTGGAGAACGCGCCCCGTGTAGTTGTAAGACATTAAACGAACATGGTGAGATGGCCCGATACGGGGCACAACCCGCGAGGGGGAACCGGGCGACCGGTGAAAGACAGGGAAGGAATTCGAATGCGACTGACAATGTTCGCCACGGCGCTCGGGGGGGCGCTGGGGTTGGCGCTGACGGCCAATGCGGCGTTCGCGCAATGCGACGCGGGAGAGATGACCATCCGATTCGCGCATGTGACGGCGGAGCAAGGCCACCCGAAGGGCGAAGCCGCCCTGTTGTTGCAGCAGCGCGTAAACGATGAACTGGATGGGCGCGCCTGCATGGAGGTCTATCCCAGTTCCAGCCTGTTCAACGATGACGACGTGCTGCCGGCCATGCTGCGCGGCGAGGTCGAGATGGCAGCCCCTTCCCTGTCGAAATTCGGCGCCTATACCGAAAGCCTGCAATTGTTCGACCTGCCGTTCCTGTTCGAGGACATTCTGGCGGTGGAGGAATTCCAGAACTCCGAGGCGGGTCAGGCGCTGAAGGAATCCATGCTGGACGAGGGATTTTTGGGTCTGGCGTTCTGGCATAACGGCATGAAGCAGTTTTCTGCCAACCGTCCGTTGATCGAACCGGCGGACGCGAATGGATTGAGGTTCCGCATCCAGCCCTCCGCCGTGATCAACGCGCAGATGGAGGCGATCGGCGGCACCGGCATCGCGATGCCGTTCAGTGCGGTCTACGACGCCCTGAACTCCGGCGAGGTCGATGGGCAGGAAAACACCTGGTCCAATATCTATACCCAGTCTTTCCATACGGTTCAGGACGGCGTGACCGAGAGCAATCACGGCATCATCGACTATCTGGTCGTAACCTCGCAGGACTGGTGGGCCGGGCTGGAGCCTGACCTGCGCGACGAACTGGCGCAGATCCTGCTGGAAGTGACGCATGAGCGGAACCGCTTCGCGTTCGAACTGGGCGAGTTGAACAAGATTCGTGTCCGGCAGGACGGCGTGCGCATCCGCACTCTGGATGAGGAGACCCGCGCGCTCTGGATCGCGGCACTGTCGCCGGTCTGGACACAGTTCGAGGATGCAATCGGGCGCGACCTGATCGCCGCTGCGGAAGCGGCGGAGGGTGGATTCTAGGGCCCCCGCCCCGAGATACCTTACCCCCGGCGCGTGGGCGAAACACCCTCCCGCGCCGGGCTGTCACAGCCGCGCCCCCGGTCGGTTTCGTACATTGTCACGAACCTGCATGGCCCCGGACCGGAACCAAACCTGGATAAGGGCCATGTTTTCTTGCCCCGTTGACACTTGGCAAGCGTACACCCATTTTCCCGGATCAACGCGGACCCGGGGTCCGAGGGGGAGTAGTGAATGCCAGTCGTCGTCGTCGAGAGCCCTGCCAAAGCCAAGACAATCAACAAGTATCTGGGTAAGGACTACACCGTCCTCGCCTCATACGGCCATGTGCGTGACCTGCCGCCCAAGGACGGATCGGTCGATCCCGACGACAATTTCGAGATGAAGTGGGAGGTGGCCACCGCCTCGCAAAAACATATCAAGGCCATCGTCGAGGCCCTGAAGGATGACGACAAACTGATCCTCGCGACCGACCCCGACAGGGAGGGGGAGGCGATCTCGTGGCACTTGCAGGAGGCGCTGACCAAGCGGCGCGCCATCAAGAAAACCACCCAGGTCGAACGCGTCGTGTTCAACGCGATCACCAAGACGGCCGTCACCGAGGCGATGAAAAACCCCCGTCAGGTCGATATGGAACTGGTGGAGGCATATCTGGCCCGGCGCGCGCTGGATTATCTGGTGGGGTTCAAGCTGTCTCCCGTGCTGTGGCGCCGGCTGCCCGGTGCGAAATCCGCAGGCCGTGTGCAATCGGTCGCCCTGCGCGTCATCGTTGAGCGTGAGATGGAGATCGAGGCCTTCAAGCCGCGGGAATACTGGAGCGTCAAGGCGATGCTCGAAAACCCGCGCGCCCAGACCTACGAGGCCCGGCTGACCCATCTGGGCGGGCGCAAGCTGGACCGCTACGATCTGGCCACGGGTGAGGCCGCCGAACTGGCGGTCGCCGCGATCACTTCGCGCGATCTGAAGGTCCTGAACGTCGAGGCCAAGCCCGCGACGCGCAACCCCGCCGCCCCGTTCATGACATCCACGCTTCAGCAGGAGGCGAGCCGCAAATTCTCATGGGGTGCGCGGCAGACGATGAACGTGGCGCAGCGCCTGTATGAGGCGGGCTACATCACCTACATGCGGACCGACGGGATCGACATGGCCCCCGAGGCCGTGACTGCCGCGCGCGATGCGATCGGCGAACGCTATGGCAAGGATTATGTCCCCGGCAGTGCGCGCGTGTACAAGAACAAGGCGAAAAACGCGCAGGAGGCACATGAATGCGTGCGTCCGACCGAGCTTTCGCGGGCTGTGGACGACCTGCCCGGCGGGGTCGAGGCGGAGCAGCGCAAGCTCTACGATCTGATCTGGAAGCGGACCATCGCCAGCCAGATGGAAAGCGCCCGGCTGGAGCGGACCACCGTCGATGTCGGATCCTCGGACGGTGAGGTCACTTTGCGGGCCACAGGCCAGGTCGTGACCTTTGACGGGTTCCTCAAGGTCTATGAGGAGGGCCGCGACGACGTGGAGGCGGACGACGCCAAGCGCCTGCCGCAGATCACCCAAGGTGAGGACGCACGCAAGAAATCCGGTGAGTTCGCCGCCGAATTCGACAAACTCACATCCGACTCAGTGGTGGAGGTCGAAGGCACGCGCGGTGTGGTTCGCGAGGAGCGGGCGGTTCTGGGCGGTGACGGTGCCGTTCTGGGCCAGCAACACTTCACCCAACCGCCGCCCCGCTATACCGAGGCCACGCTGGTCAAGCGGATGGAGGAGCTGGGCATCGGACGCCCGTCCACCTATGCCAGCATCGTCACGACGATTCAGGACCGCGACTACGTTCGCAAGGAGAAGAACCGCCTGATCCCCGAGGACAAGGGGCGGCTGGTGACGGCGTTCCTCGAAAACTTCTTCCGCCGTTATGTCAGCTACGACTTCACCGCGAAGCTGGAGGAGGATCTGGATCACGTCTCCGCCGGTGAGGCCGACTGGCACAAGCTGCTCGAACGGTTCTGGGCCGATTTCAAGATCGCGTTGGATGAGACGATGGACCTGTCCATCACCGCCGTGCTGGAAAAGATCAACGAGGTGCTGGAACCGCATCTGTTCCCCCCCAAGGAGGACGGATCGGACCCGCGCCTGTGCCCCAATTGTGGTGAGGGCCGTCTGTCGATGCGCACGGCCCGCTCGGGCGGCGCATTCATCGGATGCTCGAACTATCCCGATTGCCGCTATACCCGCCCCTTGGCAGGTGAGGTCGAGGGCGGCGATGTTGCCGGACCCGACGGAAAGCTGCTGGGTCATGACGAAGAGGGCGTGCCGGTCACGCTGCGCACCGGGCGTTTCGGCCCCTATGTGCAGTTGGGCGAGCCGACTGAGGAGGCCCCCAAGCCCAAGCGCGCGAGCATCCCCAAGGGGACGGACCTGGAACAGGTCGATCTGGCCATGGCGCTGCCGCTGCTGGCGCTGCCGCGTTTCGTCGGCAAGCACCCCGATGGCGGCGATATCGAGAGCAATATCGGGCGCTTCGGCCCCTATGTGATGCTGACCGAACCCCTGCCCGAAGGCGCCAGTGCGAAGGACAAGCCCAAGAAGGTCTACGCCAACCTGGCCGATCCCGAGGAGGTTCACACAATCGGCCTGAACCGGGCGGTGGACCTGATCGAGCAGAAGAAGCTGAACCCCGGACGGCGCGGCGTGGCAGCCGAACCGCTGAAACAACTAGGCGATCACCCCGATGGCGGGCCGGTCAACGTTATGAAGGGGCGCTACGGCCCTTACGTGAAGTGGGAGAAGATCAACGCCACCCTGCCAAAGGATGTGGAACCCGAAGCGGTGACGCTGGAACAGGCTCTGGTCTGGATCAACGAGAAGGCCGCGACCAAACCCAAGAAGAAAGCCCCCGCCAAGAAACCCGCCGCGAAAAAGCCGGCAGCCAAGAAGAAGCCCGCAGCAAAGAAACCTGCCGCGAAGAAAACCGCCGCCAGCAAAGCCGCGCCGAAGAAGGCGGCGGATGCCGATGTGGTGGATGACGAGGGCTGAAAGCACGAAATTGCCTAGACCGCAGCGCCCCGCGCCGCATCTATGCGGTCTATGGCTGCTGCGGCGGCCCTCGTTTCAGGCCGGAGGCTTCGCATGACGACCATCACGATCGGCTCCGGCGCGTTCGACTTTATCGGGGCTGCCTACGGCCACAACGCACCGCCTGCGGTCAGCGTCCTGATGAAACCGCGCGCGGTGCAGGATGCGGCGATCCGCGTGCCGCTGCGCTTTGGCATGGGGCGATGGGACTGCACCCGTCTGGCCAACCTGCCCGAGGCGGAGCGGATGCACGCGATGCAGGCCTTTGCCCGGACGGCCCGCACGACGCACTGGCTGCGGCACGATGTGTCGGTCCGGGGTGATGCGGAAACCACGCTGAGCGACGCGGCCTCAACCGAACTTTGGCGGCGAATCGAGGAATATACCGGCCTGTCCCGTGCGCAGATCGGTGATTGGGCAACGACCGCGTTCGGAAAGCCACGCCACCACACCGATCTGGTGCCGTGGCTGGGCCAGCTGATGCCGCATTACAGCTTTACCCTGCATATGGGCCTGGTGCCGCTGATGATCGCCCTGCGTCCGGACGATGCACGCTTTCCCGAAGGTGTCACCCTGATGCTGAACGTTCTGGTGGACGGCATGTATCACGTCGATGTCACCGATCAGTGCGCCGCCCCGCCGCAACCGATACGGCAGGCCCTGCCGCTGCGCGGTCTGGCGGGCACCACGGACGATGCGAAACGCTGGTCGATCAATGTCGCCCGACTGACCGCGCAAAACGACCCAAAGCTGAGCCGCCTGTTGGGTATGTTGCGGCGACTATAGGATTTCGCGTCTGTCACCCTTCATGAATCTGATGCGCACCTGATGAGCGCGACAAAATCGCCAGTCTCGGAACTGGCAGCCGATCTGCACGTTTCCTCTGTCCAAGGCTATTGAAGCAACGAGAGGATTTCACGATGGCATTTTCGTCCCTGAAAGATATCTATATCGACCAGATGCAGGACATTTATTCCGCCTGCAAACAATCTAAGGCCGCAACGCAGAAGCTGCACGATGCCGCCACCGACGATGAATTGAAAAAGGCGCTGAAGGCCGGCGCCGACGGCATTCAGGATGGCATGGACACCCTGTCCGAGATCATCAAGGGCCATGGCGAAGACCCCACAGATGAGTTCTGCAAGGGCATGGAAGGTCTGGTCAAGGAGGTGCACGCGCATGTCCTGGATGAGGACTTTTCCGACGATGACGTGCGCGATGCCATGATCATCACGCAATATCAGCGCATGGCCCACTACGCCATTGCCGGGTATGGCTGCTGCAAGGCATTTGCCAAGCGGCTGGACCAGACCGACGATGCCACGAAACTGGATAAATGTCTGGACGCCTCCTATGACGGCGACCGTCACATGACCGAGATCGCGACCGGCAGTGTCAATAAATCCGCTGCGGCCTGATCCGACAGCAAATCAAATGATAGCCCCGTCCGCAATTCGCGGGCGGGGCGCTCTCGTGTCCGCTTTCCCTTCATGCTAAGGCGACTGCATGAAAGATTTCCCCACCCAAGAGCAGATCCTCGATTTCATCCGCGCGCATCCCAATGCCAGCGGCAAGCGAGAGATCGGCCGCGCGTTCGGCATCAAGGGCAATGCCCGGATCGAGTTGAAGCGTGTCCTGCGCGAAATGACCGAGGCGGGCCTGATCGAGAAGGGCCGCAAGAAGTTCCACAAGGCCGGTGAGTTGCCGCCCGTGGCCGTGCTGCGCGTCATGGCCCCCGACAGCGACGGCGATCTGTGGGCCGAACCGCTGCAATGGGACAGTGAGGACGCGAAGCCGCGCGTCTCCATCCCGCCGGGGCGCGGGGATAAGGCCGTCGGAGAGGGCGATCAGGTTCTGGTCAAGATCGACCGCGGCGATCACGGCTATTTCGGCAAGGTGATCCGCAAGGTCGGTTCCGGCCCGCAAAAGGTGCTCGGCATCTTTCGCCAGCAGGAATACGGCGGGCGCATCGTTCCGATCAGCAAGAAGGCCGACCGCGAATGGGTGGTCCAACCCGGTGATCGCAACGGCGCGCGCGACGGTGAACTGGTCGAGGGTGAGCAGATCGGGCGCGGCGACCGGATGGGTCTGCCAAAGGCCCGGATCAGCGCCCGGCTGGGCGACCCCGCCGCCCCAAAATCCGTCAGCCTGATCGCCATTCATGAACATGGCATCCCCGATGCCTTTCCCGACGACGTGGTCAAGCAGGCGATCAAGGCCAAGCCTGTCAGCCTGGGCCAGCGCGAGGATCTGCGCCATCTGCCGCTGATCACCATCGACCCGTCGGACGCCCGCGACCACGACGACGCCGTCGCGGCGGAGGCGGACAGCGATCCGCAGAATCCCGGCGGGCATGTGGTCTGGGTCGCCATCGCGGATGTGGCGCATTACGTCATCCCCGGCTCCCCCTTGGATGCGGAGGCGCGCAAGCGCGGCAATTCCACCTATTTCCCCGACCGCGTCGTGCCGATGCTGCCGGAGGAGTTGTCCGGCGATCTGTGCAGCCTGCATGAGGGGGTGGACCGCCCCTGTATCGCGTTGCGCATGCAACTGGACGCGGGGGGGCGCAAGATCGGGCATCGCTTCACCCGCGCTCTGATGCGCTCACCTGCTTCGCTCAGCTATGAGGAGGCGCAGGCCGCGATCGACGGGCAAGTGACGGAGCGGACCGAACCCCTGCTCGACTGGGTGCTGCGCCCGCTCTGGGCCGCCTATGAGGCGACGAAGCTGGCGCGCGAACACCGTGCGCCGCTCGATCTGGATCTGCCCGAACGCAAGGTGATCCTGAACGACGCGGGCGAAGTGACCTCCGTCGCGTTCCGCGACCGGTTCGACGCGCACAAGCTGATCGAGGAGTTCATGATCCTGTCGAATGTGTGCGCCGCCGAAACGCTGGAACGCAAGCAGCGCCCGCTCTTGTACCGCGTGCATGAGGAACCCTCCCCCGCGAAGCTGGACCAGCTGCGTGAGGTCGTGGACAGCGTGGGCATGGTGCTGGCCAAGGGGCAGGTGCTCAGAACCGCGCATCTCAATGCGCTGCTGAACGACAGCGCGGGTCAGGAACATGCGGAGATGATCAACGTCTCCGTCCTGCGGTCGATGATGCAGGCCTATTACGCGGCGGAAAATTTCGGGCATTTCGGGCTCAGCCTTGCGCGGTATGCGCATTTCACCTCTCCCATCCGGCGCTATGCCGACCTGATCGTGCACCGGGCGCTGATCTCGGCTCACAAATGGGGGGATGACGGGCTTGGCCCGCTGGATGAGGAAAGGCTGGAGGAGACGGCCGAGCATATCAGCCAGACCGAGCGGCGATCCATGCTGGCAGAACGCGACACGACCGACCGCTACCTCGCCGCCTATCTGGCGGAGCGGGTGGGCAATGAGTTCGAGGGCCGGGTCGCCGGCGTCGCCCGTTTCGGCCTGTTCGTGAAGCTGGACGAAACCGGTGCCGATGGCCTGATCCCGATCAGCAGGCTGGGCCACGAATACTGGAGCCACGATCCCGATACGCAAACCCTGATGGGCGACCGTTCGGGCCGGGTGATAGGGCTTGGGATGCCGGTAACGGTGCGGCTGGAGGAAGCGGTTCCCGTGACGGGCGGCCTGCTGTTCGAATTGCTGTCGGTCGAGGATCGCGCCATGCCACGCGGCAAGAGCGGCCCGCGCAAGGGCGGCGGCAAGCGCAAGCTGACGAAATCGAAGATCCGCCGCAACCGCTCCCGCAGGGCCTGAACTGCGGGGCTTGATCTGCTTGGCCTGATGCTTCGGGGCTAGTCGTCCACGGCGCGGATCAGCTTTCGCTCCAACACCCGCAGCACGGTTTTCAGGTCATGACCCCGCTTCAGGATCTGGCCGTCCATGGCGATCACCGCATACATGCCCTGCGCGCGCGCCAGCTTGGGCCGCTTCTCGATCCGGTAAAGCGGATATTCGGCCGCGCGGCGAAAGACGGAGAAGACCGCCACGTCCCGCAAGGCAGAGATGCCATAGTCGCGCCATTCCCCGGCCGCGACCATTCGGCCGTACAGCGACAGGATTACGTTCAGTTCGGTCCGGTGATAGCTGACCACCTCATCCGGGTTGCGCGGGCCGTTTATGGGGGTGACGCTGTTCATGGCTCAAGATTATTCCCTTTTGCCAGCACGACAAGCACCCCAAGGCGATTAAGGCAATCGCGCCGCAATCTTGGCGTGAAAGGGTACGATTTCCTCCACGTTCCGGCCACTTTTTTTACCTCTATTAAATCCGTGATACACGGGACGGCTCAATTTCATGCCCCCAAACTGAATACGGGTCGTTTCCGTGTGTCGCACATTCCCAGACATTTGATAAGCATGACGCAAGAATGCAGGTCCGACCTGTGGAATATCCAAACGAGGCAGCCCATGCGCGACTTTCACCTACCCGGCAGATCCCCCGTATTCGCAACCAACGGCATGTGCGCAACCTCGCACCCGCTGGCCGCTGGCATGGCGATCGACACGCTCAAACGCGGTGGAAACGCCGTCGATGCGGCAATCGCGGGTGCCGTTCTGCTGGGCCTGTGTGAACCGCAGATGACCGGGCTGGGCGGCGACATGTTCGCGCTGGTCTCACATCAGGGGAAGATTCGGGGTCTGAACGCCTCGGGTCGTGCGCCGGCGGGAATTTCTGCCGCTGCGATGCGGGCCGCGGGGCATGACAGCGTGCCGGTCTATTCGGTCGATGCGGTCAGCGTTCCCGGTGCGGTGGACGGGTTCTGCACCCTGTCCGAGACGATGGGCAAACTGGGGATGGCCGCGATACTGGAGCCTGTGATTCCCTATTTCGAGGCCGGCGTTCCCGTCGCTCCGCGCGTCGCTGACGATTGGGCCAGGGCCGACAATCTGAGCGGGGACGCCCGCAGCCATTTCCTGATCGACGGCAAGCCGCCGAAGCCCGGAACGATGTTCAGCGCCCCCGGTCAGGCCCATGTGCTGCGCCAGATCGCCCAGAAGGGTCGTGCCGGATTCTACGAGGGGGACGTGGCTGCCGATATGGTCGATTCGCTGCGGGCGATGGGAGGCACCCACACGCTGGAGGATTTCGCCGGAACCGCCTGCGACTGGGTGGAGCCGGTGACGGGCACCTATCGCGGGGCGGAGCTGGTGGAGCTGCCGCCGAACGGGTCCGGGGCAACCGCGCTGCTGCTTCTCAAGATGCTCGAAGGGTTCGATATCGCCGCGATGGACCCGTTCGGCGCGGACCGCGCCCATCTGGAGGCCGAAGCCGCGAAGCTGGCCTATGACGCGCGAAATCGCTTCATTGCCGATGCCGGGCACACGACGCGGCTGGACCACATGCTGTCCGAGCAAACCGCGCGCGATCTGGCCGCCCTGATCGACATGGACTCCGTTATGGCGGCCCCCGCCCCGCTGTCCGAACAGGTGCACAAGGATACGATCTACATCACCGTCGTGGATGGTGACGGCATGGCGGTCAGCCTGATTTATTCCATCTTTCACAGTTTCGGGTCCGGTCTGGCCTCCTCCAAATACGGCATAGGGTTTCAGAACCGGGGGGCCGGATTTTCGCTGGTCGAGGGGCATCCGAACGAGGTCGGGCCGGGCAAGCGGCCCATGCACACGATCATCCCCGCAATGCTGAAGAGGACCGGACGGGTCGAAATGCCCTTCGGCGTGATGGGCGGGGCCTATCAGCCCAACGGTCATGCGCGTGTGATCTCCAATATCGTGGATTACGGCATGGACCCGCAGACGGCGATAGATGCGCCCCGCAGCTTTGGCGCGCTGGGACCGTTGGAGCTGGAAAACGGCTACGCTCCCAAGGTTTGGGACGCATTGCGCGGCAAGGGGCATGATGTCGTGTCCCCCGAAACGGCGATCGGCGGCGCGCAGGCCATCCGCATCCATTCCGATGGCGTTCTGGAGGGGGCCAGCGACCCGCGCAAGGACGGCTGCGCCCTGGGATATTGACCCCAGGGCCCCGGCCGGGGGCACGGATTGGTCAGGATGGATCGGCGAGGATGAGACGTAACGCGAAAGATATGATCCCGAACCAGACCCCCACGGAAAACAGGATCAGGGCCGACCATACGACCAACCCCTCCGCACGGCGCAGATCAGACCAGATTTCGCGCATAGATCATCCTCCAGCAGAGGCCCCCGCCGGTAGAAAACGACAAATGTCTTAACGTTCGGTAAACGCCTAATGCGTGCCGCCCCACATGTGGTAACGACCGTTTTCTAGGGTGTGGAACATGCCGCCGACATCGGGATGATCGACAGGCTCACCCGTCTCATCCTGCAACAGGTTTTGTTCGGAGACGTAGGCCACGTAGTAGCTCGTCTCATTCTCGGCGAACAGGTGATAGAACGGCTGATCCTTGCGAGGACGGTGTTCCTCGGGGATCGATTCCCACCATTCGTCGGAGTTCGCGAATTCCGGGTCCACATCGAAGATCACGCCGCGAAACGGATGAACCCGGTGGCGCACCACCTGTCCTATCGCGAATTTCGCTACTTTCATCTCCATGCTCGCACCCCTTCCGATCAGCCGAGTGATAGGCACTGTGCCGCGGAGTGTCCAGCGCAGGGCCGGTTCCGCCCGCCCCGCGCTGTTACGTGACAAAGATCGCCGAGCGCATTCGCAAAAGTCGTGCTATGATCCCGGCAGAGACCCGCAAAGGGTTCGTCGAGCAGTGACAGTTACAGGTGACGATTATGAGGTTCAGCCCCTTCGCCCGCATGGCGGGTATCGCGATATTATCCCTTCTGGCTGCCTGTGGCGGGCGTAATGAAGGTTCCGTCGCCCAGCGCGGCGATGCGCCCACCAATACACTCAATATCTGCGCGATTTTCGCGGAGCGTCCGCACTGGCGCTCGGACGTGGAGACGGCCTCGCTGCGCTATGGCACGCCGGTGCCGGTGATGATGGGGATCATGTGGCGGGAAAGCCGGTTCCAGCAACATGCCAGTCCGGGCACGACATCGGCCTATGGCTACGCGCAGGCGATCGATGCGACGTGGGATTGGTACAAGGAGTCGTCAGGCAACCGGAACGCCCGGCGCGACAACTTTGCCGACGCGGCGGATTTCGTCGGTTGGTACATGACCCAGACGGGCCGCCAGAACGGTTTGGACTTCACCGACAGTTTCGCGCATTACCTCGCCTATCACGAGGGGCATCGCGGATTTGCGCAGGGGACGTACTGGCAAAAGGAGTTCCTGCTGAACGCCGCGTCGCAGGTTCAGATGATGTCCGGCGCCTATGCCCTGCAACTGAACGCATGTCCCAGCCGCACGGCGTGATCATCGCTGCGTTGACAATTCGCACGGGGATCCCTTTGTGATGCAGGTACATGAACGGAGCATCGCATGGATCGTCTGGCGGAAATGGAAGCGTTCATCGCTGTGGTGGATCAAGGTGGCTTCACCGATGCCGCGCGCAAGCTGAATATTTCCAAAAGCGCGATCTCGAAACACGTGTCCAGCCTGGAGGCCCGGCTGGGCGCGCGATTGCTCAACCGCACGACACGCCGCGTCAGCCCGACGGAAATCGGGCTGGCGTATTACGACAAGGCAGGGCGGGTCCTGTCCGAGGCTGGCGACGCGGACGCCATGGTATCGGCCATGCAATCCGAACCGCGCGGCGAATTGCGCCTGTCCGTGCCTGTGGGATTCGGTACAACCCACGTGTCCGAGGCGGTGGCGGCCTTCCTGCTGCAATACCCGGACGTCTCGATCCACATGACGATGGACGACCGTTTCGTGGAATTGGTGGCCGAAGGTTTCGACCTGGCAATCCGCATCGGGAACATGCCGGATTCCAGTCTGCGGGCGCGCAAGCTGGGTGCGGCGACCGGCCTGCTGGTCGCATCCCCCGAATACCTGGCCCGGCGCGGAACACCGCAAACCATCGACGAACTGGCGGCGCACGATCTGCTGCATTACTCGAACCTGTCCACCGGCAATTTCTGGCGATTGGTCAGCGAAACCGGCGTGGAAAAACAGGTGCGTGCCGGCGGAAAGCTGACGGTCAACAATGGCGAATCACTGCTGCGCGCGGTGGAGGCGGGGCTGGGCATATCTTCCGTGCCGACATTCATCATTCGCGATTCCATCGCGCAGGGCCGCACGGTGGAAATATTGCCGAACGTGCGCAAACCGCAGTTGGGAATCTACGCGGTTTATCCGCCGGGCCGGTTCCCGCAACCGAAACTGCGGGCCTTCGTCGAGTTCATGGCCTCGCATTTCAAGAAACAAGGCGACGTGATCTGGTAGGTCATTCCATTCCGTAGTTTTGGCGCGCGCGCAGCGCAAACTCGACAACGAAGCCGAGCGCAAGCGCCGCCAGCGTGAAGTAAAGCGGGTATTCCATGCTGGTTTTCTTCGGGACATAATTGATGAAGGCCTGCCCCCGCGCCTGGTCGATCGCATGGAACAACGGGTTCCAGGTGAAGAACGGCAGAATGCTGGCGGGGATCATATTGGCCACGAACATCTTGCCGCTCGTGATCATCTGGACGCGCCTGTAGAGTTGATAGAGCATCGGAATGAACTTCGGTGCCAGGGGCGAAAACGCCATGAACATCAATCCGACCGCCAAACCGCTGGCCCATGCCAGAAAAAACGGCAGCAACATGCCCGACGGATTGTAGACCTCAAGCTCGCCCCGGACCAGGTAGGAGGTCCCCATGATCACGATGATCGACAGCACGACGATGTAGAGCTGGTTGATCGCCGATGCCAGAATGCTCAACAATGTCGATGTCTTGGCGTAGAACATCATGCCCGACATAGCATGGCTGGCACCCTTGAGCGTCGTTACCGCCTGAATATGGGCGCGGTACAGGAAAATGCCCGTCATCATGAACAACAGGAAATCACCGCGGATCACCGGACTGCGGCCGAAAACCTCGAACATGAGGTAGAACATCACGAACAGGATCAGCGGTTGCACCAACAGCCCGGCAAATCCCAGAAACGATCCGCCCGTCGCGGTGCGAAAGGACCGGACGATGGAGATGTAGATCAGCTCGATCAGACTGAGACTGGATTCCCAGAACGTCGTGGCGCGGTGGTATTTCTCGAAACGAGGCATCGTGTCCGGTCCTTGTCAGAAGACGGTAGGTATCTCATACACCACAAGCGGGTCGAATGTCCCGCAACGCACGAGGATGAATGACATGGACTACGAAAACGTTACCGCAACCTTTCGTCGGCTTGCCATCGAAGCAGGCACGGCGATCATGGACATCTACGGCACTGACGATTTCGACGTCCGGTCCAAGTCCGACGAAAGCCCGGTAACGGCGGCGGATGAGGCCGCGGATGCCCTGATCTCCGCCGGGTTGCGCGCGACATTCCCAGACATCGCCCTCGTGACCGAAGAACAATCCGCCACGCATGGGCAGAACGTTTCGACCTTTATCATCGTCGATCCGCTGGACGGAACGAAGGAATTCGTGCAGCGGCGGGGTGAATTCACGGTCAACATCGCACTGGTTGAAAACGGCGTGCCGACGCGGGGCGTCGTTTACGCCCCGGCGGTCGGGCGGCTGTTCTATACCGATGCGACCGGACAGGCGGTCGAGGAAACCGGCGCGTTCGGCGCGGAGCCGGGTCCGGTGTCGCCGATGAACGTCGCCCCCCCCTCGGGCGCGCTGCGGATCGTGGCGTCCAAGTCGCATCGCGATGCGGCAACGGATGATTACATCGCAAAATACGATGTGGATGAGCTGGTCGCGGCGGGATCCTCGCTGAAATTCTGCCTCGTGGCGGCGGGTGAGGCGGACCTCTACCCCCGGCTGGGCCGCACGATGGAATGGGACACTGCAGCGGGCGACGCGGTGCTGCGCGGGGCCGGTGGCACGGTGGTCCGCTTCGACGATCATGCGCCATTGGCCTATGGCAAGTCCGGGTTCGAAAACCCCTTCTTCATCGCGGCCCCTGCCGAACTGAAGCTGGAGGCGTAATGTCCGTCCTGATCCTGATCCCCGCGCGCTATGCCTCCACCCGTTATCCGGGCAAGCCGCTGGTCGAGCTGGTAGGCGCGTCCGGGCAGGCGAAATCACTGATTCGGCGCAGCTGGGACGCGGCGCTGTCGGTGGCGGGGGCGGACAGTGTCGCCGTTGCCACGGATGACGCGCGGATCGCGGATCATGCACGCGCATTCGGGGCGGAGGTCGTGATGACCTCCACCACCGCGCGAAACGGGACGGAGCGCTGCGCCGAGGCGGTCGCCGCCATGGTTACGCCCCCTGATATCGTGGTGAACCTGCAAGGCGACGCGCCGCTGACACCCGCTTGGTTCGTCGAGGATCTGATCCGCGCCATGCAAGCCGATCCCGAAATGCAGGTGGCCACCCCCGTGCTGCGCACCGATGCCATGGCCCTGCGCGGGTTTCGTGAGGATCGCCGCAATGATCGTGTCGGCGGCACCACAGCCGTGTTCGACCGGGCGGGCCGGGCGATGTACTTCTCGAAAGAGGTCATTCCATATACCGGGCGTGATTTCGCGGAGGGGGAGGACAACCCGGTTTTCCATCATGTCGGCGTATATGCCTACCGTCCCACAGCGCTGGCGGCCTATTCCGGCTGGCCCGAGGGGCGGCTGGAAGCATGGGAGGGGTTGGAGCAACTGCGCTTCATGGAAAACGGCATTCCCGTGCACTGTGTCGAGGTCGATGCCCGTGGCCGCGCGTTCTGGGAGCTGAACAACCCCGTGGATGTCGAACGGATCGAGGCGATCCTGCGCGATCACGATCTGGACTGAGCGCATGACCCCCTCGGTCAGCGTCATCGTCGCAAACCGGGGCCGTGCCTGGTCGTTGAGCCTGACCTTGCAGGCGCTCAAACGGCAGCGTCACATCAAGCCCGAAATCATCGTGGTGTCCGACGCCCCGGCCCCACGCGACCTGTCCGTGCACTGGCTGCGCCACGACGAAGCGAACGTCGCCACCGCGCGAAATGCCGGATTGATGGCGAGCACGGGTCAGATCATCGCCTTTTGCGATGACGACGCGGTGCCGGAGCCGTCCTGGCTGTCGCAGTTGCTCGCCGGCTTCGACACGGACGAGGTCGGAGCCGTCGGCGGCCCGGTCCTCGGCCCTGACGGGGTGCGCGAACAATGGGGTGAGATGGGCTTCGACCGCCGGGGCCGCGACACCCCCGACGGGCCATTTCGCAAGTTGAACGGCACCAATATGGCCCTGCGGCGCAAGGCGATCACGGCAATCGGGGGCTTCGATCCGCGGTTCGCCTACTATCTGGACGAAACCGACATGCTGCTTCGACTGCACGACGCAGGATGGCGGACACGGTGGATCCCCAGTGCGGTGGTCCATCATGCCACCAGATCGAACGCGATCCGGGGGGCCGGAACAACCGTCGCGGGGTTCACGCAACTGGGGCGCAGCGTGGCCGCATTCGCGCGCAGCCATTCGCCGGATTGTAGCCAGGCAGAGGACATGGTGCGGGATCAGCGCCGCCGCCTGCTGCGATTGCACGATCTGGGCCTGCTGTCCGGCCATGGTGTCGCCGCGCGGCTGAAGGCGCTGAAGGGTGCCTTGAAGAAGGCCAGTGACCCCGCCCCAGACCGCGCTGACATTCCCGCCTCCGTCGCCGGTCCCGCCGACCCGCGCCCCGATTCCATACGGGTCGCCATCGCACCGCGCATCCTAAGCCGAAGGTCCGCGCGACGCCTTGCCCGTGATCTGAGCCTGCATGGATTCGAAGTCACTGTGATCACGCAAATATGGCTGAACAGGCCTCTCTGCGTGAAATGGCACCCGGACGGGTACTTCCATCACAGGGGTGGAGTCTTCCGGGCCGGCAACCGGTGGCCGCGCTGGTCCGCGATGCTGGAACGTGAAGTGGCAAGGACAGCGCCGCTGCGCGACTACACGCATCTGATCCTGTCAAACCGTCGTGGCGATGCATTCGTCCTGAAGCTTGAGCGACCGACCGTCGCGAAGATTTCATACAGGATGGATAGAAAGTGGCAGATTGTCCGAAAATTTGATACCACTTCGGCAATTGATGCGTTGCAGCATTGAGGCGAAGCTGAATTCGCGCAACTATAAACGTGTATCAACCGGAGAGATTGCAGATCATGGAACGCAAGGTGACGAAGGCCGTATTTCCCGTGGCAGGACTCGGCACGCGATTTTTACCCGCGACCAAGTCGATTCCCAAGGAAATCATGACCCTTGTGGATCGCCCGTTGATTCAATACGCGATCGACGAGGCTCGCGACGCGGGCATCAGCGATTTCATCTTCGTCACCGCACGCGGCAAGCAAAGTCTGGAAGACTATTTCGACAGCGCACCCGAACTGGAAAGCTCCCTGCAAGCCAAGGGTAAATCGGATCTGCTGCAAGAATTGCAGCGCACGAATATGGATTCCGGTGCCATCGCCTATGTCCGCCAGCGCGAGGCCCTGGGGCTGGGACATGCCGTCTGGTGCGCCCGCCGTCTGATCGGTGACGAACCCTTTGCCGTTCTGCTGCCCGATGACGTGATCCAGGGCGGGCGAAGCTGTCTGCGCGACATGGTCGACACGCATGTGGAGACCGGCGGAAACGTGGTCGCCGCGATGGATGTTCCCAACGACAAAGTCTCGTCCTACGGCATTCTGGGCGTGTCCGAGGATGACGGCACCCGTGCCAAGGTCGACCGGATGGTCGAAAAGCCTTCGGTCGCGGATGCGCCTTCGAACCTGGCGGTGATCGGTCGCTATATCCTGACGCCCCGGGTCCTGCAGAACCTCAACCGCAAGGAACGCGGGGCGGGCAACGAAATCCAGCTCACCGATGCGATCGCGGCTGAGATCGACGGACCCGATGGCGTTTATGGCCAGCGGTTCGAGGGGCAACGCTTCGATTGCGGATCAAAGGCGGGGTATTTGCAGGCAACGGTGGCGTTCGGCCTGTCACGCAATGATCTGCGAGAAGAGCTCGCCGATTTCCTGAGCACGCTCGACCTGAATTCCGTGTCCTCCACCGCGAAGTAGGCGGATACTGCATGGTTGCGGTCCTGTTCGATCTGACGCGCAGCTTTTCACGCCGCGACCATGCAAATCCCACCGGCATAGACAGGGTCGAAACCGCGCTGTTCAACGCCCTGTCGCAGCTTGGCCCCGTCACCGGATTGGTGCGCAGCGGTCGAAGGTGCTGGAGCGCTGACGGGCCGCGTATCAGCACAAGCATCCTGCAACCGGCACCGCTCGACGGAATCGCCCGACTGCAATACTGGCGCGACGAGGCGCGACGCCGTGGTGAGAGCGGATTGCGCAAAACCTATGGCCGGGGCGCGCGCGGCCTCCCCTGCCCTGCCCATGCCGGTCAATGGCTGGTCTGTGTCGGACACACCCTTCCCGATGAAGCACAAGTGGCGCGGTGGAAGGCGCGCGCCGGGCGCCTGGCCGTTCTGGTTCACGATCTGATACCGCTCAACCATCCGGAATGGTCCCGCCCCCGCCCGGCGGCCCGATTCGCCACGACGATGCGCCTGACGGCAGGACAGGCCGATCTGGTTTTGCATCTGACAAGGGCGGGGCAAGCCCGATGGCTCAGTCGCTATTCGCGAAACGAGGGGCAGCGTCACGCCGTTCTGCCCATGGGCGCCACCGACCTGCCGGATATGGAGCGAAACCCGCGCCCGCGCCCCGTCATGCTGATGATCGGCACGATCGAACCGCGCAAGGGGCATGCCACGATCCTGGATATCTGGGACCAGTTCGCGCCGGTGGCGGATCTGCATATCGTGGGGCGGCGCGGCTGGCGCAACGCCGAAACCTTCGCCCGGCTCGATGCCCGGCCATCCGGTGTCACCGAAATCGCGGAGGCCACGGATCTGCAAATCGCGACCGAGATTTCCGCCGCGCACACGCTTTTGTTTCCCTCACGTGCCGAAGGGTACGGGCTGCCCGTAATGGAGGCGCGGGTGCGAGGTCTGCCCGTTCTGGCGAGCGATCTGCCGGAACTGCGTGAAATTCACGGCGATGCCATCGGCTATGTTACCCCGAACAACAGTGAGGCGTGGCACCTTGCAATCGACGGACGTCTGAAGGAAAACCACCCAAGTACTGATCAACCAAAAGTTCTTTGGTCGCCATGGATCGAATCCGCGCGTATGTTAAGGGCCTTGATGTTCGGCGGATGACCCTTTTTACATGAAAATTCTCAGCATCCTGAACCGAATGTTCCTGCGGACACGCCGTCGTCGCCTGCAACTGCGCGCACGCCGCAAACGCAGGGAGCTTTCCTCCACCATGGACCGGACCGACATGATCGCGTCCGGTGACATCCTGCTCTTTTCGACCTTGCGCAACGAGATCGAGAGGCTGCCGTATTTTCTGAATTACTATCGCAAGATGGGTGTTGGACACTTTCTGATCGTCGACAACGGTTCGACCGATGGCAGTGCCGAATACCTCAGCGAGCAGACGGATGTGTCCCTCTGGCAGACCGGTGCCAGCTACCGAAAATCGAGATTCGGGTGTGACTGGCTGAACGGTCTGTTGGCGCTATACGGTCACGACCACTGGACGCTGACGGTGGACGTGGACGAATTCCTCGTCTTTCCCCATTCGGATGTCAGACCGCTGAACGCCCTGACGGACTGGCTCGATTCATCTTCCGTCAAGTCTTTCAGTGCCATGTTGCTGGACATGTACTCAAAGGGTCCGATTTCAGAAACGCATTACAAAAGTGGACAGAATCCGTTCGATATACTGCGCTGGTTCGATAGTGGAAATTATCTGATTCGCCGGGATCGTCGGCACGGAAACCTGTGGATCCAGGGGGGGCCGCGAATGCGTGACATTTTTGCCTACGAACCCGCCTGTGCCCCGGCGTTAAACAAGATTCCATTGGTAAAATGGCAACGAGGTTACGTATACGTCAGCTCGACACATAGTCTGCTGCCACGAGGATTGAACAGGGTTTTCGACGAATGGGGCGGGGAGAAGCCGTCAGGCTGCCTTCTTCACGCCAAATTTCTCAGCTTGATGAGTGAGAAGGTCGAGGAAGAGTTGGAGCGCAAGCAGCATTACGCTGGCGGGCGTGAATACCAGGCCTACCGCGAAACAATTTCAGTCGAGGGTACGTTCTGGACTGAGGGTTCGGTTGAATATTCCGGATGGCGACAACTTGAGGAGCTCGGATTGATGTCCTCCGGAAGCTGGATTTGAAGGGGATGACGTGACCGTAGGTATCTGCATCATGGCACACCACCACCTGTACCGGGTGGAGGAGCTGGCGCGTTATTTCGCGTCGGGTGGATGTCGCGTTGTGGTCCATGTCGATCTTCAGGCACCCTCCCACGATTTCGAGGCGTTGAAGTCCGCCCTTTCGGACACCGGCACGATCTTCGCGGCCCGGCAACGATGTGAATGGGGCACCTTCGCTCTTCATAATGCAGCGATGGAGGCATCGCGCCTGCTGATAGATACCTTCGAGGATATAGACCACGTTTGCCTGATCAGCGGTTCGTGCCTGCCGATCCAGTCGCTCGACAAGCTCAAGTCCTGCCTCGCCGCGAACCCCGATACGGATTTTGTGGAAAGCCGGCTGATCGGCGTAGATGACTGGGTGCATGAGGGCCTGTCGGAGGAACGCTTCACCCTGTACTTCCCGTTTGGCTGGCGCTCGAACCGCTGGCTTTTCGACCGGGCGGTGGATATCCAGCGTCTGCTGCGCGTGAACCGCACCGTTCCCGCCCATTTGCAGATCGCGGTCGGCTCACAATGGTGGACGCTGTCGCGTGGCACCTTGCGGCGCATCCTGGACGATCCGAAAAAGCGGGAGACGGACGCCTATTTCCGCAAGTGCTGGATCGTCGATGAATCCTATGTGCAAACCATGGTCCGCACGCATTCCCGAACTCTGGTTAACCGGTCGCTGTGCCTGACCGAATTCGATCCGCAGGGAATACCGTTCACGTTCTACGACGATCATGCGCATCTATTGCAGCGGGATGAGGAACATTTCTTCGCACGCAAGATCTGGCACGGGGCGACCGGCCTCTACAATAAATACCTTCGTGGGGTGGAACCGATGGCTGCCGCCCGCAGACCGCGCGGCGGATCTCTGAAGGTTCTGGTGAACGAAGGCCGTGAAAATCGCTGTCTCGGGCGCCCCGGCCTGTTGATGCAGAGCCGTTTTCCCGTACAGGCCTTTGAACGGCAGCACCGGACCGCGCGCCCCTATCTGGTTCTGGACGGCTTTGATTTCGTCTATCAGGGGATCACACAATGGCAGAAATCATTGGGGTTGCCCCTCGTACATGATCGTTTGTTCGCAAAGGACGCGGTGAAATTCGCTGATGACGCCAAGGTCATGCCGGGTGGTATCGTGGCGAATCCCCGCATTCGTGACTGGAATACGGAACAGTTTCTGACCAATCTGATCTGGAACGCACGTGACAGGCAGCAAAGCTTTCAGTTCCATGTGTCGGACAGCACGCGCATTGCATCCTTCCTGCTCAAGGACCCGAACGCAAACATCCTGTTCATCAAGGGTGCATGGGCCGTCGGCATGACCCCGAACCCGGGGGAGACTTCTGCCCAGTTTCGGCGGCGCACGATGCGGCTTAAACTTCTCGAAAAAAAGCACATCGAGGAGATCGAGGGAGCGGAGACTCGCGCAAACGTCCAAAGCTGGACCCTGGGGGAGGTGATGGCCGATCCCGCCCTGCCACTCAACGCACTCGCCGCCATGATCGAGGGCGGGAAACTGACCGATGTCGAATCTCTGCCCACGATGCGGCATGAGCACGGCTTGGGCGAACTTGCCCTGAACATGCCGGTCGAGGGGGTGCAGATTTCCAACCAGCAGGCCTCGCATACGAACGTGAGTCAGTTCAAACGACCTGAAACCGCCTGATGACAGGCGCTCCGTACCGCTACTTCGCTATTTTGGGGATGATGCGCACCGGATCAAACCTACTTCAGCGCAGTCTGGACCAGTTTCCCTCCATCACCTGCCATGGGGAGCTGTTCAACCCCGCCTTCATAAACGGCCCTGCAAATCAGACCGATTTCGGTATGACCACGGCTGAGCGGGATGCCGATCCGATGGCGTTGATCGACGCTATGGTAGCGATCGGCAAGCGTGACACCCTCTCAGGTTTTCGGCTGTTTGACGGGCACGACCCGCAGGCCACTTCGGCTGTGCTTCAAGACCCTTCGGCCGCGAAGATCGTACTCCGCCGTAATCCGCTGGACAGTTTCGTGTCGCTCAAGATCGCGAAGGAAACCGACCAGTGGATGCTGATGAAGCAACGCGCGCGGCGCAGCACGCGAATCCACTTCGACATTGCCGAATACCGCGATTACCTCGCCCAGAGTGAGAGTTTCTACGCGCGCGTAAATCACAGCCTGAAAGTCAGCGGTCAGACGGCCTTTGCCATCGACTACAGTGACGTTTCGGACCTGGCCGTGCTCAACGGTCTCGCCACTTGGCTGGGGGTGGATGAACGTCTGGAGTCCGTCGAGGCGGGCATCCTGCGCCAGAATCCCGGCCCGCTGGAGGAGAAGGTCGCGAATTACGCGGAGATGCTCGACCTGCTGCGCGATGAGGGGGGTGTTCACAGGACCGGTGAGGGCGCAAGAAGCGACCGGGCCGGCGGCCTGCGGTTCATGCACATGACGCAACGTGCCCCGCTGCTATATGCGGCGATACCGGGGGGGCCGAACGAGCAGGTTCATCGCTGGCTGTACGGAATCGATGGCGGCGACCCACAGCGGGACAATTTCGCCACCATGATGGAAACCTTCCCCCCGTTCGGTTCGCCGCAAAATCGCAGGGCGCTGACGGATTGGTTGCAAACCCATCCCGGCAATGTCTGTTTCACCTGTGTCCGGCATCCGGTTGCCCGGGCCTATGATGTGTTCATGACGAAGTTCTTCGGCAACAAGGACGAGGACATCTTTCCGCGCATCCGCACCCACGCGCAGGAACGCTACGGTATGAATCTGCCGGCGGCGGGCAGTACGGATCGTGCCGCGCTGGAGCGTTCGGGCTATGACGTGGCGCGTCACAGGGAGAGTTTCGTCGCATTCCTGGACTTTCTACGCGCCAATCTGGCAGGCCGCACCCCGATGCGGGTGGATGCGTTGTGGGCCCCGCAATACGAGTTCATCGAGGGGTTTTCCTCCGCCATCACGTTGAGCCTGATATTGCGCGAGGAAGATCTGATCGCGGGGGCGGCTTATCTGAAGAAACGGTTTTCCCTCGGTGACGTGAGAAACGGCGTTCTGCGCAAGTCAGAGCAGGACCATCTGTTCACCCTCGACGAAATCTGGACACCGCAGATCGAGGCACAATGTCGCGCCGCCTATGGGCGCGATTACCTTCAGTTCGGGTTCAGCGATTGGAGGAAGGCCTGATCAGGCCGCGCGAGAGGCGGCAGGCTCGGTCAGAATGGAATAGAGCGCGGAGGTATCATCGGTGGAGCGCAGCTTCTCGCAAATGCGTGGATCGCGAAGTGTGCGCGACACCCGTGCGAGGGCGCGCAGGTGCTCGGCTCCCGCTTCCTTGGGTGCCAGCAGCATGAACACCAGATTTACCGGCAGACCATCCACCGCGTCGAAATCGACCGGTTTTTCCAGACGGGCGAAATAGCCGACCACGCGGTCCAGCTGTTCCAGTCGCGCATGGGGGATGGCAACACCGCCCCCCATGCCGGTAGGTCCGAGCGCCTCACGCTCCTGCAATGCATCCAGACATTCCGATGCCGACAGATTGCCCTCATGACTGGCAGCGAAGGCGGCCATTTCCTGCAACAGCCGCTTCTTGCTGCCAACCTTCAGGCCGGCAAGAACCGCGTCAGAGCTCAATATATTCAGCAGCTCCATCAGCACACCTGTAACACATTGCAAAAGACAATTCTCAGGACATCGTTCTGGGGTCTATCCAGCCAATATTCCCGTCGTCGCGGGTGTAAACCACATTCACGCCGCCATGTGAAGTGTTGCGGAAGACCAGAAACTGCGTTCCCCAAAGTTCCATCTGCATAACGGCCTCGCCCACGGATAGCGTCAGGACCGGAGTCTTGGTTTCCGCGATGATGACAGGTTGCAGGCTTTCGGGTTCGTCATCCTCCTCATGCATCGGATTCGCCAGCACGTATGACGGGGCGCCGATCATCTCGATCGGGTCGGTGCGATCCTTGTGATGGTCCTTCAGGCGGCGCTTGTAGCGGCGCAGCTGCTTTTCCATCTTGTCTGCCGTCGAATCGAAGGCGGCATAAATCTCGCTCGCCCGCCCGGTCGCCTGGGTGGTCATACCCGTCGAGAGGTGCATGGAGGCATCGCATTTGAACTCATGAGAATCCTTTGAGAAGGTTACGGTCGCCTCGGTCGCGCGTCCGGCATATTTGCCTGCAACTTCCTCAATACGTTCGGAAACGTGGTTCCTCATCGCCTCACCGACATCAATCTGCTTTCCACTCACCTGAACTCTCATGGGTAGTCCCCTTTCTTTGCGCGCCGAAATTGGCGCGGGGTTGCGGGCAGACCTTTCCGGTTCGGTGTCAGGCCGCGGGCACAGATGCGCGCCGCGCCCAGCCCCTCAGCCCCGCGTAGCGGAATTGAGACGGCGACGCTGAACCGATGAAGGAATGCCCATAACGTCACGATATTTCGCAACGGTCCGTCGTGCAATATCGACGCCGTCTTCTCTTAAAATGAGGACCAATGCCTCATCGCTGAGAGGGCGCGCGCGATCTTCCTGCGCTATCAGCTTTCTGAGCCGGGCATGGACGGCCCCGGCGGCGAAGCCGACAGTCCGGGATGTACTGGTCACGCCTTGACTGAAAAAGCTTCGCAACTCACGCATCCCGTGGGGCGTTGTGATGTATTTGTTCGCAACGACGCGGCTGACCGTCGATTCGTGCACACCGATGCCTTCCGCGAGGGTGGCCATCGACAAGGGCAGCAAGGCGATTTCCCCTTGTTCGAAAAAGGCGCGCTGATGACGCAGCAGCGCCTCGGACACCTTGAGGATGGAGTGCGCGCGTTGTTCCAGCGCGCGCACCAGCCAACTTGCGCTGGCCTTGCAGTTGCTGATGAACCGGGCTGCTTCCTCACCGCTGGCGGAAACCTCGCTGGCATAGATGTCATTGACCAGCACACGCGGCAGGGTTTCGGAATTCAGCTCCACCTGCCAGCCCCCGCCCTGCTCCTGCCCCAGCCGCCGAACGATCACATCGGGTACGACGGTGGGGGCGGTGGCGTCCTGCGCGAATGCCTGACCCGGACGGGGATCGAGATTGCGCAGCAAGGCAAGCCGGGCTTCGAACGCCTCTTTGTCCAGCGCGGTGCGTGCGAACAGGTCCGCACGACCCGGTCCGGCAATATCCGCCAGATTGGTGCAAATCTCACGCATTGCGGGATCGAGCATACCGCGTTCATCCAATTGCAGGGCAAAGCATTCCCCCAGACTACGCGCCCCGACGCCTGCCGGGTCGCAGCTTTGCACCAGGGCCAGCGCCTGCTCGACCTTTCCGACCATCACGCCGTAGCGATCCGCAATCTCGAACAACGGGGCGGTCAGCCGCCCGTCCGCGTTCAACTCGTCCACCAACGCCATGGCGAGGGACAGGGTCTCGCGCTTCGCCCGCAATCCGCCGAGCTGCGACAGAAGATGCGCGCGCAGGGTGACAGCCTCCGCCACGGAGGCGGCGCGGTCGAAATCCTCGCCGCCTGTGGGGGCCAGCCCGCCCGATACGGGGCGCGAGCGATCCAGATCGAGAATGGGATTCTTGTCCACCTCCTCCGCCACCCGGTTCAGCAGTTCGCTGGCCGACAATTGCAGCAATGCGATGGCTTGCGTCAGTTGCGGTGTCATCCGCAACTGCTGGGTCTGTTTCAGATCGAGACGTTGGCTCAGCGACATGACTCAGCTCTACCACGGATGCCCGGTCAGAAGCGAAACCCTTCGCCCAGATAGACCCGGCGCACGTTCTCATCCGCCACCACGTCCTCAGGTGTACCGGACATCAGGACGGTCCCATCGTGCAGGATATAGGCGCGGTCGATGATTTCCAGCGTCTCACGCACGTTGTGATCGGTGATCAAGACACCCAGGCCGCGGTCGCGAAGCTGGCGCACCAGATCGCGGATTTCGCCGACCGCGATCGGATCGACCCCGGCGAAGGGTTCGTCCAGCAGAACGTAGGACGGGCGTGAGGCGAGGCAGCGCGCAATCTCCACCCGCCGGCGTTCCCCGCCCGACAGGGCCAGCGATGGTGTGCGCCGCAGATGCGTGATGGAAAATTCCGCCAGCAACTCATCCAGCTGCTGTTCCCGGCGCTTGGGCTTCGGCTCCACCAGCTCCAGAATGGCGCGGATGTTGTCCTCGACCGACAGCCCGCGAAAGATCGACGCCTCCTGCGGCAGATAGCCAACGCCCAGCCGCGCCCGGCGATACATCGGCAGGAAGGTCGCATCGGTGCCGTCGATCATGATCGTGCCGGCATCCGGTGTGACCAGTCCGGTCACGGAATAGAAGCAGGTCGTCTTGCCCGCGCCGTTCGGGCCGAGCAGGCCGATGACCTCACCTCGCTTCACGCTGAGCGATATGTCGCGCAGGACGGATCGTTTCTTGTAGGATTTGCCCAGATTGAGGACTTGGAGCCCTTGCGTCGCCTCCATCACTGCGACTGCGGAACGAAGACCGTGCGGACGCGGCCCGAAAATTCGCCGGTGCCCTCGTTGAGGTTGATGCGCATCGACTGGGCGCTGAGCGCGCTTTGCCCCTGGGTCAACAGGACATCGCCCTCCATCACCAGGAACCCCGTATCGACGTTGTAGTTCGCGCGCTGGCCCTCGGCGGCTTCGCTGCCGCTCGACAACAGGACATCGCCGGTGGCGATCAGCTGGCGGATATCGCCGCTGGACTGATCGTAGGTCACCGTCATCTGCTGGGCGCGCATGGTCAGCGTGCCCTGGATCACCTCCACATTGCCGACGAATTCGGCGGTCTGCGCAGCCTGGCTGATGCCCAGCCGGTCCGACACGATCTCCAGCGGTTGCGAGCTGTCGTGCTGGAAGGTCGAGAATGGTTGCTCCGCTTGGGCGAACGCGGCACCCGCGATCATCATGCCTGCAAACATCATGCCCGCCACCAGCGAACCTGCAAATCGTCTGTTCATTCCGTATCCTCCGCCAACCGATCCGGGGTGATGCTTAGCCGAACATCCCCCTCAAACCAAATCATATCATCGCCAGCGGGTGTCTGCTCGGTCCGCAGGCTGTTCGCACGCAAATGTGCGCCGGGTGCCGTCAGGTCCAGCGGTTCGGGCAGAGTCAGCGCCCGATCCTGCAGGCCGATTTCAGCGATTTGCGTCGTCAGCCGGACGCCGCCCCGCGTGCTCAGGTCAACGCCGCCGCTCAGGATCAGACGTTTGTCCGCCCCGGCATAGGCCCCCTCGGCCGCTATCATCTGCACCGGATCGCCGTATCGCTCCACACGCGCCGTTACCTCACGCAGGCGGTAGCCGTCGGTGCTGGGCACCGCGAATTCCGCCTGCAGCGAATAGGGCGTGCCATCTGTCAGTTCCCCGGCCAGACGTGGCGACAGCACCCCCTGGTCAAAGTCCAGCCCGGCGGGCAGATCACCGAGCAGATTCTCATCGAAGTCGATGCGATCCTGATCAATCAGGAAGATCGTGCTGAGCAGGACGATCGCGGCCAGCGGCAGCACGATCTTGAGGTAGCGGACGAACCGCGTATATCCCGGCCCGCGGCGCACAGGCTCAGACCACCCCGGCGCGCAGCAGGTCGTGGATATGGACGATACCGACCGGCGCGCCGTCCGCGGTGACGAACAGCGTCGTGACCCGGCCCGACATCTCCGCCAGGGCGGCCTCGGCCAGTTCGCCGGCCCCGATGGTCTTGGGGTCCGCGCTCATCACATCGCCGGCGGTGCGGTCCAGCAGGCCGGTCATGTTGCGCCGCAAATCGCCATCGGTGATGACCCCGATCAGGGTGCCAGCCTCGATTACGCCAGCGGTGCCGAAGCCCTTTTGCGTGATGGTCAGCAGGGTATCGGACATCGGAGTGTCGCGTGTGACCAGCGGCATTTCCTCCCCCGAATGCATCAGATCTCCTACCTTGACCAACCGCGCGCCCAGCTTGCCGCCGGGATGGAAGACACGGAAGTTCTCGGGGCTGAAATCACGCTGTTTCATCAGTGCGACAGCCAGCGCATCGCCCAGCGCCAGGGTGAGCGTGGTGGAGGTCGTGGGCGCCAGCCCGTTCGGGCAGGCCTCCGCCGCGTCGGGCAGCAGGATCGCGACATCGGATTGCCGGACCAGCGTCGAATCGGGCTTTTTCGCGACCCCGATCAGCGGAATCTTGAAGCGGCGCGAATGGGCGATAATATCCGTCAGCTCCGGCGTTTCGCCCGAATTGCTCAGCACGATCAGGCTGTCGGCAGGGGTGACCATGCCCAGATCGCCGTGGCTCGCCTCACCCGGATGCACGAACTGCGCCGGTGCCCCGGTGGAGGCAAAGGTCGCGGCCATCTTGCGCGCGACATGGCCGGACTTGCCCATGCCCGAGATCACGATCCGCCCGCGCGTCGCCAGCAAAATCCGCACCGCCTGCGCGAAACTGTCGTCCAGCGCATCCGCGAACTGCGACAGGGCCGCGCTCTCAATCCGCAGGACGTCGCGGCCTGCCTCTATCATCTGTCGTGTATCGGTCATGACGCTCATCTAGGTGGCCCGCCCTTCGGGGTAAAGCCGCGCTCCGTGCGGGGGTGCACAAATAGGCGGCTCATTTCAGTGCGCGAAGATATCGGTTTCGGGCCACCCGGCCAGATCCAGCGCGGCGCGGGTCGGCAGGAAGTCGAAACAGGCCTGCGCCATCTGCATGCGCCCCTCACGCTGCAACCGCAGGTTCAGCGCGTCCATCAATTGGTGCAGGTACAGCACATCTGACGCGGCGTAGGTCTTTTGCGCCTCGGTCAATGTCGCAGCGCCCCAGTCGCTGGATTGCTGCTGTTTCGAGATGTCGACGCTCAGCAATTCCTGAAGCAGGTTCTTCAACCCATGCCGATCAGTATAGGTGCGCACCAGTTTCGAGGCGATTTTCGTGCAATAGATCGGCGCGGTCACGGCCCCGAACCGATGCAGCAGCACCGCGATGTCGAACCGGCCGAAGTGAAAGAGCTTCAGCACATCGGGATCCGTCAGCATCGCCACCATGTTCGGCGCCGTGGTCTGATCCTGCGAGATCTGGACCAGATGCGCATCGCCATCGCCGCTGGACAATTGCACCAGGCACAGGCGGTCGCGATGCGGGATCAGGCCCATCGTCTCACTGTCGATGGCCACCACCGGGCCCAGGTCTAGCCCGTCGGGCAAATCGTTTTGATGCAGGTAGATCGTCATGGGACCTCCGATTGACATGGGTATGTATGGTATGGTCGGCGCGTTGCGCTTGGGCATATTGCATTCCGCCGCGACAGGCACGTGCCAATTTTCACGCCTCACGCGGGGTGACGTCGCCTTTCCCGCGACCGCGCGTCGCCTCCACCCGCAGATCGCCGCCCAGATGCATTCGGCGGCGCAGAATGCGCGACACCTGATCTATGGCGAAGGTCAGCAGGATCGAGACCAGCAGCAAGGCGATCACCCGGTCCAGGCGCAGTTCCTGAACACCGGTCTGGATGTAGAAACCCAGCGTCGCGATGCCCAGCAGACCCATGATCGCGCTTTCGCGCAGGATGATCTCCCACCGATAAAGGCACAGCGCCCAGAATGTGCCGTTCAGGCGCGGAAACAACTCCCACGCCCACAATGTCAGTCCCGCAGGCGCATCCGGGCGCAGGGTCACGCCGCCCGCCTGTCGGCCCATCAGATGCGCGATGATCGCCCCGTTGTGCAGCGCCAGCGCCAGCACCGCCGGCAGCATAGACGCCCCGAAAATCTGCACGAAGACGAAGGCGAGCATATATTCGGGGATGGACCGCAGAACCACCAGTACCCCGTGACCGATCAGCGCCCCGAACCGCCCCGCCACCCGTGGCACGATGGCCGGAAACGCCACCGCCGCCAGCAGCGCCGCCCCGGCCAGCGCGATCTGCGACAGGACAAGGGTGTTCACCGCCCCGGGCCACGCCTGCTCAACAAAGACCTTGTGCAGCCATCCGCTCCAATCCGCCCCGGTGCGCACAGGCGCGGGCACGATGTCGTTCAGGAACCGCATCAACGCGCCGGACCCCATCGGCGGCGTGTCGACCAGGACCAGTGCCACGATGGATGCGATCAGGTAGAGCGGCACCAGCCGCCAGATCACCCAGCGTCGCATCGGCAGGATCAGCGCGAGGAAGATCAGCAGCACCGCCGCCGCCTCACCGTACAGGCCCTGGCGAAAGGTGGATTCCAGTTCAAACCCCAACGTTGGCAACCCGACGAAGCCCAGCACGGCGGATGAGCGCAATCCGCATTCCAGCCGGTAAAGCGTATAGGTCCGCATCTGCGGCAGGCATTGCGGGATCCGCACCCAGATCAGCCGGATCGCGGCGGGCAAGCCGGGTGGCAACGCCGCCTCCGCCGCAGGGTCGGCCTCCTCCAGATATTCGGCGAAGACCTTGGCAAAGATGCCCGCATAGGGCAGCGCGATCGCCAGAACGCCGGTCAGGGGTGAGATGCCGGTGATGTTGAGCAACAGCAGCGCCCAGAACAGTTCATGCACCGCCCGGACGGAAACGCACAGGATACGCACGCGGGCATAGATCGGCGCCAGTGCCAGACCGGCGGCCGCGCCCAGCCCGACACCGCAAAACGCGAAGGCCAAGGTCAGCCCGGTCGCTTGCGCCAACCCTGCCAGATCACCGAAATCCGGTGATAGAATGCCGCGCCCCATCGCCGCGAGGGTCAGCCATGGATCGGGGCGTTGCGCGCTCATATCGCCCAGCGCGAGTGCGAACACGGTCAAAACGGCGAAACCGGCAAGGGCGTGCCGCGCCTTCACCGGTAAAGGTCCGCAAGGTCCGCATCGCTGATCTGTGCCGGTGCCGCGTCCAGCACGACCGCGCCATCGCGCAGACCGATGATGCGGGTCGCGAATGCGCGGGCCAGCGCCGCATCGTGCAGAACCACGACCGCCGTGCCGAAACGATCCGCCACCGCGCCCAACAGGTCGGCCCCCTGCGCCGGGTCGAGCGCGGAGACAGGCTCATCCGCCAGCACGACCGCCCCGCCCCGCAACAGGGCCCGCGCCAGCGCGACCCGCTGGCGTTGGCCGCCTGACAGTTCGGCCACGGGCCGGCGGCCCAGACCGCTCAGACCGACACGGTCCAGCACCTCCTCAACCTGCGCGCGTTGCGCGGCGCGCGGCCAGATCAGTGTCGTCAGATTGCGCAGGGCACCGAATTCGTCCAGCCGCCCCATCCAGACATTGTGAAACACGCTCAACGGACCGACCAGCCCGTGATCCTGCGGAACCAGTGCGGCGGTCCCGGCGGCATCGGCCAGGGCGGCCAGCAGCGTGCTCTTCCCCACACCGCTGCGCCCCAGCAGGGCGACCCGCTCCCCCTGTCGAACGCTCAGGCTCAGGTCAGGCAGAACCGTCCGGTCCCCCCATCCCACCGAGCGGTCGCGCAGGTGGAGCAAACCCTCCATCAGTCGATGATGTCGAGCGCGCGCGCCGTATCCTCGATCGGTTGGTACAGCGCATTGTCCGCCCGGATGAAGGCATCGCGCGGGAAGGACGCCAGCAGCGCCTCATCCTGCATTCCGATCAGGGCGGCCTGAACCTTGTCCGCGAACCCCTCACCAAAGCGGGCGTCCACGTCCTCACGTATCGTCCAGTTGTAGTCGGGATAGGGCGGCGTCTGCCAGATCACCCTGGCCTGATCCACCTCGGCCAGCCCATCCGCGACGGCGCGGTCATAGACGGTGAAGTTCATCGCGCCGACATCATAGGCACCCGATGCCACCAGTCGCAGTGTCTGCCCGTGATCGCCGGAGAAGCCCACATCCGAGAACAGTGCCTCGGGCGACTGGCCGGTGGATTCGCGGATCCAGAATTCCGGCATCAGCCGGCCCGAGGTCGAGGTCTGCGCCCCAAAGGTAAAGCTGTGTCCGGCCAGATCGGGGAATGTATCGCTCGGCTGCAATCCTGTATCGGTGTTGGCGATGAAATAGGTCACGAAGGTCTCGTCCTCCGCTCCCTGCGCGATTGCACGCGATCCCGGAACCGCGATGCGGGCCTGCACACCTGACAGGCCGCCGAACCAGCCCAGCTGAATCTGATCGTTGCGAAAGGCGGTGACGGCGGCGGCATAGCTCTTGACTGGAACGTATTCGACATCCACGTCCAACTCCGCCTCCAGATAGCCCGCCACGGCGCCGAAGCGTTCGATCAGGCGCGTCTCATCCTCATCGGGTATGGCGGAGAAATAGAGGGTCTGCGCCCCGGCGGGTGCGCCCAGCAGCATGAGGCAGAACAGTAGTCGTTTCATGAAAGGGCTCTCCATCCAATCGGATTGATGTCGGCTATTGTTTGTATTGCAACAGGCGCGCGCCCCGTCGCAAGGCCTGTCGCAGTCGGGACGAAACCTAAGCGCGGTCACGCTCTGGCCTTGCACGCGCTCACGCTCTGGGGTATCCGCGCCGCCTTTCGCCCCGACAGGAGCCGCGTGATGGCCGACGACATGCTAGCAATCGATTTCGGCACCTCGAATTCGGCAGCCGCCATTCTGGTGGACGGTGCCCCGGTGCGCCTGCCCATCGAAGGGGACGCAGACACCCTGCCCACGGCCGTGTTCTTTCCCACCGAGGGGGGCGACATGCTGTTGGGGGAGGCGGCGGCCCGCGCCCTGATCGCCGGGGACGAAGGGCGCTATATGCGCGCACTCAAAAGCGTGCTCGGCACATCGCTGCTGAACGAATTTCGCCCCGTGGGCGGCAAGCAGCGCACCTTGTCGAGCATCATCACCGATTTTCTGCGCGTGCTCAAATCGCGGGCCGAGGAACAGACCGGGCGCAGCTTTACGCGGGCTTTGTCCGGGCGGCCCGTGCATTTCCACTCCTCCGACCCGCAACGCGACGCCCGTGCCGAGGCCGATCTGACCGCCTATTATCACGCCGCCGGGTTCGAGGACGTGCAGTTCCTGTTCGAACCCGAAGCCGCAGCCCTGGCCAGCCATGGCCTGAACCGCAGCGGCACCCTGGGCCTGATCGTCGATATCGGCGGCGGCACGTCCGATTTCTCGGTCTTTCGCACGGACGGAACGCAGGTGGATATCCTGGCCAGTCACGGCATAAGGCTGGGCGGCACGGATTTCGATCAGGTCGTGTCCATGTCCCATGCCATGCCCAATCTGGGCCACGGGGGGGAGTTGCGGCGAACCTTCGGCAAGGGTCTGCTGCCGGTTCCCAACGATATTTATGCCGACCTCGCGACCTGGGCGAAGATCCCGTTCCTGTACAGCCGCGACACGCAACGCAAGGTGGCGGACATGCTGCGCGATGCCGTGCAGCCCGACAGGATGCAGCGCCTCGCCGATGTGATCGACGAACAGTTGGGGCACGAGCTGGCCTTCGCGGTGGAGCGGGGCAAGATCGCCGCGAATTCCGGTCAGGTCTCCGGCATCGACATGACATTCATCGAACCGCGCCTGACCGCGCCGATTGACCGGAACACGCTGAACGGGGCGCTGATCCCCTTCGCCCGCCGCATCCATGAGGCGATGCAGCACACCTTCGAACTGGCCACCAATGCGCCAGAGGAAATCGGCGCGGTGGTGCTGGTCGGCGGCTCCAGCCTGATGGGGATGGTCGGAGAGCAGGCCCGCGCCCTGTGCCCGAACGCCGAAATCCGCCGGGCGCAGGCGTTCACCGCCGTGGTGGACGGCTTGGCGCTGGCCACCGCCCGCGCGGACTGACCGCTAATCGCGGCGTGAAACGCTGCCCAGAACCTCGGCTATCGTGTGGAGCTGCGTGGCGAGAGGATTGGTCCTGCGCCAGATCAGGCCAATCGTGCGTTTGGGGGCGGGATGCCCGAAACGGGAGACGCTGACCGGGGCGGAGCCGGTTTCCAGCCCGATCGCCATTTCCGGGATCAGCGTCACCCCGATCCCCGCACCGACCATCTGCACCAATGTGGTCAGCGAACTGCCGTCCAGCCCGTCGCGGGGCATATTCGCGGGCGCGGCACAAAAGGCCAGCGCCTGATCGCGAAAGCAGTGACCCTCCTCCAGCAACAGCAGCCGCATCCGGCGCAGGGCCTCGCCATCGGGAACGGGCTTGTCCGCATCCGCCGCCGGGCGCACCAGGACGAAATCCTCCTCGCACAACGCGACCTCGGTGAACGCGGGATGCGAAACGGGAAGCGCGACCACCGCCGCGTCGAGCGTCCCTTGCTCCAGCGCGCGCAACAGCCCGGTCGTCTGCGTTTCGCGCACGTGCAGGTCCAGCGCGGGGTTCAGGCGCGTCAACGCCGTCACCATAGCTGGCAACAGATAGGGTGCTACCGTGGGGATGACACCGATACGCAAGCGGTCCGGCACCTTGCCCGCGGTGGCGCGGGCCAGTTCGCCCAGCTCATCCACCGCGCCCAGGATGTCGCGCACGCGAACGGCCAGTTCATCCCCGAACGGCGTCAGGCGAACCTTGCGCGCGGAGCGTTCGAACAATGTCACGCCAAGGTTTTCCTCAAGCTCGCGGATCTGCACCGACATCGCAGGTTGCGAGATCGAGCACATTGCCGCCGCATGGCCGAAATGCCCATGTTGCGCCAGCGCCTGAAAATACCTGAGTTGCCTGAGGGTAAGGTTATTCATAACCTGAAACTATGAAGCCAATCAGAAAATGCAAATTAAACTAATCGCGTAGGTCTGCTATACGATTCCTGTCCGGGCTGTGTGGCCCGTGGAAATCTTAGGGAGAGTATCAATGGACGGCAACGATTTGACACGGCTGGACAGGTGCCCGGTCATGCATGGCAGCACCAACAGAACCCGCTCGAACAAGGAGTGGTGGCCCAACCAGCTCAACATCGGGATCCTGCATCAGAACACGCAGGCGGCCAGCCCGATGGAGCCGGATTTCAACTACGCCGAGGAATTCGCAAAGCTGGATCTGGACGCCTTGCGTGCCGATCTGGCGGATTTGATGACGGATTCGCAGGATTGGTGGCCGGCGGATTACGGCCATTACGGCCCGTTCTTCATCCGCATGGCGTGGCACTCCGCCGGAACCTACCGCACGGCGGACGGGCGCGGCGGGTCCACCTCGGGCACGCAGCGATTCGCACCGCTGAACTCCTGGCCCGACAACGGCAACCTGGACAAGGCGCGCCGCCTTTTGTGGCCGGTGAAGCAGAAATACGGCAACCAGATCTCGTGGGCCGACCTGTTCATCCTGACCGGCAATGTCGCTCTCGAAACCATGGGCTTCGAAACCTTCGGCTTCGCCGGCGGGCGTGAGGATATCTGGGAGCCGGAGCAAGACATCTATTGGGGGGCCGAGACCGAATGGCTGGCCGTGTCGGGCGGTGAGGGAACCCGCTATACCGGTGATCGTGAGCTGGAAAACCCGCTCGCAGCCGTGCAGATGGGCCTGATCTACGTCAATCCCGAAGGCCCGGACGGCAACCCCGATCCCGCCGCATCGGCGCGTGACATCCGCGATACGTTCGCGCGCATGGCGATGAACGACGAGGAAACCGTTGCGCTGGTCGCCGGTGGCCACACCTTCGGCAAGGCGCATGGCGCAGGTGACGTGTCCCATGTGGGTGCGGAGCCCGAGGGTGGCAAAATCCACGACATGGGTCTGGGCTGGCTGTCCACCTTCGAATCCGGCAAGGGCGTGCACACCATCACCTCCGGCATCGAGGGGCCGTGGACGCCGACGCCGATCACCTGGGACATGACCTATTTCGACCACCTGTTCGGCAACGAGTGGGAGCTGACGAAATCCCCCGCCGGTGCGAACCAGTGGCAGCCCAAGGGCCTGCCCGAGGATGCGAAGGCGCCGCAGGTCGATGGCAACGGCAAGGTGCCGATCATGATGACCACCGCCGACATGGCCCTGCGCATCGATCCGGCATATGAGGCGATCGCCCGCGATTACCACGCCAATCCGCAGAAGTTCGCGGATGCCTTCGCCCGCGCATGGTTCAAGCTGACGCATCGCGACATGGGCCCGAAAAGCCTGTATCTCGGCCCGCTGGTGCCGTCCGAGGAACTGACCTGGCAGGATCCGGTCCCCGAGGTCGATCACCCGCTGGTCTCCGACGCGGATGTGGCGGACCTCAAGGAAAAGGTGCTCACCTCCGATCTGAGCATCTCGGAACTGGTCGGCACCGCCTGGGCCTCCGCCTCGACCTTCCGCGTGTCGGACCGTCGTGGTGGTGCCAATGGCGCGCGCATCCGTCTGGCCCCGATGAAGGACTGGGAGGTCAACAATCCGGCGCAACTGTCCAAGGTGCTGGACACGCTCGACGGTATCCGCGAGGCGTTCAACGCGCAGGGGGAGGTCAAGATCTCCATCGCGGATCTGATCGTTCTGGCCGGTGACGCCGCTGTCGAGGCCGCGGCCAAGGCTGCCGGGCAAACGATCACGATCCCCTTCACCCCCGGCCGTACCGATGCGACCGATGCGCAGACGGATGCAGAATCCATCGCCGTGCTGGAGCCGATCGCAGACGGATTCCGCAACTATATCAAGCAGGAATACAAGGTCCCGACCGAGGAACTGCTGATCGACAAGGCGCATCTGCTGACGCTGAGCGCGCCGGAAATGACGGTGCTGGTCGGCGGAATGCGGGCGCTGGGTGCGAATTTCGACGGCTCGGACACGGGTGTCTTCACCGATCGCCCCGGCACCCTGACCAATGATTTCTTCGTCAATCTGATGGCGATGAACACGGTCTGGTCGCCGGTGGGTGAGGATGAGCAGATGTTCGAGGGGCATGATCGCACCAGCGGACAAAAGCTGTGGAACGCTTCGCGTGTCGATCTGGTCTTCGGCTCGAACTCGCAACTGCGCGCCCTGGCGGAGGTTTTCGCCGCGGAACATGAAGCCGAACGTTTCGTCGGACGGTTCGTGAAGGCGTGGTCCAAGGTCATGAACGCCGACCGTTTCGACGTGAAGTAAACCGGCCTGACTAAGCCTTGCCCCACCCCGTCGCGCACGTTCGCGGCGGGGTTTTTTATGCCGAACTCTGGGGGATAATCCCGACTGTCATGGCGCGATCCGCGCCGCATGCCGTCAGTCGATACGGGACGAAACGCCATCCACCTGAACAAGGCCTAATAAGCGCCAAATATTTCCGGGGGTATGGAGGAAGCGTGTAAATCACCGAGATACTCGGCCGATTTATGGTGCCCAGGAGAGGACTCGGCTGCTCGTGTTATGCGCGGATAAAGTTACTTGGATTCCCTTATTTATAAGGATATATCTCGACAATCACCGTGGGGGCCCTATATCGCGTGTGTAGCAAAAATGGTAGCAATTTGTGGGCCAGAGCACTTGGCGAGCATTATACCGGGCGATATTGGTGAGATCGTCTATATGCAGGGGTTCGGAACATGGCAGGCAAGGCGAAGAGAGGCGGGATATGGCATTTGCGAATGAGGGTTCCCAAGCGCTATAGGTCAATCGAGTCCCGTCGCGAGATACATCAAAGCCTCTACACTGGTGATGAACGCGAAGCAGCTGCGCGACTGGCAGTTGTCGAGCGTCAGATCATGGCTGATCTCGATGCAAGGCTCTCAGGCCGAAATTCAGGGTCACGGGACTACTACGAGGCGATCGCCAAGTTGGCCTCAGCTCGATCGTGGGGATACCAGACAGCCAGTGAGTTAGCAGCTGGCCCCTTAGATGAGATTTTGGCTCGGTTCGCATCTTTGAAATCGGAAGGTGATGAACCTGGGTCACCGGTATCGGTCGCGGCTTTCGGCGGTGTAGAGCGGCCCAGACTCTCCATCACCGAGGTCGCCGACTCGATGAAGGATTGGTTTCGTGCGGAGGTGCGAGACAAGGATCATACCCAAACAAGAACATGGACATACCGCTGGAAAAGACCGGCGAGCAAGGTAGTCGAGTTGCTGGGATACGACCCGGTCTTCGGCGAAATTACGCGTAGGCAGGCTGTCTCGCTGCGGGATGCTCTGCAAGATCGGATCATTGACGATGACATTCGAGGAGATACCGCCCAAAAAGAACTTAGGAACCTCTGCTTGCTATGGGAAAAGTTCCATATCCACCTCGGGATCGACGAGCTCATGATCCCCTCATGTCCATTCAATGGGCTGGCGAAGCGCCTCAACATCCTCGATGAAGAAAGCAGGAAGGCGGAGATACCTGTCGAGTATCTTGAAAAGATCTTGGCGGTCGGCGCGCTTGACACGCTGAACACCGACACGCGTGACGTAATTTATGCGCTTTCCGAAACGGGGTGTCGTCAGGCCGAGGTCACGGGTCTTCCGCCTGGGTCTATACATCTTGAGGACAACGTGCCGCACATCATGATCCAGCGTGAAACTGGAGAATACAAGCGGGAGATCAAGAACAAGTCATCGAAGCGTGCAATACCCCTCGTTGGTCGAGCCCTCGAGGCATTCCAGCGCAATCCTGAGGGCTTTGCCAGATTCCGGGGCAAGGGGTCATTCTCGGCAGAAGCGAACGATGGGCTGCGCGAACTTGGGCTACTCCCTGACGATGTCACCGTCGGCGGCATGCGCCATATCTTCGAAACCAGGCTGCGGAATGCCGACGTCCGAGACGACCATATCGCTGAACTGATGGGACATTCTGTAAAAAAGGCCAGGGGCAGGGAAGTCTACGGGGACAAAATGACGCTTGAAAAGAAGCTTGCATACCACAATCGCATCATGATCAACTCCGAGCCGCTCGCGCGCCCTTCTCACGCCTGACGCGGCGGGCTCGCTCGATTGCGCTCTCAGTTTGGGAAAGCGCGTCGATCTCGGCTTCTACACGCGTAAAGATCGGCAGGTAGGCTTCCCCGTTGCCGGGATCGCCGATCATCTCAGCAATATATTCGAGAAGTTCGGTAAGTTCCGCACGGCGAGCTTCACGGGGCGGGGAGCATCCGTCGCAAATCATTGTTTTTATTGACCTCAAGCGATTGAGGTCAGGAAGTGCAGTCGTTAGAAAATCTGGCGTTGCATTTGTGATAATAATTTCATAATTGAAATATTGCGTTACAATAAGGCCGCCATAGCGTCGCCAGATCATAACATAGAGGACTGAGATCATTGGCATGTTGCTCGGATGAATAAAGAGCAAGAACGCCGGTTATGACGACCGCGCCAACAGCGACACGTCATATATTCCCTGATATTCCGAACCTCAACGCCCGCTATGCCAGGTGGATCGAGGCAAACGCGCGGCGCACCAAGAATTGAAAGGAGGTCACAGTGCGCGCGATCTCATCGTGCGGGCTATTGTTGCGGATTGATGTATTACTTCGTTGCGTTGCGGCACATCGGGCAACCGGCTGCGAGTGAGGCTCCAGGTCGACCGGCTCGGTCCATATGTGCGCCACCTTTTTGTTGACCCTGCCCCGGGCCGGCGGCAGCCGCACCCATGTAGACAACTATACCCTTGACATCCACCCACCGCACAAGAAGCAACCTTTGAGACTGCTCTATCGAGATCAGCGGTTTCCCGCGCCCGGGATTTCACAAGATCCTCGAGAGCTATAATCGAGGGGTGAATCGCTGAGAGACCAGCTCTCGACCATGGGGCTTTGAAAACCTTTATGGATACTGCCAAAAGTGGCTCCGGCGGTAGGGGCAGGTGCCAAGCAGCAAAAACCACTGATATTAAAGGAACGTTTCCTCAGAGTCCGGATCGAATTCGGCGGTGTGCGAACAGATGTGCTGTAACCTGTGCATTTCGTCAACAGGTGCACAAGGTCTCCGCAACCCAATCAGCGAACCGGATCGTATCACAGCAATGGTGACCGTATCGCACAGCAGCGTGATCGAAAACTCCCCCGGATGCATGACCGACCTTTTCGAGCATTCTACAAGATGCGATACGGATGCTCCGCAGGGCATGCACTGCACGCGGAATTGAGTGACTGGATACTGGATGGAGTAGCCGTGCGGGAGATATTGAAACTGCGCTTCGACGCGCTCGCTGGTTACGCGCGAGACCCAAGAGCCGTTCTTTCCGGCGAAGAGGTGGCATACTTCGAAGACGAGGGCGGGACGATCCTGGGGATGCTCATACGTGACCGGTCCGACAACGACTTCTCGGGCATGGCGTTTGGCCGGGACAAGAAGCTCCGGTTCAGATGGACTTCGATGACCGACTTCTTCCAGGAACCGGAACAGGCGCGCGACGCCTTGGCGGAGCTGGTGGCAGACCTGCTGGAGAAACCCGATGAGTTTCATCACCAAGGCGATGAGGTGGGTGCGCCGGTCGACTTTTTCACACCTCTGCACGCGCCTGAAGCGCTGCATCCAGATTACATGAAAGTTGCGACGGAAGGCGTATTTTCCCCGGCACGCGGCATCATCGAACCTATGATGCGTTGGCATGAAGATCTCGACGGCAATTTCGTGGAACAGTTCCAGTCTACGGCTTTCGATCAGAGAGTCTGGGAACTGTATCTTTTCGCAACCCTGACCGAACTCGGGTTTAGGCTGGACGCTGATCATGCTGTTCCCGATTTCATTGGGCGGAGCCTTCGGGGAGAGGTTGCGATTGAGGCTGTTACAGTGGGCCCCACGCGCATGGGCGCACAGATCGTGCCACAGCCGCCGATCGAGACCGTAGAACAGCAGCATGCCTACCTGAACGACTACATGCCGATCAAGTTCGGCAGTCCTCTGTTCAGCAAGCTACGGAAGAGATACTGGGAGCAGCCTCAGATCGCGGGGATGCCGCTGATCTTTGCGGTGGCGGATTTCTCCTCGCCGGGCTCGATGGTCTATACCCGATCAGCGCTTGAGCGGTATCTTTATGGTTACGATTATACTGCTGATCAAGATGAGCAAGGCAATGTGATTGCAATTCCAGCGAAGCTCACCGAACACCGTTGGGGCGATAAGGTAATACCTTCAGGATTCTTCGATATTCCTGACGCTCAGTATATCAGTGCAGTGATATCGACATCAGCCGGGACGATTTCCAAGTTCAACCGGATGGGGGTAGTAGGAGGATTCGGTGCTGGCGATGTGCTGATGATCAGGGAAGGGACTTGTATTGACCGCGACTCCGGCGCGACACATCCGCTCGTCTTCAAAGCAGTGGTGAACGCGCCGGGCTACCGCGAGAGCTGGGGAGAGGGTCTGAACGTCTATCATAACCCGCATGCCAATATCCCACTTTCAGATAACCTGTTTCCCAGCGCTGCGCACCACCGATGCGACGGTGATGGGAATTGGGCCACGGAAGCACCCGACTTCCATCCTCTGGCGTCGAGAACGCAGCTTTTCGGTGGCGTAGATGTTGCCAACGCGCTCGCAGAAATGGATGGACCAGCGATCCGCTTTTGGAAGCATAGCCAAGGGGAAGCCGATTAGAGCTCCCACCTATTTCGTGTGCCAGTCTCGCCGTTGCCTCTGACTGCCTTCTCGTCGCAGTGCTGGAGCCAGGGCTTCGCCCATGCTGGTTGGAACTGTTTCTGATCGGTTTTCGCCCCTGCCTGGCCTCTTTTCAGTGAGGTGGTCCCGGTCAATCTGGTCGAAAGTGTCGGTCCTACTGCGCACTTTCGATTTCGAGATATGGCTTATCGCCGCGAACCCAGCTGACGATGCGGTCGAGGAGCTCATCCCGACCCCATCGACCGGCGCCAACCAAGCAGCACTCCCACACGATCAGAACACGCCAGCCAGCATCCCGAAGCGCAGCCTCGTTTCGAGCGTCACGCTCGCAATTCTTGGCGATCTTGGGGCCCCAGTTTCGGTGTTGGTCTTTGGAGCACGCCCTAAGCAATCATGCCCATGTCAGTAGCACCCGTGCACCTGGATGCCAGCGCGCCACTTGATCAGCACCAAGTCAGGACGACCTGGCAAGTCATGGCGATGAATCCTGGAACGGAATCCGCGGGCATGTAGCCCTCGGCGGATGGCCATTTCAGGAGCAGTGTCCTTGGATTTAATCCGAGACATGTTCTCGGATCGGGACATGGGAGATTTTACCTGCGCCATTTCAGGCGGCGGCGCCCTCTGCCTCCGCGGCCTCGGCGATCAGCTCGAACAGTGTGAGACCTATGGCCTTGCCAAGCAGTGGAGGCACAGCGTTCCCTACCTGAACGTATTGCTCAGTCTTTGAGCCGACGAATTGGAAACTGTCCGGGAACGATTGCAGCCTCGCCGCTTCGCGCACAGAAATTGCACGATCCTGCTCTGGATGAAGATAGGCGCCCCAATGAATGTCACACTTGGTCAGGATCGTGCAGGCCTGTCCATCCCAAGTCATCCGGCCATACCGCTTCGTGTGGTCCGATCTTTTCGCGCGCTTCATGCCAGCCGGAAGAAGGTCGAACGGAATATCTCTCCAGCTTCCGCCCGGAGGAATGTGGGCCAATCGCTCAACGTTCACTTTGCCCAAGCGCGGTGCCGCGTGGCAGCTGACCTCAACTGCGTTTCCGCGAAGAGCCTTCTGGTATTCGGTCTTCGGCTCTACAGGATAATTCTGGCACCCTGGGTTCTCCCCATTCTCCAGCGGTGGTAAATCACTGATAGCGTCGGCGATCGTAACCAGCGGCTCCAGGCCCGGTCCATGGGTGGGCTGTGGATGCCTGATGGGAGCGCCGATCCGGTTTCCGATGAACACTACCCTGCGACGCTCCTGAGGAACCCCATACTGCTCTGCCCGCATGATCTGGTATTCGACATTGTAGCCGAGGGCACGCAGCTCCGTTTCAATCGCGTGGACGGCCTCGCCACCAGCGATTGAGAAAATGCCAGCGACATTCTCCATCACGATCCATTCAGGATTCAGTCCCTCAACCACGCGAAGATACTGTCGGAAGAGCTGGGCCCGCTCATCGTGCATGCCGCGCTGGTGATTATATACCGAATAGGCCTGACATGGCGGCCCGCCGACGAGGACCGTCAGCTCACCTTTTTTCAAGCCGGTATCGCGGAGGAGATTGTCGATTTTGAGGTCTTGGATCGGCTCGCCGAAGAACTTCGCGTTCGGGTGAGTTGCCTCGAAAGTCCTACCTGCCGCTGCGAACAGATCATTCCCGGCCAGAACCGTAAAGCCGGCCATCTCCAGCCCCGCAGACAACCCTCCTGCGCCGCAGAACAAATCTACAGCGGTCCTCCGCTTGCTCATGCTTGGCTTCCTGTATGTTCTTCTTTCGTTTCCATGGCTGCTACCACATTTCGACGACTCGAGCAACTGTAGAACGACATCATGGAGTGTCCAACTTGATCCGGATGCGGTGCTCGAACTCTGATTTCGCAACCGGGTTCCCGCCCGTCAGGCCTTCAATGGCACGCTCGAGGGTTGTGTATACTTGGCGAGTGGTCACGAGCCTGAACGGCTCTCCAGGCGCGTCCCGGACGAAATCAACAAGCCACCACACGACATCGCTGTTTGAGATCTCCGGAACATGCTCCATGTAGCCCATCGATTGGAAGAAAGCTTCGTCGACAACAACAATCATCTTCTTGCCCCATCGGCGAAGGGTCGGGATCTTCGTCTGGAGTTGTGGCATCAAGCGCTTTGGCCCGCTGCTTCGGTAGTCCGGGCGCCGTCGCGCCGCTGGCATAGTTGCCCTCCCGCCGCTATCCCGCATGGCCCGAAACTCGATCCCCATCTCACGGCCCGAAAAATAGACAGCCTGGATCTCGACGGCACACCACTCGAGCGGATGGCCCGGAGGAGCGGTCGTGCCAACAAGGACCATGTCGATCCGACCAACATCCTCACCGGGCGCAGAGTCTAAGTTCCCCGTCGACTCGAGAAATCCGACCTCGCCTGCTTGGTGGGGTGATGGATCGTTCAGGAGTTCTTGGCCGATGTCACAAAACACTGCGTTTCCCTCATGGAATCGATACGGGCACATCGCCCTCAGATACCCACGATCGCCTTCGACAGCCGAGATCGTGTCGCCGTCCGCTTCGTAGACGCGCATGGAACAGACGCCGCCGACCTTCGTGCAGAAGGGAAACGGATTGTCGGTTCGAAAGGGGCAGCGTTGCTGTGTTGTCTGGAGGGCTTCCAGACGGCTCTCGAGTGCAGTTAGGCGAATTTGTTCAGTCGGGCTGAGAACAGTCTTGGCTCGCAAATTGACGATACGATCCATCTCGCTTTTTGTAAGCATTTTCCCGGTCGGCCTGAAATTCGCCAGTTCAAGACGTTCGGCGTCAGTTAGGTCGAGAAAGGGGCGACCATACCATTCTGCGATATGGAACTGACGAGGGCCAGCGGCTGCCTCATCTTCGATCAAGTCCTCGTCCGCCATGCGCGTCCCTCTGCTTTTTCAACAGGTAACCGACCGAGGATGGATTCTGAAAGGGTCATTGGCGCCTTCGCCCAAAAAGCAGACTGTGAGGTCGCCACTTGCAGGTGCCACCGTTTCGGGAAAGAACAGTTTGCAGCTCAAACCCACGAGAAATTCGCTACCGTTGGCCAATGGACAGCAACTCGATCAAGATCTGCTTGGAAGCACGCGAGCGTGGCATCACCGCGCTCTACCATTTTACGCCACTGCCCAACCTACCGAGCATCCTGGCGGACGGCCTTGCCTCCCGGCAGGTCCTGGACGCGCACGGGGTGTCCTATTGGTATACCGATGACTGGCGCGCTGATGGCCGTGCTGATGCCCTCTCGCTGTCGATTCAGGACATCAACCGGTCGATGTTCTCCGCCAAGATCCGCACCTCTCGATGCCGCTGGGCTATCCTCGAGATAGCGCCGTCGGTCCTCTGGACGCACAGCTGCCGATTCTGCTGGGCCAATGCGTCCTCCGGACCGGTGCTCAACTACACCCGATATCTTGGGGGTCCATGGGGGTTCCGGCGGATGTTCGAAGACTGCACCGTCAGCGCCATCGACTCTCGCTGGTCGCGAGGAACCTTTGGCACGCCGGACAACCGTCCGACGCTGAACGATGCCGAGGTTCAGGTCTTCACGCCAATCGACCCGGATCTCATTGTGGACGTTACCGTAGCCTCGGAATGCGACCGAGTTGACCTTGAAGTTTGGATGAAAGCGAATGACCGGGTCAGGCCGGTGGCGGTCTATCCAGACATTTTCGCAGCCCGCTGAGCACATTAACCGCAACCTCCTCCCAATCAAATTATTGATCGCGAGCTTGAGAGCGATCAATCTCCAGTTCGTTCGGCCATGCCGTGATCATCGATACCGATCGCCTTCCGCCCCGCAGTGGGCGATGACCTCATCGATCCATCGGTCAAACCAGACCCAGTTGCCATAGTCGCCAATGCATCCGTTGCCCTTGCCGTCCTTCTTTGCATCGAGCTTCTGCCAAAGCTGCGTGTGCTGGTGGATCTTGAACTTCGGAAATCCGGCTGCCTGGACCTTCTCTACGACCTTGCCGGGTGGGTAGCGGGTCTTGTTCACCTCCTTGAGGATGATCTTCTCGATCTCGCCTGCCTCTGGGCTGCCAGGGGTGACGATCTGCACGGCTGTATCTGCCGCGCCGGGGTTCTTCGCTGTAATCGGCACGAATCCGTAGGACATCCGGTAGGCGGGGTCCTTCATCAGCTCTTCGCTCAATCCATTCTCAAAGGCATCGATGGCCGCCTCGAGGTTCTTCGGCAGTCCGGCCGCCTTCTTCAAGGCGGACCGCTGTTCTGCGCCGAACGACACGAACTGGAGCGCGATCGGCAGGCGCTTCTCGAGGCCGTATTGGGCGCCGAACTCCCTTTTGAGAAGGTCATTGAAGTTCAGTGCACAGGACTGGAGCTTGGCGCCGAGCGCATCGTCAATTCTGCTCGTCGAGCGATGTTCGATCTCGTGCCGGATCTCAACCAGGAACTTGAGGTTCTTCGCGACACCTCCCTTCGCAGGGCATTTGCCTTGTTTCAGGCAGTGGGTCAGTTCCCAGAACTTGTCGGCACCTTCTTTAGTCTTCTGGCCTTGGTATCGATAGTCGATCCCCTGGCGCTTGAACCATGCGTGAAGGAGATAGGTCCAGGCGATGATCGAGGTGACGATGAAGAGCTCCGCGCGAAACGTCAGTCCCGCGCTGTTGAACGTCTGGACGGCGGCGATCATGGCCTCCCGTGCCTTGATCAGGAGTTCGTCGCCGCGGACGCTGAGGCCGGTCTCATGGTCGATGTCTGGCCAAGTCGTAAGAAATGCGTCGAGGTCCTCGTCGCTCGCAGGCTTGACGCTCTTGTGTTTCGCCTGCCCACGGATTTCGCTGATCAGTCGGTGGTTCACGGAGCGGGTGGGGCGGGTGAAATAGGCGAGAATGTCCTGATCGTTCGTGAAAGGCGCGCCGCGGGCGATCATGCTTTTCACGATCGCGACCTCCCAATTCTCCAGGGTGTTCCCTCGCCGACGATTCTTCTTCGGCTTCTCGTTGTTGCCGCTGTCTGCCATTCTGCACCTCTCCAGAGATCAGTAACAGGCCCCGAATTACCCGCAAAGTGCTGATTTGCATCTTATCTTGGTGGGATCACTAACCGCACCACTTCAGACAGGACATGCGCCGAACTCGAGGAAGAGGCGCGATAACTGCGTGCTGCGACGGCCCGCCTCGGCGGCGAGATCATGTTTCACGAAACCCCTTGCCGGGTGAAGATATATATCACGGTGAGCGACTGAAGAATTTCGCGGACCGTCTAAACGCTTCCGAGCGCCCCACCTGTAAAGGATCGCTCCTCGGAGAGTGCCAGTAAACCACCCGTGCCACACGCCGGTTCATGGACCTGGCGAATGATGCGGCAGCCAGTAGGTGCATCGGAGTTGCGCCAAATATCGAACCATCTCGAAACCCTTTGGTGCCCCATGTTTTCGTCAATCCAGGTTCAGTCCCGCCGAGATGTTGTGGTGCCTGCTAATCCTGAGAATTTCGACTTCTGTTCGCAGGATTAGCAGCCGTCCAGCGCCGAATGCGACGGAAATTTCCAAAGACGTTCAAATTCTTTCCGTCCTCGCTTTGTTCTCAATGCGTGGGGAGTAAGTCCCTCGAAGAAAAGGAGAACGAGACGATGACCGAAGATCGATACCTGACTGTAGATGATGTGGCACTGGTTCTGAGAAAGCACCCCAGAACGATCCGCGACTGGATCGTGACGGGCTGTGTCACCGAACGCGGGCGTATTCACCTTGACGCCACGAAGGTGGGTAAGTCCTGGCTGATCCATCCCGAATGGCTGGAGCTCTTCGAGCATCGAATCCGCCCTGTGTGGAGGGCGGATCTCGATCTCGAGTGAGCCCCCGGCAACGGGAAAGGAAAAAACATTGTCGCTGCAAGACCAACTCCGCCACCACCTCGATACCTCGGGACAATCTATGCGTGCCCTGTCCGTGCAGGCAGGGCTCAATCCGAGAGCCGTTTCGGATATTTTAAGCCGGCCCGGCCATCGTCCAGATCGGAGCACAATCGAGTCCCTTAGCGACGCGATGAATGTTTCACTGTCCGATTCCGAGCCGCGCATGACCTATGCCCAGCTGATTGCTCGGCTTTCTAAGAAAACCGGCGACACGACCCTTGATCGCCGGAACGCAACGCTCGTGTCGCGCTTGAAAAAAGTGATTGGTGCCGCACGGTGGATTCCCGAGATCGATGAGGTGGACCGCGGCAAAGTTATCAAATGTTTCGCGCAGTGGTCTCCTGCGACCCTCGGGCTCTCAAAGGGAAGTTTTCATAACTACAAGGCCGACGTCCTGGCAGCGATCGATGCTGGCTGTGGCAGCAACCGAAAGCCGGGCATCCGCGACGTCATCGGACTCTACCGGAAAATTCATGAGGACATCCAAAATTCTGATCTGCCCCAAGACATGAAATTGATCTCTGGCTCATTCCTTTACTTCCTGGATCAGGCGGGCCTGCTTCCGATCGAGATTACTCAGTCCCTGCTGGAGGAATATTATCGCCAGCGTTGTGCAGATGGAAACAAAACCGAGGCCGTCTGCCGCAAGCACGTCAAGCGCGTAGCCGCCCTCTGCACCCGCCTTTCTTCGGAGGCCACATTTTCGGAGTTTCAGTTCCCCGCGGTGGATCATCCCTTCGACGATGGAAGGGACAAATATGGGGTCCCGACGTCGGTCCTGGGACCGCTTCTCCAGCAATTCGACGGGCCTGTTGCGCGATGGGCTATGGGCGAGGAGTCGCGTGACGGGCTCTCCTACGAGGCATTTCTTAATGAACTGGATAAGACCCAGCCGCAACGCCCTATGACCAGCAAGCTGGCCCTACTGAAACCAAAGCCAAACCGGCGAAAGAAGACCGAGGAGGAGCGTCGCTCAACCGGTTTCCTCGTAGAGGACGAGACGTGGTCACAAGAGACGCTCGCGAACCGCCGAGGCATTTTGATCGCGGGAGCGAAGGCACTCTATGCCGCGACCGGATACCTGATCGAGTGCGTCGAGGAATATACCGATCCGGCCGTGGTCGAGGGCGTTCTTGAAGCCGTCCAGGTGGGCAATAGCGGGGGCGAGTTCCCGAGCAGCTACGCATCGACGCTCGGTAAGGCGATAAAGAAGCTGGCCCGCGATTACGTCGGTCGGGACCTGAAAGAGATCGAAAGTATCGCGTCCACGATCAAGGATTACGCCGCCGGCGGAAAGGGGATCACGAAACGTAACAAGAACAAGCTCCACCAGATCATCGGGGATAGACAGCAACGCCTGCTCGACCTTGGAGAGATCCTTATCGAGGAGATCAATTCCGAGCTGGACCGTCGGGTCCGCAGAAAGCGCGGCGCGAAACGCATCGACCAGATCGACGCCGAACTGGCCCGCGACGTCATGTGCGTGCTCGCCAGCGATATCCTGCTTGCCCGAGCGCCGCGCAAGGCAAACCTGACCTGGGCAAGGCTCTCATGGATCTCCTGGCGCGGGGATCTTGCGACGATCACGGTGCCGAATGTTGAGGTCAAGATGCGCACCAGCGATGATCCGGATTTGCCCATTCCCCTGGGGGAAAATGAATCGCGTCGGCTTCGGTTGTATCTCGACAAGATCCGCCCGAAGGCCCTCCGCGCGGGCGACGAACGCAACCCCTTCCTGTTCCCTGCACAGGGGTCCAGTGTTGGCCGGGACAAGCCCTTCGTGGGGCTGCTGGAGCGGCTGATGCGTCATACGCACCGGATCACAGGAATTCGGATGAACCCGCATCTCTACCGCCATTTCCTCGGCTGGCTCTGGCTGAAGGAAGACCCGGACCGGTTGCCCGACGTGCAGCGTCTGCTCGGCCACACAAGCCTCGAGACGACCCTCACGTTCTATGCTGAAATCGATGAGAACCTCGCGCTCGATCGCTGGCAAAAATACCTGGCGGACAAGAAGTCGCGACACCCCAAGGCCTTCAAAAAGAAAGGAATCTGATGAAACGAATTCTTGGAAATGAACCGTTCTCTGCCGCAGCCTGCATTTTGCAAGGAGTCCGTGCTGCGTTGAGGGAGGAGCGGCCGGATCTCGACCCGGACCCAGTCCTGCATGAGCTCCGGGCTTTCTCGGGGTGGCGGGGCGGGGCACGACCGCTCACGGTTCCTCCCACGCGACAGGAGATGGACGACTACCTCGCGGAATGTTCGACTCAACACGGCGCCCATCTCGCTGCTCTCAAGCTGCACCGCGTCCAGACGGCGGCTCCGGCCCTCTGGGGCATGCCTTACGCTTCCATGATCGCCATCGTCCGTCGGCAGCGCCAGCGTGCCCCCAAGATGAAAAGGAGGTCGAAAACGGACTCCCTTCTCGCCTTGATCGGGCGTCTCCCAGATGAATGGCAACCCGGGCTGGTTGCAAGGATGGGTTCCGAGCCAGGAAACCGGAAGCTCAAGTGGAGCGCAGATCATCTGAACTCCGTCACGCACGCTCTGCTGCGCTGGCTTGCGTGGTGCGACGGCTCAGGAAATGACATCAGGCCCGCGGGCATGACCTTTCATGCCTACGCCTGCGATCTGAGCGCGGAAGGCGTCTCGAAGCGCAGCGCGAGTGACTATCTCGGGCGCATCCTGTCGGGATATTCCACCGCATGCGATCCAGGGTTCGCCAGCGTGGCCTGCGAGCACGTGATTTCCGGCCTCAACGCTCGGGGTAAGGTCGAAGGACGTCCGACAAAAACCGGCGAACAGTTGGTCGGCGCATCGACGATCTTCGACCTGGGAATGGAGATCGTCGGGAACGCCCGCGCCCTGGGGCCGAGGGATCTCTTCGCAGCGCGCGATTATCGCAATGGCCTACTCCTCGCCTTGGCCGCGGCGGTGCCCCAGCGGGCGAGGGCGCTGTCGCATTTTGAAATAGGCCGGACCATCATGCTCCTTGAGTGGCCGTGCCTCCATGTCAGGCTTCCGGGGAGCGCGCTGAAACTCCGGGAATACGAGAAAGAGTATGGAGGATACGACCGGGTTCTGGAGAGTCCGGGGCTTTGGGATGCCATCGACGAATACAACCGGGTGTTCCGTCCGCTGTTCGATGACGGTAACGCGATGTTCCCAAGCATTCTGGAGGTCGGTGCAAGAGTTTCGGCCGCGCGACTGGGCTGTCTCGTGGGCAATCTCACCCATGCGCATCTTGGGGTCCGTGTCAGCGTGCATCGCGTCCGGGACAACGTGGCCACTGAGGCATCGGAAGAGCTTCTCGGAGGCGGTTACATCGCGCCCGTTCTGCTCGACAACCGGAATCCGGCAACCACGATGGCAAGCTATGACCACGCTCAGGGCGTTCGCGCTGCCCGGGATCATATAAAGTTCGTCGCCTCTCGGCGATCGTATTCGTCCACCTTGCGCCTTTGAACAGGATCTCGGTTCTGTCTCCGCCAGCCGCCGCAACTCGCTGAAACCAGGTTCATTTTCCTGATGTATTGAATACGGGTCCATTCCACCCGCACGGGGTGGGACCAACCCGTTCTCAACAATTTCTCTATAGAGCTTCAACCTCCGTGAACCGCCGCTCAATAGAGCGCGTGAGGGTCAACAGACCGACGCATTCGCTCGTGATGGCCCCGGGCGGCAGCCATGACGACCTCATGCTTTGGGATTGAGCATGTAGGCCCGACGGCGTTTCTTCCCGTCCACCACAGTTCCCTCCGGGAGCTTAGCGACCCATCCATGCTCGATAAGGATTGGAAGAGCTTGATCCATCGACTTCTGGTTCCGGGTCCGGACGGGACCTTTCTGAAGGATGAGGTCGGTAGCGAAACCGCTTCCCGGGACGAGGTTGCTCTTGAGCCAATCAAGCAATTTCTGAGCGTGGGTGACTGTTTCCTCATTCGTTCCAGCGACACAGAGATACTTAAACTGCCCCAGGTGGTATTTGACAATACCGATGGCATTCTCCATCGCTTCCTTGCAGATTTCGGTCGCCTCTTGGTCCTCGTAGAGCGTCATGAGGGCTGCAATCCGGCATGCATGTTCCGGGGCTTTCGCGGCGAAGCTGCTGATATCTGCTGCCCATTTTCCGCGTCCGAGTTCGACCTCGATATCATCGTGGAAGGCCACGCAGGCTGAAAAGGCATCTTCGGAGAGCTCGAGCGTCTTGTCGCTGGGGTTGTCCAAGGTGTTGCGCAGCGCTTCGGCGGTGATGTCTTGAAAACCCTCCACGATGGCGTCATCGGAGGCATCGGGGCGCCGGTAGCGCCGGTTCCCCATGTTGCTTTCGGGCCAGGCCGGCAGCATGCGCGCGAGGATGCCTTGCCCGAGCATGAACTCGTTCCCGAAGGACTGGCGTATTAAGTTAGGTTGGAACATCAGGTTCAGCGTCGTGGATGTAGGCGGAACGTAACCGTCGCCCTCCTGGGTCACACGCGGCCGGATGAAAAAGGCGCCGTCCCAGAGCTTGGAGATGATTCCGCAGGTCAGAGCCAGTTTGTCCTGGGACATTGAATGACCACCAAAGAATGTTGCGGCTTCGTCGGTAAACCATCCCAAGAACCCCGCACCGGAAGAAATTGCTTTGAAAGCACCTTCGATTGTCGGCTCAGTAACAACGAAATTCGGGCACACCGGCTCTTGGGGCTTCGGTTCACCCCGTTCCAAGGCTGCGAGCTGTTCCTTGTGCTCTTTGAGCCGCATTGCATGCTCCTCACGAAGTTCCAGAACGGTGCGGTTCACGCCCCCCATCGCCCACTTGTCCGTTGCGCTTTTCCGTTCTCCGGAAAGTGCGACGAGAACGAAATAGCATGCCGCGTTGGAAGGTGAGCCAAGGGTCTGGACCTTTGCTCGGCCGGCCATTGTCAGCGATACGACTGCGAGCACCGACTGCGCCGCGATTGCCTCCGGGGCCTGTGTCTTGTTGCTGATCGCCTGAACCACTTTTAGGAGCCCAGGGCTCAAACAGTTCAAGGGATAATCCATCGCCGGGGCTTCGGCATGGGGGAGCGGTGAAGGCTGGTGCCATTGAAGCTTGCTCTCGCCTTTCGGCATCTTGACACGTGTGGACGCTTTTGGTGCGTCATCGGTCTCGTGTGGGTGGGGCGCCCCTCCAAAGGCACGGTGGAATGATTGAAAGATAGAAAACTTGGACACGACGGCTCTCCTGTATGCTCGGTGTCCTAACCAGATCGGTCGATCGCATTTTCGGCAGAAACGCTCGGATGCAGAAAAACGTGGCGGTGGGCGAATTTTTTTTACAGGGCGAACGCGCGCGCAAGCGGCCTGTCGATCCGTCTCCCTTGGGTGTGAGACGGATCGAAAGGCCGCCCGGCGGCGCGTCGGGACAAGGTGAACGAGGGTCGGAGCGGGTGTAGGCCGAGTGCGCAACCTTCTGCTCCCCTGACGCTCCTTACGATGGCGTAGATCGGGCTTGGCCGCCCGCTGTCATCTCTGTGAGACAGCGGACAGCAGAGCCGATCTCGAGGTAGATAAAGTGGAGGGTATCGAAGAACACGTGGCATCCGGATCGACTGCTTGACCCGCGCATGACGCGGAAACCAACCGGAGCCTTTCATGAAAATTGAACCGAAATCCGCCTTCGTTGAGGAAAATTCACATGTGTCTTCTCCTGAGCCGATCCTCCTTTTCATCTCCGCCCATTATGAGGGGCTGTGGTATGCAACCCATCGGTTGGGAGGCTGTGAAACCGCACGGCTTGTCGACCGGTGCGTCGAACTGCTCCTGCGCGATCGCTGCCTGACGCGGCGCACGCGGATAATGCTGAAACAGATCCTGGACGTGATCTCTCTGGAGAACGTCGACGATCCCGCGCTTCCATACATGGAGCACTTTGCAGCGATCGACCCTCTCGACCCCGTCGTCGAGGAAATTTGCCTGCTGTCAGATGGTTTGCGCCATGCGTTTGAAGGTTCGAATGCAACCATCACCCGTGAAGCCATGGCGTAACCCCCAGCGATAACCCTGACATCGCCGACGAAGCTTGTCGGCGATCTTGACGGCACAAGGCCATAGTTCGGCCAGTCGGTCGGCCCTTCGTGCCTGGAGAATAACATGAACAAAATGGTCGATTCTGAGTGCCTTCTTCTCGTTGCGCTCGACGCCAAGGATTTTCTGCGGCGCCATGGGAACAGCCTCACCGAACTCCTGGACCTTGTCGCAGGTGCAAGGGGGGTCGATGCCTATTGCACCGCGGACCGACTGCTGGATGGGATCAATCCCGATACGCTCGGCGGGGGGAAAGCACTTCGGGAAATGCGCGATTTGCTCGCCGAAGCCGACGCGCTGAACAGCCAGTTCGCAGCATCTCTACGGTGGCATGGTGCGCGACTTAGCGATCTCGCAGCACGCTTGCCGGGATAAACAATGGGTCCTGATCGAAAGCACATCAGGACACCCATGGCCGCTCGGGTAGCAGGGGCAAGATCCTGTCTCGAGCGGTTTGACCTGACGAATATACCAGAGCTGAGGATGCCCGCATGGAAATTACCATTCGAAAGATCGTCGTCGTCCAAGACCTCAAAAGCCGGGATCTTGAAGCTTACTACGGAAGAGAGCTGCTATGGACGAAGACGCCCACCGAGCCTGGCAGCGCGGAGGAAGTTGTCGAATTCTACACCTTCACCCTGATCAAGCTCCTCACGACCTTGGAGCGGTTATCCAACCACAAGCAAATGTCCTTTCTCGCGCGAGCTGAAGGAATGAGCGATGCAGAGTTGAGCGCGCCACGGTTAGGATTGCTCGGAAATTATCCGGAGCGCGGTTGAACTTCCTGCGCAAAGACCATCACACCCGCCAGTATTGCTCGCGGACCAGAAGCTGAACCCCTTGTAAAGCCATCTGAGGAGGGAGGATTGGTCACTACGAACGCTGATCAAGCTGGATTAGCGCAAATGCGGTGCCGGCGTTTAGTCGCTGTATAAGTTTCTCCCCGGTGATTTTGTGACCCCGAGGGCGAGAGAAACTGTTACTCGGCATATCTGACAACGCGGTGCCCGAAAGCCGTGGGTAGCAAAAGTGGGAGCAAAATGTGTAGCAAATTGGGCATCCCGCAGTGCGAGAACTATCAAATTCCCTTATTTTATTGGACTTTCGAAGCCAATTAAGGAAATTTGTGGTGCCCAGGAGAGGACTCGAACCTCCACGTCCTTTCGAACACTGGCACCTGAAGCCAGCGCGTCTACCAATTCCGCCACCTGGGCAGGTGTCGTGAAGGGGCGTTTAGCCTTGCTCAGGGGGGGTGTCAACGGCATTTGCGTCAGAAAGTCATCTCAGGATGCAGATGAGGTGAGGCGCGGCGCGGCTTCGACATTTTTAGCGTCGCCGCGCGGACAATATTCACCGTTCCTCTCAACCAAAGGTCGGGCTATCAGGTTACCCTCAGGGGAGAATTATAAATGATCGAAGCCGTTCTTGCCGGTTACGGGCTGAGCCTGGGACTGATCCTGGCGATAGGCGCGCAGAACGCGTTCGTCCTCAGGCAAGGCCTGCGGGGGGAGCATGTCTTTGCCATCTGCCTGACCTGCGCGGCATCCGATGCGCTGCTGATCCTGGGGGGCGTTGGCGGCTTCGGGGCGCTGGTATCGGCGGCCCCGTGGATCGAGCCGTTGTTTCGATATGGCGGCGTCGCGTTCCTGCTGGTCTACGGGCTTCGCAGCTATTACGCCGCCCTGCATGTGTCAGACGGGTTGGAGCCTGCCGAGCAGGCGCCTGCGCGGTTGTGGCCGGTCCTCACGACGTGTCTGGCGCTGACATGGCTCAACCCGCATGTCTATCTCGATACATTGGTGCTGATCGGGTCGGTTTCGACTCAGTTCGACCCATTTCGCTGGGCCTTCGGCGCGGGAGCGGTTCTGGCATCGTTCAGCTTCTTCTTTGCCCTTGGCTACGGCGCGCGGCTGCTGCGACCGTTATTCGCACGTCCATCGGCCTGGCGGGTGCTGGATGCGCTGGTCGGAATCGTCATGTGGGCCATCGCATTGGGTCTGCTTGTGGGCTGATACACCCTTGCCGCGTGGGGCGTCGCCAAGTATTCACGTTTGCAACAGATGCAGGAGCGCGCAATGAGCAGCCACACCACCCTAGTCACGGCCCCGATCGTCACGGTCTTTGGCGGGTCCGGTTTCGTCGGTCGCTACATCGTGCAGGCCCTGGCGAAGGAAGGGTGGCGTGTCCGGGTTGCGGTCCGCCGCCCGAACGAAGCGATATTCACCATGACTTACGGGAATGTCGGGCAGGTCCAGCCGGTTCAGGCGAACATCCGTGACGAGGACTCGACCGCCGCCGCCATCCGTGGAGCGCAGGCCGTGGTGAACTGTGTCGGCATCCTCTACCCCCATGGCAAGCAAACGCTGGACACGGTTCAGGTCGAGGGGGCCGGACGCATCGCCCGCCTAGCCGCGGCCGCCGGGGTGCAGAAACTGGTTCACCTGTCCGCCATCGGTGCCGATGCGAGCTCCGACAGCGCCAATGCCCGCACCAAGGGTGAGGGCGAACGCGCTGTTCTGAACGCGTTTCCTGACGCGACGATCCTGCGCCCTTCGGTCGTGTTCGGGCCGGAGGACGAGTTCTTCAACCGTTTTGCCCGGATGGCGACCAAGGTGCCGGTCTTGCCCGTGATCGGCGGAACCAGCCGGTTCCAGCCGGTGTTCGTGGACGATGTGGCCATGGCCGCAGCGACCGTGCTGCGCGGGGATGCGGCGCCGGGCATCTACGAACTGGGCGGACCCGACGTGGAAACCTTCCGCGAGCTGATGCAACGCCTGGTCACCGTTATCCGCCGCCGCCGCGTTCTGCTGACCATCCCGATGTGGGCGGCACGGCTCCAGGCGCGCTTGTTCGGTCTTGTGTCCAAGCTGACCTTCGGACTGATCCCGAACTCCATCCTGACGCTGGACCAGGTGCGGCAGCTCGGCCAGGACAACGTCGTGGGCGAAGGGGTCAATACCTTTGCCGATCTGAACATCAAACCCCGCGACATGGATGCAATCCTCGACAGCTATATGTGGCCATACCGTCCGCACGGGCAGTATTCCGAGATTCTGGAATCGGCGAAAAACCTGCGTTAAATGTAGGCCACGCCCAACAGGATCAGGCCCAGCACGATCCGGTAGATCACGTAGGGCGTATAACTGACCGTCTGCAGGAATCGCATCATCAGCGTCAGCGCGATCAGGGCTGCACCTCCGGCAAAGACCGCAGCGATGGCCGCGTCACGCCAGATTTCGGGGCTGGCTGGCGGAATATCCAGTGCGATCAGCCCGCCCGCCATCAGGATCGTCGGGATCGACATCAGCATCGACAGCCGCGCGGCGGCAATACGATCATAGCCCAGAAACCGTGCGCCCGTGATGGTGATCCCGGATCGCGACGTACCGGGAATCAGCGCGACCGCCTGCCACAGGCCCATGATCAGGGCATCGCGGATTGTCCAGCCTTCCGCCTTTCGCCGCTGCGCGCCGATCCTGTCCGCCCAGTACAGAACGACGCCGAATATCAGCATGGCCCAGCCGATCACCGCGATGGAGCGCAACTGATCGCTCATCCCCGTCAGCTTCAGGATCAGCCCGACGATCACCACCGGAACCGTGGCGACGGCCAATGTCAGTGCAAGCCGTGCCGCGCTGGTGCGAAACCGACCGCGCAACACATCGACCCCACCGCGCAAGGCCAGTGCGACGTCTGCCCGGAAATACGCGACAACAGCCACCAACGTGCCCATGTGCACCGCGACATCCAGAGTGACGCCCTGATCCGCCGTTCCCATCAGCGCCGGAAGCAGGATCAGGTGGCCTGAGGAGGAAATCGGCAGGAATTCGGTGATACCCTGGATCAAGGCGAGAAGCAGAAGGTCAAACAGGGGCATCTGGTTTCCAAACGGCGAATCGGGTTCGGCGCTAGGCTATAGTGGTGTGTGCCCCCTGTGAATCGACAGTATAGGTCCGGATCGGACCTATTAATTCGGCGATGGAGCCGCTATCGCCGTGCTCTCAGAAAAATATCCTCGCATAAGGTCAGCACTTATGACTTTATATTGTTCCCGCCCTGTTATACTAACCCCCGTAAATGCCTGAAAGGTGCGTCCGCTCCATGAGAGGATGACGCGATATCAGTATACTGGAAAGTGAATATGGCCAAGCAAGTGATGTTGAAGTTCACCGATGTGCCCCGGCTGATGCCGGAGAAGCGCGAAGCCGACGCACGGACCGAGGATTTCGACGAGATCTATCGACAGTTCGCGGACGCGAAGGCCGCCGAGCAAGCCTCGCGCTGTTCCCAATGTGGCGTGCCGTTCTGCCAGACGCATTGCCCGCTGCATAATAACATCCCCGATTGGCTGAAGCTGACGGCGGAGGGGCGCTTGCACGAGGCATATGAAATCAGCCAGGCCACCAATACCTTCCCCGAAATCTGCGGCCGCATCTGTCCGCAGGACCGCCTGTGTGAGGGGAACTGCGTTATCGAACAGTCGGGCCACGGCACGGTCACCATCGGCTCCATCGAGAAATACATCACCGACACCGCGTGGGAAAAGGGCTGGGTCAAGCCGATCCAGCCTGCGCGGGAACGTACCGAGAGTGTCGGGATCATCGGCGCGGGTCCGGGGGGCCTGGCCGCAGCTGACATGCTGCGCCGTGCGGGCGTGCAGGTCACGGTCTATGATCGCTATGACCGCGCCGGCGGCTTGATGGTTTACGGCATTCCCGGCTTCAAGCTGGAAAAATACGTGACCGAGCGGCGCAACACCCAACTCTCGGAAGGCGGTGTCGAACTGCGCATGAACGTCAATGTCGGTGAGGATATTTCGTTCAGCGACATCAAGGACAAGCATGATGCCGTCGTCATCGCGACCGGCGTCTACAAATCCCGCGATCTGGCGGGGCCGGGTGCCGGTCTGGGAGGAATCGTGCGCGCGCTCGACTATCTGACCGCCTCGAACAAGCATACGCTGGGCGATCACGTGCCCGAATTCGAGAATGGTGAGTTGAACGCCGAGGGCAAGCGCGTGGTGGTGATCGGCGGCGGTGACACGGCGATGGACTGCGTGCGCACGGCGATCCGTCAGGGGGCCACCAGCGTCAAGTGCCTGTACCGGCGCGACCGGGCCAATATGCCGGGATCCCAGCGCGAAACCCAGAACGCCGAGGAAGAAGGCGTCGAATTCGTTTGGCTCGCCGCGCCCAAGGGATTCACCGGCGAGGGCAGCGTCAAGGGTGTCATGGTCTCGAAAATGCGCCTCGGCGCGCCGGATGCGACAGGTCGGCAAAGCCCCGAGGAAATCCCCGGCGGCGATTATGTCGAGGATGCCGATCTGGTCATCAAGGCGCTCGGCTTCGAGCCGGAGGATCTGCCCGCGTTGTGGGGTCAGCCGGAACTGGAAGTCACCCGCTGGGGCACGGTAAAGGCCGATTTCCGCACGCATGAAACCCCGATGAAGGGCGTCTATGCGGTGGGGGACATCGTGCGCGGTGCCTCACTGGTTGTCTGGGCGATCCGCGACGGGCGTGAGGCGGCGGAGGCGATCCTGTCGCAATTTGCCGCAACGTCAAAACCCGTCGCGGCGGAGTAGAGTACCGAACAGTTCGACAGAAGCGGTGCGACCGCGCCATAGCTGTACTGCACCAGGCAGGCGGCGGCGCAGCACGGACAACATGGGTCAGGCATTCAGACGCAAGGCCGCAAACGCAATCTCAACGGTTCCCCGGAACCGGGTGGAGGGAGAGGTGACATGGCGACGGGAAAGTGCATGTGCGGGGCTGTCGTCCTGACCATCGGCGAACTGCCGCATGAATACGGGACCTGCCATTGCGAGATGTGCCGCCGCTGGGCGGGCTCTGCGCTGCTGTCGGTCAGCGTGCCGCAGGACGATCTGACGATTGCAGGCGCGGAACATGTGCGCACGATCCAGTCCTCGGACTGGGCGGAGCGCGCGTGGTGCGACAAATGCGGCAGCGGCCTGTGGTATCGCGTCACCGCCGACGTGCCGCATGCCGGCACCTATGAAATACCCATCGGCCTGTTGGACGATGCGAACGGGCTGACCATGACCCGCGAAATATTCATTGATGAAAAACCGGATGCCTTCACCTTCGCGGGAACGCGCGAACTGATGAACAGGGCCGAAGTTCTCGCGCTGTACGGCGTGACCACTTAAGGAGCATGACCATGACAAATTACGATGCCGAATGGGCCGCTTCCTACGAAGAACGCGCCGCTGATCTGGCCGCGCGCGGCATGTACCTGCCCGAGGAAGAGCACGCCAGCTGTGGCGTGGGGCTGGTCGTCAATGTAGACGGCTCCCGCTCCCGCGCGGTGGTGCAGAACGGGATCAACGCGCTCAAGGCGATCTGGCACCGCGGTGCGGTCGATGCCGACGGCAAGACCGGCGACGGCGCGGGCATCCACGTGCAAATCCCGGTCGAGTTCTTCAAGGATCAGATCGAGCGCACGGGTCACACCCACCGGGGGGAGCTGATCGCGGTCGGGCAAATCTTCCTGCCGCGCACGAATTTCGCCGCACAGGAACGCTGCCGTACCATCGTGGAAACGGAAGTCCTGCGCATGGGCTACACGATCTATGGCTGGCGGCACGTGCCGGTCGAGATCTCGTGCCTGGGCGAGAAGGCCAATTCGACACGCCCCGAGATCGAGCAGATCCTGATCTCCAACTCCAAGGGCGTGGACGAGGATGAGTTCGAGCGCGAGCTCTATGTCATCCGCCGCCGGATCGAGAAGGAGGCCATGGCCGCACAGGTCCCGCAGCTCTACATCTGTTCGCTGTCGTGCCGCTCCATCATCTACAAGGGCATGATGTTGGCCGAGCAGGTCGCCGTGTTCTATCCCGATCTGATGGATGAGCGGTTCGTGAGCGCGTTTGCAATCTATCACCAGCGGTATTCCACCAATACCTTCCCGCAGTGGTGGCTGGCTCAGCCCTTCCGCATGTTGGCCCATAACGGAGAGATCAACACGCTGAAGGGCAACCTTAACTGGTTGAAATCGCACGAAATCCGCATGGCTTCGAACTATTTCGGGGACATGGCCGAGGATATCAAGCCGATCGTGGCCGCAGGCTCGTCCGATTCCGCGGCGCTGGATGCAGTGTTCGAGGTACTGGTCCGCGCGGGCCGCAATGCCCCGATGGCCAAGACGATGCTGGTGCCCGAGGCCTGGTCCAAGACCGCGACCAAGATGTCGAAGGAGTGGGAGGAGATGTACGCCTACTCCAACTCCGTCATGGAGCCATGGGACGGCCCCGCCGCGCTGGCCATGACCGACGGGCGCTGGGTCTGCGCCGGGCTGGATCGCAACGGCCTGCGCCCCATGCGCTATGTCGTGACGGGTGACGGCATGGTCATCGCCGGGTCCGAGGTGGGCATGGTTCCGGTGGATGAGATGAACATCGTCGAAAAGGGCGCGCTCGGCCCCGGCCAGATGCTGGGCGTGGACATGGCGCGCGGCATCCTGCTGCACGATGTTGAACTGAAGGACGAACTCGCCGGCTCGCAGCCCTTCGGTGAGTGGGTGGGTCGCATCAGCAATCTGGACGACATCGCCAAGGTCACGACGGAAACCGTGTTGAGCACAGGCGAGGATCTGCGCAAGCGCCAGATCTCCGCCGGGTACGACATCGAGTTGCTGGAGCAGATCCTGCATCCAATGGTCGAGGACGGGAAGGAGGCGCTCGGCTCGATGGGCGACGACACGCCACAGGCGGTCCTGTCCGAAAAGTACCGCCCGCTGAGCCATTATTTCCGCCAGAACTTCAGCCAGGTCACGAACCCGCCGATCGACAGCCTGCGCGAACATCGCGTGATGTCGCTGAAAACGCGGTTCGGCAACCTCAAGAACGTGCTGGACCAGACTGGCGCGCAGGCCGAGATCCTGACGCTGGACAGCCCTGTTCTGACCAATGCGCGCTGGGACAGCATGCTCACATATTTCGGGGACAGCGCCGCTGTCATCGACTGCTCGTTCGCGGCACAGAAGGACGGTATGCGCGAGGCTCTGGACCGGGTGCGGACCGAGGCGGAGCAGGCCGTGCGCGCCGGGGCAAACCACATCATCCTGACGGATGAGAATGTGGACGAGCAGCATGTCGCGCTGCCGATGATCCTCGCCACCTCCGCCGTGCATTCGGGGCTGACGGCGAAGGGGCTGCGGACCTTCTGTTCCATCAATGTGCGTTCGGCCGAATGTGTCGATCCGCATTACTTCGCCGTGCTGATCGGATCGGGGGCGACCACCGTCAACGCCTGGCTGGCGCAGGACTCCGTTGCCGACCGGATCGAACGGGGCCTGATGGACGGCCCGCTGTCACAGGCGATGGACCGCTTCGTCGAGGCGATCAACCAAGGCTTGCTCAAGATCATGGCGAAGATGGGCATCTCCGTCATCTCATCCTATCGCGGTGGCCTGAACTTCGAGGCGGTGGGTCTGTCGCGCGCGATGTGCGCGGAATTCTTCCCCGGAATGCCGTCGCGCATTTCCGGCATCGGCATCCACGGCATCCAGCAAAAGGCGCTCGACATCCACGCGCGCGCCTATGCCAGCGGCACGGATATTCTGCCCGTGGGCGGGTTCTACAAGGCGCGCCGGTCAGGCGAATCCCATGCGTGGGAGGCTCAGGGCATGCATATGCTGCAAGCCGCCTGTGACCGGGGCAGCTACAAGATCTGGCAGGAATACAGCCGCTCCATGCAGGCACGTGCGCCGATCCACCTGCGCGATCTGCTGGGCTTCCAGCCGGGCAACAGCCCGATTTCGGTGGATGAGGTCGAGAGCATCACCTCCATCCGCAAGCGGTTCGTGACACCCGGCATGTCGCTGGGCGCACTGTCGCCTGAGGCGCACAAGACGCTGAACGTCGCGATGAACCGCATCGGCGCGAAATCCGATTCCGGTGAGGGCGGCGAGGATCCCAGGCATTTCAGCCCTGAGCCGAACGGCGACAACCCCTCGGCCAAGATCAAGCAGGTTGCGTCGGGCCGCTTCGGTGTCACGGCGGAATACCTCAACAACTGTCAGGAACTGGAAATCAAGGTCGCACAGGGCGCCAAGCCCGGTGAGGGCGGGCAGTTGCCCGGCTTCAAGGTGACGGAGATGATCGCCAAGCTGCGCCATTCGACCCCCGGCGTCATGCTGATCTCGCCCCCGCCGCACCACGATATCTATTCGATCGAGGATCTGGCGCAGCTGATCTACGACCTCAAGCAGATCAACCCGGATGCCAAGGTCTGCGTCAAGCTGGTGGCACAGACCGGCGTCGGCACCATCGCCGCCGGTGTGGCCAAGGCGAAGGCGGACGTCATCCTGATCTCGGGCCACAACGGTGGAACGGGGGCGTCGCCGCAAACCTCGATCAAGCATGCCGGTTTGCCGTGGGAAATGGGTGTCAGCGAGGCGCATCAGGTGTTGAGCCTGAACAACCTGCGCTCCCGCGTGACGCTGCGCACCGACGGTGGCCTGCGCACAGGCCGCGACATCGTGATCGCCGCGATGATGGGGGCAGAGGAATATGGCATCGGCACCGCCGCCCTGATCGCGATGGGTTGCATCATGGTGCGTCAGTGCCAGTCCAATACCTGCCCCGTCGGCGTCTGTACGCAGGATGAGGAATTGCGCGGCAAGTTCACCGGCAGCGCGGACAAGGTCGTGAACCTGATCACCTTCTACGCGCAGGAAGTGCGTGAGGTGCTGGCCAGCATCGGCGCACGGTCGCTGGACGAGGTGATCGGCCGGGCGGATCTGCTGACGCAGGTCTCACGCGGGTCGGCGCATCTGGATGACCTCGATCTCAACCCGATGCTGATCGCGGTGGATGAGGAGCGGGGCACGATCTATGACCGTGACAAGCCGCGCCAGAGCGTGCTGGACACCCTGGATGCCAAGATCGTCCACGACGCGCAGCCGTTCTTCAAGGATGGGGAAAAGATGCAGTTGAGCTATTCGGTCGAAAACACCGACCGGACGGTGGGCACCCGCGTGTCGTCGCATATCGTGCGACGCTTCGGAATGCGCAACGATTTGCAGCGCGGCCATCTGACGGTGAAGCTGGAAGGTTCCGCCGGGCAATCGCTGGGCGCGTTCGCGGCACCGGGGCTGAAGCTTGAGGTCTCGGGCGATGCCAATGATTACGTCGGCAAGGGCTTGTCGGGCGGTCGCATCGTGGTTCGCCCCGTTCTGGGCAGCCCGCTGACCGCCGCCAGCAACACGATCATCGGCAATACGGTGCTGTATGGTGCCACGGCGGGCGAATTGTTCGCCAATGGGCGCGCGGGTGAGCGGTTCTGCGTCCGCAACTCCGGTGCATCGGTGGTGATCGAGGGCTGCGGCTCGAACGGCTGCGAATACATGACTGGCGGCGTGGCGGTCATCCTCGGTTCGATCGGGGATAATTTCGGCGCGGGCATGACCGGCGGCATGGCCTTCGTCTATGATATCGCAGGCGATTTCGACGTGCGCATGAACGATGAGAGCATCATCGCCGTGAATGTCGAAAGCGCCCATTGGGAGGGTGTCCTGCGCGATCTGATCGAGCAGCACGTGGCCGAGACCGGCTCGCGCCGGGGCGAGGAAATCCTGCGCAACTGGTCGGACGAAATCACCCGGTTCCGGCAAGTCTGCCCCAAGGAGATGCTGAACCGTCTGTCCGCCCCTCTCAGCGACCGCGCCGACGCGATCCCGGCGGAATGAGAACCCAGCTGCCCCCGGCGACGGGGGCAGCGATGCTGCTTTGAACGAAATTTGAACTGCGTGGCACGACAGCACCCTTGCGGGTAGCGCGCGCCATTACCGCAATTCATGGCTGAAGCCTGCTATATGAAAAGCGGCATCGGATAGAATTGCTGTGCACGGCTGCTCAGTAATAACGGCTCATGTTATATCTCTGGCAGATTGGCTGGCGTGGCCCGCGGTTTGATTTGGCGGGCAGTCCCCGTTTATGTGCTGGAACTATTCAATTCTGCCGCATACCGCGCTGTAATTGCTTGTCTGGCCCGTCCGCCGGATTGTGCGCCAGGCAGTAAGGCTGCCTCGCCTGCCAACGCAACCATTCTGTCCAAATCGCATCCTGTCGAGACGCCCATTTTCTCAAACATGTAGATAAGGTCTTCGGTTGCGACGTTGCCTGTTGCACCGGGCGCGAATGGACATCCTCCTAGCCCTGCTATGGAAGCATCGAAAACACGCACGCCCTGGAGAAATGCAGCATACACATTCGCTGCGCCAAGCCCATAGGTGTCATGAGCGTGAAAGGCCCAGCGCAGATCACGTCCGAAACTTTCGCCTACCGCTTTGAAGAGGTCCGAAACCTGCTTCGGATCCGCACGACCGGTCGTATCGCATAGGCAAAACTCTGCACGTGGCAAGGCGGAGATCAATGGCTCGAGCAATCGCACCACATCATCCACTTGAACCCGCCCCTCAAATGGGCAATCAAAAGCGGTCCCAATATTAAGCCGCATTTCTTTGTCGTCAGGCAGACTTGTTGCCAATGCCACATATTCGCTCGCCGACGCTTCTGGTGTGCGCCGCACATTCGAGCGGTTGTGCGCCTCGGAAACCGAAAGTACGAAAGCCAGACAGGGGGCGTCGGCTGCTAACGCCCTTCGTCCTTGCTGCAATGTAGGGACCAGAACCCGAGGGCGGAGCCTCGGAATATCGCGGGCCAGTTCGAGGAGGGTCGGCGTATCGGCCAGTTGCGGTAACGCCTTTTGGCTGACGAACGAGCCGATCTCGATATCATGCAGTCCACATGCGTCCAGTTGTGTCAGGAAGTGCAATTTCTTCTCGGTCGGTATAAACGGACCCACCGATTGAAAACCGTCACGGGGGCCAACTTCAACGAGTGTAACTGAAGTGTTCATATCGCACCCTCTCTGCGCAGTTCCTCGATCCTCTCTTTGGACATACCCAAAAGTGTGGAAAGGATAGTGTCACTGTCCGCGCCGATCTTGCGTCCGGTCCAGCAAAGATGCCGTTCCGATTCAGGCATATGCGGTACGACACCGGGGTGCGACACCCTTCCTATCAGTGGATCCTCCACCTCATGAACCATGCCGCGTGCGCGATACTGTCGATCTAGCGCGATATCTTCTGCGTTGTAAATCCGACTTGCGGGAATGTTGCCTTTGACCAGTGCTGCCTCTATCTGCTCGATATCCAGTCCTTCCGTCCAACTTTGAATCGCGTCATCCAGAGCGTCAACATTGTTCACCCTGCTTTGATTGTCCCTAAACCGCGGGTCTTCTGATAATTCAGGGCGTTCCATCACAGTGCAGAGGCTGGCGAAGAGAGGTTGGGAATTCGCCGCTATAACGATCCACTTTCCATCAGCGCTGCGATACGCACTCGTAGGTGCGGCGGTAGGAATACGTGCGCCAACCGGTTCTCGTACTACTCCCAAGACACTATGCTCTGGAATCAACCCTTCCATCATGCTTAAGACCGATTCCGTCAGTGCGACATCAACAGGCTGGCCCTGGTTTGTACCGCCAACATGATCCCGCTGCCAAAGCCCGGAAATGATTCCAATCGCTGCGTACATACCGGCAATGCTATCGCCGATGCTAATACCCACCCGTACAGGTGGCAGATCAGTTGTACCCGGAGCGTGATTGGTCAAATAGCGTAGCCCGCCCATAGCTTCACCAATCGCGCCAAAACCCGAGCGATCCTTGTCCGGACCCGTTTGACCAAAGCCGGAAACGTGCGCGATTATCAGCCGTTGGTTCGCCTCCCGCAAGACTTCATCAGAAAGGCCCAGTTGAGCCAGGTGTCCGGCTCGAAAATTTTCGATCAGCACATCGGATTGCTTCACCAAATCAATCACAATCTGTCGGCCGGCCTCAGATTTGAGGTTAGCAGTAACCGTCTGCTTGTTACGGCCGTGTACGGACCACCATATCGAATTACCGTCCTTCTTCAGTCCCCATTCACGCACTGGATCTCCAGATGGAGGCTCCACCTTGATCACTTCGGCCCCGAGGTCCGCAAGAAGACGAGCACAGAAAGGGGCCGCTATGAAATGCCCCAATTCTATTACGCGGATCCCGTCCAACGGGCCTCCTTTAGTTCCGAGCGTGTTATTTTCATCGCGAGGTCTTTTCGTCATTTCGTAGTCCTGTTTGCGGCCCTTGTATTCAGACCTATTCTTGCGTTCCGTCAAACCTTGGAAAATATGGAGTTTGCATATTCGTTACTGGCCAGTGAGAAAGACCGTGCCTCGTAACTGCGTTTCAACGAAACGTGGAAACGCTCTCGTTTTAACGGAGCAGCAACCGTTCCTTGAGCCAGGCGCGTATTTCGCGGATAACTTCTGCCTGCTTTTCAGGTTGTTCGCGGTAATAATGCGTTGCGCCGTCTACCCGAAGGTACGTCTTGTCCGCCATTTTGCCGGCCTCAAATACGCAAGCAGGATGGCTGGGCGGCACCGCGTCATCGGCACCATTTTCGATCAGCAACAGCGGACAGGCAATGTGCCCGACGCATTCTTCTGCATCGGCGCGCGAATGATTTGGTGACCACTGAGAAAGCCAGGCGCGCAGGGTGCTAAAACGGGCGAGCCCTACTGGTCCGGTATTTACGGTTTCGGGATTTCCAAGATAGCTCCAGCCGGGGCGGCGCTCATTTGGTTCTTGTGTTGGGTCCAGAAAACGCGGATCTGCCATGGTCCGGTGCACAATAAAGGGACGTTCGATTTCTGCTCCACCACCGCGTTTTAAATGTGCAAGTTGCTCCAGAACCGTGTCGGTAATCCTTCTCATACGCGCAAGTTGGCGTTTGCGAAACTCGACCACAAAATCCGCATCGTAAGGCGGTTTCGGACCATTTTCGGCGTAAAGATCAAAAGCAGTGTCACGAATGTCGGGATTACTTTCATCCATGACTGAAGGATCGATCCATTCTGACAAAATCCGCGCTCGCCCCGTATGTGCGGCGATGAACATGACCGCATCGGCGGGCGGCAGCTTCGCGCGTGTCAGATCGTACACGTCCCCAACTGGCGTTTGCGTAATCGAGGGATGCTCGGCTTGACTTTGATAGAACACTGCAAGTGATCCGCCACCGCTCCAGCCACACAGGACGACGTTGCGATAACCCAACTCTTCACGGGCATACCGGATATATGCGCCCAAATCCGCGCATACTTTTTCCATAATCAATGCGGTATCGTTCTTGGCATAGCGCGAGGCGCAGGAAAGCACGTGAAAACCAGCTTTAGCTAATGCAACGGGCAGGGGCATCAGGTGCAAGGTCGACGCAGGATGCATGAAAACAAGAACAGTGTCCGAAGGTAAATCCTGCGGAATTATTCGCTGTCCCTCCAGAAACACCGAGCCTTGACTGCCAGTGAACCCGTAGGTCTCAGTAAACGCGGCTTCCTCACGGAATTGAACGATGACTGGCACCCTCACAATATCGTATGATTTTAATGTTGTGTTGCTGCCAGCCATCTCGTCACCCTCTCACATTGCCGTGCATGAATTCATCCACGTCAGGTGCGCGCTTGGTCTTGCTCCACTCTTCCAGCATCGGCTTTGCCCTGCGGCCCAACTCTCTGGCCATCTCCGGCGAGGTTGTGTCTACAGCCAGCTCCATCCGGTGCCCGTTCGGATCAAAAAAGTAGATCGATTGGCATATCTTGTGATCGGCCGGCCCAACGACATCAATGCCACCATCCACCAAACGTTTCTTATATCGTTCCAGCGTCTCCATATCGGCCACCTTGAGTGCAAGATGTTGCACCCAGTCAGGAGTGTTCGCATCCATTTGCATCTCGGGAGATTCAGGGAGTTCGAAAAACGCCAGGAACGAACCGTCGCCCATTTCCAAAAAGATGTGAACATGCGGGGACCATTCACCGGTTGACGGTACTTCGTTCTCCGCAACCGCGATGGTCAAATCAAGGTCCATATACTTCTTGTAGAACTCAGTCGTCTCCTTGGCGTCGCGACATCTGTAGGCGACATGATGCAATCCGTTGATAGTCATTTGTTTCTCCTCAGAGGATACTGCGATCTCTCGATTGGTATACATTTACCTGGATTAGGTCAACTTTTTCGTTTATAAATTGCTAAAATGTATACCAGTGAGATGAAATTGACCCTTGTTGAAAAAGCCGTTGAGAAGTTGCGCGTCGCCATATTGAACGGTGAATTTTCTACCGGTCCGTCGATCACCGAGCGTCAGGTCAGTGAATATCTGGGCATTTCGCGCACCCCTGTCCGTGCCGCCCTGCAAACATTGTCGAACGAAGGATTGTTGGTCTACGAAGCCCAACGCGGATACCGCGTGCGCAGCGTCAACCATGAAACCATTTCCGAGGCTCATATGGTGCGTGCCGCGCTAGAGGCTCTTGCCTCCCAAATAGTCGCCGAAACAGGCCTGTCGGCAGAAACCTCGGCTACGCTCGAAGCCTGCGTGGCAGAAGGGCGAGATCTTCTTGGGAAGGGTGCGTCGCGGTTTCAGCATGAAGAGTGGCGCAACATGAACAACCGTTTTCACCAGACAATCGTCGACGCCGCAGGGAATGAAACCCTCAGCAACTCCCTGGCACATGTGGCGCTCATGCCGATGATGTCATTCAAGGTGATCGCGACCATCGGCGCGTCGCCGAATATGGTTCTATTGGAGGGATCGCAAAGGGATCACGAACAAATCCTTTCTTGCCTTCAGGCTGGTCAATCCATGCGCGCATCGAACCGCATGCAGGAGCATATCCTGTTTGCAGGCGATTTGATTTCAAAAGACATCCGACGACAATACGGAGAAAGCGCGCCAACGGGTTCAGCATTGGCCGATCGCGCTGCCGGCACAACCAAAAATGAAAATACAAAAACAGAGCTTGATGATGCATCGGCCATCGACTGAAAACCGAGCTTTCGCGTTTTATGAGTACAAGTCTATCCGTTCCCGCGACCGGAAGAATTGCACGGCGGCTCTCTCTCACTAGGTAGCTATTGCCGGCGCAGGTCCAGTGGGTCTAGCCACAGTCCTGCTATTGGCAAGATCGGCGTCCTTGGCGTGACAAATGAAAGCGAAGCGCAAGTGCCCCACGCCAGCCGGGCAGTCGCGGCTACAAGACGTCTGTTTGCCGTTCCAACGGGCTTCAGAACGTTTGACTCGGTAGCCATAGTACAATCGCGGGGAATGCGACGAGGATCGACAGCCGCAGAATGTCCGCCAGGATGAACGGCAGGATGCCCTTGATGACTGTGGACTGTGACACATCGCGTGACGCTGCCTGCACTACGAAAAGGTTCATGCCGATGGGCGGCGTGATCAGTCCGATCTCCGCGACTGTCACTACCACGATGCCGAACCAGATCAGATTGAAGTCCAGCTCCAGCGCCACGGGTGCCAATAACGGCACTGTGAGTAGGATCATCGACATCGCGTCCATGAAGCAGCCAAGGATCACGTAAAAGATCAATATCAGCACCATGACTACCATCGGTGTCAGCCCGGAACTGTGGATCTGTTCGATCAACATTTGCGGCAGACCGGTATTCTCAAGAAAGAAGTTGAAAAGCGCAGCACCGATCAGAATTAGGAAGATCATCGCAGTGAGACCTGCGATTTCGAACACAGAAGCAACAAGAGACTTACGGTTCAGTTCGCCCGAAAACACCGCCAGGAAGAAGGCACCCACTGCGCCTACGGCCGCCGCTTCTGTGGGGGAAAACCAGCCCACATAGATGCCGCCGATGACCAACACAAACAGGGCGAGCACCTGCCAGACTTGTCCCAGGTAACGGATGCGACTAGCCCAATCTGTCCGTTTGGACGGTGGTGCCATATCAGGTTTCATACGCACCTGAACCATGATGGCTCCGGCATATAACAGCGCACCCAGAATACCCGGCAGCAGTGCTCCGATAAACAACTGCCCGATGGAACTTTGCGTCAGAAGCCCGTAAATCACCAACAGAACCGAGGGCGGAATCAATACGCCCAATGTGCCACCTGCCGCGACAGTGGCAGTGGAGAGTGACGGATCGTAGCCGTGGCGTTTCATCTCGGGCAGAGCAACGCGACCGATGGTCGCCACGGTTGCAAGTGATGATCCACAGATCGCGCCAAAGAATGCGCTGGCACCGACAGTGGTAACTGCCAGACCGCCCCGTCGATGGCCGATAAACGCATTTATGGCATTGAACAGCGACCGTGAAAGTCCGGCATGTGATGCAAACACCCCCATCATGACGAACAGCGGGATCACCGAAAATGAATAGGGAAAGATCGATTCAAAGGGGCTGGACCCGAGGATATAGGCTACGCCCATCCAACCGTTCAGATACCAGTAGCCCAAAGCGCCGATAACGCCCATCGAAATCGCGACCGGCAGGCCAAACGCTATAAGCGCCAGTGCCGCGACAAAGCCGACAAGGCCAAGGGTCGGATCACTCATGTCCCAACTCTTGTTTTATTGATTTCACCGATTCCAGAAGGATTGCTGGCAGCGACACCGCCAGCCCGACCAGCAGCGGGTACCAGTACCAAGCGATGGGAATGCCCAGTTGCTGCGACTTGTCACCGAACATGGTGCGCGTCTCAAACGTCAGGTAGCCCCGCCACAGCATCAGGCCGACCAGTACGAAACTGGCCAGAGCCCCCAGCACTTTTAGTGGAATCACCAGACTGGCGGGTAGTGCCGCCAGCAGGAAATCGACGGTGACATGCGTCGCCGTATAAAACGCAAACGGCATCGTCAGCCAAGCACCGGTGACGACGGACAGTTGCACCAGATCCACGACGCCTTCGATTGGATACCCGATACGCCGTCCCAGAATATCGACCACCGTGACAAGAGCCGCAGCGCCAAAAGCAGCCACACCCAGAATTGCCAGCCCCTGGATCAGCCAACCTGTCAACTTTGCAACCTGTACCAAGTGATGATCTCCCATGAAAAAACCTGGCCCCCAGGGCCAAAACCCGATCTACAAACCGACCGGGCATGGACGTTCCATTGAACCTTGCTTCGCAAGTTCGCATCCACCCCGTTTGGGCGGATGCGAAAAGTGGTGTTCGGTATCAATGAAAGGTCGAAACGCCCTAATCCTGCTGCGCGGCTTCATACTCGGCGATCTTGTCCTGCATCGCCTGATAGATTTCTGTGGCATTATCCACGCCGCTCTCCTCGATCGACTGTAGATAGCTGTCCATCATCGGCTGCAAGGCTTCGCGCCAACGGGCCCGTTCGTCCTCAGACAGTTCGGTGATCTCATGGCCGGCCTCGATGGCGCCCTGGCGGCCCGGTGCATCCCATGCGTCCCACCAGTCGCCGAACTTCGCCACCAAATCCGCGCCCGAGGCCTCATCGATACAGGACTGAGCCTTTTCGCTGAGACTGTCATAGGAATTCTCATTCATCACGAAGAAAAACGAAACTGTGTAGGCGCGCAAGTCCAGATGATAATTCAGCACCTCGTTCAGGCCAAAGCTTTTGACCGGATCCCAAGGAAAAACGGTGCCGTCGATGACGCCGCGTTGCAAGCTTTCATAGACTTCACTCGGTGGCAGGCCCTGAGGGTCGGCGCCCAGCGTGGACAGCATTTGCGACACGGCAGGGCTGGGCGTGCGAATGCGCAGACCCTCCATATCCTCCATCGTCTCGACTTTTGTGGAGTTGGTGTGCAGCAGCCCGCTGTTGTGAGCGTGAAGCGCGAGAACCTTGAGACCTTCGTATTCCTCGGCCAGATGTGTCGGCAGCAAATCCCACAGTGCCTGACTGGCGGCACCGGCGTCATTGGTAAGGAACGGCATGTCGATCAACGAGGTACGCGGAAAGCGGCCGCGTGGAATGCCGTGCAATCCGTGGGCGATGTCGACGACTCCGGCTAAAACCTGTTCTTGCTGGCGCGCCACATTGCCCAGCTGGCTGCCTGCGGCAAAGATCTCGAACTGGACTTCGCCGTCCGTGCATTCAGTCACCTGCTCGCTCCATGGCACAAGGAAATCAGTCTGGATACCGTGCAGGGCAGGCGTATAGTGGCTGATCTTTAGCGTTGTTTCCGCCTGAACGCTGGTGGCCAGAGCGGCCGTTGTGGCAATGGTGGCTATAAAGGTTCTTTTAGGTGACATTTTTGGCTCCCCAGTTTGTCAGAGTTATTTCTTGAGTAGTGTTTTTAAAGGGCAAGCTTGATCCGCGCCCCGTCTTTACCACGCGAACAGCAAGTCATCATGCGTTTGCTTTCGATCCGTTCGGCGCGCGTTAGAACCATGTCTCGATGGTCGATCTCTCCCTCGATAACCGCCACCTCGCAAGAGCCGCACAAACCTTCACGACAATCGCAAGCAACGTCGATGCCCGCCGCCAATATCGCATCCAACAATGTTGTGTCGGACGCAATATTCAGCACCTGACCCGAGTCCGCCAACTCAACCTGAAACGCCTGTTCTTTGTCGGGATCAATTACCGAGGCATTGGAGGAAAAATGTTCAAAGTGATAGGTGCCCTCCGGAAAATCATTCGTCAGCGTCTCCAGCGTGCTGAGCAGTCTCTGCGGACCACAAGCATAGACCTGCGCGCCATCGTTGAGTCCAGACACAACGGCGGAAAGGTCCATTCGACGTCCTTCGTCCCCTGCGTACAGCGACAGCACCGCACCATGATCTTGGATCACGCGGTTGAGAAATGCCATGGTTGATTTCGACCGGCCGGCATAGTGCAGCTCATAGCTGTGCCCCAAGGTTTTCAAACGGTCGGCCATGGCAAGGATCGGTGTGATGCCGATGCCGCCCGCGACCAGCACCACATGCGGCGCAGTCTCGTCCAGATGGAACAGGTTGGCCGGTCCTCGCATCCGGATTTCCGCGCCTGCATGAATGGTATCGTGGATGTATCGCGACCCACCACGCCCCATATCCTCGCGCAAGATGGCGACATGGTAGCTGTCATCGTCAGGTGATCCGCACAGCGAATATTTGCGATTATAATCGCCTACGCATAGCTCGATATGGGATCCGGCGCTCCATTTCGGCAGAGGGCGGCCCTGTGCGTCCTCGATGGTCAGGCCGAGAATACCGTCAGCTTCCCGGCGCACTTCGGAAATACGCACCTTGCGGGCGATGTCGCGCCACGCGGGGGGACCCACGGGAAATCTGCGGTGAAGCTCCGTCGCGCTCGGATCGGTCCGTTCTGGGTTCTGCGCAGGATCCCATTCGACCCATAGCTCATCGGGACCACGGAAAGAGGTGTTGGGCATGTAAGAGAATTCTTGGTCGGCCAGGCGCAGATGTGGCAGGCGGCGCGTCACTTCTTCCAGGAAAATCCGCATTTCCATCCGGCCGATGTTCTTGCCCATGCATTGATGCGCTCCATAGCCGAAGGTCAGGTGATCGATGGCGTTGTCGCGGTAAATGTCCAGGGTATCGCCTCCCTCGAAATGCCGCTCGTCTTGGTTGCCGGAAGCCTGCACGATCAACAACTTCGCACCTTCCGGCAGGTCGACACCGTTCAGAGTTGTCGGCGCGGTGGTCTGGCGACGCCAGGCAACGGTTGACCCCGCATAGCGCAAACATTCCTCCACCGCATTGGGGATCAACGACGGATCGGCGCAGATGTCGTTCCATGCGTCGCGATGGGTCAGCAGAGTCTTGAACATATTGGCAGAAGCCAGTGACGTTGTCTCATGTGCGGCAACGATGATGGCCATCATCATCGAATGCACATAACTGTCGGTGACAACCTCAGGGATCTCGGCGTTCATTCGGATTGTGTGATGCATCCAACCCGTGCCCTCGGGCTGGCCGCGCATCTTTTCGATAACCTCGCCTGCGTACTGCCAGAAACGCCCTACGTCATGAGCGACCTCGATCTGCTTTTGATCTGACGGCTTTCCCCATGTGTTGACCGAATGGGCCAGTGTAAATGTTTTGAGGGTGGCGATTTCATCTTCGGGCACGCCAAGAAAATGTAGCGCCACCAAAAGCGGCACTTCGTATAACATGCCATCGATCAGATCGACCCGCCCGCTATCGATAAAGGCATCAATCTTTTCGCGGGTCAGTCGGCGGATCATGTCCTGCTGCTGTTCCAGCTTTTCGGGCATAAAATGATCTTGCAGCGCACGGCGACGCTCCATATGCGCAGGCTCGTCCTCATTCACCAAGGTGCGGGCCATGCCATAATCATAGCTCTTGAGGATTTCCTGCGCCTCAGGCGTGGCAGGCGTGATTTTCTCTAGCACATTGCGCGGGGAAAACAGGATCGGATCGCGGAATACCGATTTGATGTCATCGTAGCGTGAGACAACCCAGTATCCTAGTTTGGGGGCGTAAAATACGGGAAGCTGATCGCGCGACCAGCGCAGGGCTTCCGCGGGGTCCAATTGGTAAGGTCCCTGGAAAGCGTCAAATTCGCGGGCCAAGGCTGCCGGGTCAGTAATGGGACAACTCTGCGCCTTAGAGGCCGCGCCACTGAACGGGCATTCACTCGCAGTATTTGCGGTTTGGTCGGCCATCTCGTTGCCTCCTCTCAATCTCGCTCCCCCGTCCCAATCGCGATGTTCGAGGCCACTTTTACTTCAGGCGGAATGGGCAGGCAATGACTAATATAGTTACAACCTGTGCGCTCATAGTCGCGTATTCCGAGGTGATCTGCTGATTTTGCCGTGCTGATCGCTGCATTATCCATATAAATCATGATATTAAAGGATATGCGGCATGTTTCACGGATGATCCGGAGGAAGCGGGTTCTGAACGGAACAATCGGGTGGATTTCGACAGCCGGAGGCCGCGGCAGTTACCGCGCACGCACCTCAGATCCGACAGTAGTCTGCTGTTGATGCGGCAGGCCGATGACGCCCTCGGACTGCGCGGTCCCGCTTCCCGGCGTTATGCGGCAAACGGACTGTCGCCTTATGCAAAACTCGACATTCTACAAAGACAGGGAGGTGATCATCTTCGACAGTGTTTGTGCCGCGTCCGCGACGGCTGCTGTTGCAGCATCCAAATCCAGGTCCTCGAAAGCAACCACTCCGACCGAAAACTCATGTCTTGCAAACCCACCACCAGTGAGACGCAGCGCACTGGATACACCCACTGCACCCTTATGCAATTGGCTGCGCGTAATACTGTAGCCAAGTTTACGAGCAGAACGGACATCTTGAGAATCTGCTTCCGTTTCGGGGCGCGCCGCAAGAATGGCGATCCCGGCGGCACCGAGGGTAATCGGATGGCGCCGTCCAACCCGGTAACGAATGGTGACAGCTACGTCCCGTGGCTCAGCGGATAGCACTACTACACATTCCTCGCTGTCAGCCATAGACAGAAAAGCAGTTGCCTCGCATCTCTTAGCAAGGTCTTCCAGAACCGGGAGAGCCATGGCGCGGATATTATCCACGGTATTCCCGCCGAGTAGATACGCATTCGCGCCCAGCACGATACAACCGTCCCCCACGCGTCGGACCATGCCACGATCGGCCAGCGTCGCAACAATTCGGTAGGTGACCGCGCGATGCAGGCCTAGTCGAGTCGCAAGATTGCTGACCGTGAGTCCCTCAGGTGCTTTGGCCACCAGCAGCAATGCTTCGATGCCACGGTCGAGTGTCTGCAACTTGCCTGTAGTCATGCCGAAATCTGTCCTTTTGAGGTGGTCCTGGTTATTCGACCAGTTTGCAGCCTTGTTGAGCTAGATCAGGGTTCACTTAGGCTGCTAACCTCATGGGTTCTGTTTGCTGCCATAGGCCTCGTTGGGGGTCAAGATACCGTGGGTCGAATGGGGCCGGTCGGTATTGTAGCAGGGCAACCATTTTTTGCCTCGCGCCCCGAGCAAATGGAGCGAGGCATCGACCAGAAATCCCGCTTTATCACCTGTGGCCCATTCGTCGCATACAGCTTCTCAATCTCCGCCGCCAGCGTCAGCTGCTCGCGGATCGCATCAAGTGCAACACGCGCCTTAAACTCAGCCGAATGGTTCTGTCGTTCTTCATTTCGGATCACTTCTTTCGTCATGTGATCCACCTTACCCACTGGCCCGAATTTTAGCGACCGCCTCTGGGAGGCACATCCATGTGCATGTGGCCACGGCAAATGATCATCTGAAAGGTTTGGTCGAGACGCTGTGGGATCAAGCTGCTCTCTGAAGAGAAGCCGGACTTCTGTGGGCAAACCCCGCTACACCATGAAGAAACAGTTCGAACACGCGCTCCAGTTTCTAACAAGTACTTGGAATATCTTTGAAAAAGTGAACTTGATGTGGCGTCGGACGGTGCTGAGATTGGCCTTTTTGGAGCCGGTTGCATATAGCCGGAATCAAGGCCTTCGAACACCAACTGTCTTTTTTTCAAGGTCTTAGAACAAATTCAATGCGGTGGAAAAGTCATGGTGCACCCATCAGGATTCGAACCTGAGGCCTCTGCCTTCGGAGGGCAGCGCTCTATCCAGCTGAGCTATGGGTGCGTCCGCCCGCTGCATACTGTAAGCGTGAGGAGAGCGCAACGCTTCTTGATGGGGGCACCATGCCGCTGAACGTGATGATCGTGGTACAGGAGGGGCGGCTGGCCTATGAGGCGCTGTTGGCGACCGCCAGCTATGTACCCTCCCCCGACATGCGGCTGTGGTTGATGGAGCCGCAACCCGGCCCGTTATGGCCGACGGATCCGCGCATCGCGGACCCCGATATCAGGGGGGAGCTGGAACGCCACGCACCGATCACTCCGTTCGAATGCAGGCATTTCGGCGCAGCCTATCCTCATGGCAACAAGATCGAAGCCCTTGCTGCCTTGCCTGAGGCAGAACCGTTCCTCTTTTTCGACACCGACACGCTGTTTCTGGGCCCCCTGCCCCGGATCGACACCGCCCGCCCCGCTGCCAGTCTGCGCCGCACGGCGAGTTGGCCGAACCCTGTGCCCGGCGGCCCGGACAGGAGTGAGATCTGGCGCGCCCTGCATGAGCGATTCGGCCTGGAGTTGATTGAGGATACCGCCCATCCACCCGGCGATTGGCAGCGATATCCCTATTACAACGCCGGATGGTTCTTCGGTCCCTGCCCGCGCCGGTTTGGCAAGCTGTTCGCAAGATATGCGACGGAGATCCGCAGCGATCCGGGTGAGGCGCTGGCGGGACAGGCGCTGATGCCGTGGCTGGATCAGATCGCCCTGCCACTAGTCATCGCGGCCGAGGGCGGTGCCCCGCGCGCGGTTCCCGGCCTCGACGGGGCGTCGACCTGCCACTGGCGCACTCTGCCACTGGCCTATGCCCGCGAACCCGACGCTGTGATCGCACGGCTGGAACAGGTCGCGCAGATAAACCGGGTCAAGAAGTTGCTCAAACGCTATCCCCCGTTCCACAGAATGCTCTATCGCGGGGGCGGTACCGCGGCGCGCGCATTGTTCGCGGACGGTCTGCCCCCGCATGAGGCGGACATCCGCAAACGCCTGCGCGCCGCCGACCTCTGGCTGCGCTAGGGTGTGGACTCATTGATCAGCAATCCAGATGCGGATCGCTGCGAGCTTGATGGCTGCCAGGAAGTTCTCCGGATTTCGAT
>NZ_JACJUQ010000039.1:2500-5641 GCF_014235845.1 Pontivivens nitratireducens | reverse complement strand
ATCCTGTCCGATCATAGCTACCCAGCACTGCCGTTGGCACGACAACTGGTCCACCAGTGGATCGTTCACCCCGGTCCTCTCGTACTAGGGGCAACTCCTCTCAAGTCTCCTACACCCACGGCAGATAGGGACCGAACTGTCTCACGACGTTCTAAACCCAGCTCACGTACCACTTTAATCGGCGAACAGCCGAACCCTTGGGACCTGCTCCAGCCCCAGGATGTGATGAGCCGACATCGAGGTGCCAAACACTGCCGTCGATATGGACTCTTGGGCAGTATCAGCCTGTTATCCCCGGCGTACCTTTTATCCGTTGAGCGATGGCCCTTCCACTCGGGACCACCGGATCACTATGGCCGTCTTTCGACTCTGCTCGACTTGTCAGTCTTGCAGTCAGGCGGGCTTCTGCCATTGCACTCGACGGTTGATTTCCGACCAACCTGAGCCCACCATCGCGCGCCTCCGTTACTCTTTAGGAGGCGACCGCCCCAGTCAAACTACCCGCCACACAGGGTCCCGGATCCGGATAACGGACCGCGGTTAGACATCAAGCGAGCGAAGGGTGGTATCTCAAGGGTGGCTCCACCGAGACTGGCGTCCCGGGTTCAAAGCCTACCACCTATCCTGCACATCGCTGACCTAATGCCAGTGTGAAGCTGTAGTAAAGGTGCACGGGGTCTTTCCGTCTGACCGCGGGAACCCCGCATCTTCACGGGGAATTCAATTTCGCTGAGTCTGCATTGGAGACAGCGGGGAAGTCGTTACGCCATTCGTGCAGGTCGGAACTTACCCGACAAGGAATTTCGCTACCTTAGGACCGTTATAGTTACGGCCGCCGTTTACCGGGGCTTCAATTCAGAGCTCTCACTCCTCCTTTTAACCTTCCGGCACCGGGCAGGCGTCAGACCCTATACGTCGTCTTACGACTTCGCAGAGCCCTGTGTTTTTAGTAAACAGTCGCCACCCCCTAGTTTGTGCCCCCCGCCCACAGTTGCCTGCGAACGGGGCCTCCTTCTCGCGAACTTACGGAGGCATTTTGCCGAGTTCCTTCAATGCAGTTCTCTCAAGCGCCTTGGTATGCTCTACCAGTCCACCTGTGTCGGTTTAGGGTACGATCTCATGGAGGGCTATTTCCAGGAACCCCTAAGCAGCCTCCTCAATCCGATAAGAAGAAACTACCCTCGGGATCCGTCACCATCTCCTGGCCCAGGAATATTAACCTGGTTCCCATCGACTACGCCTTTCGGCCTCGCCTTAGGGGTCGGCTCACCCTGCTCAGATTAGCTTTAAGCAGGAACCCTTGGACTTTCGGCGACAGAGTCTCTCACTCTGTTTATCGCTACTCATGTCAACATTCTCACTTCCGATCGCTCCACCGCCCCTCGCAGGTACGGCTTCTCAGCTCGACCTTCCGACCAGTGCCGATCCGAAGACAGGCAAAAGTCGGTAGGTCTTTGTCACGGAACGCTCCGCTACCACGCACATAAAGTGCATCCTAAGCTTCGGCTCATGGCTTGAGCCCCGTTACATCTTCGCCGCAAGACAACTTATCTAGACCAGTGAGCTGTTACGCTTTCTTTAAAGGATGGCTGCTTCTAAGCCAACCTCCTGGTTGTTTTGGTCGTCTCACATGCTTTCCCACTTAGCCATGAATTAGGGGCCTTAGCTGTAGGTCAGGGCTGTTTCCCTTTCCACTACGGGCCTTAGCACCCGCAGTGTGTCTGCCAGATAGTACTCCTCGGTATTCGGAGTTTGGTTAGGATCAGTAAGTCTGTGGGACCCCATTACCCATCCAGTGCTCTACCCCCGAGGGTATTCGTCTGACGCTCTACCTAAATAGATTTCGCGGAGAACCAGCTATCTCCGAGTTTGATTGGCCTTTCACCCCTAGGCACACCTCATCCCGACCTTTTTCAACAGGTGTGGGTTCGGACCTCCAGTGCGTGTTACCGCACCTTCATCCTGGACATGCCTAGATCACTCGGTTTCGGGTCTGATCCTACTAACTCATTCGCCCTATTAAGACTCGCTTTCGCTGCGCCTACACCTATCGGCTTAAGCTTGCTAGTAAGACCAAGTCGTTGACCCATTATACAAAAGGTACGCCGTCAGCCTTGCGGCCTCCGACTGTTTGTAGGCGTTCGGTTTCAGGTACTGTTTCACTCCCCTCGTCGGGGTGCTTTTCACCTTTCCCTCACGGTACTGGTTCGCTATCGGTCAGTAAGGAGTACTTAGCCTTCGAAGGTGGTCCTCCGATCTTCAGACAGAATTTCACGTGTTCCGCCCTACTTAATACGTCCAATCATGCTTCGTATACGGGGCTGTCACCCATATCGCCCAGCTTTCCAACTGGTTCTACTCACATTCATGGCTCGGCTGGTCCGCGTTCGCTCGCCGCTACTAACGGAGTCTCAATTGATGTCCTTTCCTCCGGGTACTTAGATGTTTCAGTTCCCCGGGTTTGCTCTTAAAACCCTATGTATTCAGGTAATAAGTACCTGGTTCAGCACGCTGATGATTACCAGAAGGTAACAACAGCAAACTGTCAGGTGGGTTGCCCCATTCGGAGATCTCTGGATCAAAGCCTATTCCCGGCTCCCCAAAGCTTATCGCAGGGTATCGCGTCCTTCATCGCCTCTTACTGCCAAGGCATCCACCAAACGCCCTTCTCGCGCTTGATCCAATCCAGAAGAAGGCTGCCCTTCCTCAGAATCAGAAGTCACATATTCTACCCAGTGGCCCAGAACTCGATTGGACCACCAAGCTTCCCAAGGATGATACGAACGATACAAGATCAGACATATCATCCAGGTCAGTGTTTTTGACTTGGAAAGACTGTAACGCATCCTAGATCAGCACCCCAGCACGCACTGGCGGGGAACCGGCGACATCCGCGGGCAGCCTTGGCAGGCATGTCACCGCGCAACCCTTCTCACGAAGGAAATCGCTCTCTGAGAACCGAAGCCCTCAGACAATACGTAAGACCGTTACGTCTCGTGTATTATTGCTCTCTATACGATGTAAATTCCGTCTTACTGGAAGCACGTAACCCGAAGGCCCCGTGATCGGCCAGACGTTCAAACACACTGCTAAGTGTCCTTGAAGGTATGGTCGACGAAGATATGGTCGATGGTGATGATG
>NZ_JACJUQ010000038.1 GCF_014235845.1 Pontivivens nitratireducens | reverse complement strand
TATAGCGCAGAAATCCTGTGCCAGGAGTCGGCACATAAGAAAGGCCCCAGCTATTACGGGGTCTGGATCATGCGCGTTGTCTCTGATGACGGGGTGGAAAAGCTCCTCGTCACCGCCCGCACGCGAACGAGCTACAACGATATCAAGATCCGCGAGTTCAAGACGATCTCCGGCGTGGTGTCCTTCTTCATTGGCCTTGGCTTTGCGCATGTCGACCTGCCGCTTGAGGCGGGTACAAGCCGCACGCATAAACTCGCCCCGCCAGACAAAGCCCCATCAGACTTGGGCACTGGCAACTAACCTCGTCTGTCTCTGGCTGGTCGGAGCACCTGCCTCAGCGCAAATGGTCCTGATCATGGAGAGCGACGGCTCTCTGACCCCGTCGCGGTCTCAGAGCGGTTTTGCCCGGAACTACAATGACGGCGTTGGTCAGGGATCGGCGTCCGATAGTTTGGCCATTCTTGGTGAGACTGAAGCAGCTTCCGAACCTGACGCGCTGAGGCTTGCGGCACTCGCCCAGCCAGCACCCCTGCCCCGCGCAGACGTTCTCTTAGGCATCGAGGCAACGGCCCTGCGCTATGCCAATCATCCTGGTTTGCGCCGCGCAGAGCTCTCCGTGAGGGATTGGCTGGCTCTCTACCGGGCCAACATCGAGGTTGAGAGCGCCTACCGGCAGGATGCGATCTCAACCGCGGGCGCCATTGGTCTGGGTCAACTGATGCCAGCAACCGCGCGTGATCTCGACGTCAATCCGGAGGACCCGATGCAGAACCTCGACGGTTCCGCCCGCTACCTCGCGATGATGCTCGAGACGTTCGGCGATCCACGCCTGGCGCTGGCCGCTTACAACGCCGGACCCGACGCCGTGCGCCAATATGGCGGCATTCCCCCCTACCGAGAAACCCAGAACCATGTGGCCCGCGTGATGGCGGTGGCCGCCCGATTGGAACGATCAAATTCATGATGTCCCAACCTTTTTGGAAATCATTCCTCAAAACACTTATCGGCAATGTCACGAGAGCGCGCAGCGCGGCAGTGCATTGGCGATACCGCTTTTTCCAAACAAGTTGGATTTCAAACCTCTTTGTCGCCTCCCTGGCGCTATTCCTGCTCATTGCCGAGCCCGCCCTTGCCCAAAGCATCGATCTCTCCCCAATCCAAAGCTTGTTGCAGGGCATTGTCGATGCGCTGACCGGCCCGCTCGGCGTCGTGATCGCCACACTCGCGGTCCTTGGCGTTTTCTTGAGCTGGTTCTTCAACATCATCGATCTGCGCCAGGCGCTCTGGGTCCTCGTCGGGATCGCCGGTGTTGCGGCTGCCCCCACCATCGTTGCCGCGGTCTTCGCCGGTGGCTGAGCGCGCGCCTCTCTTCCTCGGCCTCGTGCGCCCGCCCAAGCTTCTGGGCCTGCCCATCATGTATGCGATGGTCTGGCTCTTCGGTTCGGTGCTCTTGTTCGTCTGGGTCCAGCACATCGCGGTGCTGGGTTTCGCCGCCCTGCTCTATCCGGTGCTTTGGCAGGCCGCGGATTGGGACCCGCGTTTCATCGACGTAATGATGACGGCGCTGCAGGAGACGCCACCCACGCGCAACCGCAGCATCCATGGCGGGGACAGCTATGCCCCGTGATGACGCCCATGATCCAGCGATCGATCCCCGCACAATGACGCCAGACTGGTATGCGCGCGAGACCCGCCTTGCGCATATGCTGCCCTATGTGAGCCTCGTCGATGACCAGACCGTGCGCACCCGGATCAACGAGCTCTTCTGCTGCATCCGGCTCGAGGGGATCAACAGCTACACGACGGACGATGCCTATCTCGACAAGGTGACGGCGCTTTTTGCCCGCATCGTCGCGCAACTTGGGCCGGAATTCAGCTATTACGTCCACAAGGTCTCCAAGGCCATCAAACCAGATCTCGACCCAATTCGTGAGGACAGCTTCGCAGGCGAGGTGGACCGACGCTGGCGCGCCAAACTCGAAACCAGCGGGCTTCGCGACAAGACACTGACGCTCACCGTCATTCACCGCCCGCCCCCGAAAAGCCTCTTGCCGTTCCTCAGCCGCAGCGCGCCGGACCGCCTGAGAGAAGAGACCCGCAAACGCCAGCAGCGCCTGGGCGAGGCCGTGAACGTCTTTCTGTCTGGCCTCGCCGAGCTCAAACCGCGCTTGCTGTCGGCCGCATCGGGGGAGTTGGTGGGGTTTCTGGGGGCTCTCAACACGGGCACCGAGCTGCCGCTCTACCCAGCAAACACCTACGGCTTTTTGTCCTTCAACGTCGCCAATACCCGCGTGACGTTTCATGGCGATCATTTCGAGCTTTCCGAAGGCGTCGTGGGGCATCGCTACGGCAAGAGTTTCACCATCGGGGAATACTCGGAAGGCACCTCCTGCACCATGTTCGACATGCTGAACCTGCCGGTCGACATGATCGTGACGCACTCCTTCACGCCGATCAATTCGAACCTCATGGCGGGCCGCATCAAACGGCAAAAGCGCCAGATGCAGGCCAGCCAGGACGCGGCCCTCTCGCTCCTGGAAGCCCTCGATATCGCCGCCGATGATCTCGAGGCCAAGCGCCAAAGCTTCGGCGAACACCATATGGTCGTGACGCTCTTCTGCGAAACGCTGGATGAGCTGCAGACGCTCAGCGCCGAAATCGTGAACGCCGCCGCGACCGAAGGCGTGAAGATGATCGATGAGCGGGTCGCCGCAAAGGCCCATTACCTCAGCCAGCATCCCGGCAACCAGCCCAAGCGCGTGCGTGCCAGCGCCGTCACCAATCGCAACTTCGCGGATTTCGCGGCCTTCCACCGAACGCAGCTCGGCAAACCCGCAGCACTTACCCCCTGGGGCCGGGTCATCACCTATCTGCCTACGCCCGAGCAAAGCGCCTACCGATTTTCCTATCACGAGCAGGGATCGCCCGACAAAGAACCGACCAGCGGCCATACCCTGATCATGGGGCGGCCCGGGTCGGGCAAATCGGTGCTGTCAGCCTTTCTGATGACCCAGGCCCGTCGTGCAGGGGCGCGGATCTTCGTCTTCGATTACCGTCTTGGCATGGAGATGGCGGTCCGCGCGGGTGGCGGGCGCTACGCGTCCCTGAACGCCGGTCAGCCCACAGGCCTCAACCCGCTCTGGACCGAGACCGATGCGCGCGGCACGGCCTGGCTCTCGGACTGGCTCGCGACGCTTCTCTACCGCGCCGACAAGCCCCTGACCCCGGCGCAGACCAACCGCATCCAGGAGGTCGTGCGCCAGAATGCCCAGGCCACCAATCCGGCACTGCGGAACTGGCGGGATTTCGCATCGCTTTTTGTGTCCACCGATGATGGCGGCGATCTGCACCAGCGCCTGCTCGAGTGGACCGAAGACGGCCGCTATGGCTGGATCTTCGGGCAGAGCCTCGAGGACACGTTCTCGCTCAAAGGCGATGTGGTGGGCTTCGATCTGACCGGCATTCTCGACAGCGAGGCCGACAAGGAGCGGATGGCGGTTCTCTCCTATCTTTTCCGCCGGGTCGAACGCGAGATCGAGGATCGCCGCCCCACCATCATCGTGATCGACGAGGCCTGGAAGGCCCTCGATAACGCATATTTCGCCGAGCGGCTGTCGAACTGGCTGGTGACCGCGCGCAAGCAGAACACCGTCGCGGTGATGATGACGCAATACGCGAGCCAGCTCGAGCGCACCCGGACCGGCAAGACCATCGTCGAAGCCGTTCCGACGCAGATCCTGCTGCCCAATATCCGCGCGCAGCCTGCGGACTACGCCATGCTGAACCTCACGGAGAAGGAGCTCGACGTCCTTCTCAACACGGGCAGCAACAGCCGTTTGGCGCTGATCCGCGACGATCAGGGCTCGATCGTGGTCGATGCCGATCTGAGCGCGCTTGGACCCAATCTCACCATCCTTGGCGGCATGGAAAAGGGCGAAGCGCTTGTCGGCGCCGATTACCGCGACCGCCCAGATTTTTGGAGACTTTCATGATCCGTATTCTTGTCGCTTTGGCTGCGCTCGGCGCGCTGGCCTCCTGCACCCAGTACCGGGAGCCGCAGGCGAACTGCTTCACATTCCTCGCATCAACGGCACCCGTCGCGCCTGATTGTGACTTCACGCCTCTAGATGCGCCGGAGGGCGACATTGAGGTCTAGCCTGCCTCATATCCTGGCACTTTGCCTGCTGCCCGGTCTCGCCTTGTCTCAAGGCGTGCCGACCAATGACAGTGGGCTGACCGCGCGTGACATCGTCGAGACCGGCGATCGCGAGGCAGACTTGGCCCTTCAGGCGGACAAGCTGGCAGTGCGCGAACTCATCGCCGAGATCGAACGGGAGCAGCTGGAAACCCTCCGACGCATCCTCGATGCCCAGACCAGCTTCGGCGGTCAGGGCTTGCCGGCTATGGTCTCGGGGCTGGAAAGCGGCAGCGGCGATCCCGACCGCTCGGTGGAAGCCGTCTATGGCACGGGCGAGATCGACCCCAATCCCGGCGGTGCGCAGATGTTCGGCGACGCCGCCGAGAACATCGAGCAGCTCATCATCCGCGTGGCTCAGGAGACCAGCGGCTTTGCGGGTGTTGGCCGCGCAGGGCTCTCGCCCGTCCAGTGGCGCGCGTTGCTGCAAGCGCTGATCTGGCAGGAAAGCCGGTTTACGATTGGGGCACGGTCTCCCGTCGGCGCCTATGGTCTCACCCAGATCATGCCTGGGACGGCCAGCGATCTGGGCATCAACCCAGAATACTATGACAGCCCCTACCTGCAGGTGCGTGGCGGCGCGCGCTATCTCGCGACCCAGCTCAACACATTCGATGGCAACATCATCAACGCCCTCGCGGCCTATAACGCCGGACCCGGCCGGGTTTTCGAGTATGGCGGGGTACCCCCCTTCCGAGAGACCCAGCATTACGTCCAGGTCATCCCGGAGCGCTACAATCTCTATCTAAGCCGTATCGGCGGGATCGATGCGCTTGGCACGATCGAACCGGCGCTTCTGGCCAATGCCAACCTCTCGCTCACGGGTCATGGGGCAGCCTTCTATGGCAACAACTCACCCGCCGCGATAAGGCAAGCCGCCCTGCGTATTGCGGATATCGTCGAACGGATTTCCGAAACCGAGGACGTGCAGGAGAGCGTCGCGCTCAACACCTATGCCCGCGCCGAACTGGTGCGTCTCGTGGCCGCCCGCATCCGGCTTCAGGCCGCCCGCACCCGCGTGCTCTCCGCCGAAGAGCTGGCCCAGGCCAGCGCCCGCATGGCCGAAGGCGCGTTCATGGATTTTACGATCAGGGAGATTGAATGATGGGACATTTGCTCGTGAGGACGGCCTTGGCCACGACACTTGGGATCGGTCTGCATCTTGGCGCCCTATCCCCTGCCCTCGCGCAAGGCGTGCCTGTCGTCGACACCCAGAACATCGCGCAAAACATCCAGCAGCTCCGGCAGATGATCGAGGACGAGCTTCTGCAAAACGAGCAGCTGACGCAGCTCCGCGAACAGCTCGGCCTTCTCACGGATCAACTCGCGGAGCTGCAAAGAACCTACGACGCCCTCACCCGCCTTGCCGAGCTTCCCGAAATCATCCGGACGGAAATGGAAGACGAGTTGAACGGTCTGCTCGACCAAGAGTTCGGGGACATCCTCGCCACGATTGAGGCGATCAAGACTGGGAATTTCTCGGGCCTCTCGGGCTCCGGCGCAGGCGAAATCGAAACCCAGATGGACCGGGTGCTGGCCGATCTCGGCTTCGATGAAGACACGCTCTCGGAAATGGCCGCCAGCGGCAATCCCGGGGCCAACCGCGTGGCGACGCAGGCCACCACCGGTGCCCTTGTCTCG
>NZ_JACJUQ010000037.1 GCF_014235845.1 Pontivivens nitratireducens | reverse complement strand
GTTCGGCGAGCGCTTCGACGCTTGAGTATCTGAAACCGCATGGACCGGGCCAGATACACAGAGGTCAGGACACTCCCGCGACAAGAAATTTCGCTGCATGGGGTAATTGAACAGGTTTGGTGTGACCAGTTTGAAGGGCAAACTACGCGTCCTCGAAAGCATCTCATCCAACGAGAGCAACTGCTGCTGTCGCTAAATCAAGGGGATAAGGTCGTTGTGACGGCACCAGAATGCTTGGGATTGTCAGAACGTGACGTGAACTGGTTCTTGACAGAACTCGCCATTCGCGGCGTGCTTCTGTTGGTCCATTCCGGAACCATTGTTGTTGATCCGGGTGGATCGAAAAGAGACCTAGCTGCTGTAGTTGGCCGATTTCACAGCAAACTGCGGGCATGACACTGGAACGCGGAGAAACCGCTCAACAGCAATTTCCGCCAGCTTGAGATCATTATGAGGTAAAATGATGACCGAGCATTCTGTATTCACCTGATTTAGGTCATGCCAAGCGAGGATCATCACAGCTCCGCTTTCAGCAGCATAGGATTGCAAAGCCTCCGATACCTCGTATTGGAGGCAAAGGTCGAGCGCGGAGGTGGGCTCGTCCATGAGGACAACCCGCGGCCGCGTCACCAGCGACTGTGCGATCGATACGACCTCACGTTGCCCGCCTGACAGTTCCGGCAATTGCCGCTCAGCAAGAGCGGTGATGCCCAATCTGGCCAATACGTCGTTCACGGCCGTTAGCTCGGAAGTAGAAAGGCGTCAACCGCTCCCACCGCGCTTCAGCGCGAGTATGATGGATTCGTAGACCGTCAGCGCTGCATTCATCCCCGTATCCTGCGGCATGTAGCGCAAGTCCTCCGTGGCTGCATCGCTGAAGCGCACAGTCCCTGCCCCCCGCATCTGTCCTGCGATGCGCCGAAACAGCGTGGACTTACCAGCCGCATTTGCCCTCACAAGAGCCGTCACTGCCTCCTCGAATTGGCGGTGTTGTTGCCTTGCTGAGGACCTCATGCCGACCATAGCGCGCAACGAGGTTTTCAAGTTGCAGCGTCACCATGCTTTGCGCCCCTTGGTCAGAATAAGAGCGGCAAAGAAGGGAGCGCCCACCAATGCCGTGACATTGCCAATGGGCAGGACAGCGCCGAACAAGGCCTTCGAGAGCACAGATGTGGCCGAAAGGATCAGCGCGCCAGCTAGCATTGCTCCGGGCAAGAAGAAGCGTTGATCTTCCCCTAAAAGAAGCCGTGCCACATATGGACCGACAATGCCGATGAAACCGATCGTACCGACGAAGGAAGCCGGCACGGCCGCCATGAGTAATAGTGTTATCCATATGCAGGTCAGTGTCCGCGATAATAATGTCGATCAGGCTCTTCGGGTTTTAAAGAAAAAGCTTCAAAGCGAAGACGTTTTCCGCGAAATGAAACTCAAGCAGCACTTCGAGGAGCCTTCTAAGAAGAAAGTTCGCCAACAGGCCGAAGCGATCCGCCGGGCTCGCAAAGCGGCGCGCAAGCGCTTGGAGCGTGAAGGCGTGATGTAGGTCTACCGATACACATCACTCAGAAAATTGCCCTTCGGCGTGAGTTCATCTAAAACAAATGGCTTTTTCCCGACTGGGCTCAGTAGTTGACCTGCTCGTAGCCATATTTGCCCCCGTAATCGCGCCACTCGACGAATACCGAACGGTGGCGGATGCTCGGACAATTGTCGCCCCACCTCTCCAGCCCCACATGATCTTTCGGCAAGGTTCCGATCGATGAACGCTGCCAAGAGAAGTCTCCTTGAACGCCATAAGTTCCAAGTACAACGACCGCGCTCCGCTCGCAGTCCCCCTCGCTGCCTGCCTCATATTGTCGAGCGTTCCGCACATCAAAGATTCGTATCGAGCGCACGAAGTTAAACTCCGGACCGCTGATGTCGATGTCGGCGCGTTCTCGACCAAGCGTAATAGAAAAGTCACTGCTCTTATCACCCGTTTCAACCCTTTCCGCCGGGAACACGCCCGTCGATGACAGGCCGACTTCCTGAGATGGGGCAACGGTAATCGTCTGGAGCAGCGGATGACGCGGTATATCGAACAGAATGTCGAAGATACGGCCGCCATTTTTACCAGTGCCATTGAGTTCATGGGATGCTCTCATCGGACAACGCCATATCTGCAATGGAGGCTCTACTGGCCAGGGGGTTATTCTTCGAATGAATTCCGCGCGGGCGCGTGAGCATGGCACTGATGCGGGCCAACCCCCTGAAAGACAGAGGAGAATCGCGCAATCGATCGGATAGGTTTGCGCCCTAACCCGCTCGGCCGTTCCGAAGAAAGACGTGGAGCCAAGAGCGACAAGGACGACGAAACGAGTAAGCGCTTTGGGCATGAATACTCTCCTACAGTTTTGGCAGGTTGACGGTCTCTCTAGATATTTTATATTCATTGCGCCAATAGTATATTTTTGAAAGACCTGCTCCGATGACTATTAAGGCCTGCTAATTTGGGTATGCTCGCCGCCACTCGAAAGCGCTTCGAGGTATTCGATCACTTTCACTGGTGTCGACGATTTTGCCTCTGCCAGCACTTCGGGATGAAGCGGCGGCTCGATAGATCCGGCAGGTACCTGTCCGTCCAGCCAGAGCACCGACAACTCAGAGGAATTCCACAGGTATACCCATCCAACCGTGCGCTCCCGATCATTTCCAAACAATCGGGCTATGGGCTCTGCTTCTTCTTTCAACAGTCTCACCGCTTTCTTCCTTCCAGTTTCCAACCACCAAGCAGGATTTCGATCACTTCAGCCATTTTCTGGCCCAGTGGATGGCGATCGAATCACACTGCCTGTAGTTGCACTGTCGTGAGCCGCGAATTCACGATACGAAGCGAACGCCGGCGAAATAGAACGAAACGAACAACGGTACGCCCTTGATAAAAAATGGAAAATACTTTGTTCCTCCGTTGGATGACGGAAGTGACTTTAAGGAGTTGTTCAGACGGCTGAGCGCGGCCGGAGCGGGTCGGCCTACTGACAAAGATGGGATACCCTTGGGGCCGTGGACACCCGAACTTCTTGCTACCGCAATCACTCAGATCGAAGCCAACCGGTCCGGGATCGAGCTGCGAACGGTGCAGCTTTGGTACCAAGACAACGAGAAAGGAATCAGCACCGAGAACATTCGATGGTTGGCAAGGGTGTTTGGGTGTGATGATCCGAAGGCGACCAGCGAGTGGCAAACGGAACTTAGTGTGGCCCGGGCACGATTGGTAGCCAGGAGGCGAGCGCTGCGTGCGGGGTCAGACGGCCACGATGCGCATAGTCCTCCAGATACGGTTCAGAACGCGGCAATCGATGTTGATACCGTGGTTCCGTCACCGCTGGCGCACAAAGGTGAGGTTATATGGCCGAGGCGGAGATTTAGCTTGGCGAGAACATCGGAGGCCGTGTTCAACCGGGGATCCCCTTTGGATTTGTCGGCGTCAGTGTTCGCAGGGGCAGTGGCCCTTGGATTTTCCTCTTACTTTTTGGGCATTCACAGCATTGTTTTTCCGCAGGCGAATGGTGTGATTAAGCAGGTTGGGTACTTATGGGCACCGAACTGGACACTCCTCTTCATGGTGCTCATGCCGCTATACTTCGTATTCGTGCGTGACTTAGTGGTCTATTGGAGGGGTACAAGGGGGTCATTGTTAAGTCCTGAAGGTGAAGGAATCGCGAATGACGACATGTGGGTGCGAAAAGTCGCGACCTTTTCGGTGACGTATTGGGCGGCCTTTCTTGTTTGTTTACCTATAGCTACGGTTCTTCAGTGGATCGATAGGTGTTTAGGCCCATTACTGACCCGCGATACCGGCAACTACCCGGTGGAATGGGCTCGGATGGCGATTGAGCGCCCGCACGTCATTTCAATACCGGAGGCGGTCGCGTTCACCGGGTTCGCCTATCTCTACATGGGTGCGGTATTTTTTCTCTTCTTTGCAGGACTCATTTTGCTCTTCACAATAGCGCACGATTCTTGGGAACTTGGACGAAAGTCTGAATCGTGGGTAGATGGAGAATATCAATGTCAGCCTAATCAAGTCGGTCTCAAAATCATGCGTGGGATTTTTCGGTGCTGTATTTTGGGACTCTTGATTGCCATATGCATGAAGCTCCAAAGCACTTTTATGCTATCAAGTGAATCGACCATAACGGCTTGGTTGGCTAACGATTTCCTGTCAGTTTTGGGAAATCATGAGAAGGCAAGCGACTGGCTCGAATACAGCACGCCGACGAACTATAGCAGCCTGCTGATCGTATTGGCGACCTGCACTGTGTTTCTCTATGGGCTTATGCGAGTCCAGGCCGTGTTGCGTCAGCAAGGAGACATTGGACGTGGCCGAAATTGGAGAGAATTGGGAATGATGTTGGCGCTCATCGCCCTTCTGGTCATCGTCTACGTGCTGATCGGCGCGGTCGCCGGCTTCTCGATCTTGCTGTGCACCGGGCTGCTGTCTGCAATCTACGGCCTGATTTATCCAAGCATCGATACATGGCGGGTGACTGACCAAGGAGAAGAAGAAAGTGTATCATAGCTGGCTCGATCGTTGGGATGAGCGACGCGCAGAGCGGGGGGACGAAGTAAAGAGGCGGACAGACTTCGCTCTGGACACTGAACTTGCCTTCCCTAGCTCCGGACATCCGGCAGGTATCGAGGCCTTCTGTAATCTTGCAGACCAGGCTGTCGAGGACCCAACCTATTTCGATGAACCGGGTAACAACGACTTGGTCGTCGAACGCAAAGGAGATTGGGCCAAATTTCCTTCAGGAATTTATACTGACGTCGCAGAGAACAATCTCGTCTGGGCGAAAGTAACAGAAAGCAGATCATTCGATAAAGCTTTGGTTGTGTTTCACCATTGGAATGCAAGCGCGCGGTATCAACAGTTGGCGAACTTTTTCTCCCGGCGTGGGATCACGGTAGTCGAGATGGCACTGCCGTATCACTTCGAACGTAGCCGTCCCGGCGCCGATTATGCCGACTACATGCTAAGCCCGAATCTCGGACGGACGATGCAATCCATGAGGCAGGCAGTATGGGACGGTCGAAAGCTTATTCGTTGGCTAAGGGAGCAAGGTTTTAAAGAGATTTCTGTACTCGGAATGAGTCTGGGCTCTTGGGTTGCCGGATTGATTGCCGCCAACGACAAAACTGTTTCAAAAGCTGCGCTATTCCTGACCGCTGGAAGTCTTGCTGACATGGTGTGGACCGGGCGCGCAACTCGAACGATTTGCGAAAGCATCAAGCCCGCGATCGAACTGGACGATCTCAGAAGGGCATGGGGACCACTAAACTTGGTGAACCATGCGCATCATCTTGCGCGGGACAATCTCGAACTAAATGTGGTATTGGCCAAACGAGACAAGGTGGTGCTGCCGGAGCTTTCTGAACGGCTGATACAAGGGCTGAAGGACGCCGGGGCCGAGCCCAGCATATTGGAACTAAATTGCGGCCACTATTCGCTGTCCATGCCGCCCTACATTGTGTCGGCCGGCCGAAGCGTGGCTCGCTTATTGAAACCCGACCCCTAAGCCGCTGACGACGGGGCTCGAACGGGCCTCGGCTGAATTTCGCTCGTAGTCCAGTTATCAAATTCGGAACCCGCGCAACTCGGACCAAAAGCTTCGCCCCGAAGTTATCGGTGAAGCGAGCCCAAGAAGCGCCCATATTCCTCACTGACTTCGCGCGCTTCCTCGAAGGCGCGAGCACGCTCCTCGTCGAGGCAGCGAAAATAAACCTGTACGTCACGGAAGTAGAGTTCGAAGTCATGACGGAGGATGTCCATAAATTCCGTGGCAACCTTCGGATCTCTTGGAACAAATGGCCGAGGCGGGGGGATGCATGGACCGGCGAGCGCCGGACAACCGACGAGCGACAGCAGAACGAATGTGCGCATCAAAGGTAGGATGCGCAACCGAAGGTAGCAAAAGCCGCTTAAATCCTTGAACGAGCGCATGTTACGTGCCTAAAGGTATCGTGATCAACGTATACCGCAAAAATTATAATATACTATTGCGATCATCAGTATACTATCGTAACTCTAGGCTTCAAGTAGGAATGCCTGGGGTCGCGCCATTGGAGAAAGCGTGAGCCGGGCCATGA
>NZ_JACJUQ010000036.1 GCF_014235845.1 Pontivivens nitratireducens | reverse complement strand
GAATGAGATCTTCGCCGGGATTTTTGACTTGCCCGAAACCCTTGACAGAGGCCCGCCCCATTACGGAAGCGGGCTTTGGGAAGGGTGTTTCAACTTCTCAAAGGAGATCCCCATGTCCGTGACTGTTCAACCCCAGCCAGACCGTCCTGATCCGACGGTGATTGCGGCGCAGAACGACGCGTTCCGCAAGCTTGCCTGCCTCGGGGTACCACCCGCGCAGCCCATCCAGGGTCGCATGCATGTCACCCGATCGCTCATGGAGGCCGGTGACGGCTTCATGGCCGAGGCGGTGAAGGCAACCGGCGAGTTTGCCACGTTCGAGCCCGAGAACGACCCGGAGGGATGGCACGATTTCGGGGCGGTCGAGATCCGTGGCGAGACCGTGTTCTGGAAAATCGATCTCTATGAGGCAGATTCCGATTTCCGCTACGGGGCTGAGATCCCGGACAACCCCGCCACCACCATGCGCGTGCTGACCATCATGCTGGCGCGCGACTGGTAGAAGGGCAGGGGACACCCCCTCCTGACACCCCAAGCGATGAAGGCCCACTGTCCCCTCAAAGGGAGTGTGGGCCTTTTGTCATGGTGATCCCTGAAGCCGGGGATTGGTCACGCGCGTGAAGGCGCGGGCCACACCTTACCCACCTGGAAGGATATCCCATGACCACAAGCTTTGCCCCTCTCACCGTCGCCATCGGCGATCTGGTCCCGCATCCCGCCAATGTGCGCAGCAACTCACCGGAAACTTATGACCTCGAGAACATCGCCCATCTGAAGGCCAGCATCGCCGTGCTGGGCCTGCTCCAGCCGCTTATCGTCCAGAAACTCGACGGCAAATATGCCGTCCTCGCCGGTGGCCGCCGTCACGCTGCCCTGAAGGAGCTGGGCGCCGACAAGGCCACCAAGGGGTTCACTGCGAAGACCAAGATCGACTGCCGCCTTGTGCCTGACGACTGCGACGTCACCACGGCCCTGTCACTTGCCGAGAACATCACCCAGGCGCCGATGAACGCCATTGACGAGTTCGAGGCTTTCGCGCGGATGATGGAGGTCGACGGCCAGACGCCCGAGACCATCGCAAAGACCTTCGGCACCACGGTGGCCGCCGTGAAAGGCCGGTTGCGCTATGGCCTGATCCACCCCGACATCCGCGCCGCGGCCCGGGGCAAGGTGATCACGCTCGACACGATGAAGGCCTTTGCCGAGCACCCGAGCCAGGAGGCGCAGCGCGAGGTCTTCGAGGCGCTCACGAAGGACGGCGGCTATCTGCAGGCCTATACCGTCCGTCAGGCCCTCAAATCCCGCGGCGTGCAGGTCAGCGATGATATCGGGGCTTTCGTGCGCGCGGACTACGAGGCCCGCGGCGGCGCCGTCGCGGCTGACCTTCTGGAAGAGCATTCCGTGCTGGAGGATGCAGCGCTGGTCGAGACCATCCTGCTCGAGAAGCTCGGGGCCGCCGCCGAAGAGGCCCGCATAAAGCTGGGCTTTGCCTGGGCCGATGCGATGGTCCGCTATGATTACGCGACCATGGCCGACTACGGCCGCGTTTATCCCGGCCCGATCGAGCCTGATGAGGCTGCGCAAAAGCGCATCGATGAGATCACCGCCGAACTCGAGAAACTGCAGCTCGAGATGGAGGATGAGGGGCTCGAGGACGACACCTATAACGCCCTTTACGAGCGCGTGGACGCTCTGGAAGAGGAAGCCCGCGACCTGCAGGAGGCCTACAGCACCGAGGACCTCGCCCGCGCTGGTGTGATTGCGTCGTGGTCGGCCGGTAAGGTCACGCTCCATGTGGGCCTCGTCCGCCCGGAGGACAACGTGAAAGAGGAGGGCGCGCGCGGCTCCTTGGCCAACATGCCCGGGGAGGAAGCCCCCGACGCCGGCGAAATCAGCTACCCGGCCTCGCTGGCCGAGGATCTCAAGACCGAGCGGGCCATGGCCCTCGGTGCCGCGATGGCGCTGCATCCGGAGGCCACGCTCGATCTGACGTTCTTCAAGCTTGTCAGTGACGTTCTGGCCAGTGGCATGAGTGTCACGCAGGCGATCAAGGTCGAGGCCCGCAAGGAATACCGCAGCCACGCCACGATGGACAAGATCGACGAGACCTCGCTCGAGCAGGTGGCGGCGGCGCATGATGCGCTTGATCTCTCGTGGCTCGATGACACCCGTGCGCCCGCCGATCAGTTTGCGGCGTTCCGCGCGCTGGAGGCAGGCGAGAAGGCCAGGCTCGTGGCCTATGCAACCGCCAGCACAACGCAGTCCTGCTTCGCGCGGGACCGCCAGCGCGACAGCCTGATGCATGCGTTCGAGATCGAGGTCATGCCCGACATCCGCGCCCACTGGACGCCGAATGCGGCGCTCTTCAATCGCTTCAAGAAGGCCTGGCTCCTGAAAATCCTCGGCGAGGATCTGGGCCTCGCCCAGGAGGCGGTGACGCTGGCCTCATCCAGCAAGAAGGAAATCGTCGCCTTCTGCGACAAGCTCTTCGCCGAGCCCTTCGCCACACTTACGGACGCGCAGCGCGCTGCCGTGGCCGCATGGTGCCCGCCGATGATGCAGACCGCCGGTGTCGCGTTTGATGAGGCGGAGCCCACTGCGGAAACCCCGGAGCCTGACAGCGAGGTCGCACAAGCGGCCTGAGCAACCACGCGACCCGCGCGTGGACCATGCCGCCCGTGCGGGTCGACCCCCTCAAACTCTATGGAAAGACATCCCCATGGCTATTCTCAAGTTTTCTGCGTCCGCTGTCGCGACGCAGATCGCGCATGCGCGCGCCTGCCAGACCTTCCTGCCCAACTGGAACGGACCCGTGGACAGACCCGCCTTGGTCCTCATCGTCGGCAATGGTGTGCATCTGCGCTCGAACGGCATCGATTGCACGACCACCCGTATCGTCACCACCGAACAGGCCGATCCATCCTTCGCCTTCGCCGACGGCATGAATCCGTTCCGGGACACCGACTGGATGGCGCAGCGCCGCATGGCGTTCCGCGATCTGACCGGCCAGTTCTACACCGACATCCTCGACGATGTGCAGGTGCTCATCGACCGGGGGCGGGGCGCGATCCGGCTCGCCACCGATGGCCACAGTATCTGCGTCTTCGTGAGCCGGGCCTCGGACTATCTCATCGGCGGCACCTTCCGGGTCATCCTCAAGGATGCCTGCGATACCTTCGCAATCGTTCAGAACTGCGGCAATTCGGCGTTTTGGGAATACGAAGAAGAAGATGCAGCACCAATGTCCCGAGAGCGCGCAGCGCGGCAGGGTATTGGTGCTTCAAATCATTCCCATAAACGTTGCGAGGATTTCGACGCGATGCAGCCCTACCGCGTGCCGCTCGATGCCCTGATGGAAATCGATGATCGGAGGGTGGCGTGATGGGTTGGCTCTTCTACACCGACGGCCGCGTCCAGACCTACGCGGATGAGAAAGCGGAGATCACCCGGCTGTGCACCTTCGAGGGCGACACGCGCAAAACCGAACTGGTCAAGGCCTGCAAGGTCGGCTCCACCTGGTATGCGGCGGCAAGGGTCACCAATCTTGACAGCACGCCTGTCGAGGACGCGACCTATGTCACGGACGCGGACGGCTCGATCACCTTCGGTGCCGTCTTCCTCACCCGATACGATGACGGCTGCTGGGGCTACAAGGACATGGAGGAAAGCGCTGGCCCGAACGAGTCGCGCGCTCCCCTTGGGCTGATCAAACTCCTCTCCTACCTGAAAGACCCGGACAGCTACGCCCAGGACTGGCGCCAGCGCTGCCGGGATTGGGCTGCGATCCCGGATTACCAGGAAGGCGACAAGATCAAGCTCGCCTCCCCTGTGACGCTCACCGATGGCAGCACCTGCCAGATCGTCACCGCGACGCACTACAGGCGGGGTCGGCAGAAACGCCGCTGCTACCGCATCGAGGAAACCGGTGGGCTCGTACGCCTGTCGAAGGCCTCGCTTACGGGCTCAGAGCTGCTCAGCTCCGCAAAGGGCGCGGCCAGTCCTGTGCTGGCGGAATTCCTAGCGGGGCGGGACGCTTAGGGGCGCACTGCGAGTAGTGCGCGCACCGTCTCGATTTCCAGCACCCAGTTGCTGGTCGTTTCGTTGCGCCATCTTATGCAGCGGATGATCCGATCAAAATCATCCTGAAGGGCGCGCGGAAAAACAGGCTCATGGTGTGCGATTCTGTTGCGGAGCCTCCTCACGGCTTCAATGTCAGACCTTAATTCTGATCGGCGCTGGCTGGCAGCGACACCACGAGGCGCGTCCGGAAACACTGCGTAGAAATGATCGTCCCACAGTCTGCCTTGGTGCCTGTTTGTCAGCATCTTCTCCCAAAACACGAACTTCAGTTCGGCGACGACCTTTCCGGCAGTGGGTTGCTGTGCTGCGCAACCTTCGAGGTCTCGTTTGGGGCTGTATGCCGGACCGCGCGGGTTCGGTAACGAACGGATGAAGCCTTGTGTCCAAGGCCATGTTCCTCCATGGACAGCTTCGATTGCTTCCACGATCGCGTTTCGCAGCGCAACTTCCAAAACATGGAGTGGAACCATGAACGCGGCTGATACTTGAAGATTCCAGTGGTATAGGTGGAGAGCTCGCGTCCTATCATTGCCGGTTTCGCGCAGATAGGTCGCAAACCTAGGTGCGGATAGGACGTTCGGAAGGTGGTGTTCTTCATCAGCCGTGAACGGTGGATACATTGACAGTAAAGACTTTCGGTGCCATATAAGGCATGAGCTTTGAGACTGCGGGCACTATGCCTCCCCTCATTGCACAAAGAAAGCAAAAGCCCGTCGCATTGCGGCGGGTTTTTCAGTTTTCGAGCCCGACTCCGAAAAAACCGTTTGATTGGCCGGTCGACGACAGCAGATCCTGCGGCTTGTCTTGACAAGGTAATGCAAATGCATTACCTATCGCAGGCAGCAAAGACCCCATTCTTTCAGGAGACTGCCATGACAGCGCTCGCACAAGATGTCTCGAAACTCACGGATCGGTATCAGACGACCGTGCCGGCGGGTGTGCGCAAACAGCTCAAGCTGGGCAAGGGCGACCAGATTCGCTACTGCACCGAGCCGAGTGGCAGGGTCTATATCGAGCCCGTGCGCAGCGATGAGGAAGATCCCGTGCTCGGAGCCTTTCTCGATTTTGTCGAGGCCGATATCAAGGCGCATCCAGACCGCATTCGGGCGTTCGATGGGGCTTTGCATGACCGTCTTGCAGCACTGGTCGGAGACGTTGACGTCGATCTTAATGCGCCGCTGTCGCTCGAGGATGAATGAGGGGCGATAGCGTGCCTGCCCAAGCGCGCCTTGTCGTAAACGGATGGTCGATTTATGCGCATCCGCTCTTTCTGGACCAGCTCGAATGGCTGACCCTGGAGGTCGAGGCGCGTAAGGCACGCGATCCCAAGGCCTGGCGCAAGAAAAATTGCACGAAACGGCTGGCCGCCATCTTCACGCTGGTGACCGAGGCCATACCGGCAGATCCCGGTGCCGCCGCCTTTCGGCAAGGGGGCACACTCGGCGATCACCGCAAGCACTGGTTCAGGGCGAAATTCTTCCAGCAGTATCGGTTGTTCTACCGGTTCAACAGCGATGCGAAGATCATCGTGGCGGCCTGGGTGAACGACGACAAGACCCTGCGCGCCTACGGCAGCAAGACGGATGCCTATGCGACGTTCAAAGGGATGCTGGAAGATGGAAATCCACCTGACGATTTCGACGCGCTCCTGAAAGAAGCTGCGGCGGCGGACAAGCGGTTCGAGACGTCCCTTGACGCGGTGCCTGACCGGTAAGTGGCCCGGTTTGCTGTGAATCTTTCGGCATTGCCGTTTACGGCACCACTCTGGGTGATGTAGCATCGACCCATAGTATAGTCGGAGAAAGCGCAATGGATCCAACGGGTAAGGAAGAGCCGCACTTCGGCACCGATGAGCAAGGCGCATCTCGGATGAAATGGAAGCACTCGCAATTTGATGTGCGCGTTGCAGACATGCCCGATGACCTCGGCAAGCTGCTGGATATGGGTCTCGAGGAGTATGTCCGTGGCCGCTGAAGCGAATGCGTATGACGCTTGGTTTCGCATGAAGGTAAAGGCCGCGCTTGAGGATGCACGCGATGGAACTTCACAGGTTCAGGTGATGCAGGCCGCACAGGCATTGATTGATGCGAAGCGGCAGGTCGAACCCAAGTCCTGACCACGCCTTGGAGGCCAGCGCAGTCTCATCCCGTCACCCTGAAAAGCGAAAGATGCCGTAATGGGGCTGTCGGCGAATCGAGCACGTTTCGCTTGTTTGTCAGCAT
>NZ_JACJUQ010000035.1 GCF_014235845.1 Pontivivens nitratireducens | reverse complement strand
TGCAAACCCAATCGTTCCACGCATTCGTGGACACTGGGGTGCCATTTTCACACGGTCTGGCATGTGTTCGGACGGAAGCGCGGGCGGGCGCAAACCTCACCGACAGGGCGGACAGGCAGGGTCAAGGAGGGCCAGATTTGGCTTGCCAAATCTCTGCCGCAAAAACCGGGAGGCCCTGGCCGATAGGTTTTTGTGGATGGCCCCCTTGAGGCTGACTGGCCGGTCTGTCGCGGCCTGATCATTCCGGGCGGAGTGCGTCCGTTGAACGCGTAGGGACCGGCATCCCTGGAACAGGGATCGGGCCGCCCCAAGATCGTCCTGGGCGGCCCATCCTCGTCAGAGGATTCAGTCCTGGGGATCTTTCGCGCTCGGTGGGAACATCACCAGCTCCGAGACCGCGACGGGAAAGTCGAGCTTGAGGCTGAAGAACTCCGATCCATCCCCGTTGCGGGTGTTGCGGAACATCGCGCCCACGCGCTGAAAACGGGTGCGCTCCTGGCCATCGGTATCGGTGAACTTGACGGGGACGGTAGCGACGTAGTGGTTGTTCATTTGGGTTACTCCTTGTTGCGATGGGGATCACCCGGCACGGGGGCAAGAGGCCCGGTCGCAAGCGCAAATGCGGAGGGTCCGCGGCTCCGCCGTGGAAGCCGTATTTGTGCTTGCCGAAGCGTATGCTGAGGGCACGAACTGGCCGACCCCGTGCGATCCACATCTATAAGCAAAAAGGAGAGACCCGGATGACCCTTCCCATCACGCCGCAGCCACCATCCGCGTCCGCGTCCCGCGGATCCTGGCCGGGGTGCTGACGGAGCCCGCCCGCGTGGATGCGATGTTCCGAAACACCACCCGAGGGACGCGCAAGTCTTTAGCCTCAAGTGCGACGTTTCGAGCCTTCGTGTCTTGCGATGCTGACGATGTGCGTGAGGTGCGCACCATCCCGAGCCCATACCGATGCGGATGGGCCGCACTCTGACGGACTTGGTAGAGGGATAACGGTGCTGGCTGCCGCAGACTGCCGATCACGCGTGACCGATCGCACGCGCCATGAGACATGACGAAAGGGCCGCGCCAAGCGCGACCCCCTCTCTTCAATCCTGCGCAGTCTTCTTCGCCGGGTCCGCAACCCGCATGACCGTCAGGCCTTTCGCTTCCGCCTTCTGCCCGAGGTTCAGCGCGACCCCGTTGCGGTAATCACACTCCCAACCCGTCGAGGATTAGTTTCGTCTCAGGCATCCGCTTCAGCGAGTTGCCGATGTGCTCGCGCCAGCGTGGGCCAACCTCCAGCGCAGTGGCATAGGCGCGGGCCAGATCATCGGGCCGGTCCTCGACCATCGCCGCGATCAGGAAAGCCGCCTGCTCGCGGTCCTTGGCAGACTTGAGGCTCCCCGCCCCGTCCCGCCGCCGATCCGCGATGATCAGTTTATGGATCGCGTATCTCTCCGGGCGCGGCACTTGCACCAGAACGCCGGAACGATAGATCGCCGCCGCGTGGATCGGTTCGGCAATCAGGAAGTTGAGATAGTTCAATCCTTGGGCATTCACGCCCAATGCTGGCAGATCACGAATGGTCTCATCCCCGAACGCCGGTGTGAGGAACTCGACCAACTGGCCACTGCCGCCTTGCGCCCATCGCCAGGTCCGACCTTGGTCAAGAGCCGGTAAGGGATCAAATTTGAGCGCCGAGAAGGTCTCGGCCAGACCCGGGTCAACCTGATCCTGCAGCGCCACGCTGAGCTTTTCGAACTGGGCGATGTCGATATCGCCGGTGTTGGCCATACCGCCAATAGGCAGGCGGATACCAAGCTCGCCTTCATAGAGGCGAAATGCATTGGTTCCGACGATGGTGCCACCCAAACGGAAAGTTCCGGCAGCGGCCATCGCGGACAGGATGGACCCGGTGGCCCGGTCTGTGGGGGTCATGCCTTCGGCGCGCAGAAGTCGAACGAGCCGCGACCGTTCTGCCTGCCGCTCCTTGGCGGTCGCGCGCAGCTCTTCGATCCGGTCGATTCGTGTGCGCGTCTCGTCACTGTCCTCGCCGATATAGATGAACCGCATCTCCGTTCCGACGCGTCGCGCGGCGTACCAATAGGCCTTGTCGCCGCGCTCCTTGAGCGTCGGCTTGCCTTCGACACCGGACAAAGCGTCGTCCTTCAGGAGCCGTACCAGATCGGTGTAGGCGCTCATCGCGATGCTGCTGAGTAGGGTCATGCCATTCATTTCCAAGTTTTGCTTGGTACGCATATACCTATCAAAACATAAAATTGCTAGGCAAAGTAATTTAGAGAACTGCCACGCCCATGAGAAACGACGCAAGGGCCGCCCGAAGGCGACCCTCTCAATTCACGTCTCCGCGGTCTTCTTCGCCGGGTCCGCAACCCGCATGACCGTCAGGCCTTTCGCTTCCGCCTTCTGCCCGAGGTTCAGCGCGACCCCGTTGCCGCCGAAGAGGACAACCCCCGTCGCCGCGAACTTGTCGTCCAGCATTTCGTCGTTGCACTTGAACGGTGCCGCCCGTCCATGCGCGGACCATCGAGGATCAAAGCGCGCCTGTGCTATCCCGCGTGCCCGGGCCCACCGAGCCGCAATCATCTCTGCCCCGTGCTTGCCACCCTTGTGGCAGAGGAAGATCTCCTGGTTGCGGTTCTGCTTGATCCGTTCGCGAACCTTGTCGAGCGTGTTGAAGATCACATCGACATCGGTCCAGTCGGTGGCGCCTGAGACGATCAGGGGCACCCCCTCGACTTTCGACTTCTCGGCAGTCTCACGGTCGTGCTGTTCAAGGAGCTGCCGTGCCTCGAAGACTGCCCCGGTCTCCTGCGCCCGGACGCTTGCGCGCGACCCGGCTGCCGGGATGAAAGCGTGGCCCGTCTCGATCTCGTAGCATTCCGCCGCCGCCTCGCTCATCACCTCGATGGCGCCGACAATCTCGCGCAACTGCAGGAAGCGCGCCTGCGCCTCTTCGAGCGCGGTCTCAGCGATCTCCGATCCGTCGTGGGATTTTGCCAGCGCGCCGATCTTGTCGGCGGTGCGGTCGACCTCCTTGCCAAGCGCCACCTTGCGCCGCTGCAGGATCGTGGCGAGCCCATGGGCCAGCGGTTCGATTTCGGCTTCAAGCCCAGTCCCGCGCAGCTGCCCGAGCAAAGCCTCGAAGCTCTCGCGGATGATGTGGTCGGTCAGGATGTGATCCTCGGGGATCGGGAGTTGTGCATCCTTCTCGGTCAGCCCGAAAAGCTCGATGGTCTCGTAGGTGTTCGCAGTGTCGTAAGCCATGTCTGGTCTCCAGTGTTCGGTTCCAAGGCCACCACGTGAGTGTGGGGGCATGGCCGAATGCCTGGTTTCCGAATCTGCCCGGGTCAGGGACGGCGTAGCCGCCGGCTTGCCGGGCGCAAAAGTTTTCCGCGCGCAGCACCCGACACATGCGCGCGCTCACGCACGGGACCGCCCTGTACCACTGGCACCGCCCTCGCCGAAAAGTTTTGCGATCCTTGACGCGGGCTGATTTGGGGGCCATCCGGAGGATATGCTTCCACGCTCATGTGTGTGTGTTTTGACGGTAGGTTTGCCCGACCCGAGCAGGCAAACGGCCAGACCGGACGCGTGAGACGGATGGAGCGGCGGGATCGTTTTGCCCCGCAAAACAGACCAGAGCGCAATCCGGCGGAGCGGCCGGGGAGGGACGTGCTCGCGAGGCGGGCAAACCGGGATGCCGGGCGCGACGCCGCGGTGAGGCCGCATGGCCGAATGCGCGACGGACCGAAGGGCCGTTCTCCCCTGCGACTTGGCGTACCGAGCTGGGGAGGCCGCAAGGCTAAAGCGAAGAAGAGCTTCGCAACAATTTCCTTCCAGCAAGCCGAATAAACAAGCTAGTATCTCGCAAGGCGCCTATTGATTTCCCTAATGGGAAGTCTGCATCTCGGGTGATCACGAACCGCCTCGAGGCCCGACTTGAGGAGAACGGTCGAACAAACCTCGTGACGTTCCATCTCATCGAACACCCACAAGACGCCGTGCATCGCGATTTCTTGGCGCTCTGCCTCAGCCCTGAGCGCACCGTCTCCGGTAAGGAGAACCCAATCTCTTCCAGCCGCCAGGCAAAATGCAAAGACATCTGGCGTCGATAACATAGCTTTCGCCCGCTTCAGCTCTGTCGCGCGTGCTGTTTCTTCTGGCGTGAGCTCTTCTACTCTCAGTCCCAGATCGATCAGATCAGGACCCATCCAGTCGAGGAGTTCCGCTTCAAAAAGAATATCTGGGACAACAAAATCATAGGGGAGATCAAAGAGCCTCGCCGTCAGCGAGGCTCTTTCAATGTCGATCAGAACGGAGGTATCAGAAACAAGAACTTGCACATATGCACTATGCCATGTGGTCCAACCGTTCTTCCAGTTCTTTTACTCGTATTTCGAGAAGTTCTGCCGCGCGAGACAACCCTATCAACCCCTCGGAGAGGGCACGAAAACACAAACGTTGAAAGCGGTCCGGTTCTTCTCGTTCCCAAGGAATGGAATTTGGCTCCTCGAACGGCTCATCGCGCCAACCTCGTTGCTTATAGACCTTGAACAGACGCGCAAATGTTGCCTGGTTGATGATGTCCAAATCCTTGCATCGATAGGTCAGCGCTTGAATGCTGACGCCAAACCGATCCTTCAGACTAATGAGCTCACCAATGCTTATGTCCGTTCTGCGGGCACCAATCTCCTGCCGTAGCACTTCTGCCGGAACGAGGAATGCACCAGCAAATCGATTTGCGGCGCGTTCTGAATCACACCCTTCGGCGACTTTAAGAACCATGTGGCCCAATTCGTGAGCTAAACTGAAGCGCTTCCGCTCAGACCAGGTCTTCTTCTTGATCATGATAACACGGGCGGAGTGGTGCTCTTTTCGACGCACTTTCGCCGCAAGCCCGTCAATCCGATCAACATCCAAAGACAGCACTTTGATCCCGTGCTCCTCGAGGAGTTCGGCAAGCATTGGAATCGGGTCATGACCCAACTGCCAAGAAGCACGCATGTTGCGAGCCGCGTCCTCGGCATCACGAACATCGGCCACCCAATAGGGTGCTTCGTGCGGGGCATCCCATTCCTGGCTCGAAAGATTCAGCAAGCTTTCGATAGCTAGGTACTTTTCAACCATATTAAGCGTCTTGGCTTCGATCGTCGCGATCTCTTTGGCTGAAGAGCTGGCTGACTTGCGAAACTCAACGCCCTCCAACTCAAGCTCATCATCGCTGAGCAGGAAATCCACAGAGACGCCGAGTGCTCGGGCAAGACTTAGCAGCACGCCCGAACCGGGCATGTCTTCATTGCGCTCGTACTTGCCTATGGCTTGAGCGGATACCTTGTTCTCCATGGCATCGGAAAGTGCACGGAGCGAGAGGCCAGATGCCGCTCGGGCTCCTTTGAGTCGCTTGCCAATCATAACGTCCTCCCAGTGGGTGGTTTACATTCCACCTATATGATTGATTTTTTGTAAACTACAACGCTTGAAAGCGCGGCCTTTCGTCCCTAACTTATAACAGGAAGCCGAAAGAAAGGCAAATTTGTAAACCGCCGCGCCGGCCTAAGAGGCGCTGAACCGGCAAAAACGCGAGACTTCAATGGGCATCTCTGAAGACTTCAAGACCTTTCTCGATAACATCAAGATCGATAATGCCGCGACGATTGCCTTGCGATACGGCGAAGTCACTGCTTCCCTTAACAAGGAGTTTCGCGACACAGAGTCAAAAACGGCTAACAGCCTTCAAGTTGGCTCCTATGGCCGTTGGACGGCGATCAAGGGCATTTCCGACTTGGACATGATCTACATCATGCCTGCCGGGAAGTGGGATAGCTACAAGGTTGGGGGCCAGTATCGGCTTCTTCACGATGCCAAGGCTGCGATCAAGCGGCGATACCCTTCGACGACCGTCAAGGTGGATCGTTTGGTTGTCCGGGTGCTTTACAACGATTTCCACATCGAAGTGATGCCGGCCTTCAAGCTAGCTGATGGGAGCTATAAGTACCCTGACACCGCAAACGGTGGGTCGTGGAAGAATACCAAGCCGCAGGCTGAACTCGATGAAATGAAAGAAGCCAATGAGCGCAAGAACCGGAACCTTCGCCGCTTGTGCAAGATGGCGCGCGCCTGGAAGAACAAGCACGGCGTCGCCATGGGCGGCCTTCTGATCGACACTCTCGCCTACAACTTCCTCGAGTCGACCGACGAATACGTTACCAAGAGCTACCACTACTACGACTACATGTGCCGAGATTTCTTCGAATTCCTGGCTGATCAGCCCAAGCAATCCGAGTATGCAGCGCTTGGCAGTCGCCAACGCGTCCGCGTCAAGAAGCGGTTCGAGCGGAAGGCGAAGAAGGCATACGATTTATGTCTAAAAGCCATCGATGCGAGCGGACAGAAGAACGAGCGCCAAAAATGGCGGGATGTGTTCGGGAACGCCTACCCAGCACCGGCAAAGAGTGCAGCGGGAGAGGCTGCCGCATTCGCGCATGTCTTCAAGAACACTGAGCAGTTTGTCGAAGACAGATTTCCGGTCGATATTCGATACCATCTTCGTATCAACTGCGAAGTGACGCAGGATGGATTCCGTCCGGGAATGCTTCGGGACCTATTGGAGCGGCATGGCGTTCTGCTGCCGAAAAAGAGCCTTCGATTCTTCATCGCGGATGCAACCGATCTTCCCGATGATACCGAGTTGTTTTGGAAGGTCTTGAACCGTGGCGAAGAAGCCGAGCGTCGAGACGTGATCCGAGGACAGATCGTGCGCGACGAAGGTCGCGGTGAGCGCCAAGAGACCACAAACTTCCGGGGAGATCACCTCGTAGAATGCTACGCGGTCAGCCGAGGCGTGGTCGTTGCGCGTGACAACATCCACGTCCCGATCCGTGTGAAAGATGCCGAGGATGAAGACTATGCCGCCTGATTACGATATCGCGTTCGAGGATCAGGTCCGTGAATGCTTCGGACGGGTGGTCTATACCCACAAAACCCACGAACGTATGGCCGATCGCTCTGCCGATACACTTCGCAGGTACAAGGTTTTGCAAATCACCCTTTCAGCACTGACGAGCGCAGGGGCGATCGGAGTCGTGGTGGGAGAAGAATTATGGGTCGAGGTCGCGACTGTCGGCATTTCATTTATGACGCTATTTGTTGCGGCCTATCTGAAGAACTTCGATCCCGGTGCTATCGCCCAAAAACATCGTGACGCAGCCGCGAAGCTCTGGAACGTCCGAGAATGCTACCTCTCACTGCTAACCGATCTGCCAAGACTGTCACATGAAGCCGCAGTTGAGCGTCGGGACGAGTTACAGGCCATACTTTCTGCCCTCTATGAAGGGGCACCTCAGACTGACGGAAAAGCCTACGAGGAGGCCCAAAGACGGCTGAAGGAGATGGAAGACATGAGCTTCACAGCTGACGAGATAGACTGTTTTCTTCCACTCTCGCTAAAGCGATCCGGCGGACGGCCTAAACAGACAGAAGTCAATCAGGCTGAAGGAAAAAGGTAAAAAATGACAAAGAATATCTGTATTTTTTCGAGAGTGTCCGACCTTTTGTGTATGATTGATCCGGTTCATGCTTCACCAAAAGGAAGCATGAATGACCATCTCGAA
>NZ_JACJUQ010000034.1 GCF_014235845.1 Pontivivens nitratireducens | reverse complement strand
TCGGCGAGCGCTTCGACGCTTGAGTATCTGAAACCGCATGGACCGGGCCAGATACACAGAGGTCAGGACACTCCCATTTTTTCCGATGGGACCGGGCAAATGGGCGGGTCTAGGCCGGACCAACGCCTTTCGAACGTCTACAAGATGTATCGCGCCATGCGTCCCGGCCCAGACTCACCAATTAGCCCAAAGGATCAAGTCACCTTTTACGATCCTGGGCTGGGCACGGGCGAAAGCGGGGGACTCTTTGGCCGCATCAAACCTATCCTTGAAAGCGCAGTCGGCACCGGCATCGATCACAATATCATCGATTGCTATGAACAGATCATCGCCCATTATGAGCCCGGTGACCGTGTGCTGCTATTCGGCTTCTCGCGCGGGGCGTACACGGTCAGGGCACTAGCGAATGTCATGAACCTTTGCGGTATCCCGACACAAATGCCCGATGGCAAACCCATCCCGCGTCACGGACCCGGTTTACGCAAGATCGCCACGGATGCGGTGAAGTTCGTTTATAACCACGGTGCCGGAAAGCCTCGCGGACAGAACCCGTACTTCAAGCATCGCGAAGAGCTCGGTCACAGATTTCGCGAGAAGTATTCGAGTGCTCCCCTCGAGGGCGAAGACAATCAGGGCAATATTCAGCCAACCTTCATCGGAGTGTTCGATACGGTGGCGTCACTGCGGACTGCGGTCGTGCGCGCGCTTGTTTGGGGAGTGACGTTCACAGTCGGTGCTGCCTTTCTTGCCGGAATCGTGCTGGGATGGTCATTGCTTCTTGTCATCCCGCTCGGCGCCTTGCTCGGAGCGCTTGTTTGGCAACTCGGCTCACTTCTGCTCGATAATTTCAAGTATTTCTCGGATGATCCTGGTCGCAAATTGAAGATATTGCGCCCTACAGACTGGCCACAGATTCTGAAGACAGGGCATTTCGCCGCTTGGAACAAGCGCAACTACGACATGTGGCTGGATCCCGACGTAAACCACGCCCGCCACGCCATGGCGATCGATGAAGACCGCGCAGACTTCCCGCGAGTTGGATGGGCGTCCAAAAAAGCCGCTATAGAGACCAAGAACCGAGAACCGGCTTGGCTCAAGCAGGTCTGGTTCCCGGGTTGTCACAGCGACATCGGTGGCAGCTACCCCGAGGCCGAATCCCGTCTCAGTGATATCGCCCTAGACTGGATGGTCGATGAGTTAAAGGAGTGTGTGCCTTCAATCAAAATCAACGAAAATTACCTTAACCGCGCTCCTGATCCTTTGGGCCTGCAGCACCGCGAGGACGCGATCTTGGCGTTCGGACCAGTCAGCATTCCATGGAAAAAAGGAATCCGAGAAGTCGGCGACGATTTCCCTCTCCACCCATCCGTACAAGAACGCATGCAGGCGACCGCGGTCGCTCAATTCGGAGAGGTCAAACCATACCGACCGCAACAACTGAGCAAGCGACGCGATCTAAAGCGTTTCTATAAGACCTAAAACGCGTCTTCGGGCCTTTTCCGCAACATCTTTCTCGGCTCACCTTAATGTGGGACTGACCACGTCACACTAGAAACAGCAAGTGAGAGAAGACCATAGTGCCGCACGAAAGGAATCCCCTGAGATCACGCGCTGCGCAGCGATGTGCGAGTTCAATTGACCCAACACCCAGTGACCACAACGAGTGACTCATTTGCCAAGCTGCAGCGTAGCATCCTGGAATTGATGTAGATCTCAACCTCCGGTAGGATATGGATGGTGTCTTCCCAAGTATCGTACGATATGTCTCGCTGCGACATCGAGATAAGAAAAAGGGGAACCGTGATCCCACGGCTCCCCTTTCGGTTCAGATCGCCTCCTCTCGCGCGCTAATCACGCGACCAGCGAGAGCCCCGCGCCTGCGTCCTGCGGCTGCTCACCGCTGTCGATGAACGGGATGATCGAGAAAGTCTGCCCGCCGCGCTGCTCTTCGTTCTGCACGGCGTTGACGCGCAGGTCGCCATCGGGCGTGTTGATCAGCAGCGACAGGTAGTCATTGCCCGTGCGGCTGCTTTTGGCCATCCACGCCGAGCCGACGCGGATTGGTTTACCCCGGGGCGAGCTGACCTCGATCCGGTAATCGGGGTGGGTCTCCTCGGATTTGTAGCTGTTCTCGATCAGCATGAACTCCAGATCGAACATCATGTTGGCGATGTAGCCCGTGAAGGCGTTGTCAGCGTCCATGGCGGTGAGCTCGCCCGAGATCGAGCCGGATTTCATCAGGCCGTTCGAGACCAGCGGGATGATCTCGAACTCCCCGCTTTGGGTCGCGCGCGCTTCTTTCGTCTGCACCGCGTTGACCCGGAACGGACCCAAGCCGACATCGATCTGCATCGAGATGTAGGGGTTGCCGCTGGTATTGCCGGTCTCGTTCCAGGCCGTGCCGATGCGCACCTTGCGGCCTGATTTGTTGACTGCCGTCACGTCAAAATCCGGGCTGCGTTCGGACATCTTGGCCCGCGCCTCCAACTGGATGGCGATGTCAAAGCGCGTCCCGTGGATCATGCCGGTGTACTGAGCGGCTGCGGTCTCGACATTGCGGGTGAGGGTTCCTGCGAACATGGGATGGTTCCTTCTTGGATTGGCCGGTGCCTGACGTTCTTGCCAACGCATCCGGGATTGCTTTCTCGACCCCTTGAGGGATCACAAATCAGAAAGCCTGCTTTCCTTTCAGCCCCGCCCGCGGGTCAGAGCTACCCTCCGAGTGGGAGCGCCCCCGCGCCTCCGGGTGCTACGCTCCTCCCCTGCCCGTCTGGTCTTGGTTGGCTGCCCGGATTTTCCGCGCTGTCCTTCGATCGCGCGACGAAGAACTCCGTTTCTTTTCCGTTCAACCGGTGCCCGCCCCGGTCGGTCAGACCGATGCAGCTACCATTCGGCACATAGGTGATGAGGTACTGACCGAGCCGGTCCTTATGGACAATGTAGCTGGTATTGGCCCAATGCACGGTCTGCCCGGCATCGACGGCCGCCTTGATGTCATCGAGTGTCATGTGATCCTCCTTAAGAAGATTGGTGGGGAAACGACGCAAGAAGCCCGAACTTCCAACCGGGCTTCCATGCAGTATTCGTTTGGCAAACGACCGAGAGCTGTCAGGCACCTTGCGTGGTTTGCGTCGCGCGCGCCGCCATCCAATCCTTCAGGCCAAGAACCGTTCGTCCGGCGGCGACCTCGGAGGCCCAGGCAACCCTTGGGTCGCCGCAGGGCTCGGAGCCGCCATGCCGGTTGATATGGCCATTGGCCATCCATGGCTCGGGCTGGATCCGTCGCAGCCAGTCCGCCATGCTTGGGATGCGGCCCTGGCAGTCTTCACGCACATGCTGCTCGCCGATCCAGCGCACGGGTATGTCCCGACCCGCGCTATTGGTCAGGGTCAGGCCGAAAACCCGTTCCGCCTCGAACAGGCCTTGAGCGTGGTGGCGCATGGCGCGGTGCGTGAAGAGCGCGAGATGCTCTTTCGAGGCGTCAAACCAATCGTGCACGGCCTGATAGTCAGGCGGCACCCCGCCGAATTTCCGGGCAGAGCTTTCAGCATGATGAAGCGGATGGGCCATCTCAAAGACCCTCATCATAGCTGTGCGAGCATTCGACATAGCGGTCCGCGTGATCGAGGGTGATGCTGTCTAGTGCTATGTCCCAGGTCAGCGTGCCGTAGCCGCCCTCGTTGTTCTCGAACCCCGGGTGATGGTGATAGGCGAGCGACCAGGCGAAATCGCCCACGGCGGTGGCAAGCGGTTCCGGCAGTTGGACCTCTGCAGGCTGCACCGTCACATCGTCGACATTGCCGGAGTCGCCGTAGCCTTCGTATTCGGCAGTGACCTCGCTGATGCCAAACGCGCGCAATTGCGCGATCAGCTCCGCTCGGGATGCCTTCAAGGTGATTTCGCGCTCTGCACGCCACTGAGCCGCCATTGCGGCATAATCGATCTGGGGATTGGTCATGGGTCAGTCCTCTTGTCTGAATTTGGGGGGCCGGGCGTGGCATTGGTCAGCGCGCGTCCGGAAAGCGCAGATCGGCCAAATCCCGATCCACGCCGCCCGACCGGAAGCTCGCTTTGACTTTTCAGGCGGCTTGTTCTGCAGCTCTAGCGGCTCCCTGCCCAACGATCCGGGCCAGAATGCTTCCCGTGTCGATCCCGTCCCCATGCGGCAGGAACACCCGCAACTGGAAGGCGATGATCTCCGTGAAACACCCCATGGCCTTGAGGCCTTCGATCATGCCCTTGTCCGCGCCGCCAAGCTCGAGACGCATCTCGCCTGCGACGCGGCGACGGGTCAGGGTGAGACCCCGGCCCAGATCGACATGTGCGGTGGTGCCGAGGGCGGCGGTTAACATCTCCTGCGGCGTTTGCGGATTGGAGACGAGGAAGCGGGCGCGCAGCGCGGCCGCCCCTTCCTCGCTTAGCGTGCGCCCGATCATGGCGGTCGCCCCGTCGGGCGTGACGCGGTAGATGCGCTCATTGGTGGTCGGAATGTCCTTCCAGATCGGCAGCAGCAGCCCGGTCAGCAGGTAGAGCTTGGTCGTGGTGGTTTTCGGCAGGGACGCAGCCTCGGCATCCCAAAGCCTTGCGAACTCAGGCCTTCCGATGTCTTCCCAGGCCGAGGACTCGAACCGCGCCTCTTCGAGATAGCTCGACCCGTTTGGCCGCACCACCTTGCGCATCAGCGTGACGATGTCCTCGTCATACATCTGCATGGGCCGCGCCGAGATGAGCGCCGCGCGACCGGAGGCGCGATTGACCATCGGCAGCTTGTCGGGGTTGCGCGACAGGGCGTCATCCGCCGACAGCACGTGGACCGGGTCCGTCACCTCAAGTCCGATGATCCGCGTCACGGCGCCAGATTTCGGGCAGGTCCAGAGATCTTCCGTGGAGACCTGTTCTATCTTGTCGCCGCGTAGGGTTTCGACGCCGAGATCGAGCGTGCCCGCCGCGCGCGCCCGTTCCGTCTGATCGGCAATCCGGCGCATGAACTCGGCAAAGAGCGCGTTTTGCATGTGGATGGGAAGGGCAAGCACCCGGTTGAGAAACCGCTGGATCGGGGGAAGCTCCTCGAGAAGCACACCGTCCTTGTCGATCAGCCGCAGGGCGGTCCAGTCGGTGAAGCTCTCGTAGCTCATCGCCTCAGCGCGCCCGGCGGCAAGATCGGCGAAATACCCACGCAGCGCCGCCCGTGCGATCGGGCTTTCGAGATTGTCCTCCTCGCGGAACATGCCCTGCGAGCCGGTCTCGCGCTGACCCTTGGTCAAGGCCCCCAGCTGGTCGAGGCGTTTGGCAATCGTCGAGGTGAAACGCTTCTCTCCATGCACATCCGAGGTGCAGACCCGGAAGAAGGGCGCGCTGACCTGAGCCGAGCGATGCGTGCGCCCGAGCCCCTGGATGGCCGCATCCGCGCGCCAGCCGGGCTCCAGAAGATAGTGCCGCCGCCGTTTCTGGTTCTTCGCCGTTTGGGCCGCGTGATAGGACCGGCCCGTGCCGCCTGCATCGGAGAAGATCAGGATATCCTTTTCGCCGTCCATAAAGGCTTGGGTCTCGGATGAATTGCTGCTGGCGGCGCGCTTCTCGATGAAGAGGTGGCCATCGTCCGCCTTCAGAGGTCGGATCGACCTTCCGGTCACTTCGGCCACGGCATCGTCGCCAAAGGCCCAGAGGATCTGATCCAGCGCCGAAGGGATCGGGGCCAGCGTCATCAACTCCATCATGGCCGCATCGCGCAGGGCGAGCGCCTCGCGCGAGACAACGAGCGCCCCGGTCTCATCCCGTAAAGGTTCCACCACCATATTGCCGTCGATCTCGACGAGCTTTTGAGCATGGATTGGGAAGGCCTGTTCGAGGTAGCCCAGCACGTAGTCACGCGGCGTCAAGGCACCCTCGACGAGCTCGTCGTCGGAATCCATCGTCTCAAGCCGGCGTTTCAGCAGGCTCTCGCCTGTCGAAACCACCTGGATGACGCAGGCGTTGCCCGCCGCCAGATCATCCTCGATCGCGCGGATGATGGTCGGGGCCTTCATGCCCATCAGGAGATGGTTGAAGAAACGCTGCTTCGTGCTCTCGAAGCGGGACTTGGCCGAGGCGCGAGCGGCCGAGGCATTGGTCTCGCCAGAGGCGTCGTTGACGCCGGTCGCCGTCAGCGCGGCTTCGAGATTGTGGTGGATCGTTCGAAACGCACCCGCATAGGCGTCGTAGATCTCGATCTGGGCCGAGGTGAGCGCGTGTTCGAGCACGTCATACTCCACGCCGTCGAAGCTGAGGGCGCGGGCCGTGTAGAGCCCGAGCGTCTTGAGATCGCGGGCAACCACCTCCATGGCGGCGACACCGCCGGCTTCCATCGCCGAGACGAAGCTCTCGCGGCTTGGGAAGGGGTATTCGGGGCCCTGCCCCCAGAGCCCCAGCCGCGCGGCATAGGCCAGGTTGTGCACGCTCGTGGCACCCGTGGCCGAGATGTAGAAGACGCGGGCGCGGGGTGCTGCCAGTTGCAGCCGCAGGCCAGCAAGGCCCTGCTGGGAGGGTTTGACCCCCCTGCCCTGCTCGGACCCGGCCGCGTTCTGCATGGCATGGGCCTCATCAAAGGCCAGTACGCCTTCAAAGTCTTCGCCCATCCAGTCGAGGATCTGGCTCAGTCGCGTGGTGCCGCATTTGCCCGCGGACCGCAGCGTGGCGTAGGTGACGAAGAGGATACCGTCACCCATAGGGACGGGCTGGTCCGGTTTCCATTTGGAGAGCGGCTGGATGTCGGCGGGCGAGCCGCCGAGATCGGTCCAGTCGCGTATCGCGTCCTCGATGAGCGTGGCGGATTTGGAAACCCAGATCGCCTTCCTGCGCCCGGAAAGCCAGTTCACGAGAATGAGCCCCGCGCATTCGCGGCCCTTGCCGCAACCGGTGCCGTCGCCGAGGAAATAGCCAAGGCGATAGGCACGTGCATTAGGGTCATCATCGGCGCGCGTCAGCTTGGTCTGGTCGTCATCGATGGTAAACCGACCGGGCAGATCACGCCCATGGGCATCATGTGCCATGACGATGGTCTCGAGCTGCGCCTCGGACAGATGTCCCTCCTCGATCAACCGTGCGGGCAGGCGCAAGTCATCACGGCCCGTGTTTGAGGGCATGGGCGGGGCAACCGAGGCCATGGCGATGCTTTCAACGAGCGGCGTGGGATGTTCCTGCGCATCCGCAATCTCGATCCGTTGCGGACGGTAGCGCGCATAGATGTCCGAGATGGGCATGTTGTCGCGCGGGGTCTGAAGGCTCGTGAAGCTGAGCGGACGGACGGCATTGGCCCTGGCTGTGGGGGCGGTGATAACACCGGCAGCGGTCTTGCGCGGGACAGATGATCGAACGGTCGGCCGAGCATGAGGGATCGCTTCAACCCGTTGGGCCAAGCTCATCTCGGTCCGTGTTGCGGCCACGGCATCGACAAATGGAAGGGCTTCATCCAGATCGCACAAAGTGGCGCGGATCATCTCGCCGCCCTCCTGCACCTTGTCGAAGACCATGAGCTGGGTTTCGACAGATGTGCCGAGCTTGCGGTAGACCTGCCCCGGCATCGTCAGCGCCAATCGTGGCGTCAGGAGATCGCAGGCGCGGGACCAATGCGCGGCATCGCGTTCGGGCGTGAACCCCGGCGGCATGATCGCCACCAGGCGCCCGCCGGGTGCCAGGCGCTTTGCAGCCGCAATGAGATGTTTGGCGGCGATGTGCTTGTCTCGGGATCGGTCGACCGAGGAGGCGAAAGGCGGATTCATCACCACGACGTCGGGTAGAACCGGCGTCTGCAGCAGATCGTCGATATGCTCGCCGTCATGGCCCGTCACCTCGCCGCCGAAAACCGCGCGCAGGAGGCGCTGGCGAAAGGGGTCGATCTCGTTGAGCAAAAGCATGGCACCGGCCCGGGCGGCGATAGCGGCCAGTGCACCGGTGCCAGCCGAGGGCTCCAGAACGGTCTCGCCCTTGCGGATCGCCGTGGCCCGCAAGACCAGCGCCGCAATTGGCAGCGGCGTGGAAAACTGCTGTAGCCGGATCTGCTGCTCGGAGCGGCGGGTTTCCGTCAGCAGCCGTGAGGCAAGCAGCTTTGCAGCGGCGATATCACCTACCGCGCCGTCCCCACGCAGCAGCACCTGAACAGACGCGGCCTGCATCAGGTCATATGCCATGCGCCAGTCCCAGGCACCGCCGGCATCGCTGCCATGGAACGTCTCGCGCATGATGCGCGCGAGCGCTGAACTGCGCAGGGGCTGGTGGTCGACCTCCGCGCCGATTTGCGCGAGGGCAGAGGCGAGATCGGCTTCGGAGATTGCGAGAGCCGGGTTGGCCGTTCTGGGTTTGGACATGGGGATTTTCCTTTGGATCAGGGTCTGAGTTCCAAAGGACAAAAAGCCCGCTCTACACTTTTTGTGGTTTCCGCGGGAGTGTCCTGACCTCTGTGTATCTGGCCCGGTCCATGCGGTTTCAGATACTCAAGCGTCGAAGCGCTCGCCG
>NZ_JACJUQ010000033.1 GCF_014235845.1 Pontivivens nitratireducens | reverse complement strand
TGACAAACAAGCGAAACGTGCTCGATTCGCCGACAGCCCCATTACGGCATCTTTTTCTTTTCCGCTTGGCGGATGAATCGAGGCCGAAGGCGCCCTACCCGAACAGCCCTTTGGGTCTGTAATTCGGGTTGGGGATGGTTTCGATCCAGCCGCCTTGCTCTTTGATGCTCTCGAGCGCTGCCGAGAGCGGATAAGCGCCCTCGGCAGCGCTCCACCAATAGGCACCGCGCTTGAAGGTGATGATCTTGCGGCGGCCGTCGTTGAAGCAGGCCACCCGCAGCGTTTTGGGTTCCTTACGTGACATGGGTGTCTCCGTTCTCCGTGCGGTCAGGCGGCCTCGGCACTGCGACCTGCCCTGCCCACCTCCGATCTGGCGATCAGATAATCACAGGCGCGCTGCGCGTCCGCGGCGTGCCGGAAGATCGCGCCCTTGTCCGACCGAAGGACCCGCAACCAGTTGTGCAGGTAGGCGGCATTCATCTCGAGCGTATGCGCCGTGAAGCCGAGCGTCTGACCCAGGAACACCGAGGTCAATTCCGCGACGATCTCCTCGCGCGCATAGGACGTGTTGCCAAACTTCGAGAACCCGAAATCACGGTTCAGTCGATGGGGGGCCTTCGTGGCATGGGCCAGCTCGTGGGCCCAGACCCCGTAGAAATTGCGCGGGTCCTGGAACCGCGTGATGGACGGCATGTAGACCTTGTCCACGGGCGGCAAATAGTACGCCTCCGTCCCCGTGAAGACAGTCGTGATGTCGATGGCATCGAAAAACGCCTGCATATGCGGGATGGGCTCGGAAGGAGGATGCTCGGGCGCTGGCTCCGGGTCGGGGAAGAAGCTGTCGGGCAAGCCCTCGATCTGGCAGGCATTGAACACGCGGTAAGATTTCTGGAAGCGGAAGATGCGGGCTTCCTCGGAGCGATCATCGCCATCGCTGCGGTCGTCCTCGCCGCCCGCGTCTTTCCGGCTTTGACCGTAATAGACGACGACAGAGGACTTCTCGCCCTTGCGGACGTGCGCGTCCAACGCATTGGCTTGCGGCAACGTCATCCAGAAGGGAGAGCTGTGGCCCGCCATCACGGTCCGCATCGTCAGCAGAAAGTTGTTGACCCCCTGGTAGGGTTCACCGCCCACGCGTAGGGGACGAGAGCTGCCACCTGCGGTCCAGGGCTTGCGCCACGGCAGGACGCCGCGCTCGATGATGCGGATGATTTCGTTTGTGATGACCTCGGAGGCATCGAATTTGGGCGTGCGGGATCGGGCCATGGCTGGCCTCCTTTCGAGTTTTGGTGAGAGTAAATGGTGATCAGGCTGACTGATGGGACCGCGGATCGTTGAGGATCCTCGCGCCGAGCCCTTCGACCATGTCGATGTAGGTGGTCAGCGAGACGGACTTGCCGGAACCCGAAGGTTCAGGGTCGCCCGATCCGTCCCGCGCCACCCGCGGCAAGTTCGCGAAGGCGATGACATCGGTGACGGGTCGGATATCGATGAACGGGGTCCCTCGTGCGACCGCAAGAGTGGCCAAGGGAAAGCGCTCGATCGGCGCGAAGGTCGAAACGGTGGTCCAGCCGAGATGGATGAATGTCCCGCCCTCTCCGCAGATCACATGCGCGTTTGGCAATAACGCCAACTGCTTCAGATAGCCGAGGTCACGCAGGACAGTCTCGCGCTCGCGCCGTTGTGCCTGCCCCGTCTGGCCGGTTCGGCGTAGTTCCTTGTGTCGCCACCACGAGGCAGCGGTGGCGCGTAACACGCGCAAGACACCTGTTTGCATGGGAATGCCCTTCATCAGGAACGGCAGACCGGAATCCGGCCCGGACCCATCTGAGGGACCCCAAAGGCCCTCATCCGTCAGTCACAAAACCCGAAGGACACTTTCACTTTCCCCTGGCCCTTTGGGGACACAACAAAACTGAAAGCCCGGCACATCTGCCGAAGCCATTGATTTCATACAGCAATTCCAGATCGGCAACCAAGATCGGCAACGCATATCGGCAAAACCTTGATTGAAAGTACGAAATGTGTATATTTTTCAATTACTTTGCAAACATGGAAGATCGGCAAAATGCTGGAAACACCCGCCAGGATCGAACCCTGCTTCTTCGAGGAGCATATTCCTACAGAACTGGCAGACCTTTCGGTCGACATCCAGAGGGAAGCCACCGGGCTGGGACAAGGGTTGCATCCTGACAGCGCAGCCGAACTTGCCGATCTCGTCCGTGTGATGAACTGCTACTACTCCAACCTGATCGAAGGACACAACACGCGCCCCCGCGACATCGAAAGGGCGCTGGCTGGTGCCGAGCTTGAGGAAGACACCCGCCCTCTCGCCCTTGAGGCCCGGGCACACGTCATCGTTCAACGGGCCATCGATGAGATGCATCGCATAGGCACCCTGCCCCGCCCCACATCCGTCGAATTCCTGACTTGGGTCCATAAGAGCTTCTACGACGAGATGCCGGATGAGTTTCGGGTCATCGAACATCCCGACGGCACACAAGAGCCCATCGTTTCGGGACGCATGCGCCAGGATGACGATCGGGAAGTTGCGGTCGGGCGCCACCTACCTCCTTCATCGTCGCGCGTCGCGGCATTCATGGACCATTTCGACAAACGGTTTCAGATTGCGGCGCGGTCTTCGAGCGGACGGATCATCGCGATCGCGTCTGCACATCACCGGCTGAACTACATCCACCCTTTCCCGGATGGTAACGGCCGTGTCAGTAGACTGATGTCTCATGCCATGGCCCTCACAGCGGGGATTGGTGGCCAAGGGCTCTGGTCCGTATCACGTGGGCTGGCCCGCGGGCTGACCGATCGGGGCGAGTACAAACGGATGATGGATCTGGCCGACAGTCCACGCCGCGGAGACCGCGACGGACGGGGAAACCTGTCAGAAGCGGCACTGAAGACGTTTAGTGAATGGTTCCTAAAGGTGACGCTCGACCAGATCACCTTCTCAGCAAGATTGTTCGATCTCGGCGGACTGGACCAACGGTATCGTCGTCTTGTTGCAGATACCATCGATGACAAGCGAGCGCCGGAACTAATCTCGGCGGTTCTTCGGCATGGGGCACTGGAACGTGGTGACGCGCAGATTGTGCTCAAGACGTCCGAGCGTACGGCACGCAATACGCTGAGCAAACTCACCGCCGCCGGATACCTGACTTCCGCCTCGCCGAAGACGCCAGTTCGGTTGGCGTTTCCGTTGGATTATCGAGAGCGGCTCTTTCCGAACCTGTTTGGAGATGGCGACCTCCCACAATAACTCTAGGGATTTAGGGTGTAATGCCTGACCGCCGATTTCTTTCATGGGTGGCGAGATTTCCATCAAGGGTCGCTCGTGTGGCACCTGTCCACCGCGGTGGACATCTGCTGGTCTGAGGTAAACTGAACAACCACCACGCGCCGCTAGGAGCGTTTGGACAGTTGTGGCTGCCATAAGCGCCGCTTCCCGTTTGAAGTCCACCGCGGTGGACATTAGACAGTTCGCTCATTGGTTTCGGACAGTCGCTTGATCAAAGCTAGTGGATCAAATTGGTTTTGCCTTTGACCCAGGGTGATACTGTGAAAATACGCCCCGAAATCCCTGATGCGTTTTCCAAGCTGTAGCATGATGAAGATCGCGCATGACGCTTTCTGAACTCCTATAGCACTCTTGGCTTTCTCGAATGTTTCTGGATGAATGCCCATCATGGGTGCAAGTGTTCGAGCATGCTTTTCAATGTCCAACCAGTTTCTAAGTCTCTCTGTGGAGAAGGATGTTGCCTGATCGCAGACTGAGGTCAGCAAGTGTGGCTTCAGTTCTTCATCGGCTACGTCGTTATCTAAATCTTTTTTTTCTTTTTTAGACTTAGATTGGTGCCGGACAGTTTGTCCGTCATTGGCGGGCAATTCCATAGTTTCTGGTGGGTCATCTGGGGTAGATAAACTCTGGCATTCTGCATCTGTACTGGCGAGCAGAGCGTGGTATTCGGGGAGGCTTAGCTTCCTGCGTAGAGCTCTCCGTGCGTAGTTGATGAATGCGTTGCTGGGATCGTACTCTTCCAAATGGGCGAGCTTTGTAAGGATCTGTTTGCGGACAAATATCCGATCACGCCGGTTATTCTCCATCTCTTGCGCGATGGCGATAAGCTCGCTTGCACGTTGGAGCAGGGGGGCGAGCGACAATCCATAACTGATGCACTCCCCGCCGGACGAGCGAACGCGGTAGCGCTTTCGGTTCGAGCTGTCATTGCGCTTGATGAATCCGAGTTCAACGAAACGGTTGATGTGCCTGCGGAGTGTCCGTTCGTCAATTCCACCAACGCGCCGGCAGATTGAATTGTTCGACGCAAAAACCGTTTCGCCATGGCCAGGCTTCAGGAAACTGAGCATGGCTTGAAGTGTCTGTATGTGGCCAGGACGTAGACCAAACACGCTGCGGGCATCTCTCAGAGCCCTGAAGATGGTCCAGACGTCGGTTTCGGATGGGGGAAATGAGCCGCGGGTTGCATCAGCACCTGCGGCATCGATCGACAGTTTTGTAAATGCCATGGTTTGTTCACGATGACCGTTCGGCCCACAGCTTCCCTGTCTCCTCCCAAGATTTTATCTGGGAAAAGGCAATAAAAATCGGTTCACCGAATCGGTGACTCTTGACCGGTTTGCTGGAGGTTGCTACATCATGAGTGCAAATCGAATGATGAGGGCTCTCCAGGGGAAACTTTGGGGGGCTCTTTTCTTTCTGGTCTTCGCTTTTCTCCTTTGCTCGGGTTCCTCTATGTGGCCTGGGTTAGGACCCAGAGCCGCTCTCATTCCGCCACTCATCGAAGAGTTGCAAAAGCGTAGCTTCCGCACGCTCCTCGAGCCACTGGCCGAATTCCGGGTTGTCCTTTTTGGCTATCTTGATGGCGACCGCTTTCTGATCGACTGTCAGCGTTCCGACAGTGTCGCCGCTCTCATTCTTGACGAGGGACGTCACGCCGCGACTGGTCGGTTTCTTGTCTGCACGAGCCTTGTGCGAGCAAGCAGAATAGACCGCCTGAAACCTCTCGGGGCTTGGAGTGTCGTCGGGCAGGGCGGCGATCACCTCTTTGGCCGAATTCACCAAGTCTACCTTTTCCGATAGGGCCACTAAATCACCCCACTGCCGTCTTCCGATGCCATGTGCCGGCCCGATAAGCTGAACAAGCCCATCAGGCAGTTGATCGATAACGACCCGGTGGTTGGACACGCCTTGCCGGGTTAATCCCAAAGCATCCTGAATGACGCCGGGTTTATATCCAATTTCCTGCATCTCTTTGATAAACAAAGATTTTTCTATGAAAGACGGATCAAGTCGAAGGTTGTTCTCTTGACCCTGTGCGATAAGCGAGGCGTCGTCGTCCAATGTGCGAACGATTGCCTTGACCGTTCCTCCGATCTTGCGGATCGCCGCCAGTCTACGGCGACCGTAGATGATGCGGTATCTGTCGGGTTGGCCCGATGGGCGGACCATGATCGGCACTTGTTGGCCATGCTTGCGAATGCTCTCGGCAAGCTCGTCGATACTCGTATCTTCCAGCACCAACCGATCGCGAAGGCCATCCATGTCAATCTGATCGGGTTCGATGTCCCGGATCGAATTGGCCGTGATTTCGCGCAAGGAGTCCCGCAATCCGCCAACAGAGCCGGGCAGCTTTGCAGCCTTTTGCAGGGTAGGGGAGGGAGCCGCGCTCTCTTTTTCGTCCTTCGGAGGTTGGTTGAAAATGTTTCTGGCCATCAGCGACGCCCCCATGCCATTTGGATCGTCTGCTCCAGTTCATCGGCAACGCCGTTCACGCTGGTCAGAGCACGATCAATCGTTTTCCTGATGAACTGGCCGGGATCAACTTCGTAGACGGTTTGCTGGGTCATTCCGGCGTCAGAGATTGCGGTAGACTTCAGCATGGGTTCAGTCATGACCTGGCCGGCGAGAATTGATCTCAGGTAGCCAGCCATTTGGGTCTGTGGCCCGTCTGATGGCTCATACCTTGTGATCAGGAATTTGACGAAATCCCATGTCACACGCCGTCCAATCGCTTCTTCCACGGCCTTTACCGTTTCTGACGCAAGTTTCAGGAATTGGCTCATGGAAGCGATGTCGAGCATGCCTGGCACGACGGTTACCAGGAGCCCCGTAGACGCCGCCAATGCCGTGAGAGTCAGAAAGCCGAGTTGAGGAGGGCAGTCGATCAATACGATGTCGTAATCTGCCTCTACCTCCTCGAGCGTTAAGGCGAGCCGCTCCGCAAAAATGGGCTGCATCCGACGGGCGAGCGCGTTTGCTGTCTCGGTTTCGTACTCCGAGAGCATCAAGCCCGCCGGAACCATGTCGAGTTTGTGAAAGTAGGTCTTTTGGATCACGTCAGAGAGCGGAACCTGATCCTCATATCTCAAAGCATCATAGATTGTTCCGCCCTCGGCGAACTCGAGCTCAGGCCGAAAGCCGAAAAATGTGGTCAAACTTGCTTGCGGATCGAGATCCAGGACCAAAACACGGTAGCCGCGCAAGGCATAACGCTGTGCAAGATGTATAGTCGCTGTTGTTTTCGACGAACCACCTTTGAAATTGACGACCGATAGCACCTGAAGTCGGTCGCCAACGCGTCGACCTGGCCGATACGATTCGGCGTTCTTTCCTGTGCGCTCCAAGATGTTACGCAATTCGTCCACTTCTTGGGCTGTGTAGAATCGGTGCCCGCGGTTATCAGTATGCACTTCCGGGAAGCTACCGTCCTTGTGCCGGTTGCGCAGGTTAGACGTGCTTACGCGCAGGAGACCGGCAACTTCGGTCGAGCTGAAACGGCGCAAGGCTTTACGCTCTTCGGGTTCGAAGGCGATCTTCATCTGCCGATCCAATGACTCGGCCAGATTGTCGGCAAACGTGCCGATGTCAGAAGAGCCTATGCCTTGCGCATATCCAACGTTTCGATCATCCATATCCTGCCGCCCGCTCTTGGCCCCTGTTAAGGCTCTTGATCATTTTGACGACGCACAACGTGTCTGACGCAATTTGCCGTCAGAATGGGAATGCCACGATCCAGCGAGTCCGGCAAGAAGAATCTAGATGTAGTGCAAAAGTTATCCACAGCACCTATAGGTGTTGCCGCGTAAAGAACTCAGCAAGTCATTGATATAGATATATTAAATGTAGATCTAACCGAATCGAGCCGCTACTCTGTTGAGTTGGCACAATAGCAGCTAACCCCAAACAACTAATGGCACTTTCTGCCTCCTGCGGAGTTTTCTCCCGGTGAAATTTTTTGGATTCGGGTCAGAAGCTACACCTGATCTTGGCTCGATTCGTACGGCATGAGGCCAAGTCGTTCCGCCCGCTCCAGCAGCATCTTCACCGACGAAGGCTGCCAGCTTGTCCGCCCGCGCGGCGTGCGTTCGCGCATCGCCTGCAGCCGATCACAAATTGCCTGAAGCGTGATGTCGGGATCTGCGCCCTTGATGCCAGCAACAATGGCGGGCAGGCGGTCGTCGGTTTCGCGGTGCCCGGCGCGGGTCAGCACCTCGGTAGGCAGGAAGCCGTCGCGGACATAGGCCTTCACAGCGCGTAGCAGGCGGCTTTGGGTCCAGCGACGCGCCTCGGGCAAGGGGCCGTTGATGATGCGCACCACGTCTTCCCAAGCCAAGTCGGGGCGCAGACGGCGCACATGGGGCACCCAGTCTTGTGCCGTTTCGTTCAGGCGCTCCATGTAGCCATCCTGTCGCGCCAGTCGAACTTTGCGAAGAGCAACAGGGTCTTTGGCCCGCAGTCCGGGGTTGCCGCCCACGCGGCCCTTTGTACGCGCGCTCGCAAGCCCGGCCTTGGTGCGCTCGCGGATCAGGGCGCGCTCGAACTCGGCCGCGGCCCCCAGAACCTGCAGCGTGAACTTACCTTGCGGCGATGCAGTGTCGATCGGGTCCTGGATCGAGCGAAAGAACGCACCCTTGGCCTCCAACTGCTCGATCACCTCGAGAAGGTGCGACAAAGACCGTGCAAGGCGGTCGATGCGCACGACCACCAGCGTATCGCCCTTGCCGATGCGCTCCAGCACGCGCGCCAGCACCGGCCGCGCGCGGTCGCCGCCCGAGGCGTGTTCCTCGAAGATTTCGACGCATCCCGCGGTTTGCAGGGCCTCAGACTGGGGCAGGGGGGTCTGATCGTCTGTGGAGACGCGGGCATAGCCTATGAAGGGCATAAAAACGGGCCGTTTGCAGTTTAGGATACCGCTACTAAACGACCGTTTGTAAGCGAATGCAAGTGCCGGCTCTGTGGGGCTGTTCAGTCCAAAGCCCTTGGTTCCCTTACGCTGAGCGCGATCAGCGAGCTCTCGCAGACCATTGCGCGCACGTGCTATATAAAGTGTGCAGGCGCACCCTGACAAAACCCTTGGGTAAAATGCAAAAATGCCATATTTTGCACATATGGAGCCTCAAGCATGTATAAAGTATAATATTTTTGATGATCCTCTTGAGGATGCGGAGGAGCTTGAAGAGACTTCTGAGGACGACCTGTGGTTCCTGCCCGGTCCGATGGAAGAGGAGCCGCATTATCTGCCGCCCGGACCTAGGGCCGAAGT
>NZ_JACJUQ010000032.1 GCF_014235845.1 Pontivivens nitratireducens | reverse complement strand
CAGCCGGATCAAAGCCAGCTTCACCCTGTGCTTCGACAAAAACCTCTTCCCAGAACCTACGCGCCAAAAACGGTCGTTTTAGTCACCGGTGCGCAAGAGCAAGAAAATCGCGGTGTGCCAAAACCCTACGGCAAAACTCAAAGGGTTTTGGCAGGTTTTTGCCCTACTCGATCACCTCAGGCGGCAACATTTCTTCAACGGTCCCGGTGATCCGCGCCTTGCGGCCCACGCGGGGGCGCTGCAACTCAGCGTAGGCGGCTTTCCTACCTTCAATGTCCTTCGCGCCCCAGCCGATCAGAACGCCAGTGACGCGCCGCCCGGTTTTCTCAGGCACCACGGTCACGGTGAAGTCGGATAGGGCGTTCACTTCCATGAGCGCAGGTTTGATCGCGTATTGGTTCAAGTTGCCATAGGTGGTCAGCTTGTCAGCCTCTACGCCTAAGAGTTCTCGAAAATCGTCCATGCTGAACCGTTCGGTGAAGATGTGCTTGAGCCGCACGCGGCGTGCTACGGCTTCATAGAGGGCCAGCGCATATTTCGAGGTGAAGGCACGCAACACTTCCATTTCCAGCTTTGCAAAGACGGTCGAGTCCTTGAGCAACAACGCCAGCTCAGGCGGGATCGAGTATTTGAGGTTGCCGCGCTTTCGCTTGGGGTCTGACAGGTTGTTCCATCCCAAGAGCTGCACGCGGTCGGTTGATCCGTCCGGGCGCTGGATCGTCACAACGGTCGTCATGAGGGCTTCAATCGACTGCACAAGCCGGTCGTTGCTTTCATGCGTTTCTCTTAGGTCGGCAACGGCAATTTCAAAACGCCTACCTTCCGACGCTAGGTCAGGCCCAAAGGCATGGCGCAACAGGACGTTGAACAACCGCCGGTCTGCCAGCGTCAGCTTAGCCGCGCCCTTTACCTCGATCAGCTCGGCGGGCTTCACCATCTCGCCCATGTTTGGGGATACGTCGAGCGTCCGTGTATTATTAGTTTTGGGGCGGCTCAGTTCTGACAATGCGTTTCCCTTAGCTGGCGATTCGCCCAAAGCTAAGATTAAACTCGTGTCAGAGGCAAGGTATTGTGTCTCGATTCAGATTGCGCACAAACCGCCCGATTCCTAAGCGATAACCGCCCCAAAACTAATGGATAACCGCCCCAAAACTAATCCGTCCTCGCCCGATTCCTAAGAGTTTGGTGGATTTTCCATTTCAGATCAAAGGATTACATGCCCTGAAGTAAGAAGATTCTAGAAGAAAAAGAAGAAGAACGATCACAGCACAAATGCGGATTTACGTAATTGCATAATTTTCGCCATGTTCGGCCTTTGTTCCTTGAGCTGTAGCAGCCAAAACGCTACAATGGTTCGTATCTGCTCACACATGGACCGCAAGATATGGACATTTCACCCCTGCTCACCGTGGCTGACTTCTGTCAGGCCGTAGGTATTAGCCGATCCACCTGGCACAAACTCAAGCGCCAAGGCGCAACACCCGCCGTTGTCACCATCGGCGGCGTTCAACGCATCCGAAAGGAAGCGGCTGAGGCATGGCTTGCTGAGAACGAAACCAGAGGCAGCACCATCCACTAACAACATCTCGCCCGGTCGAAATGGGAGGAACGGCGGGCGCATCGAGGTTAAGAAACTGGACACGCAATTTACCGCATCAGGTTCAAACGGAACGGCTGAAACGCCCGAGTTACGGAAGCCGCCTATATATATAGCTCGCGCGTTACCTATACCGTACTGTTCCCACCAGAACCCACACAGCGACACTTCCGCGAACAAGGGCGGGCAAGGGGCGGCATCCAGCCCCGCAGCCGCAGCCCGCCCGCTGGGCGCGTTGGTCGGCGAAATCGCGAGGACAGTTCAGCCACCAGAAAAGCGCACGGACGGTTTACCAATAGGCTCACAGACCAAATTCATAGAAGCGGCAAAATGCGCGGCTATTCTCGGCTTCCCGATCAACACACTTCTCACGGTTCGCTGGTCGTCGCTCTACCATCACGACAACACCAATCCACTCTTTGCCCAGTCACCCGTCGAGCGAATTGCCTACCTGGTCGAGTTGCTGAGAAAATGGGTCAGCGCACGGTGTCGCGGCGGCTTCCAGTATCTTTGGGTGCGCGAAGCAACGTCAGAGCTGGGCGAGCACTGGCACCTCGCCTTTCATCTGCCGCACGGGAAGCGACAGGCCGTCGCGTCTTATCTCTCCGATCTTCTTGGCGAACCCTTAGACCACACACCCCGCCCCAGGGCGCAGGGTCGGACAGAAGGCGAGTTCGCATGTAGCGTCTGGGGATCATGGCACATGGCGAAAGACACACACCCGGAACGATCCGGCTTCTACCTCGCCGCCTATCTCGGAAAGGGCGAACCATCTGAACGCATGTTTCGTGGCAAACTGGTTCCTAACACCCGCAAGCTGGTCAGGGGCCAGGCATTCGGTGGCCGCGAAAGGTCTGGCAGATATGACGCGACACAGGGCCAGATCAGGGGAACGACAGCACTCAAGAAGCGGTTCGACATTGCCCGTCCGCTCAAACAGGCCATGAAAGCGCGCCAGAGCGGCGATTTAAGCGGCGTGAGGGGCTGAGATATGGTTAGGGGTGCCAAAAGCGAGAAAGGCGCTCAGCGGCGCTCTCTGTGCCTCTCAAGGGCGTTCACGAAAATCGCCCTGTCACAGCAAAAGCAGCCGGGAACCGATGCTGGGCAAGTTTCCAAATGATTTCGGCTAAATCTGAGGTGAGGCATGGGCGGGATTGGTAGCGGGCGACACTGGCAGTTCGGGGCAGACACAACGGACGATTACCGCTCGATTGATATTCGGTGGCTGAAGCGCGAAGGGCTTCTGGAATCCGGGATCAGCCGCCGCATTACCTGGTCGCGCGGCGGTGAGGTGACAGGCTCGATCAATGTCCAGTCAGAGCCGGGGCGCGTGATCCTGGACTATCGCCACCGGGATCGAGGCGGGGAATGGCAACCGGAGCGCTACCCCGTCTATCTCGATACCACGCCCTGCCACATAGGCGGTGAGCGGCATTGGTTCCTCTGCCCAGCTCGGGGCTGTGGTCGTCGGGTCGCCATCCTCTACGGCGGGGCAATTTTCGCGTGCCGCCACTGTTACCGGCTGGCATATCCTTCGCAGCGGGAAAAGCCGGGGGATCGAGCTGCACGGCGGGCAGATCGCATCAGGGACAAAATGGGCTGGCCTGGGGGCATCCTGGAAGGCGGCGACTGGGGCAAGCCTAAGGGAATGCACTGGCGCACCTATGAGCGTCTTTGCCACGAACACGACGCCCTCTCAGATCGCGCCCTGGTCGGGATCATGGATCACCTGAACCGCCTCTCAGGCCGTTTCTAAAATAGGCGGATTTAGAGGGGATGAAGTTGGCAAGAAATAGGGGTGATTACTTCACATGCGGGCGAACCGCAGCCCTGCCCTGCCCGGTTGCCTCTGAGGCTGTGGGAAGTTGGCAGGAAATAAGGGCGCTTTCTTCGCATACCAGTCAGCTCGAAAACCGACTGATTTTCCAAGGCATAACCCGTTTTAGAATGAGGGAACGACCTTGGCAGGATATGCCGCTTGTATGCGCGTTTTGTCCGATCTGCCCCCGCGCCCAGACCGCCCCGATAATTGGGGTCGGTTCGGTTTGGGCGCTTTCCTGAATGCTGGAAAGAACGGCGGCGCTTTTCACCGGCCAAGAGGGTTAAAATCGGTTTCCCCTTATCAAGGAAAGGCTTGCCGGATCAGGGCTTGCGCTTGCGCCGTTTCTTTGTCGCTGGCTTGGCTAAGAGCGGGTCCGTCATTTTTTCATAGAGCTGGAACAAGTGTTCCACGCGGTCACGCTCCGATTTGAACGCGGTATTCCGATAGAGGCGGTCTACCGCCTTGTCATTGGCTTGGTGAGCGCGGCGCAGATCGGCAGGCATAATGTCGGGATCATAGAGGTCGGCCAAGCTGGCGTCTGGATAGTTTTCTCGGGCGTCAAGGATCGCCTGGGCGTGAGGTTCCAGCTTGCTCATGTGATCGCCTGGTGGCATCGGGAAGGTGTTATAAACTAGCCCGATGGTGTAGCGGTAATCGCTCTTGAGCCTGCCGCCTACGTTACGCAACCACGCCATGTGCATGGCAGACTGTAGCAGCGCGAATTGCGCGGGTGTTGCACTCGCCATGATCCGCACAAGATTGCTGGGCACGATTGGAGGCTCAAGGAAGCCGATCGGTGCATATTCCCGTCGTTCAGAGCTGACTTCGGGCATCACTAGAAACGGCGCATCCGGGATTCTGGTCACATGAAACGCGGTTGGCGTCTCTGCCAAGGCCAAAGACGACATACCGGGTTTCTTGATTGTGTCCGGGTCTTTCCCTTTGGCTGGGATATTCCCTAGGCGGTATTCTCGCACCTGCCCCACCACGGCTTTGGTCAAAGGCATCGAGCGAAAATCCTGTGGCGGGATCAGCGAGGCGCAGAGGATGTGACGGTCTCCGCCGTTCAGAAACTCACGCGCGCCGATGTAGGGGCGCAGATAGGGCGCAGCTTGTGGTTCCTGGGCCAGAAAGGCGTCCCGTTCTTCGCCGGAAAAGATGAAATGCCCGCCGTCGATAGGTTTTGAGCCGATGATGAGCTTGGGCAGTCCGTTAATCGGCTTGCTGGCTTCTTTCACCACCAAATGCGGGTTGGACAAGGTGCTGGCGTCGATAAGGTAGGGCGAGATCGCGGCGTGCCGTGTCTCGATGGGATCGCCCTTGATGTCGGGGTAGCTGAACAGGCGGCGGTCCTTCCTGGCACTTGCGCGAGGTTCCAGCCCTAACACCACAACATGCACAGCAGCCTTTCCCCGTGCTTCTGACCCCCATGCAAACGTGCGATGTGCGAAGGCAATCTCGAAGCCGTGCCGGTTAAACAAAATCGGCCAGAGCTGCGCCACCTGCTCCCCTTGCGTGATCGAATTGGTGGACACGAACGCCGTAGGTGCACCAAACGCCGCCGCCTTGATGAACCAGGCGCATACATAGTCCAGTGTTCCACCAGTCTTACCCAAGGCGGCGATGCTGCGTACCTGGGCGCGTTGTTCATCGGATTGATACTTTGCCCCTATGAAGGGCGGGTTCCCGATGATGTAGCTCAGATCGTCAGGGGCAACGGTGGTCCAGTCTGTTTCAAGCGCATCGGCATGAACGATGTTTGGGGATTTCCGCAGGGGTATTCGCAGGAAGGCCGCGCCAAATTCCAAGCTGGCCTGCGTATTCATGATGTGATCCATCATCCACATGGCGGTTTCGGCAATCCGCGCCGGAAATTCTGAAAACTCAATCCCGTAGAATTGGTCCACATCCAGCTTGAGTAAGGATTGCAGTGGCAGTTCGGTCGCCCCGCCCTTCATGCGTGCCAGCTCGGCACGGTAGATTTCCCGCAGCACCTCAATTTCCAGAAGCCGCAGCTCCCGGTAAGTGATAATCAGGAAATTGCCGCAGCCGCAGGCGGGATCGAGGAAAGACAGACCGGCCAGCTTATCATGGAACGCGCGTAGCAGTTTCACGCGGTTCTGTTTCCTTGCTTTCAGTGTTTCAAACTCTGCCCGCAGATCATCCAGGAATAGCGGCCCGATCACCTTGAGGATGTTCTTTTCGGTGGTGTAATGCGCACCGGCTTTGCGTCGTTCTTCCTTGTCCATGACTGACTGGAACAACGAGCCAAAGATCGCTGGCGAGATACCGGACCAGTTGAAACGGCTGGCTTCGATCAGCCTTTCACGCATTTCAGAGTTGAAGGCGGGCGTGCGGATGGGGTCTTTGAACAGGTCACCGTTCACATAAGGGAAGCGCGCCAGGTCTTCGTCCAAGTTCGCTTGGCGTTCATCTTCTGGTGTGTCCAGAACCTCAAAGAGCTGCGCAATCATCGGCCCGGTGTCTGAACCATCTTCGCGGGTGCGCGTTTCGAGGTAGTCCAGAAAAATATCGCGGGGTTCAAAAATGCCGGTGTCGTCAGCAAAGAGGCAAAACACCAGACGCGTCAGGAATACTTCGAGCTGGTGACCCTTGTAACCGTTTGCCTCAAGCGCATCATGCAAACGCCCGACCAGCTCGGACGCCTCGATGTTCACGGGGTCTTGGTCTTTGAAACTCCGCTTTTCCATCCCCATGATGAAGCCGAATTTCTCGATGTGATCCGGCAGGTCAGCGAGGGCGAAGGTCGTTTCTTCGCGGGTGTCCCGGTCTAGCAGCTCAAATGTCTGGAAGTCGCAAAGGAGCTGGAAGCGGGGGCGTTCGGTTTCTTTCAGAGCGTCGAAGTATTCACCGGCTTGGGGGGCGGCTTTGGTCAGATCACGTCCTGCTGACTTCTGTTCCACCAAGAGAACACGCGGCCAGAACAGATCAATGAAGCCGGATTTGTTGTTCAGCTTTCGGACGTGTTCTTCATAGCGGGCAACAGATCGGCGCTCTACGCCAAAGATCGCAAAGAAGTCGTTGTAGAAGGTTTGTGTCTCACCCTTCTCATATGTGGCATCGGCGTAGGTGCGTGCGAAGTTGGCAGCGCGGGTGCGGATTTCGTTGAAGCTAAGGCGCAATCGTAATTCCTTATTTACGTAAATACATAATCACGCATCTGCGCGTTTCAGGTAATCGGCTAGTGCGGCCTCTAAAATAGCTTGGTGCGTCTGGTCAGTTTCGGCAGCATGAAGCCTCAGGCGCTTGTAGGTCTCGCCATCGAGGGCAAGCGTCAGCCGCTTCTCACCAGGACGCTTCGCTGGTTTTTTGTCCTGGGCCGCGCCTTGCCCTGCCCCGCGTTGCGGTATGCCGGTATCAGTCGGGCGGCTTTCGGTGTTCAACAGGCCATCGAGGGCCACGGGTTTCTTAGCCATCCAGAATCCCTTTCACGTAATCCCAAACGGCGGCAATCTCTGCCCCCGCCTTCTGGTCGGTTGTTTCGGATACCCCCTGCCCGGTCGCGCCGGTTTCAGCGTATGCAACACGTTGAGCGATATTTACGGGGGCAACTCTGCCGTGTTGCGCAAGAACGCGTGCCGCTTCCTCTGTGATCCGCGCACGCGGCGTTTGAGATAGGGCAAAGGCGAAAGGCACCTTTGCGGCGTTCACGGCGGCTATGGTCGCGCCTACCGCTCGCAGATCGTCAGGGGAAGGGCGAACCGGGATCAACACCAAGTCAGCCGCGCCAAGCGCCTCAGATAGCCATTCTGGGGCCGCTGGCGGGGTGTCGATAATGCAAAGGTCAAATTGCGCCTTAGCGGCGTCCAGTGTTGCTTTGAGTGCATGTGGTGCAGGGTCACGGTCCAGCATTGCAGGCGTGTCAGCGTCCCGGCTTTCCCACCACGCCCTGAGCGAGCCTTGTGGGTCTAGATCAAGGCAAAGCACCCTGAGGCCGTCTTGTGCAGCGGCAACAGAAAGATTGCGGGCCAGCGTTGTTTTGCCAGCCCCGCCTTTTTGAGCGGCTATGAGTATCGTTTCCATAATGCAGGAAACTAACTGACTTGTGCGAAAGCGCAAACGCATAATTTCATACATACGCACTTGCATAATTACGTAAATGCATACATCTGTATAAGAACGCAACGGACGTAGGGTTTTTATACACCTGATAAAACCTGACACTGTTGAGGAATGTTGAGGTTGAAAGGGCAGCGCCATGAAATTTGTCACCTACCTTCGCGTATCAACCGAACGCCAGGGCCAGAGCGGCTTGGGGCTGGAAGCGCAACGCGCGGCGGTCGCGGCGCATGTCTTGGGCCGGGGCGAGGTCGTGGCAGAGTTTGTCGAGGTTGAAAGCGGCAAGCGGTCGGATCGACCGGAGCTGGCGCGGGCGCTGGCAGAGGCTAAGCGGGCAGGGGCCGTGTTGCTCATTGCCAAGCTGGATCGTCTCGCCCGCAATGTCGCCTTCATTGCGAACCTTCTGGAAAGCGGGGTCGAGGTCACGGCGGCAGATATGCCAGAGGCAAACCGTTTCGTGCTGCACATCATGGCCGCGGTCGCGGAACAGGAGGGCCGCGCAATCTCAGAACGCACCAAGGCGGCGCTTGCAGCGGCGAAGGCGCGGGGTGTCAAACTGGGCTGGTCTATCCCTGAACGGGCTTCTGAGCAGCGTCAGGCGGCACGGAAAGGAGCTGCGGCAAACAAGGCGCGGGCGCTGGCCCATGCTGAAAACGTGTTGCCGGTGATCGAGCAGATCAGGGCAGGGGGCGCATCCCTTCGCCAGATCGCGGCAGAGTTGAACGCGCGGGGCATCAAAACCGCGCGGGGCGGCAAATGGCACGCGACTACGGTTCGGAATATTCTAACGGTGGAAAACGGCGCTAAGGTTCGCGCGGCCTAAAACGGTCGTTTCTGCCGGTGACAGAAACGTATGAGTTTTGACACGTCCTCCGGCGGACGTAAGCTTTCCAAGGCGCTAGTTTACTACCCGAAGTCTCGCTGAAGGTTCTGCCGCGCCTTCTTCAATTCCTACCTGACGCTCCAGACGAAGCGCGTCAGAAAGCACTTTGCTTTCGCGAACCGACAGGAGACGGCGCGCTCCCGGATAGACGACCGACGGAGATTGGTGTCGCAGGGCCGGACAAACCGAAAGAATTTTTGCACGGCCTAGAGCCCCGAGACGATGCAGCGCCTCGGGGCCGGGATACAGAGTTTCGACCGCCAAGCCGTTGGCGAAGATGATCTCGTGTTGCTCCGTGAACAAGGTAATGTATTCGATATGCCGCCTGCCGCGCATTTCTCGAATTCGCGGCAGCCCCACCAACCCCTTTGACGGAGCAAGGACCTCAGACGTCTCAAACAGAAATTTACATGCCGGGTCATTCACGAGAATCCGATGATCTGGTGACAAGATCAGGTCACGACTCGGCTGCTGTTCTCCGAAAAATGAAGTCTTGATAAGAATTGGTTTGCCTGTCGCGCGATTGGTCAAGTCAAGCGTACGTCTTCCAACCCAAGCGAGCGGGACAGTTCCGTGATCCAGTGTCTCAACCAAATCGCCGCTTTTTAACGCCGCGACGTCCGTAAAACCATCCGGTGTCGTGATCATCGCGCCCGGGGTAATACACGGAAAGTCCATAAAATCGAGCTGCCCGTCGTCATCGCCACCAACACCTGCAGCTTCATCAGCTTCCGTATACGTGACCGTCGACGGTCCGGCGGGAACACCGCCTAAATCGATAAGAAAGGGCTGGTTGTTGAGCAAGAGATGTTCGTCCCCTGCACCGCGCCCTTGCTCGATATCTGGCTGTACGCTTGTTCTGGGGACGACTACGTTATTGTCCGAGTCGAGGATCGTGATAAACTGGCCATTCTGGAATTCTGTAACGCCAGTATTCACCTGCTCGACGACAACTGTGAAGAGTTGATTGGCCGTTCCTATAGCCTCGACGCCATCGACCGTCACAATCCGATCAGGCCCATTTCCTGTGCCGGAGAAGCTGGAATAGCGGCCAATCTGATCGCCGCGGAGGGTCAATGTCACCGTGGGCATACGAATCGCTCCTGGTTGGCAGTTTGAAACATAGCATTTTGAACGCGTTGTCCAAACATCTGTACACCTGCATAGATGCACTCGGCGTGATACCGCTTCTGAATGAAGGAAGTCTTGAGACAGCCGGATCAAAGCCAGCTTCACCCTGTGCTTCGACAAAAACCTCTTCCCAGAACCTACGCGCCAAAAACGGTCGT
>NZ_JACJUQ010000031.1 GCF_014235845.1 Pontivivens nitratireducens | reverse complement strand
AATGAGATCTTCGCCGGGATTTTTGACTTGCCCGAAACCCTTGACAGAGGCCCGCCCCATTACGGAAGCGGGCTTTTAGAAGGGTGTTTCAAACTTCTCAAAGGAGATTCCCATGTCCATGACCGTTCAACCCCAGCCAGATCGTCCCGATGCGACCTTGATCGCGGCGCAGAACGACGAGTTTCGCAAGCTCGCGTGCCTTGGAGGGCCGCCCGCGCAGCCCATCCAGGGTCGGATGCATGTCACCCGCCCGCTTATGGAGGCCGATGACGGCTTCATGGCCGAGGCGGTGAAGGCCACCGGTGAGTTTGCAACATTCGAGCCTGAGAATGATCCCGAGGGATGGCACGATTTCGGGGCGGTCGAGATCCGGGGCGAGACCGTGTTCTGGAAAATCGATCTCTATGAAGCAGACTCGGATTTCCGCTACGGGGCTGAGACCCCGGACAATCCCGCCACCACCATGCGCGTGCTGACCATCATGCTGGCGCGCGACTGGTAGAAGGGCAGGGGACTCCCCTCCTGACACCCCAGGCGATGAAGGCCCGCTGCCCCTCAAAAGGGAAAGCGGGCCTATTGTCGTGGTGATCCCTGAAGCCGGGGATTGGTTACGCCCGCGCGCGCGGGCCACACCTCACCCACCTGGAAGGATATCCCATGACCACAAGCTTTGCCCCTCTCACCGTCGCCATCGGCGATCTGGTCCCGCATCCTGCCAATGTGCGCAGCAACTCGCCGGAAACCTATGATCCCGAGAACATCGCGCATCTGAAAGCCAGCATCGCTGTTCTGGGCCTGCTCCAGCCGCTCTTGGTCCAGAAGCTTGACGGCAAATATGCTGTCCTCGCTGGTGGCCGACGCCATGCCGCGCTGAAGGAGCTGGTCGCAGACAAGGCCGCCAAGGGGTTCACCGCGAAAACCAAGGTGGACTGCCGCCTTGTGCCGGAGGAGTGCGACGTCACCACGGCGCTGTCGCTCGCCGAGAACATCACCCAGGCGCCGATGAATGCCATCGACGAGTTCGAGGCTTTCGCGCGGATGATGGAGGTCGACGGCCAGACGCCCGAGACCATCGCAAAGACCTTCGGCACCACGGTGGCCACCGTGAAAGGCCGGTTGCGCTATGGCCTGATCCACCCCGACATCCGCGCCGCAGCCCGGGGCAAGGTGATCACGCTCGACACGATGAAGGCCTTCGCCGAGCACCCGAGCCAGGAGGCGCAGCGCGAGGTCTTTGAGGCGCTCACGAAAGACGGCGGCTATCTGCAGGCCTATACCGTCCGTCAGGCCCTCAAATCCCGCGGGGTGCAGGTCAGCGACGATATCGGGGCTTTCGTACGCGACGACTACGAGGCGCGGGGCGGCGCCGTTGCGGCTGACCTTCTGGAAGAGCATTCCGTGCTCGAGGATGCGGCGCTGGTCGAAACCATCCTGCTCGAGAAGCTCGGTGCCGCCGCCGAGAAGGCGCGTATGAAGCTGGGCTTTGCCTGGGCCGATGCGATGGTGCGCTATGATTACGCGACCATGGCCGACTACGGCCGCGTCTATCCCGGCCCGATCGAGCCGGATGAGGCTGCCCAGAAGCGCATCGATGAGATCACCGCCGAGCTTGAGAAATTGCAGCTCGAGATGGAGGATGAGGGGCTCGAGGACGGTGCCTACAATGCCCTTTACGACCGCGTCGACGCTCTGGAGGAGGAAGCGCGCGACCTGCAGGAGGCCTACAGCGCCGAGGACCTGGCGCGGTCTGGGGTGATCGCGTCGTGGTCGGGCGGGCAGGTGACCCTGCATGTTGGCCTCGTCCGCCCGGAAGACACCGTCAAAGAGGAGGGCGCGCGCGGCTCCTCGGCCAACCCGACCGGGGAGGAGGCCCCGGACGCCGGCGAAATCAGCTACCCGGCCTCACTGGCCGAGGATCTCAAGACCGAGCGCGCCATGGCGCTCGGGGCCGCGATGGCGCTGCATCCGGAAGCCACGCTCGATCTGACGCTCTTCAAGCTGGTCAGTGACGTTCTGGCCAGTGGCATGAGTGTCACGCAGGCGATCAAGATCGATGCCCGCAAGGAATACCGCAGCCATGCCAAGATGGACGAGATCGACAAGACCTCGCTCGAGCAGGTGGCGGCGGCGCATGATGCGCTTGACCTCTCGTGGCTCGATGACGCCCGCGCGCCCGCCGATCAGTTCGTGGCGTTTCGCGCGCTGGAGGTCGGCGAGAAGGCCAAGCTCGTCGCCTATGCCACGGCCAGCACGACGCAGTCCTGCTTCGCGCGGGATCCTCGGCGCGACAGCCTGATGCATGCGTTCGAGATTGAGATCATGCCCGACATTCGCGCCCACTGGACGCCGAACGCGGCGCTGTTCAATCGCTTCAAGAAGGCCTGGCTGCTGAAGCTCCTCGGCGAGGATCTGGGTCTGGTCCAGGAGGCGGTGACGTTGGCCTCGTCGAGCAAGAAGGAGATCGTCGCCTTCTGCGACAAGCTCTTCGCCGAACCCTTCGCCACGCTCACCGACGCGCAGCGCGCTGCCGTGGCCGCCTGGTGCCCGCCGATGATGCAGACCGCCGGTGTCGCCTGTGACGAGGCGGAGCCCGCTGCGGAAACCCCGGAACCTGACGGCGAGGTCGCGCAAGCGGCCTGAGCCGTCACGCGACCCGCGCGGGTCGACCCTTCCAAACCGAACAGAAAGACATCCCCATGGCTATTCTCAAGTTCTCTGCCTCCGCAGTTGCGGCGCAGATCGCCCATGCGCGCGCCTGCAAAACCTTCCTGCCCAACTGGAACGGGCCCGTGGACAGGCCCGCCCTGATCCTGATCGTCGGCAATGGTGTGCATCTGCGCTCAAACGGCATCGATGGCACGACCACCCGAATCGTCACCACCGAACAGGCCGATCCCTCTTTCGCCTTCGCCGACGGCATGAACCCGTTTCGGGACACCGACTGGATGGCGCAGCGCCGCATGGCGTTTCGCGATCTGACCGGGCAATTCTACACTGACATCCTCGACGATGTGCAGGTGCTCATCGACCGGGGGCGGGGGGCCATCCGGCTCGCCACCGACGGCCACAGCATCCGCGTCTTCGTGCGCCGGGCCTCGGATTATCTCATCGGCGGGACCTACGAGGTGCCCTCGGGCCTCGGCGGCACCTTCCGGGTCATTCTCAAGGATGCCTGCGACACCTTCGCGATCGTGCAGAACTGCGGCAATTGCGAGGATTTCGACGCCATGCAGCCCTACCGCGTGCCGCTCGATGCGCTGATGGAAATCGATGACCGGAGGGCGGCGTGATGGGATGGCTTTTCTACACCGACGGCCGCGTCCAGACCTACGCGGATGAGAAAGCGGAGATTGCTCGGCTGTGCACCTTCGAGGGCGAAAGGCGCAAGACGGAACTGGTCAAAGCCTGCAAGGTGGGTTCGACTTGGTACGCGGCGGCAAAGGTCACAAATATCGACGGCACCCCTGTCGAAGACACGACCTATGTCACCGATGCGGATGGCTCCATCACTTTTGGGGCTGTCTTCCTCACCCGATACGATGACGGCTGCTGGGGCTACAAGGACATGGAGGAAAGCGCTGGCCCCGTCGAGTCGCGCGCTCCGCTCAGCCTTCTGGCGCTGCTCTCGGAATTGAAGGACCCAGAGAGCTATGCCCATGCCTGGCGCCAGCGCTGCCGGGACTGGGCTTCGATTCCGGACTACGAGGAGGGTGACAGGATCAGGCTCGCCGCGCCCGTGACGCTCACCGATGGCAGCACCTGCCAGATCGTAACCGCGACCCACTACAGGCGGGGTCGGCAAAAACGCCGCTGCTACCGCATCGAGGAAACTGGTGGGCTCGTACGCCTGTCGAAGGCCTCGCTTGCGGGCTCGGAGCTGCTCAGCTCCGCGAAAGGTGCGGCTAGCCCGGTGCTGGCGGAGTTCCTGGCGTGGCGAAATTAGGTCCTGCGCCGGACGGTTCATCGACCTGCCCGGTGACAGCAGATGCTGCGGCTTGTCTTGACAAGGCAATGCAAATGCATTACCTATCGCGGGCAGCAAAGACCCTTTTCTTCAGGAGACTGCCATGACAGCCCTCGCACAAGATGTCTCGAAACTCACGGATCGGTATCAGACGACCGTGCCGGCGGGTGTGCGCAAACAGCTCAAGCTGGGCAAGGGCGACCAGATTCGTTACTGCACCGAGCCGAGTGGCAGGGTCTATATCGAGCCCGTGCGCAGCGACGAGGAAGATCCCGTGCTCGGAGCCTTTCTCGATTTTGTCGAGGCCGATATCAAGGCGCATCCGGACCGCATTCGGGCATTCGATGGGGCTTTGCATGACCGTCTTGCAGCACTGGTCGGAGACGCTGACGTCGATCTCGATGCGCCGCTATCGCTCGAGGATGAATGAGCGGCGATAGCGTGCCCGCCCAAGCGCCCCTTGTCGTAAACGGATGGTCGATTTATGCGCATCCGCTCTTTCTGGATCAGCTCGAAGGGCTGATTGAAGAGGTCGAGGCGCGTAAAGCACGCGATCCTAAGACCTGGCGCAAGAAAAACCCGACGAAACGGCTGGCCGCCATCTTCAAGCTGGTCACCGAGGCCATACCGGCAGATCCGGGTGCCGCCGCCTTCCGGCAAGGCGGCACACTCGGCGATCACCGCAAGCACTGGTTCCGGGCGAAATTCTTCCAGCAGTATCGGCTGTTCTATCGGTTCAACAGCGATGCGAAGGTCATCGTGGTGGCCTGGGTGAACGACGACAAGACCCTGCGCGCCTACGGCAGCAAGACGGATGCCTATGCGACGTTCAAAGGGATGTTGGAAGATGGCAATCCACCTGACAATTTTGACGCGCTCTTGAAAGAAGCAGCGGCGGCGAACAAGCGGTTCGAGACGTCCCTTGAAGCAGCGCCCGATCGGTAAGTGGGGTCGAATGCCCGAAGGGGCGGATTCCCACGCTAAGGCTGCCAGTGAGTGGGCATTATGCGTTTCAATCGCCGTCATACTTGGGCCAAGTGAAATAGGCGACATTGGTGTGTCATATGGCTGGTACGATGAAATTCTCAGAAGTCCCTCCCTATCCGTACACCTGCCGTTCGCTGCATCGTGTACTAACTGGTAAGATGCGGACTTTGCCGCCGTTTGCTTCGCAGCGAGTGCTCGCGCAGCATTCCCATGCGAACGCAGCACAGGACTTTCAGCGGTGCAGCAATTTGCACCAAACCTGCCATTGGATCGTGTAACGCCGGATGGAATCCAAAACGACATTTCGCTGCGGCTTGCCCCAACAATCAAGGCGGTGGGACTTTGCTCCCGTTGGCTACGGCTGCATGAATGGCTGCTTTAAAGGAAAAGAGGCATGGGATGCCTCTTGTGGCGTCCGGTGAAGATTGGAACCTAGGGAAAAGTTAAGTGATTGATATAGAATCAATTTGTTCAGGTTGTCCTAAATGAATTGGAGCCTATTTCGGGCAAGACTGGAACCCGCCATTTTGTAGTCAAATTCCATCTAAGATTTTATGCCGTTGACCAAGGTCCATATGAATAGCCCCTAGTTTCCTAGACACCTTCTTGGTTCACATTGCGCTGTCTGTTTTCGAAGTCGCACCATCTGCGCTTCTGTAAGCCAATAAAGATTGCTCATCTGTCCCCCAAATCATTGGGGTTCGTGAATCATGACACCAACCCAGCATCAAGTCGATTAATAGGTCCTGAACCTAGAAATCCCTCTTCGGAGGAGCTCGACGGCGCGCATCGCCACTTGCCTGCGTTCGGTCGTTGGGCCAGAGTGAACCGCTCCGCCAATCATACGCAACAGCAACACGATATCAGAGGGGGCAATGTCGGGGTCGACGCTCTTGTCTTGCTTTGCAATGGCCAGCGGTGTCTCAAATATCCCGACCAACTTTTTGTGACGGATCGCCAATTGGTCGCTGTCGATATCTGCCGCATCCCAAATGGCGTGGCTCACTTCATTTTCCACCACTTTGACGGCAGCCTCTGCCAGAAGGTCCCAAAAGTCATCAGAATGAAGGTCGAGTTCATCAAGAGCCTCATCGACAAGGGCTAGAAACAACGCTTGTCGATTTGGGAAGTTTCGATAAAGCGTGGCGCGGCCGACATTCGCGCGTTCGCGGACAAGTTCCAACGGAGCCGTGACACCAAATTCAGAAAATACAAGCTTAGCGGCGGCCAATAGGCGTTCGCGGTTTTTTTGCGCATCAGGGCGTTGTTTCATTGGGCGCGGGTGCTCCTATAATTCTAACGCAGATACGGACAAAAGTGTCCATTTGTCAATTGACAAATGGACACTTTTGTCCGTATTGGGCTGAGAGGAATGAGTACAACGTGATTTCCGTGAAAAAGCACAATGCCCAAGAGCGATGAGCGTTTAGAAAGCCTGAGACATGTCAAATGAGACCTCCCCACCCCCGTCAAACCCCAGCAAACCAGTAGCGCAGGATATGCCCACTGACACTGGGCCAGAAATTGCAGAACCCGAAAGCAAGAAACCGATTTTTCTAGTGCTGGCCATAGTCTTGGTTCTCTTGTCGGGGATCGTGACGTGGACTGTTGCCTCGGATCATTATGCACCGGGCAGTTCGCGGGGGATCGTTTCAGCCAGCGTTGTGCAAGTAGCACCACGCGTTTCCGGGCGGATTATTGCGATTGAAGTACATGACAATGCCATTCTGGACACGGGGGATGCGATGTTTCGCATTGATCCCAGACCGTTTGAATTGGCGGTAGAACGGGCGCAGGCGTCTTTGGCACAGGTGGTGCAGGGGGTTGATGCGTCAAGCGCGCAAATCGAGGCGGCCCAGGCCCAGATTGCCCAAGCGCGCGCCAATGCAGACACGGCCCGAACCAGCGCAGAACGCTCTGCCGCCCTTTTTGAACGGGGCATCGTTTCGGGTGCGGCGCGTGATCAGGCGCAGGCAAACCTTGCCGCCGCTGAGGCAGCACTGCATGCCGCTCAGGCCACTGCCGAAAGCGCGCGGTTACAGCTTGGAGCCGCCGGCGAGGGTAATCCACAAATTCGCGCCGCCGAACTCGCTTTGGAAGTGGCGGAATATGACTTGCTAAGCACAGTGGCGCGCGCGCCCGGCCCCGGCGTTGTGACCAATGTGCACTTGGGGCTGGGGCAGTTTGTTGGTACAGGGTCGCCGACCATGACTTTTATCGACGGCGAAGCAGTCTGGATCACGGCGGACTTGCGTGAAAACCAGCTTGTTAATGTGCAGCCAAATGATCGAGTTACGTTGGTGTTTGATGCGATACCAGGGCAGATTTTTGAAGGCCATGTTGAAAGCCTTGGCTGGGGGATAAATCCCGGTCGCTCTGAGGTTGGCGGCCTGCCGGTCAACACCCCAATCAGCCAGTGGTTTGAGCCAGCGCGCAAAATGCCGGTTCGGATTGTGCTTGAAGGAACCACTCATACTTGGCCGCGGCAAGCCCGTTTGGGGGGGAAGGTAAATGTTCTCATTCACCCTGACGGTGGCACCCATTTTGTCACCCGCACAGCCGCATTTTTCCAGCGCATCGGCAGCTGGACCACCGCATTATACTAAGGCCCCGAGATGTATATAGCTCCCCGCCCTCGCTCTGCTGACGATCCTAATTTTCCTATTCGGCTCGGGCTGACGGTTGTTGCAGGGTTTTTGGCAATGGCTTGGCTACAGCCAACTTTGGCGCCGATCTGTGTCGCCTTGCCGATCGGGCTGATTGCGGGGCTGCGCAAGGCCTTTGATCCGGCGCGCGCGATTGGCGGGGCGGTGGCTTTTGCGGTGGTGGTCTGGCTGATGGCGGGGATCGTTGCCATCACACGCCATGTGCCCGCTGCGATGTTGTTGGTGATGTTCATGTTCTATTTTGTCGGCTTTTATTTCACCCGCAGAACTGGCAGCGCTTTTGGGATGCTCTTGCTGATTGCGGCCTCCCTGATGTCGATTGTCGGGATGAAAAATCCGGTGATGTTGAATATTTTTCGCGACGGTTTTCTTCTAGGCTGTGGTGTTGCGGCGGTCACAATTCCCACGCTTTACCTGCTGGTGCCTGCGAAAACGAAAGAAAAACACGTCGACGCCCCGCGGGCCGCGGCGGGGCATCATGGTGGTGGTGCCTTGATCCGTGCTGTGGTTTTAACCGGGCTGTGTTTCTGGCTATACGCAGTTTTGCCAGTCTCGGATATGATCCTAGCGATTGCGGCTGTCTTTCCACTAATTTTCCCGACTCAAGATGAGGCCTTTGCAGAAGCCGCCGAGCGGAGTTGGGCTACTTTGATAGGCGGGATTGTCGCGCTGGTTGTATTGGCACTATACGGGTTTTCGGCGCATTTCGAGGTTTTGCTGGTGTTGATGTTTACAGTCGGCTGGGGTTTTGGTGTTGCGATGATGCGCGGGCGGATGTCGGCGTCGGTCTACCAGTTTGGCCTGTCCGTTGCTGCGGTTTTGGTGGCAACGGCCCTGACAACAAGCAACCCTGAGGTCGCAATGGTCCAACGAGTGTTTTTGACCTTGATCGGAACGCTCGGCGCTTCAATCGCGGTTGCAGTGTTGGATTGGCTACTCTTGGCACCAGCATCCCATGAAGATGGCTATAGCCCCCACCCCGCGATCCAACGCAAGAAGTTCAATCGTGAATATGACATTTAGTCTGATTGGGGATGTTACTACTCAATTTTCGTGGGTTTCCGCTATGTTTGTATCTCGTGCTCTTCAATGTTGGGCAACTCTCTTAAGACCGCTGTATGGTGCAGCGTGAAATCAGGCACACGGCAATACCGCTACACAGAGTTTCAAGATCGGGAAGAAGGATTCTGGATCGATATTTAATCCACAAAGAAATTTGCCCTTAACCGGCCATTTGCACGTACTGCAGCAGATGGCAGCTTCCCGCCCACATCGCATTAAAGCCCCTCATGAGATGCGCACCTCGAGCGCAGTGGTTCAAGTGGTTTACCTCATGCGTGGCCGCCCCCATCCATTGCCCGGTCGTTGATTGCGCAGCAATCAATGAGAGGGGCCCAGCATGCTTTTTTTGAGCAAACGGAGCTCGAGTGTTTGCTCTGCAACGACTTCCTTCAGGTCTCGGGCTTCACGACGCAGGTCTTTGACCTCGTCTGTGTTCGCAGCACGTGCCGTATCCCCAGCCAAACGTCGTTTCCCAGCTTCCATGAAGTATTTGTAATAGATGCCCTGCGAGATCCCTTCACGGCGGCACAGCTCTGCAATGCTGTCCTCACCGCGCAGCCCGTCCAGCACGATCCGGATCTTTTCTTCAGATGAATAATGCTTGCGCGTCGCCCGTTTGATATCTTTGACGATCTTCTCGCCAGGGCTTTTACGTGGTCCAGTTGTTTGTCTCATCTTCCACTCCTCAGTGGTGACGATGAGCCAAGAACACTCTCTTATCAAATACCGCTATTTGGACCCATAGGCGCTGACGTCAGACAGTGTCACCAGTAAATACAATTTTGCTAGACCGCGTTCCTAAAGCAGTCATTGGTACAGCTGCGGCGAAATGGTGCTTCGTCCGCAGTCTGGGAATTCGACCTCTGATCCTTGTTGCACTCTGCACGAATGGCTGGTTTTCCCGCCGCGCGGCAGCACCAAATTTTACGCTGACGCCGCATTTTCCACGCTGCGAGCGCATGCAGCGAGAAAAGTGAATTCACACAATGGGCTCGTTTGAGACCTTCGCGGCATCCCGCCCCAACGTCGGCAATGGTGTGAAGGGGCGTCTGTGCGCAGATGTTTTGGTCATCCCCATAATGTAGAGATCTCAAGAGTCTTATCGTCCGGGAAGTTTTGCTGTAACGTTCGATCATCGCGTGAACGGGGAATCCGAGTTGAAACAGCCTTCAGACCGCAAACAGGCTTGCGACAAAGTCAATCTGTCCAAGGTCCATTCTCCCTACCGCCGATCTCGGGTCGCTCTGAGCGTTGCAGCTATGCCGAGAGACCTAGGCGAATTTCTGGATAGGCGCCTCGAGGACCATTGCCGTGACCGCTGAGATGACGTCCCATGATGCCTGGTTTCGGTCCAAGGTGAAGGAGGCGCTGAATGACCAGCAGGCCGCGACACCGCATTCCTACGTGATGAATCTTGTGCAGGCGGTGATTGATGAGAAGCGCCGCCAACAGTCTTGAACAGTGCGTTCTGGTCTTACCTGGTACCTTTGTGCGTTTCGGGGTGTTTTGGTGGGTTGCCGCCGCTTCTTCTGTCAAAAAAGTGTTTGCCGATCGGCTGCGTGACTTAGCCTTTGATTCGGACAAGGGCGGGTCGCGCTCGTGATCTGAAATTCTGCACTCACTCTCGTTGCCCAACCTCCGTCATAGCTTTCGGCGGAAACGAGAGTGTCCGACCTTTTGTGTATGATTGATCCGGTTCATGCTTCACCAAAAGGAAGCATGAATGACCATCTCGAA
>NZ_JACJUQ010000030.1 GCF_014235845.1 Pontivivens nitratireducens | reverse complement strand
ATAGCGTCATTGCGGGAACAGAGCCAAACCGAACGGACATTGGCGTCACCATCCTTGTAACGCACGAGCAAAAGGACACTTGCAAGATTGGTCAGCAGAGCCAGGAAGCCGACAACACCCATGATTTCGGCTTCGGGCACACCGACATAGAACACGCGGTAGATGGTTGATCCGAAGACCCAGAGACCCATCAAAAGCAAACTGGCACCTTTTGCCAGAGCGGCATTGGTTCGCGCGCGGGTCGAGGCTCCGATCACCGCGAGCGAGATGCCGTAAGTCAGGGCGTCTCCCAGGAAGTCGAGCGCATCGGCCTGAAGCGCCTGAGATTTCGCGTAATGACCGGCAGTCATTTCGACCGCAAACATCGTCGCATTCAATGCGATGACGACCCATAGCCGCCGTTTGTAGTCACCTGAAACACCATCAAACTTGGCGTCATGGCCGCAACATCCTGACATCGAAAAGCCCTTTTGAGTCTTTCTTGCACATAGTGTAATGCCTCTAGTCACTAGAGGCTCAAGAGGTATTTCATGTTTTCTATCGGGGAGCTTTCAAAGCGGGCCAAGGTCAAGATTCCAACTATTCGATACTATGAAGAAGTGGGTTTGCTCGCTGCGCCTGAACGCACCGAGGGCAATCAGCGTCGCTACGATGCATCGGGACTAGAACGTCTGAGTTTCATCAAGCACGCGCGTGATCTGGGCTTCTCAATTGAAGCAATCTCCCAGCTGATCGAACTTCAGGGTCACCCGGATCGTTCATGCCAGGTCGCGAAAGAAATTGTCGTCTCGCAGCTCTCCAATGTCAGGGCCAAGATCAAACGGTTACGAGCACTTGAAAAAGAACTGGTTAGGATTTCAAAAGGTTGTGACGGCGAAGGCGTGTCTGAAGAGTGTTATGTGCTTGCGTCCCTGGCCGATCATCTGCTTTGCCGATATGAACACTGACGTATCCAGACCCATACGCTTTACCGTCGAAGTGCTGCGCAACCAAAGGGATTGTCTCATTGTTCACTAAGATATTTCGCCGGATTTTCTCGTCCGATGAGTGATCCTGTTCTTTTGCATATCTGCCAAGGCTGCGACGGGGGGCAACTGGCCGAATTGCGTGCAGCCATTGACCGAGCATTTACCAAAGGGCGCGTTCAAATCGTTGAGCAGCAATGCATGAATGGCTGCGCAAAACCCGTCTCATTTGGCTTGCAATCACCAGGGCGCGCGACCTGCTTCTTTGCCGGTGTAGACCCACAGTCAGACATTGCTGACATTGTGGCTACGTTGCACGCCTATTTGAAAGCCCCGCGCGGATGGATCGAGGACGCTCGGCCTTGTGGCCGACTTCGTTTCTGCCTCGTGGGGCGCGTGCCTGCACTTTAGTTGACAATCCTGACGATCTCAGCAAGCGGAACACCGGAAACGGCAAGGGGCCGGTGATCATTGGCGTTCAGAGTAACCTCGACCGTAACCTCGCCTTCGGGCAAATTGTCGAGATGCACCCATGGCCCATAGAAGCGACCAAGTTTCACGCCATTGATATAAACATGCGCATGCCCTTCTCCAGGCACATGATCACGGCTGGCATTTTGTGGTGAGAACGTAAAATTCTCGGTAATTACATGCAGATTCCATCCCGAGGCGGGATCGCGCATGGCGTGCACCGCCAAGCTGGGCGCAGAGGCATCCGCAGCCATAGAAAGCAGGGTACTGTGATCGTGACTGCCCGCCGTATCCGCTAGGGCATGATTCCCGTGATGGGCAGGGTCGGCGTGATCGTGACCGCCCAGAGTGATCCCGTTTGCGGCCGCAACGGTGAAGCCAATACCACCGCCAAACACGAGGCCGATAATCAGAAGAGGAAGTGAACGATCCATATCATTGTCCAATATCTCAAAACAACAGGTTCGGGCGCACGGATTGTGCGCCCGAACCTGTTGGCTACATTGTTGGCTTATGCAGTCTGCGCCTGATTGGCAGTCGCCTCTTCGCGCGACCAGAAATACCCGGCAAAACCGCCAAGCATCACCCATGCCATCATACCTACCCCATACGCCCGTGCGGCAAACAGCGCACCGATTTCGGTCGGGACAGGGCCGGTAAACACATCGGGTTCGGGCGCACCGATAACATGGGGGACCAACAACAGCACAATCGCCACACCCCAGGCTGCCCAATTTCCACCGAAGGCGATAAGCCACATCGCAATTGCGGCAGCAATAACTGTTGCGTACCACCAAATCTGGCGTACAAAAACATCAGCGGCTGCAACGCCAGGCACTTCCGGGGCCAGCGTAAAGCCGGGGGCAAAATGTATTGCAACAAACCCGGCAATACCCCAGATCAGTCCGGTACGGGCGTTGATCACAGCTCCGCGCGTTTGAGCCAACGCCATCAATGCCACAAGGACCATGGCATAGCCGGAATAGATCAACATGGTGAAGATGATGCTGAGCCCGTCGCGAACCGCATCAAAGCCAGGCAATTCGGGATGAGCCGAGTTGGCGGATTCAGACCCGAAGTGAACAAGATCGCCGCCTTCGTAAAGCTCTGCGTGAAGCAATACGGGCTGCACAAAATAAAGCTGCAACAGAGCGGCAATCAGCCCTGCTGCTGCTCCAGCGAACAACGCGCTGGTCAAAAGACGTGTGAACATCCGCTTAGTGGCAGGGGAAGCCGGTGGCATGACGTACATCATGCGCCGCATCGTGAAGCGTTTCAGCCTGAACATGGCCTGCAACAAAAGTGATACCAAGACCAATCAGAGCCACGGCAATCATTGCACCGATACTTGTCGCAGGTGTCGCCTGTGCGCCCGTTGCGCTTTGAGCATTCATAGTGTCCTCCTTGCCTTCACCCCGAAGGCATTGTGGTTTCTGTTCCGTCCGGCAGGTCTCCTGACTCACGGGTTTCTGTATCCACTTGGCCTTCCCAGATTACTCCAGTGGCATATTCAGTTGGAACTCGCCGCTTACAGTTGCGGGGACAGCCGCGGACTCAGTGCATATACGCACCCCACCGCGTTCCCTCTTGCCCCCATCCAAATTGGATGGAACCGAACGCCCAATAATTACGCAATTCAACAAAGTTCATCAATCGTAAAGTTGGGGGGAATACGTGAAACTGCTTGGAATAATCCAACAATACACCTCATCAATGACTGAGGCCTGGGTCCCGATCTATCTCCCTGTCGATTTCGCGGGTGTTTTCCTTCTCGTCGCCGCGATCCCGCTCGGCGTCACGGTCGTCACCTCGATCTAAAGTCTCACGCGGCTTGTTCAACACGCCTTCCAACCGCTCCCGGATCGACGGCTTGGCCTCTCCATCATCGCCCCGATCCGCCTGGGCCTCTTCAGACCGGCCCAGGGTTTCACGCAAGCGGTCATTGACGCGCCGCAGGTCCGAGGGTTCTTCGACACTCTGCCCACCGGCCTCGTGTTCCTCGCGCCCGACAATCCGCGCCAGCCGATCCCGGATGTCACCATCTCCGCGATCCGCAGACCGATCCTTGCTGGCCGCTGCCCTGAGCGCCGCCAGACCGGCAGACACACGCCCCTGCCCCGCGTCACGCTCGGCCCCGTAAGTGTCCCGCGCCAGTTCCAGCCTTTGCCGCATCTCGGCAAAAAGCGCACGCGCCTGGCGGGCCGCATGAACCGCCCTGCCCCGTTCGGTGACAGGTTCATAGTCGCGACCATCGCGTTCCGCTGTCCGCATCTCGCGTCGTTCCATCGCATTGGCCGCTGGCCCCAGCTTCACCTCCGGATCGCGGTTCAGCTCCTCGGCCTTCAGCGCATCGCCCTGGCTCAAAGCTTCTTCTCTCTGCGCCTCCAGTGACCGATGATCGACCCGCTCTACCTCACCGGCCCGCTGCAGCGCCCGGTTTTGCAACTCGGCCCAAAGCCCGCGCATCTGCTCGATCTCGGCCCCGCCAGTTTTCGCGGAATCAAGAACACGAGTCTTGGTTGTGAACCCCTCCGGTTCCAGCTTGCGGGTGGAAGTCAGAACGTGAGCATGATGATTGCGCTGATCGCCTTCGCGGTGCGGCGCATGGATCGCCACATCAACTGCCACGCCGTAGCGACTGACCAGCTCCTCGGCAAACTGGCGGGTGATCTGCGACCGATCCTCGGCGCTGATCTCGGAGGGCAGCGCCAGCTCCCATTCGCGGGCGGTGACGGAATTGCGCCGGGTCTCGTTTTCCTCGGCGGCGTTCCAGAGCGCGGACCGATCCTGCGCCCAGGACGGGGCATCCTTGGGGGTCAGGATAAAGGTCTTCTCAATGCCGCGCTTGGCGGTGTAATCGTGAACCCGCCCCTCGCGCTGGCACTCGATGCGCTCCCCGGCACGGTAGGCACCCGCCGCCGTCGCGCTGCGTCCGGCGCTGCGTTTGATTGTCTTCACAGAGAGGTGGTAGCTGGCCATCCGCCCTCCCCTCTCGCAGACGACAAACGCCATTGCAATGCCCGCGCGCACCGCAGCAAGGCATCACCAGGCACACCCGTGCCGCCCGGCTCTTGGCCCGTGACAAGAGGTGGAGTGATCGTGCAGAATGGGAGATGCAGCCTGTCCACCATCCTCATTGTCGGACGGGCTGCACCTCTCCCTGTTGGGCGTAAGTCGATGGCTTCGGAACGGTATGTTCCGGGGCCATCGCTGCCACGACCAATTGTCTTTTTCCCTCCGGCCCCAGCCTTATGGGGGGCGGTCCTCCGGGAAAAAGACAGCCCCAACGAAGGGGTGCGATGCACCTCTGAGGCGCGGGCTTGCCGATGTGATCCACCAATCTCCCCAGCCTTATGGAGGGCGGGAGCTTGGTGGATCACATCGGCGGTTTGCCTCGGGCAAACCCGGCGGAGATCAGGGGTTGTTGCCCCACAGATCAACGCCCTCCGGAACGGCAGAGACAAAAACAGACCGGCCCCCACTATGGGGCATCGGTTGGGATTTTGGGGCTGTCGTTCCGGACGCAATCCAACGGCGGACGTTGGACCTGGAGAGTTCGAGAGGCCGGGAGGGCCTTTCGTTCCGTCGCGGATCGCGGCGGAAGGGGTTGGCCATCGGCCGGGGCTTTGCCCCAGAGAGATCGCACGCAAATCTTGGAGCCATAGGTGGAGAGTTTGCATAAGTGCGCCCTTGTCCTTTACAGGCCTACGGGTACGCGCTAACGATGGCTGTGGCAAGACCACACTCGATGCAGCCCCTTTTCGCCACATCCCGTTTTATTCCGCCCGCATTTTTGGAGGTGCCGGTTTGGCAGAGACAGAACTCGAACGCGCCGAGAAACGATACGCCCAGGCCAAGGCCCGCCTTCAGGCCCTGCGCAATCGGGAAGCCACCAGACAGCGTAAACTGGACACACGGCGCAAGGTGATCCTGGGCGGGGCGCTTATGGATTTGGCGGAACGGGATAGCGGGGCAGCTGCAATGGTTGAGCGGCTGGTGCGGAACCTCTCGCGGGACCAGGATCGCAAGGCCTTTGCGGAATGGGGAGGACCATCCTCCGGCGACGAGACCCCCTCCCCTACATCCGATCCTGACGGGGCCGATTGATGAGCGGGCTGTTTCGCTTTTTCGACGGTCTGTTCCGGTTCTTCTACCGCCTAATCGCCACGCCCATCCTCCTCGGCTGGATGATCGGGGCAATGGCGTTCGGGGCGATGCTTGGCTCCATCGTGGCCGTCCCATTCATCTTCGCCTTCTTCGATCAGGAACCGGGACAAAGCGCATGGCAATGGATTGTCTTTGGCCCACTGATCTTCATCGGGGCGGTTTTTGGATTCCAGTATTGGCGTTACCGCTCCGGGGCCGATGACTTCTTCGGACTGACCGGTGACAGCCATGGCTCGGCCCGCTTCGCCAGCCGCAAGGAACTGAAGAGGTTGGTGAAGGCGGACGGGCTGCTGATCGGGCGCTCTCCCGCCGGTCAGCTCTTACGCTATGACGGCCCGGCCCATCTGCTGACCCTCGCCCCACACGGGCGGGCAAAGGCGTCGGCACCGTCATCCCGAACCTGCTTATGGCCAACCGCTCGGTGATCGTGGTGGACCCCAAGGGAGAAAACGCCCGGATCGCCGGGGCCGCGCGGCAGGCCTTTGGCCAGGTCCATATCCTCGATCCATTTGGGGTCTCTGGACAGGCCAGCTCGTCATACAACCCGCTGGACCGGCTGACAGCCACCAGCCCTGATCTGGGCGAGGATGCCACCACCCTGGCCGATGCGCTGGTCATGGACCCGCCGGGACAGGTGCAAGATGCCCATTGGAACGAAGAGGCCAAGGCCATCCTCTCCGGCCTGATCATGTTCTGTGTCGCCCATGAGGAACGTGAGCGGCGCAATCTGGCCACCGTGCGGGAATACCTCACCCTGTCCCCGGATCGGTTCCGGGCGTTGCTGGAGCTGATGCAGGACAGCGATGCGGCCCATGGGCTGATCGCCCGCGCTGCCAATCGCTTCCTGGGCAAAGCGGATCGGGAAGCCGCCTCGGTCCTCTCCAGCGCGCAGCGTCATACCCATTTCCTCAACAGCCCGCGCATTGCAGACGTGATCAGCCATTCGGATCTCCATTTTGCGGAGCTGCAACAGCGTACCGTATCCGTATTTCTGGTGCTGCCGCCTAACAGGCTGGACGCCTACAGCCGCTGGCTGCGCCTGCTGATCTCTCAGGCGCTTCAGGACATCGCACGGCACGCTGAGGGGCCACAGGCCCCCATAGAGCCTCAGAATGGCGCACAGGGCGTTTCTGGGGCCTCTCAGCGCCCATCCACCCCCACGCTCCTCCTGCTGGATGAATTTGCCGCTCTGGGCCGTCTGGAGGCCATAGAGCGCGCAATGGGTCTGATGGCAGGCTATGGATTGCAGCTCTGGCCCATTCTCCAGGACATGAGCCAGCTCAACGATCTCTATGGCAAGCGCGCGGGCACCTTTGTCGCCAATGCCGGGGTGCAGCAGGTCTTCGGGGTGAATGATCTGGAAACGGCCCAATGGCTGAGCAAGATGATCGGCCAGGAAACTACGGGCTACCAAACCCAGAGTTACAAGCCGGGCGATGCGCCCTCGATGACGCAGAATGTCACCGGGCGCGATCTGCTCACCCCTGATGAAATCATGCAAATGCCGCCTAACCTTCAGCTCCTGCGGGTGCAGGGCAATCCCACGGCCCTCGCTCGCAAGCTGCGCTATTACGCTGCCCCCGAGTTCCAGGGCCTGTTTCAGCCCGAAACCAGATAACGAGAAAGAAGACCCAGGATGACAGACCACACACCCTCCCCTGCCCCGCTCTCTGACGAAGAGCTGCGTGAGACGCTCGATATGCTCGGCACCGTGGTCGCCAGTGTCTCGGATCGGGTCGATAACCAAACCGACGCCATGAACGGTTTGATCAAGACCGCAACGGAAGCGCGGCAGGCGGCGTTTGCAGCGCGCACCCAGACCAATCCAGAAAACTATGGCGCATTAGTTGGGGAAACCATCGACGGGCGGATCAATGATAACCTCGTGCGGATGGCTGGAATGATCAACGATCTCTATACGGCGTCCAACCGCGCACAGGAGGCGCTTAAAAAGGCGGATGAAAGCAAATGGGAAACCTTCCGTGAAATCCGAGAGCGTGAGAACGCCATAAGCCGCTTCAAGAGCCGTCTTCCATGGTTTGGTCTGGGGGCTGTCGTTCTGGCTCTGGCGATGACGGTGTTGCTTCCTCGTTTCTTAGCAGGCAACGCCACCACATGCGCTGTCCTTGGAGCGTCTTGGACCGCCACAACCACGGGTGTCGATGCTTGCGTGTTCTATCAGCGGTAGGGTCAACACGAAGAGTTATCCACAGACCAGCAGCAAGCTGGTGGGTGTTAGATATGTGTTAGATATAGTGTTACGCGAATCGGTGAATTTGTAAGCGACTGTTTTTGAACGTGAAAAAGGGGCTATTTTTGATTCGCGGTGGGTGATCTTACGAAAGATGGTGTGTGATATTACGAAGATTGGTGTGTGATATTACGAAAGCATCTTGGTGGGTGAAACTACGAAGTCACTTGCGCTGGTGGGTGAAATTACGAATAAGAGAACTATGGTGGGTGAAACTACGAAACCTGATCGAACACCTCTCCTACCCTTGCGTCATGCTCAAGGGGATTTCTTCGTGTGCGATATTTTTGATGCCGCTCCGAAAGGTGATATGGCCTCGATGGCGCATCCGATTTTCACCCTTTCGACCAAGCCTGACACCAAAAAGCGGCGTTACGTGGCGGCTGATGGTCAGAGCTATGTTGAAATCAGACCGAACATGATTGGTTTGGCCACTGTCCATGATCGTGATGTGTTGATCTATTGCATTTCCCAGGTTGTGGCGGCCCTGAATGACGGAAAGCAAATTCACAGAACGCTTCGTTTCAAAGCGTATGATCTTCTTGTTGCAACGAACAGGCCCACGGCTGGCACAGGGTATACGGGCCTCAAGGCAGCTCTTGAACGCCTCCAAGGAACGCAGATCGAAACCAACATCACGACTGGCGGCGTGGAACAGATTGACGGCTTCAGCCTGATCGACCGCTACCGGATCGTTCGGGAAACCCGTGATGGTCGAATGCTCGATCTTGAAGTTACGCTTTCGGATTGGGTTTTCAACGCCATTGCCGGCGATGATGTTCTCACACTCAATCGCCGCTATTTCCAGCTTCGCAAACCTTTGGAGCGCCGCCTGTATGAGCTTGCGCGCAAGCAATGCGGAACACAGCCGGAATGGAAATGTGGGTTGGACAAGCTGAAAGCTAGAACAGGGTCTACATCCTCAGACAAAGAGTTTCGGCGGCTTGTCCGTGCAATCTGCAAGGCCGACGAGGAGCATAATCACATGCCGGATTATGCTTTCCGTCTGGATGCCGATATTTTGACGGTGACGCCCAAGCCAGAGTTTCTGGAGAACTACGCGCCGAAACCGGATCAGGACAGGGTTACTGGTGGCTATATCCTGCCCCTGTCCCCGGATACCCTTGAACAAGCTAGGGAACTGGCACCGACATGGGACATAAATGTTCTGGCTGCGGAATGGCGAAGCTATGCTGCCAAACAGCAAGAGGCACCCAAGAACCCCGACGCTGCGTTTCTCGGTTTCTGCAAGAGCTGGTTCAAGAAACGCGGGCGAAATGGGTGGTAGAGTAATTTATCAAATACTCACTTACTCAAATACTCAGACCACAAATCGCGCGTGATGTCGGAAATCGACCGCCCCTCTTCAACGGATTTCATCTTGATCCGCTTATACAGACTTTCCTCAATCTCGGCATTCAAACGCTTTTTCTTCTCACTTGGTGTCTCCGTAACCTCTTGCAAGATGCGTTGACGGGCTTCATCGCCACGGCTCGGGCGTTTGGCAGAAAGTCCCATTACGCCACCTCCCGCGCCGTAGGCGCGATCATCGCAAGAACCTCGTCAAGCAATGCTGTGGTTTCGGCCTTTGCCTTGGCGTTGTCTGCATCAAACACGGTCAATCCTTCGGACGCCGTCTGCGGGTAAACCTGGCGCTGCGTGATGGTCGTTTCAAAAACTGGCAGGGCATACTCGTCCAGAGCTGCCCGCACATCGCCACCAAGGCGCGTTCCCTCCACCACGCGGGACACAATAAAGCCCGCAAGAGGAACGCCGTCTGTAACCTCCTGACGGGCTTTGATGAAGTCCACCAGATCGGACGCAGCCCAGATGTCATAAGGGGAAGGCTGAACGGGGATCAGAATAAAATCGCTGACCTTGATCGCTGCGGCGATCATGTCTTCCAGCTTGGCCGCACCGTCGATCACCACGTAGTCGTAATTCGCCGCCATGCTGCGCAGCGTCTTAACGTTGTTGGGACGGTCAAGCGCCACTAGCTCAAGTGGGTTGTCTTCACTGGCTGCGTGCCAGTCTCTCGCGCTGCCTTGCGGGTCGCTGTCCACGATCAGAACAGAATGCCCCCGATCATGCAAAGCTCTGGCAAGGTTGGTGCTGATGGTGGTCTTGCCGCAACCACCCTTGGGATTCAAAACGGAGATAATGCTCATGTTTGCCTCATTTGTGTTTTTACTCAAAAGTGTAACTGAGTAAATGAGACAAAACAAGCACGCTAAAGATGGCGTGTGACCTCCATGCGTTGATGCAACACGCGCACAATGTTGATCCGCCCTTCAACCTTTGTGAAATATAGAAAGTGTCGCCCCACCGGGTATTTCAGATAACCAGCCCGCACATCCGCCTTACGGCCTTTGAGTTCACCTGAAACCAGACGCTCGATGGTCTTGAAAATATCCCGGTAATACACGTCAGCTTGCTGCTCACCCCAGCGGTCTTCGCTGTAGTCCCAGATACCACGCAGATCATCTTTGGCCTTCTTTGAAAGGTCATAGCTGTTAGCCATGTAGGCCCCTGCTGGCCTTGATCTCATTCAGGAATGCCTCGGAGTCGAAGTCTTCTGCGATGCCGCTCTGCTCGCCTTCGATCAAAGCATCCTGCAACGCTTTCACTTTGGTTTCGTGTTCCTCAAGCAGGCGTAAGCCAGCTCGAACAACATCGCTAGCAGACCCATAGCGACCTGTCTGGACCTGCGTATCAATAAAGCTAGCGAAATGATCGCCAAGTGACATTGATGTGTTTCGTGCCATCTGGAACCTCCTGCGAAAATTATATACCAAATTTTGGTACACAGCAAGTGCATCAAAACCTCATTCACTCAAATGAGTATTTGAGTGAATGTAGCATATATCGCGTGGCCTCGATGTAAGCCTGCCAGGTAAAGTCGCGGAATGAACCTTCGAGAACTTGTAGCGCAGAACATAATTGATCATCGCAAGCGCCTTGGCGTGAGCCAAGAGAACCTGGCGCGGTATGCGGGCATCAGTCGGTCTCATCTCGGCAAAATTGAGAATGCGCGATATTCAGCAAGCCTCGACACGCTTGAAAAGATTTCCCGCGCTCTGGGTGTGAAGGGCGCTGCATTGTTTGAACCGCGATAGCTTTGTGCGGACGTTCGTCAGTTTCAGCGTTTGCAGAAAGAATGGACGGGCAGGGGGGCGTTCTCCTTACCCCGCGAGCTGATACCCACGCTTCTTTTTGGCCCGATAGAGGTCCAGCATAGCGTCTGCCGCATGGCCAGCATCTTCAAACAGCTCAATCCGATGCCGCCCTTGGGTGCCGATGCGGCCCCACTCGCGCAACAGAGAGACACCCCCAAACAGATCGGGCAGGAGTCGCATCCGATAGAAGCGATACATGTTGGCTTCAGGATCAACGCGCTCAATGCGGATGTCGTCTGGAAACATCTCAAGCTGTTGCATCGGACGCCTCCCGCATCACACGGCTGATTGTAGACCTGTGTACGTTGAAAAGCCGCGCGGCTTCAGCTTCTGTACGTTTGCCGGATAGCACCATGTCACGGATTTCCTGGCGCTGATCGCCTGTTAGCTTCGGCTTGCGTCCAGGATGGCGTCCTTTCTTGCGGGCGCGCTCCAGACCGGCGCGGGTGCGCTCTCTGATCATCTCGCGCTCGAATTCTGCGAACACGCCAACCATCTGCATCATCATGCGTCCGGCGGGCGTGGTGGTGTCGATGGACTCTGTCAGGGACCGAAAACCGGCACCGGCTGCATCAATCTTCTCCATGATTGCCAAGAGGTCTTTCAGGGACCGGGACAGCCTGTCGAGCTTCCAGACGATCACCACGTCGCCTTTGCGGAGCTGATCGAGCATGCGGTGCAGCTCTGGCCGGTCCCACCGACCACCAGAGGCGTGTTCTTCAAAGACACGCTCACACCCGGCCACGTTTAGCGCGTCGAGCTGCGCAGCCGTCGCCTGATCATTTGTCGAAACTCTTGCATAGCCTAAGTTCATGCTGACATTGTTGCGTTTTCTTGTTGCCCAATCAAGATAATTCGCAACATATATTTGCAACAATTCTGGGTAGGGCAGGGGGCGTGCCTTGGCACAGTAATTGGCACTTTAATTTATTGGGTTAGGTCACCATTGTCAGTGCGCGCCAGGTCAGCGGGGCAGGGATGTGTTGCGCAACTAACCGTTTTAGACGCATGTACTATGACATGAGGCTTCTGTCATGATGCCGGTTACCCGTGTCGCGACGCTCCGCCAGAGCTTGGCGCGCGATCTGAAACGCAGAAGATAGAAACAGGCTCGCCATGATCGAGGCGACGATCAGGTCAGGCCAGCCGGTTGCGGTGCCCCAGACACCCAAGGCCGCAAACATAACAGCTACGTTGCCGATAGCGTCATTGCGGGAACAGAGCCAAACCGAACGGACATTGGCGTCACCATCCTTGTAACGCACGAGCAAAAGGAC
>NZ_JACJUQ010000002.1 GCF_014235845.1 Pontivivens nitratireducens | reverse complement strand
CTGGCAACGCGATACGATCGAAATCCGGAGAACTTCCTGGCAGCCATCAAGCTCGCAGCGATCCGCATCTGGATTGCCGATCAATGAGTCCACACCCTAAACTACGGATCCCTGTTTCAGCAGATGTCCGTCCCCTTCGCAGTGCTGGACCATGACCGCCGTTACGTCGCAGTCAACACCTGCTATACCGAGATGTTGATGCGCAGCGCCCAGGATTTGATCGGCAACAACATCTTCGATCTGTTTCCCGAAACGCTGGAGCGGCGCAGACGCGTCGACGCCGCCTTTCGCAAGGCCCTGGCCGGTCAACCGATCACCCTGAGCGAGGTCAGCTATCCGATCCCCGGCCTCACCGTCGATGCGAACACGCCCAGCCAGCTTTACTGGAATGTGCACTGCTCGCCGGTTCATGCCGCAGATGGCCGCGTGATCGGGTTCGGATTGCGGGTCGAGAACGTCTCGGAGGTCGTACACGCCCGGCAGGTCAAGGATGCGATCGAGCATGAACTCAGGCACAGGGTCAGCAACCTTTTCGCCATGGTCAGTACCATTGCGCGGCGCACGGCCCCCAACCATCGCGATATCGACAGTTTCCTGCACGGTTTCCTGGCCCGCATTCAGGCGCTGGCCACCACGAACTCGCTTCTGACCGGCGACAATTGGGACGGCTTGACCGTGCAGGCGCTGCTGGAACGGCAATTGGGCGGCTTCATGTCCGATGCCGGGCAGATCGAGATGCACGGGCCGGAAATCCATCTGAGCGCCTCGGACGCTCAATTGCTGTCGATGGCGATTCATGAATTGGCGACGAATGCCGCAAAATACGGTGCGATAAGTGACGCGGACGGGCACCTTACCGTCGATTGGCAGTTCACGCCCGAGGGCGGCTATTTCATCGACTGGCTTGAGGAAGGCCTGAGCAATATCAGACCGGAGAAACGAGCCGGGTTCGGTACGTCCCTGCTGACCCGGATTTTGCCGAGCCAGCTCAATGGCGAGGTTCAGCAGGATTTCGGCCCCAACTCGCATCATTTCCGTCTGACAGTCAGTGCGCCCCGCAACGCCTGATGCCGCGCCGCAAACCGCAGGTTCAGGCGATCAATTGACGGCCCGAAACGCCGGAAATCTCAACCTCGACGATCTCTCCGATGGGGTGCGGCGTGGTGAAGGCGACTTCGGTGAAGGCCTCCGTCCGGCCCATATCCGCCGCCTCGGTCAGGACGCGGTGGCGGCGGCCGATCTGCGCGTGCAAGTGCCGCTGCACCATCCCGTCACCGACCGCCCGCAACCGGGCTGCACGATCCTTGATCGCGGCCCGCGCGACCTGCGGCATCCGCGCGGCCGGGGTGCCCTGACGCGGTGAATAGGGAAAGACGTGCAGCCAGGTCAGGCCGCATTCCTCAACCAGTTTCAGCGAGTTATCGAACATGTCTTCCGTTTCGGTCGGAAAGCCTGCGATAATGTCCGCGCCATAGATGATATCCGGTCGGGCGCGGCGCATGTCCTCGCAAAACCGGATTGCATCATCGCGCAGGTGTCGACGCTTCATCCGCTTCAGGATCATGTCGTCCCCTGCCTGCAAGCTCAGATGCAAATGCGGCATCAGGCGCGTTTCGCTGGCGATCGCCTCGACCAAAGCGGGGTCGGCCTCGATGGAATCAATTGAACTGATCCGTAAACGGTTGAGGTCAGGGCACAATTTCAGGATCCGCTGCACGAGGTTTCCCAACTGCGGCGCCCCCGGCAGGTCGGCGCCCCAGCTGGTCATATCGACCCCGGTCAGCACGACCTCATTGTAACCCTTGTCCACAAGCCTTTGAATTTGTTCAACGACCACACCGGCCGGAACCGATCGGGAATTGCCGCGTCCGAACGGGATAATGCAGAACGTGCAACGATGGTCGCAGCCATTTTGCACCTGAACGTAAGCGCGCGATCGCGTGCCGAATCCGTCGATCAGATGGCCCGCCGTTTCGGTTGCCGACATGATGTCATCAACAATGACCTTCTCGGTCTTCCCAATGAAGTCAGGCCCTTGCGCGATGTTTCTCCACGTGTCCGGCTGCATCTTCTCAAGGTTGCCGACGACTTTCGCGACCTCCTCCATTCCGGCGAAGGTTTCGGGTTCCGTCTGGGCGGCGCATCCCGTCACGATGACCTGCGCGCCGGGATTGTCACGCTTCAACCGCCGGATCGCCTGCTGAGACTTGCGCACAGCCTCCGCCGTAACGGCGCAGGTATTGACGACCACGGCATCGCGCAGCCCCGCATCGGCGGCCAGCTCCTTCATCGCTTCGGTCTCGTAGGCGTTCAGCCTGCACCCGAAATTCGAAAACACCGGAACGTTCATCCGCGCCATACCCCATCGAAGACATAGGCCACCGGCCCTGTCATCCACACACCGTCATCGCGCCAATCCAGATGCAGATCCCCGCCATCCAGCCGGATCGTGACCGCCCGTTCCGTCAATCCCCGCCGATGCGCGGCCACAGCAACCGCACATGCGCCCGAGCCGCAAGCGAGGGTTATCCCGGCCCCACGCTCCCATGTACGCTGACGCAAGGTATTTCGGTCAAGCACCTGAACAAACTCGACATTCGTTCGTACGGGATAGAGCGGATCATGCTCCAACCGGGGTCCGACCTCGGCAATTGGGGCGCTGTCCGCGTCCTCGACGAACAGCACGCAATGGGGGTTTCCCATGCCCACGGCGGACGGTGCGCCCGGCAATGGCAGCGCGTCGAGCGGCACATCGCGCGACAGGGGAATCCGCTCCCAATCCTCGACCGGCTGGCCCATGTTCACACGGATCAGGTCGCCAGACCGCTCACATGGCAGAACCCCCCGTTCCGTGCGCAGGACCAGAGAGGTCGCGTCAGCCTCACGCATCAGCAGATCCGCGACGCAGCGGGTCGCGTTGCCGCAGGCACCGGCCTCTGATCCGTCAGTGTTGTAGAATCGCACCTGTGCATCCGTCGCATCATCATCGAGGATCAGCGCCAGTTGATCGAATCCCACGCCCCTGTGCCGGTCGCCCATCGCACGGATCGTCGCGATATCCGGAACGGCCCGTGCACCGCGTCCGTCGATCACGACGAAATCGTTGCCAAGGCCGTGCATCTTTAGAAACGGCAGGGATATGGAGGCGCTTTGTGTCATGTGCGCGATATACGCCGCGAACCGGCACAATGCCAGAGCCGCGCCATGCACCGCGAACATGCCTGACATTTCCACGACATGTATTTTCCTTGCTGATGGCGCGGAACTGCCCTTGACCCCCCCGGTGCACCTTTGTAGGTACACGCTCATTGGCGGGCCCTTAGCTCAGTTGGTAGAGCAACTGACTTTTAATCAGTGGGTCGCAGGTTCGAATCCTGCAGGGCTCACCAATCTTATCCTTTCGCAGGATAGCACGATATCAGGCATATTCTTGATCTGTTCAGGACAGCATTTATGCTGCTGCCCTGGGGCGAAGTGATCCATATGCAACATATGTATCCGTTCAGAATGTCATCTATGTGATGTTAACATTTTCCCCGGATGAAAAAGTCAGTATGCATAGGTAAATCATCGATCACCGACACAAGGGATCCTATCAAGATGACACGGCTTTTCTGTGGATTGTTCCTGACCCTGATTCTCTCGGCATGTAACGTCGATCTGGTTCTGCCGCTTGAGGATGAGGACGACGGTGTCGTCACCGTCATCGACCTGAACGCCCGGACGCAGAACCGCGCTGTCGTCAGCGATCAATGAGGATAACGGGCTGTCGGTCCATGGTAGGCTTGTCGCATGGACGTGCTGACTCTATAGATTCTGCAACCTTTATGCAGGAACAGGATTTGCGTGACGTTTCGACGGTACGCTTCATAACGGACGGGCGGCACATATGAAGATCACGCGCATTACCTTGCTGTTGGGCACCAGCCTTTTGGTGATGGCCTGCGACATGCCGTTGCCGCAGGCCGTCGCAGATCCAGGTGAGGCGCAGCCGGTCTCTCCCAATGCGGCCGCGGATCTGTCCGGCTTTGCATCCACGGCGCCGCTGTCCACCAGCGGGCCGGAAAATGCGCTGCCCGGTCAGTGCTACACGCAGGTAACGCGCCCCGCCCGGTTCGAGACGGAGACCCGTCAGGTCCTCGAAACCCCGGCCAGTGCCGAGTTCGAGGTCATTCCCGCCACCTATCGCACCGAAACGGTGCCCGTCGTGGTTGAGGAAGCCTACACCCGGCTGGAGGTCATTCCCGCAATCTATGAAACGGTGATGGACACCGTGATCGTCGAGCCTTCGCGTGAGGTGACGCGCACCATACCGGCCGAGTACACGACCGTTGCGGAACAGGTGCCCGTGCGCCCGTCCTATCGCAACTGGGTGGCCTCGAACCGGATCTATCCCACAGGGGCATCCGCCTTGGGCGGCACGGTGATCGGCAACCGGACACTGGCCAGCGGCGCGGTTGAGACATTGGTGGAATTTCCGCCGGAGTTTGAAACCGTCACCCGCCGCGAACTCGTCCAGCCCGAACGCACGGAAACCATCGTCATTCCAGCCGTCACGCGTGAGGTGCCGCGCCGCGTTATCGCCCAACCCGCCCGCACGGTGGAGGTGGTGGTTCCCGCCGTCACCCGCCAGGTGGAACGTGAGGTGGTCGCCACCAACGAACGTGTGATCCGCAAGGAGGTCCCCGCCACGTTCCGTGAGGTGTCCACCCCGGTTCAGGTTCTGCCCGCGCAGGAGGTTTGGGCGAATGTGGTCTGTGACACGGATTACAACCCCATATTGGTGCGTGCGCTGCAACGCGCACTGGCGGAACAGGGTGAGTATCGCGGTGCGGTGGACGGGATCATGGGGCCGGGCACGCAGCGGGCGATCCGCGCCTATCAACTCGACCTCGGCTACGATACGCCTGCCCTGACATTGGAGGCTGTCCGCGCCCTCGGGCTGACGGCCTGATCCTGACATGAACGCATTGCTGCGAGCTGTCTTCTGGGTGGCGGGGGCGACATGCTCGTTCATTGCCATGGCTGTGACGGGGCGTGAGGTGTCGCGTGAGCTCGATACGTTCGAGTTGATGCTCTACCGCTCACTGATCGGGATCATCATCGTTACTTCCGTCGCCGCGCTGACCGGCAACCTGCGAAACATCAACACGCAGCAGATGCCGCTGCATCTGACGCGCAATATCGGGCATTTCACCGGCCAGAACCTGTGGTTCTTCGCCATCTCCACCATTCCGCTGGCACAGGTCGTGGCGCTGGAGTTCACGACACCTCTCTGGGTGGCGCTGGCCGCACCCTTGATCCTGGGTGAGCGGATGACATGGCTGCGCGGGTTCGCGGTCTTCCTGGGTTTTCTGGGCGTTTTGATCGTCGCGCGCCCCGACGAACTGGTGCTGGAGCCAGGCGTTCTGGCGGCTGCCGGCTGTGCCGTCGGCTTCGCGATCACGTTCCTCGCGGCGAAGTCGCTGGCCCGTACGCAGACCGTGACCTGCATCCTGTTCTGGTTGTCGGTCATGCAAGCGGTCTTTGCCCTGATCCTCGCCGGGTTCGACGGCGACATCGCGCGCCCTTCGATCGGGGTGTTGCCCATTGTGGTCGCCGTTTCCGTCACGGGGCTGCTGGCGCATTTCTGCCTGACGCGCGCCTTGCAAATCGCGCCGGCCAGCGTGGTTTCCCCGATGGAGTTCGCACGCCTGCCATTGATCGCCATCGTCGGCTACCTGCTCTATGACGAACCATTCGCACTGGCCATCCTGATCGGTGGCGCCCTGATCCTGACCGGCAACACCATCAACATCGTTCAGAGCAACCGTGGACATTGAGGCGATTGCGCCCTCGTTCGCCTCATGCTACCCGACCCGTAACCTGACCCGAAGGAGTGCATAATGAACCTCGACAAGATCCCCGCAGGCAAGAATCCCCCCAAGGACATCAACGTCGTGATCGAGATCACCGGCGGCGCCGCAGGTGGCGCGCCCGTGAAATACGAGATCGACAAGGAGTCCGGCGCGGTCTTCGTCGATCGGATCGTCAATACGCCGATGTTCTACCCATGCAACTACGGCTTTGTGCCCAATACCCTGCACGCGGATGGTGACCCCACCGACGTTCTGGTTCTGACGGACTTTCCGTTGCAGCCCGGCACCGTGATCCGCTGCCGCCCCGTGGGCGTGCTCAAGATGGAGGACGATGGCGGCATGGATGACAAGCTGATCGCCGTCCCGGTCGAGAAGGTCGATCCCTTCCAGGCGAACGTGCAGGATCTGGGCGATATCGTTCCCAAGACGCTGGACCGGATCAAGCATTTCTTCGAGCACTACAAGGATCTCGAAGAGGGCAAGTGGGTCAAGGTCATCGGCTGGGGTGACAAGGCTGAGGCGGAGGAGATTCTGCAAGGTTCCATCGACGCGATGTCGAAATAATCAACACAACCCCTGGATGAACGTGACGCCGCCCTGACACCGGGGCGGCGTTTTCGTTGTGATTGCGCAACATAATTTCAATCCCGTGCGCAGGTGACGTGGCGTTCAATATTGACCGCGTGCGGCGTGACCGATCACTGTAATTTTACCAATAACCAACGACTTGCATAAGCAGGCGTTCATTTTCCCTAGGGGGGATAGACATGACTTTCACAGCAAAACTGCTGGGTGCGACCGCGACCGCAGCGCTTTTCACCTCTGCCGCAATGGCAGGCGGGCTCGACCGCTCCGGCCAGCCGGTCAACGCGCTCTTCGAGGAAGGCCGCCACCTGGAATTCTCCACCGCCTTCGTTCGGCCGAGCCTGGATGGTGTCGCCACGACTGGATCTAGCCGTCCGACAGGTGAGGGTCCCGAAGATTACACCATGCTTGGATTCGCCTATAAGGACGATATCAACGATCAGCTTTCCTATGCGATCATCTTCGATGAACCATATGGCTCGGATACCAAATATCCCGCAACCGGCACCACGGCATATAGCGGTATTACATCCGAACTTAATTCATATGCTCTGACAGGTCTTTTGCGCTACGAAATGCCGAGCGGTTTCTCCGTCTATGGTGGCCTCAAGATGCAGAGCCTGAATGCAGAGGCGGCAATTCCTGCAGCGGCCTACACCGTATCCACCGACACGGATTATGCGCTCGGATATGTCGCCGGTGTTGCGTATGAACGGCCCGAGATCGCACTTCGCGTGGCGCTGACCTATCACTCCGAAATCGATCATGAGAACAGCACCACGGAGTCCGCCCTCGGAACACTTCCTGCGGCCACAAACAACCTGACGACCACGACACCCGATGCAATCAATCTGGACTTCCAGACTGGTGTCGCGCCTGGCACATTGGTGTTCGGTCGCATCCGGTGGGCGGATTACTCCGAATTCGAACTGGCACCAGCAAATTACACGACGGGAACCGGTTCGCCGCTTTCATCCTATGAGGATGACTCGGTGTCCTACACGCTGGGCATCGGCCGCGCGATCACCGAGAACTTCTCCATGGCGTTTTCGGTGAACTACGAGGACAAGGGGCCAACGGCCGATTCCTCGGCGCTGTCTCCTCTGAACGGGCGGATCGGCTACACGCTCGGCGGAACATACACGATGGACAATGTCAGCATCACCGGCGGCATCAGCTATACCGATCTGGGCGACACCACCGTCGACAGCCCTGAGACAGCTGAATACCGTGACAATGACGCGATCGCCATCGGCCTGAAGATCGCGTTCAAGCTCTGATCCAGTTCAATACCCATTGCGAAAGGCCCGCCCCACCGGCGGGCCTTTTTCGTATGCGCATGTTTCGGGTGGTGAGGCATCATCGCCGGGGGTAGCGTCTGCTGATGATGCAACAACGTTCCATGTCAAACGCCGCCTGGGGCCAGTTGATCCTGCTGGGTCTGATCTGGGGCGGCTCCTTCTTCTCCATCGCGCTGGCCCTGCGCGAGGTCGGCGTTCTGACCTCGGTCACGCACCGGGTCGGATGGGCGGCGCTGGTGTTGTGGGGTGTCGTCATCTTGCGCGGCCACGCCCTGCGCGGGCCTTTGCGGGTCTGGGATTGATCGCCCTGGGCCTCGCCGTGATCGACGGGCGGCTTTTCAAGTGGTTCGCCAACCGCTAATCGGAACCCGACACATGTGTAGGAGCCGCCAGATGTACTATCCCAACGCCGCCGCTTGGCAATCTGCCGAGCATAAGCGCGTCGCGCTGTTCGGCATGTCCGGCCTGGGCAAGACCCATGTGGCGGACATGTTGCGCGGCACCGGCGACTGGTTCCACTACTCCGTCGATTACCGGATCGGCACGCGCTACATGGGCGAACACATCGTCGATAATTTCAAGCTGCACGCGATGAAGGTACCGTTTCTGGCGGAATTGCTGCGTTCGGACTCGATCTATATCGGCTCGAACATCACGTTCCAGAACCTCGATCCGCTGTCCACCTATCTGGGAAAGCCCGGCGACCCGGCGCGCGGCGGCATCCCCATCGAGGATTACCGCACCCGCCAGCAGCAGCACCGCAAGGCGGAGATCGCCAGCCTGATCGACGCCGTGGATTTCGCCCAGCGGGCTCAGACGATCTATGGCTATCCAAATTTCGTCTGCGATACCGGCGGCTCGATCTGCGAGGTGGTGGACCCCGCCGATCCAAACGATCCGGTGATGGCGGCGCTGACCTCCGCCATGCTGCCGGTCTGGATCGAGGGGTCCGAGGCGCATGTCGACGAACTGGTCCGACGCTTCGACCGTCAGCCCAAACCGATGTATTATCGCCCCGAGGAACTGGAGGAGAACTGGGCCGCCTGGCTGGAACGGACTGGCGATGCCCCCGACGCCGTCGATCCCGATGCCTTCATCCGGTTTTCCTACCGCCGCGTTCTGGAAACCCGGCAGGACCGCTACGCCGCGATGGCCCGGCACGGGGTCACCGTCACCGCTGAGGAGATATATGCCCTGCGCTCCACCCACGATTTCGAGACCCTGATCGCGCAGGCCCTGCAACGCGCCCCGCTTGCGCAATCCAGCCGCAACACTTAGACCAATCCTCCCCGAACAGGAGCCTGTCCGATGCCCATAAGAATCCCCTCTGCCCTGCCCGCCCACGACGTGCTGCAGTCCGAGGGTGTGATGGTGATGTCGAATGAAGACGCTGAGCGGCAGGACATCCGCCCGCTGCAAATCGCGCTGCTGAACCTGATGCCGATGAAGATCGAGACGGAAACCCAGTTCGCGCGGCTGATCGGTGCGACGCCGCTACAGATCGACCTGACCCTGATCCGGATGAGCGAGCACCAGTCCCGCCACACCGCCCCCGAACATATGGAGGCGTTCTATCACCCGTTCGAGCAGATCGCCGAACGGCGGTTCGACGGCTTGATCATCACCGGCGCGCCTATCGAGCGTCTGGACTTCGAGGAGGTCAGCTATTGGGACGAACTGCGCCGCATCTTTGACTGGACCCAGACCAATGTGCATTCGACGATGGCCGTGTGCTGGTCCGCGCAGGCGATGCTCAACCACTTCCACGGAATTGCGAAACATGCGTTGCAGGCCAAGGCCTTCGGCGCGTTCCGGCATGTCGTGCACGATGCGACCTCGCCCTATCTGCGTGGCTTCTCGGACAATCTGGTCGTTCCCGTCAGCCGCTGGACCGAGGTTCACCAGGCCGATGTCGATACTGTTGCCAGCCTGAACACCCTGATCTCCTCACCCGAGGCCGGCCCCTGTCTGATCGAGGAATCCGGGCGCCGTGCGCTCTACATGTTCAACCATCTGGAATATGACAGTGAGACCCTCAAGGGCGAGTATGACCGTGACATCGCCGCCGGCAGACCGATCAATGTGCCGATGAACTACTATCCCGGGGACGATCCGACGCAACCGCCCGAGAACCGCTGGCGCAGCCATGCCCACCTGCTTTACGGCAACTGGATCAACCAGATCTATCAGACCACACCGTTCGGATGGACGGACAATGCTGCCGGGTGACTGGACTTGCGCCGTCAAAGCTGCACCTTTCGAGGGGCGGGCAGGCTTCACAACAGACGGGGATATCAGGATGAGTGATCTGGTCGGACAAATCAGCGATTATTTCAACGATGAGGCACCCCAACATGTGCGCGATCTGATCGAGGACTCCCGCAAGAAGGAAATGCTCGATCCGTCCTATCCCTATGAACACCGGATGGACCGTGACGAATACGACGAAACGCTCGAAGCGCTTCAGATCGAATTGGTCAAGATGCAGGACTGGGTCATCCGCACCGGGGCGCGGGTCGTCGTCATATTCGAGGGGCGTGATGCCGCGGGCAAGGGCGGCACGATCTCCCGCGTGCGTGCGAACCTGAATCCACGCATCGTCAAGACCGTGGCATTGCCCAAGCCAAACCCAACCGAGGCGGGCGAATGGTATTTCCAGCGGTATATCGAGCATTTGCCCAGTGCGGGAAACATCACCCTGTTTGATCGCAGCTGGTATAATCGGGGCGTCGTCGAACACGTGTTCGGCTTTTGCACGCCCGAGCAGCGCGAACACTGGTTCACTCAGGTTCCCAATCTGGAACGAATGCTGGTGAATGATGGCGTGCACCTTATCAAGATCTGGCTGAACGTCGGCCGGGCGGAACAGTTGCGCCGCTTTCTGGAGCGGGAGGACGACCCGCTGAAGCACTGGAAACTGTCGGAAATCGACGTGAAGGGGTTGAGCAAGTGGGACGCCTACACAGACGCAATCACTGAGACGTTGACCCGCACCCATACCGATGCCGCGCCGTGGACCGTGGTACGCTCCGAGGACAAACGCCGTGCGAGGATCGGTGCAATCCGTCACATCCTGTCCCTTCTGCCCTGCGATCTGGCTGACAAGGCTGCCGTCGGAACCCCGGACGAACAGATCGTCGGGGGACCGGATTTGATTCTGCGCGATGCCTGAGCGCAAAGGCTATCATCACGGAAACCTGCGACAGGCGTTGGTCGAGGCGACCCTTACCCTGATCGAGGAAAAGGGCCCGACCGGGTTCACCCTGGCTGAGGCTGCCCGGCTGGCCGGGGTCAGCGCCGCCGCACCCTACCGCCACTTCAAGGGCCGCGAGGATTTGATCGCAGTGGTGGCGTTGCAAGGCTACGAAATGTTCGCCGATCTGCTGGAGCACGCCTATGACGAGGGCAAGCCATCCGCCCTCGCCGCGTTCGAGACTGTGGGCCGGGCCTATCTGCATTTCGCGCGGGTTCAACCCGGCCACTACATCGCGATGTTCGAAAGCGGTGTGTCCGTCCTGGGCAACCCCGAGCTTGCCCGCGTGTCGCAACGCGCAACCGACGTTCTGGACCGCGCGGCGGAGGCCATGATGCAACATCTGCCAAAGGGCCAGCGACCGCCTGCCAGCATGGTCAGCCACCATATCTGGGCGATGAGCCATGGCGTCGTCGAATTGTTCTCACGCGGGGCGCCAGGGGCCCGCGCACCCTTCTCACCGGAGGAGCTGCTGGAATCGGGGATAGGCATCTATCTGCGCGGGCTCGGCATCATTCAGAAGGACTGAGGCACGAATTCAGTTCACGCAGCAAGGTGTTGCTCGGGCGGCTGGCGAATGCGGCCAATGCCTCCACATCCATGGGTTTCGAGAACAGCCAGCCCTGCAAGACGCTGCACCCCATTTCGCGCAAAATCCGGGCCTGCTCCATCGTCTCCACCCCCTCGGCCACGATATCGACGTTCAATGTGCGCCCGATTTCGATCATCGCGGCAATCACCCTCCGGGCATGGTCCGACCCGTCCAGCGCCGCCGTGAACTGCCGGTCGATCTTCATCCTGTCGGGGCTCAACCGCAGCAAGCTGACGATCGACGCATAACCGGTGCCGAAATCATCGATCTCGATCTCGATTCCCAAATCGCGAATGCGGTCGATCTGCCATTGCCACGTGGCATCGGTTTCATCGAACAAGACTGTTTCAACCAGTTCGAAGCTGAGGCTGCCCGGCGCGAGGTTGAGCGCCCGCAATTCGTCGATCAGCTCCGACCCACCCAGTCGCTGTGCGGAAACGTTGACCGACAGGCGCGGGATGTCGATGCCCCGCTCGCGCAGGTTCTTCATATCGACGCAGGCAGCTTGCAGGATCATCGAATCTATGGCGCCCATCCTGTCGTCGCGTTCGGCAACAGCGGCAAACCGGCCCGGTGCCAGAATGCCATCCTTCGGATGGTGCCAGCGGGCCAGCGCCTCAACCCCGCAGATCTCGAATGTATCCGCGCGCACCTGAACCTCGTAGACGGGATGAAACTCCCCCCGCTCCAACCCGCGGATCATGTCGTCGGACAGCCGGTTTTCCAGCTTCATCTCCGCATCCATCGAGCGGGAGAAGATCTCGACCCGGCCGCGCCCCCCTGTCTTGGCGCGGTAAAGTGCAACATCGGCGTTCAGCAGCAACTGGCGAGGTTCTATCGTGCCGAAATCCGGCAGCGCCACACCGATCGACGCGCCGGTCCGGCATTCGACCCCCTTGCATCGCATCGGCTGCGACAGCCGGTCAACCAGACGTTGCGCCATTGCTAGAACGCGCGAAGCCTCACCGGTATATCCGCACAGGATCGCGAATTCGTCGCCCCCGACACGTGCCACGAAATCACCAAGGCGCGATTCCTGCACCATCGTCGTCGACACCTGACGCAAGACGTAATCGCCCATGAAGTGGCCGAACGTATCGTTGATTTGCTTGAACCGATCCAGGTCGATGTGCAGAACGGCCAGCTTTTCCCCCTTGCGCGCCGCTTCCTCCAGCCGTCGCTCCAGATATCTGCGGTTCGCCAGCCCGGTATGGGCGTCGTGCAGGCTGACATATTCGATTTTCTCGTTCGCCTCCGCCAGCAGCAGGGCGCGCTGCTCCGCCTCCCGCTTGAGCAGACCCAGATCGTGGATCGCGCCCAGTTGCTGATCGCGATATTCGGTTATGTCGAACAACAGCCCGGCGATCCCCGGCGTTCCATCCGGTAAGGTGATGACCACCTTCTCCACCAACCACAGGCGACCGTCGGCGGTTGAGCGCTGCGATACGCTGCGCCCCGAATGCAGACACCTCCTGTCCTCCTCTTCCACCAGGATGGGATCATATGTCTGGCACGACCGGCGGTCAGGTCGCTCCGGGATGACGGTATTGCAAAACAGCCCTTCAAATGCTGGATTGGTATAGAGGTATTGCTGCTGCGGGGTCTTGATAAACACCGGCGATCCCAGCGTCCCGATCAGTTCACCGAGTATTTCCAGCGTGACAGGGTTTTCTACCCGTTCCAAAACCTGCATTCGTACCCCCGGTCCGATCTGTACGCACAGCATCGGGGCAAAGTCCTACCGTAAGGTTTACGCCGCACGAATTTCGCGGATGGTGCTTGAACGGAGACAGCCGCTCCCCCAAATATGTTAATGTGAATAACATTTACATTTGGAAGGACCCCCGATGACAACCGCCACCGCCTACCTGCACAACGCCGAAAGCTGGCTCGACCAGCGGGGCAAGGGCGCCTGGATCGCTGCCATGGTGCTCGGCTTCATCCTGTTCTGGCCTCTAGGCCTCGCCCTGTTGTTCTATATGATCTGGAGTAAACGTATGTCTTCGCCGAAATCCTGTGCGCCCTGGCGCGCCCGCAGCCACACCTCACGCTCATCCGGCAATTCCGCCTTCGATGCCTATCGTGACGATACGATCCGTCGGTTGGAAGAAGAGCAGGAAGCGTTCCAAGCCTTCATGGAGCGGCTGCGCAATGCACGTGACAAGGCCGAATTCGACCAGTTCATGAACGAGCGGCGTGAGCGTGCCGACACGCAGGCCACCACCGAGGCCGATACGACGCAACGGCAGAATTTCGACTGAAACGCCCGCGTGACCCGAATGCCTCTTCGCGTTCGGGTCACGGCACCCCATATGACAAGCATACTCACTTAACGGAGCGGTATAGATGAACACCCGAGCCTACAATCCAAACTACCGCCCCGACCGGGCGAGCGGCCTGCCCGATCCGCAGACCGACCCGCAATTCTATGATGGCGTCCCGGCCAAGCGGCTGATCGCCTGGGTCTTCGACATCGTGCTGATCACGGTGCTGTGGTTCGTCTTCGGCCTGCTTACGCTGGGTCTGGGATGGCTGCTGCTGCCATTCTGGGCGGTCATCAGCTTCGCCTATCGTACGTTCACCCTGACAGGGCGCTCGGCAACGTGGGGAATGCGGATGATGGGAATCGAGATGCGCGACGGTTTTGGCCAGCGCTTCGGCCTGGGTCAGGCGCTGGTGCATACCGGCCTTTACACCGTATCGCTGATGTTCATGATTTCGCAGATCGTCAGTGTCGTCCTGATGGCGGGCACCGCGCGTGGGCAGGGTCTGCATGACATCCCCCTCGGGTCCACGGCGATCAACAGCCCGATGGGCTGAACGCAAACGGGTCGGATACGTTGACACCCCGGCATATTCGACCCACTCTTAACGGATCACGAAACGCGCCCGCTGGGCGGCTTACACTTGGGTCCGATGCGCTATACCCCGCCAAACCTGCCGCAGTTCTACGTGACGGCACCGCAGCCCTGCCCCTATCTGGATGGTCAGATCGAGCGCAAGCTGTTCACGGCCTTGCAGGGTGGCGATAGCCAGCGATTGAACGATGCCCTGTCCGCGCAGGGATTTCGCAGATCGCAAAACGTGCTCTACCGGCCCTCTTGCGTGGATTGCTCGGCCTGTCTGTCGGCACGAATTCGCGTGGCGGATTTTGCCCCCTCCCGCAGCCAGCGTCGGATCATTCGCAAGAACGGCGATCTGGAGCGGGCCGGCACGTCCCCCTGGGCGACCGAGGATCAGTACATGCTGTTCCGCCGCTATCTGGACCGGCGTCACGCGGATGGTGGCATGGCGGACATGGATATGTTCGAGTTCGCGGCGATGATCGAGGAAACGCCGGTGCGCAGCCGCGTTATCGAGTATACCGATGCGGAGGGGGCGCTGACGGCCACCTGTCTGACGGACGTGCTGAATGACGGCGTTTCGATGGTGTATTCGTTCTTCGACCCGGACGCGACCTCACGTTCGCTGGGAACCTATCTGATCCTCGACCACATCGAAATCGCGCGAGAGGCCGGCCTGCCCTATGTCTATCTGGGCTATTGGGTGCCGGGCTCACAGAAAATGGCCTATAAGGCGCGGTTCCGACCCTTGGAGATCTATCTTAAGGGACAGTGGCAGGATTTGACGGACCCGACCAATGTCGCAACCGGTCCGCAACCGGTAAAGATGGACCGCATTCAGGATCAGGTCGCCGCCATCCAGTTGCCGGACGGAAACGTTTAGGCGCCACCGCTTTCTCTACAAAAAATGATTCCGCAGGTTTTCAGTCGGCTCTGACATGACTGACAGAAGGCCTTCGACCGCAGTGGCCCGTCGCTGTCGAACATTCAAGATCTGTAACGATATCAAATCTGTGATCACCGCATGTGCAACGAAAGTGCGGAGCACACGTTATCGCACTGTCCCGTCAGATTCTAAGGGGCAGTTTGAAACAGATGAGAGGATATCTCAGATGACATTTATGAAAAAAACTTTGGCAGCATCGACCGCGCTCGCACTTGTCGCGGCACCCGCATTCTCGCAAACCACACCTACCGTGAACGCCGAAGCCAGCGCCGAAGCGCAAGTTCAGATTGAAAAAGACGGCGACAACGGCGTGAATTCCGTCGGTGACGCGCTCGGCGCGACCGGCGATTTCGCAACTGACACCGTCGGTGGAGCAGTCAATCTGGCCGGTGACGCCGTGACCGCAACTGGTGAGTTCGTGGCCGGAACCGGATCCGCGATCACGGGCCTGCTCGAAGGTCCGGGCGCTGACATGACGACCACAGCCACCGTCTATCGCTTTGTTTCGGCTGAGGAGCTGGACGCCCGCGTCGCCAAGGGTACGCCCGTGACCGGGCTGGATAATGCCTCCCTGATCGGGGAATACGTAACCACCCTCGACGGCACGCAGATCGGTCGCATCGGTGAGGTTGAGCGCACGGAGGCCGGCGCCCTGCAAACTCTGACGCTGGATACCAACGTCACGGATGCCGAATTCAAGCTGATGGCCAGTGCAACCACGAAAACGGATGATGGTATCATCCTTGCCCTGACAGATGCCGAATTCGTGGCAATCGTCGAGGCCACCGAAGCAGACTGATAGCTTCCTGCCTTTAACGAAAGGGCCCGCCCGGTCACTACACCGGGCGGGCCTTTTGCGTTTGAAGTGTTCGTTCAGATCAGTTCGACAGCAGATCCGGCACGATGGTCACGATGGATGGGAACAACCAGAGCAATCCCAGCCCGAGCATCTGGATCGCGACGAATGGCAGAACACCGCGATAGATGTGCCCGGTCGTGACGCTGACCGGCGCGACACCACGCAGGTAGAACAGCGCGAACCCGAACGGAGGCGTCAGGAACGAGGTTTGCAGGTTCACCGCAATCATGATCGTCACCCATTTCGGATCCAGCGTCCCGCCATAGATCACCGGCCCGACGATGGGGATCACGATGTAGATGATCTCCAGAAAATCGAGCACGAACCCCAGGATGAACAGCACCAGCATCACGATCAGGAAGACCTTGAGCTCACTGTCGAAGCTCTTGAGGAAATCCTGGATATAATGCTCCCCGCCGAAGGAAATCAGCACGAGGTTCAGCAACTGGGAGCCAATCAGGATCGCGAACACCATGCTGGTAACCTTCGCGGTCTCACGCACCACGGGGGTCAGAACGCCCTTGATCCACAGGATCCAGCAACAATACAGCAAAGTCAGCATCGTGATGGCGTAGCAGATCAGCGCCACGACGAAGGCGATGTAGTTTTCGACCGAGACCTGCTCGAGGGAGATGCGAAGATCGAAGGTCGTGCCCAGGATCAGCATCAGGGCAATCGCGAGGGTGCCGATCAGAACCGGCAGCGCGGATCGCTCGGGGTCCTCCGCCAGCTTGCGATAGGCCGCCAGCAACAGCGCACCCGCGGCCCCCAACGCCGCCGCCGGTGTCGGGTTCGTGATGCCGCCCAGGATCGACCCCAGCACGGCCACGATCAGAACCAGCGGCGGGAACACGACCCGTAGCAGATCGTTTTCACCCAGACGCGAGGCCACGTGGCGCATCGACCACAGCAAGGCCGCGAACGGAATGGCCAGGATCAGGAACGTCGTTCCGGGTGAAGTCAGCGGCCCGATAAACGCCGCGTCCAGTACGATGCCCGCAGCTATGGCGCCAACCCCAACAAAGATCGGCAGCATGGGCCGGTTGGGCGCGGTTGCGATGGACAGGGCCAATGCGATCCCCGCCATGACCCATACCAGCATCAGGTTGGAGGAGAGCATCGGCGCATTCTGAATGGCGCTCGCCCGTGCCTCTGCCATCTGCTCGGGCGATAGTACACGGTCCTCCTGGGACAGCGCGCCGCCATCCGCGTCGATTTCCGCTTGCTGCGCGACGGCGAGGTCCCATTTGTCCTGGCCGTGCCGCTCGATCATCGAGGCCTGACAATCGGCGGAGACATTGGTGCGCAGCACCGCTTGCTGCCCCTGAGCCGCGATGGTCGAGACGTTGACATTCTGCGACCCGGACAGCCCCACCGTGCTCAACCCGATGGCGAACAGAATGATTGCGACCGGAACACCCAGATACCAGGTAACGTTATGATAGGGGCCGACAATCTTGACCTCACCGGGTCCACCACGCACGGGCGGAGCCTTGTCGGGGAACACCATCGCGAAACAGAACGCATAGGCGGCGTAGAGGAACGCGAGGAAGATGCCGGGCAGCAGGGCCGCCTGAAACAAGGTGCCGACCGACAGGACCGCAGGTTCGCCCAGATAGGTCAGTGCGTCGGGGCACATGTTCGCCTGCGCGAATTCCTCCTGCGCGGTGGAGTACAAATCCCCCGCGAGGGTGCCCAGCAGAACGATCACGATGGAGGGCGGAATGATCTGTCCCAGCGTCCCCGAGGCCGCGATCACGCCTGTGGACAGCTCCGGCGAATATCCGCTGCGCAACATGGTCGGCAGGGCCAGCAGGCCCATCGTCACCACCGTGGCGCCGACGATACCCGTCGAGGCGGCGAGGAACGCGCCCACGACCACGATGGACACAGCCAGCCCGCCGGGCAGCGGCCCGAACACCCGCGCCATCGTCGTCAGCAAATCGTTCGCGATGCGGGACCGTTCCAGCGTGATCCCCATCAACACGAACATCGACACGGCCAGCAACGTCTCGATCGACGGGCCGGCAAAGACACGCTCGTTCATCCGGTTGGTAATCAACGCGATATTGCGATCAAAGGCGCGCTGCCACCCCTCCGCGAACAGAGGTTCCACATAGGTGGGCAAATCTGGATATCGAAACAGCGAAATCGTGTCCCGCGCCACACCGCTGGCCACCAGTTGCGCATATTCCGCAGACCGGTCATCGACCGCCTGATGCAGCAATATGCCCGCATCGCTGAGCAGCGCCAGTATGAAGAAGGCGATGATGCCCGCACCACCGATGGAAAACGCCACCGGGTAACCCGACATGATCGCCCCGAACAGGCAAGCGAAGGTGATAATCAGGCCAATCTCGACCCCGTCCATACCGAACAACATGTGATCCGTGCCCCTTGGTGTTTTGTGGCTTTAGTGGATTTCGGACGCGGTCTCGGCGATTTCATCGCCCAGCTGGTCCTTGTCGATATACTTGCCGTCGCTTTCCGGCCCCTCGATGCATTCCAGCAGCGAGCGGTAGAGGAAAGACCACGCCATCAGGAACATCAGACCGGCAAATGCCAGGATCAGAACCTTGAACAGGATGTAGGCGTTGAAGCCGTTGGGACTGAAACCGATGGTTTCGATATCCCAGCGAACGACCTGCGCCCTGCTCAACATCTGATCGAGCGTATTGGTCACGGCGACGGGCGGGCGGATCATGTTGCGCCACATGAAGTACCAGGCGAACATCCAGATGACCACGGTCAACGGCATCAGCAACAGGGCCGATCCCAACATATCCACGATCTTCTTCGTCCGATATTTCGCGCCGGCATAAAACAGATCGACCCGCACATGACCGCCCTGCACGAACGTGTATCCGACGCAGAGCGCAACAATCAAAGCGTTGTAGAGTTTCAGCTCCTCGGACCACCACGATATGTCCTGGGTAAAGCCGACATCCCCGATACCGAAGGTGATCGCGCCCTCACGGAACAGACGTTGCAGAAAGATGATGACGACCTGTTGCAGCACCAGCAACAGCGCCGCATAGGCGAAGAACCGCCCAAGTGCGTTCTGGCCGTACTCGATCACCCGCACGACCCCCCATAGGAACGGTCGGTGAAACAATCCGGCAATCAGAACAGCGGTAAAGATCGCGAGCAGTGCGAAAAACAATTCCGTCGAGGCACCGTAAAAGATGAACCGCATGAGGCTTTCACTGTCCTCGAACCAGTTCAGCCACGCGCCCGGATTTGCCAAAGCCACAAAGATGCCGGCCACCCCGGCCCACAGATTGCCAAAGAACCAGCTCAACGCATCAAGCATCGCACACCCGTCGGATTATTGAAGGAAGAGGTCCGGTCCACGAACCGGAGAAACGGGGCGCATATCGCTGCGCCCCGCCAATGGTTCGGCTATCAGCCCAGAATACGCTGACGCTGCTTCATAAACACGCCCGAGGAATCGTTGACCCATTTCGAGCTGGATTCCTGCGAAGCCATCGCGGATTCATAGGTGCGGCGATACAGATCGTCGCCCATGCTCTCCTCGATGACCTCCTGCGAGGCGGTGTAGAATGCGTCCCAGACATCATCGGGGAATTCGTGCAGTTCGACACCGGCGGACTGAAGACGCTCAAGCGCGGCCGCGTTCTCGGAGAGGAACATTGACAGCGTGTTCATGTTCGATGCCGCACAGACGGTTTCGATGATCGTCTGATGCGTCGGTGACAATTCGTTGAACACGTCGAGATTGGTGGTCAGGGTCAGGGCGGGGCCAGGCTCATGGAAACCGGCGGGGTAGTAGATCTTGGAGATTTCCTGGAAACCGGCCTTCTCATCCGCCCAGGGGCCGATCCACTCGGTTCCGTCGATCGCGCCGGATGCCAGCGCCTGATAGACCTCCGCACCGGGAAGGTTCTGAACGGATGCGCCCAGCTTGGCCAGCACCTGACCGCCCTGCCCGGGCATACGGAACTTGAGGCCGTTGAAATCCTCGGCGGATTCGATCCGGCGAGAGAACCAGCCGCCCGCCTGTGCGCCGGTATTGCCTGAGAGGAACGGCTTGAGGTTGAACAGCGCGCCCAGTTCGTGGTTCAGCTCCATTCCGCCGTCGGAATAGTACCAGGTGTTCATCTCCTGCGGTGTCATGCCGAAGGGAATCTGTGAGAACAGGGCAAAGGCAGGGTGCTGGTTGAGGAAATAGTAATCCACACCGTGATACATGTCCGCCTGACCGGAGGAGACGGCGTCGAACACTTCGAAGGCACCCACCAGTTCGCCTGCGGCCTTCAACTCGACCGTCAGCGCACCGTCGGTCGCGGCGGTGATCATGTCCGCACAGTATTGCGCGCTGTCATGCACACCGGCAAGCCCGCGACCCCATGTCGTGACCAGCGTCAGCGTGCGGCGACCCTGCGCATAGGCGGGTGCGGCCAGCGTCGCTGCGGCGGCAGTGGAGCCACCGATAGCTGTGTTCTTCAGAAAAGAGCGACGATCCATATTTTTCTCCCTATAACGCCCACCCTTGAATGGGCGGATCGATAAACAAGACCGATCCTAAACATATGCCGCGCGGCGTGGAATACCCATTAGCCCGTAGATCCGAAATTAAATTGCGCCGCGCCTCAAAATCTGACCACGACGCGACCATAACTGTTGACCTTGACCGGGCGGCGGGGCTTGATACTCCATTGTCCGTGGACTTCCATGATTGATCGACAACGTTTCCAGCTCAACCTGACCTACGGCCAGAAGATCTTCTTTCTGGCGACGGTTCCGCTGGTTCTGGCGATGGGCAGCATTGCGGGGCTGGTCGCCTATCAGGCGCGGCAACTGGCCGAGGATGAAATCGCCTTTCTGGAGGAAACCCTGCTGGAGGCAAAGCAAGGCGAATTACGCAATTACATGGCGCTGGCCCGCAACGCGATCTATCACATCTACGGCCCCGCCGGGCCCGACGATCAGGAGGCCAAGAACCGCGCCACGCAAATCCTCGCGGCGATGACCTACGGAAAAGACGGGTTTTTCTTCGTTTACGATTACGACGGCGTCAACCTGGTCAGCCCCAAGCAGACGGACCTGATCGGCCGCAACCTGATCGACCTGACGGACGGATCGGGCACGCCGGTGGTGGAGCCGCTGATCGCGCTGGCCCGCAACGGCGGCGGCTATCACGAATATGTCTGGCCCAAACCATCCAGCGCCGAGGAAAGCCCCATCGTCAGCTACGTTATCGGGCTTCAGGACTGGCAATGGGCGATCGGCACCGGCATCTTTATCGACGACGTTCGCGCGCATGTCGCCGTCAAGCGGGCGGAGATGGAGGCCCGGATCAAGGACACATTTGTCTGGATCGCGGCGATCACCCTGATTTTTCTTATCGGCGTCTTTGCCTCGGGAATGCTGATCAATCTGCGCGAACGGCGCCTGGCAGATTCGAAACTGGCCGTCCTGACGCAGCGCATCGTTCACACGCAGGAGGAGGAGCGCGCACGCGTCGCACGTGAATTGCACGATTCCATCTCGCAAATCCTCGTCAGCATCCGCTACGGGCTGGAACTGGCGAAGCGCAAGATCAAGACCGGTGCCGATGACCTGGAGGCGACGCTGCAAAAACCGTCCGAGGGGCTGACCCTCGCCATCAAGGAGGTGCGCCGCATCAGCCGTGACCTGCGCCCCGGCGCGCTGGACGATCTGGGCCTGTCCCCCGCCCTGAAATCGCTGGCCGAGGAATTTCAGGAACGCAGCGGGATCGTGACTCGGGTCGATACCGTCGCGGTGCGCAACTCCCTCTCGGTCGATGGCAAGACGGCGCTGTTCCGTGTCGCGCAGGAGGCATTGACCAATGTCGAACGCCACTCCGCCGCGACCGAGGTCGTCCTGCGCGTCATCCTGCATCGCTCCGGCGCCTCGATGACGATCACCGATAACGGCTGCGGATTTACACCGTCGCGCCGGGGCGGTACGGGCATTGGACAGCGCAACATGGCCGAACGGATGGAGCATCTGGGCGGCACCTTCCGCATCTCATCCTCGACCAGGGGGACGCGCATCGAGGCCAGCCTGCCGGCCTGCCACCTGATGTCCGGTGCCCCAACGGAGCAGAGAAAGTTCGCATGATCCCCATCCGCGTCATCCTTGCCGACGATCATCCCCTTGTTACCGAGGGGGTAAAAGCGGTGCTCGAAACCTTTGACCAGATCGACCTGATCGCCTCCGTCACGAACGGCCGCGATGCTGTCACCGCCATCGAACGGCTGGACCCCGACATCACCCTGATGGACCTGAACATGCCCGGCATGAACGGGCTGACGGCGACGGAACTGGTTCTGGAACGCGACCCCGCCGCCCGGATCATCATCCTGTCCATGCACGACAATCCCGAATATATCGCGACCGCCCTGCGTCATGGTGCAAAGGGCTACCTGCTCAAGGACGTCCCGACCGAGGAGATCGTCGAGGCGATCGAGAACGTTCATGCGGGGGAGACCTATCTGTGCACCGGTATCGATGGCGCGATGCAGCCCACCTTGGACTGCGACCGCGAACCCCTGACCAGTCGCGAACAGATCGTCCTGCTGCGCCTCGCCCGCGGGTTGTCGAACAAGGAAGTCGGGCGCGAACTCGAAATCTCCGTGCGCACGGTCGAAACCCACCGAAAGAACATCAAGCGCAAGCTGGCGATCGAGACGACGGCGGGCCTGACCCGCTACGTTCTGGAAAGCGGCTTGCTGGGCCTGACGGACTGATCCGGGCGCGACACCCTGAAATCGATTCGCATCCCTCCGCCCCGATATCTAAAGCTGCGCGCACAGCGCCAGACGCGACATTTAATTTCAGTAAATCCCCCTTTTGCGCCACTTTCCCCATAATACGGTGTTGACCCCACCTGCCAAGAGGGTAAAACAGGGTCGTGCAAAGGAAAAAGCCATGACAACTCTCGTAGTAATTATCGGACAGCGCACCTGACGCGGGGATGATCCCCACGGCAGCAGGTGCGCTTGACCCCCAACCGGGGGTTTTTTTATGCCTTATGCACATTTGAAACAGGGCCACGTGCCCGTCAGGAAGAGAGACAGACCCATGACCCGTATGTCTGGAGCACAGATCGTCGTCAAAGCCTTGAAAGATCAAGGCGTCGATACCGTATTTGGCTATCCGGGCGGGGCCGTGCTTCCGATCTACGACGAAATTTTCAAGCAGAACGACATCCGCCACATTCTGGTGCGTCACGAACAGGCCGCAGCACACGCGGCGGAGGGGTACGCCCGCTCCACCGGCAAGCCGGGCGTTGTCCTCGTCACCTCCGGCCCCGGTGCGACGAATGCCGTCACCGGCATGACGGATGCGCTGATGGACAGCATTCCCATGGTCGTTCTGACCGGTCAGGTCCCGACCTTCATGATCGGCAACGATGCCTTTCAGGAGGCGGACACCGTCGGCATCACCCGCCCCTGCACCAAACATAACTGGCTGGTGAAGGACACGGACAACCTGTCCAGCACCCTGCATCAGGCGTTCCACGTCGCCACCAGCGGCCGCCCCGGCCCGGTTCTGGTCGATATCCCCAAGGACGTGCAATTCGCCGACGGCACCTATGTCGCGCCGGAAAAGTCCGACAAGGGCCACTATGCCCCCCGGGTCAAGGGCGATGCCGAGGCGATCACGCAAGCGGTCGAGCTGCTGGAGACAGCGAAGCGTCCGATCTTCTATACCGGCGGCGGCGTCATCAACTCCGGCCCGGCGGCCAGCCAGCTGCTGCGCGAACTGGTTGAGGCGACCGGCTTCCCCATCACCTCCACCCTCATGGGGCTGGGCTGCTATCCTGCCAGCGGCAAGGCCTGGCTGGGTATGCTCGGGATGCACGGCATGTACGAGGCCAACATGGCGATGCACGATTGCGACGCGATGATCTGCATCGGCGCGCGCTTCGACGACCGGATCACCGGGCGCACCGATGCGTTCAGCCCAAAATCCCGGAAGGTGCACATCGACATCGACCCCTCTTCGATCAACAAGATCATCCGCGTGGACGTGCCCATCATCGGTGACATCGCCCACGTGCTGGAGGACATGCTGCGCATCTGGAAGTCCCGCGGCCGCAAGACCCGGTCCGAGGAAGTCGCAAAGTGGTGGAAGAAGATCGACACCTGGCGTGAAACCAAGTGCCTCGCCTATGAGAAGTCGGACAAGGTCATCAAGCCGCAATACGCGCTGGAACGGCTGGAGGCGCTGACCAAGAAATACGACCGCTACGTCACGACCGAGGTCGGCCAGCATCAGATGTGGGCCGCGCAATATCTCGGCTTCGAGGAGCCGAACCGCTGGATGACCTCCGGGGGCCTCGGCACCATGGGCTACGGCTTTCCGGCCTCGGTCGGCGTGCAGATCGCGCATCCCGACAGTCTGGTCATCAACGTCGCGGGTGAGGCGTCATGGCTGATGAACATGCAGGAATTGGGCACGGCGATGCAGTTCCGCGCGCCGGTCAAGCAGTTCATCCTGAACAATGAGCGTCTGGGCATGGTCCGCCAGTGGCAGGAGCTGTTGCACGGTGAGCGGTATTCGGCCAGTTGGTCCGAAAGCCTGCCCGATTTCGTCAAACTGGCGGAGGCGTTCGGCGCCAAGGGCATCCAATGCCATGACCCCGAAGGCCTGGACGATGCGATCATGGAAATGATCGAACATGACGGCCCCGTCGTCTTCGACTGTCTGGTGGAAAAGCACGAGAACTGCTTCCCGATGATCCCGTCGGGCAAGGCGCATAATGAAATGTTGCTGGGCAACACCTCGACCAAGGATGCGATCGAGGCCGGCGGCGCGGTGATGGTCTGAGCACCGGCTTGGCCTCCCCGCGATCCTGCCGGATCGGGGATGTCGCATTAACCCGGGGCGGCGATCCTGAACTGGGATCGACCCGCCAAAACAAACGGTTGTAGGATTTTCTTCAACCAATTGCCATTAACCTGTTCCCCGCGGGGAACATCCTGGAGGAGCGTCAGATGAGCCCGCTAGACCTCAAGAAGGGCAGCTCGAAAAAGAGCGCCTACGACCTCAAGACCCCGTTCTCCGATGTGGATGAGCGTCACACCCTCGCCGTACTGGTGGACAACGTCGATGGCGTGCTGGCGCGCGTCATCGGGCTGTTCTCGGGCCGGGGCTACAACATCGACAGCCTGACCGTGGCGGAGGTCGATCATACAGGCCACCGCTCACGCATCACCGTCGTCACCACCGGCACGCCGCAGGTGATCGTGCAGATCAAGCACCAGCTCGAACGTATGGTCGTGGTGCATGAGGTCCACGACCTGACCGTCGAGGGGCCCAGCGTCGAGCGGGAACTGGCTCTGGTCAAGGTCGCCGGCACCGGCAACGAACGGGTCGAGGCGCTGCGCACGGCCGAAATCTTCCGCGCCCGCGTCATGGACACCACGACCGAGAGCTTCGTTTTCGAGCTGACCGGCGTCCCGAACAAGATCGACGCCTTCGTCGATCTGATGGTGCCGCTGGGCCTCGTCGAGGTCGCCCGCACCGGCGTCGCCGCGATGGCCCGCGGTCTGGAATGACCTGAAAACACGCGCCCCCGATCCGCCGGGGCGCGTTCGGCTGCCGTTTGCACGGTGCCGTGCCGATCCCAACAGGCCAGGATACTCATTCGGCACGTCCCGCGCGTGGGGGCTTTCCGAAAAAACAGCCCGCTTTCGTGGCTGAACCATGGCGCGCATCATTGGCTCTGCATCCTTGACGTGCCGGCTGACGGGATCATTCTCTCAATCACCATTCGCAATTGAGGAGCAAGACATGGGCTGGATCGTCGCAATCATCGTAGGTGCCATCGCCGGCTGGATCGCCGAGAAGATCATGAAGGCCGACCACGGGCTTCTGACCAACATCGTTCTGGGCATCATCGGCGCCATGATCTTCAACGGACTGCTCGGCCTCGTCGGCATCTCTGAACGCACGGGCTTTTTCGGCAGCCTGATCGCGGGCGTGATCGGCGCCTGCCTGTTGATCTGGATCTGGCGTATGATCAAGGGACGCAGCTAAGCGCACCCTATGGCCACGGCGCATTGCGCCGGGCCAGTCATCCCCCTTGCACAGGACCAACCATCGCGTAGGGCAATGACATCATCTACCCCCCTGCTGATGCACACGATGCTTTGCGTTTCGCGCAGTTCGATGTTGAACGGCCTCCCGTTCTCGCTGCGACGCCACGCTCTGGACGAAAGCTCGCCTTCATATCCGGTGTTCTGATTGACACCGGAATATGTATTATTCGTCACCCAGCAGGACGTTTGATTCCACATCTCCCACCCCGGGCAGCGTCATGATGCGCCGTCGCAGGATACGCTCGAAATCGCTGAGGTCCTGCGCCACGACCCGCAAGCGGTAATCGTACAGCCCGATCACCTGCTGGACGAGTTGTACCTCGGGGATCGAGATCACGGTACGCTCGAAATCCGCCATCGCGGTCCGGCCCCGCGCCGCCAGTTTAATGCCCAGAAAGACCGTCACGCCGTAGCCCAGTTTCGCCGCATCCACGACCAGCGCACGCCCGGTGATGACGCCGTCCGCCTCCAGCCGCCGGATCCGCCGATACGCCGCAGGCTGGCTCAACCCGACCGCATCGCCCACCTGCTTGGCGTTCAACCCGCCATCGCCGCGCAGCGCATCGAGGATCGCATGATCCGTCGCGTCCAGTTCCGTCATACGGGCACCGCTTGCGTGTTCTTCAGCTCCGAAACCAGCATCAGGCTTTCCAGGTCGAGGATATGCGGCAGGGCCATGATCCGGTCGCGGTAGATTTGCTGGTAATGCGCCAGATCGCGGGCGGTGACGTCCATGCGGATGTCCACCCGGCCCAGCAGGGTCTGGATCGCCGTGACCTCGGGGATGGTGCGGGCCTCCGCGATGAAGGCGTCGAAGGCATTGCGCGCCGTCTTGTCGAGCGTGATGCGCAGGAAGACCTGAACCTCCAGACCCAGCTTGCGCTGGTCGATCAGGATCTGCCGCCCCTTGATGACTCCGTCCCGCTCCATGCGCGCGATCCGGCGCCAGCACGGCGCGTGGCTGAGGCCGGCGCGTTGCGCCACCGTGGCGACGGAGGCGGCGGGATCGGCCTGCATCTGACGCAGGATGCGCCTGTCGGTATCGTCTAGCATGAATTTTCCGCTTCACGGCAGTTTCACGCATTAGTATACGCCGAATGACGGCTTTTCGACAGAGAAAGAAATATCTCTCGCAGATTTCCGCGTAAATTGCCCCTCAACCGGGGAACACAACAAAGGATATACCCATGCGCGTTTATTACGATCGTGATTGCGACATCAACCTGATCAAGGACAAGAAGGTCGCGATCCTGGGCTACGGCTCGCAAGGTCACGCGCACGCGCTGAACCTGCGTGACAGCGGCGCGAAGAATCTGGTCGTCGCCCTGCGCGAAGGATCAGCCTCCGCCAAGAAAGCCGAGGGCGAAGGCCTGAAGGTCATGGGCATCGCCGAGGCAGCCGCATGGTGCGACGTCATCATGTTCACCATGCCCGACGAATTGCAGGCCGAGACCTACAAGAAATACGTGCACGACAACCTCAAGGACGGCGCGGCCATCGCCTTCGCCCACGGCCTGAACGTGCATTTCGGCCTGATCGAGCCGAAGCCCGGCGTCGATGTCATCATGATGGCACCCAAGGGCCCCGGCCACACCGTGCGCGGTGAATACACCAAGGGCGGCGGCGTTCCCTGCCTGGTCGCCGTGGATCAGGACGCGTCGGGCAAGGCGCTGGAAATCGGCCTGTCCTATTGCGCGGCCATCGGTGGCGGACGCTCCGGCATCATCGAGACGAACTTCCGCGAGGAATGCGAAACCGATCTGTTCGGTGAGCAGGCAGTGCTGTGCGGCGGTCTGGTCGAGTTGATCCGCATGGGCTTCGAGACGCTGGTCGAGGCAGGCTACGCCCCCGAAATGGCGTATTTCGAGTGTCTGCACGAGGTCAAGCTGATCGTGGACCTGATCTACGAGGGCGGCATCGCCAACATGAACTACTCGATCTCAAACACCGCGGAATACGGCGAGTATGTCTCCGGCCCGCGCATCCTGCCCTATGATGAGACGAAGGCCCGGATGAAGGCGGTTCTGCGCGACATCCAGACCGGCGCATTCGTGCGTGACTTCATGCAGGAAAACCAGGCAGGTCAGCCGTTCTTCAAGGGCACGCGCCGCATGAACGACGAGCATCAGATCGAGCAGGTCGGCCAGAAGCTGCGTGAAATGATGCCGTGGATCTCCGCAGGCAAGATGGTGGACAAGTCCAAGAACTGATCCTGTGGGCGCCCGCAGTGAACCTGCGGGCGCCTTCGCGCGTTTACCCCTCATAAGGAACTGTATGCGAGGGTATCAGGGTGTGTATTGCATTCGGATATTATTACGCATAGATCTTGTAGAAGAATTGCTTATGGAGGGGCAGATGAGCTTCGAAGGTTTTGGCAACGGATAGTCGCCGTGGAAAGGGAGCGTATGACACGCTCCTTTTTGATTCCAGGCACGGACTTGTGCCCCATAGCAGTGGCAGTCACGCCGCGCGTGCCATTCTGCCGCCCCTGATTGTGCTCATCGCCCTCGCGGCAGCGACGCCCTATCTGATCCGAAACCATTGGTTCGGCGTGGCACCTCAGGTCTGGGTCACGGGTGTCGGCCTGTTGCTGGTCACGATGACATTCATGCTGAATGCCTGGATCACGCGGATCAACAATCAGGAGCAGTTTACCCTGAAATTCCTGTTCGATTCCCGCCTTTCGACGGAATTTCGCAATGACCTGAAGCTGCGGGAGGAGTTTTTTCCGGCAGGCCGCAAAGTCGCTCCGAACAGTTACATCGAAGCCTATATGATAACGTTCGATCGCGACTGCACGAACTCCCGCGATGGTGCCCATGCCGCCATGCGTATTTTGAACTACTACGAGTTCATGTGCCTGAGCATTCTGCGCGACGACCTGAATGAGTAGATTCTGCGCTATTCCATCCGCTCGATCATGTGCAATTATGTGGAGGATTTTGCGGATGTGATCGAGCATACGCGCACGATCAACAGCAAGAGCTTCTCTCACCTGTGCCATGTCTACAATCGCTGGCGCAATCCGGGAAAACCGGCCATAGGGACGAAGCTGGGCAGCAGCTGATCCGCGCGGCCTGCCGCGCACGCGCGACGAAAGGAATGTCGGCCATGGACCTGGACCTCAACACCCGCGAACGCCTGCCGGACGCCCTGCGTGTGCTGTTCGAATCCTATCCGCGTGAGACGTGGGAGGAGCATCGTAATTTCGGTGAACTGATCCGCTTCTGGCTGGACCGGCACCTTCAGTTCCGCCGGATGAACGCGATGTTGCTGGCCGGGGCCGAGGGGTATCTGGACGGCAGGCTGGATGCGGAGCGCTATGGCCGTGAAACCGGACGCACCGGTCAGATGCTGCTGCACCATCTGCATGAGCATCACATGGTGGAGGATACCCACTATTTCCCCGTGCTGACCCGTCAGGACGCGCGGTTGGAGCGTGGCTTCACGATGCTGGACGCGGATCATCACGCGCTGGACGAACATCTTGCGGAATTCGCCAAGGATGCGAACGGCTTGCTGCGCGCATTGGGCACCGGCAATGCACGGGATGAGGCCGGGCGGTTGCATGAGCGCCTGACAGGTTTCGGCGGCTTTCTCGACCGGCATCTGACGGATGAGGAGGAACTGATCGTGCCCGTCCTGCTGCATTACGACCCGCGTGAGTTCCGCGCCTGACGTCACGGTCGGTGGACTGCGACGGGAATACGCCGTTTTCGCATCGACACCTCGGGATCGCTTTGTTAGATAGCCTCGCATCGCCATCAGTCAGCGCACGGACCCGTAATGCAAAACGTTCTTCTCGTCATTCTGCTTCTGCTCGCACTCGCGCTTATCATCGTGGTGCTGATGCAGCGCTCCGAAGGGGGCGGCCTCGGCATGGGTGGTGGCGGCGGCGGTGGCGGCATGATGTCCGGGCGCGGCGCGGCATCCGCGCTGAGCAAGGTGACATGGATCATCGCGGCTGCCTTTCTGTCGCTGTGCGTGGCCCTTACCATCATCGCCGCGCGCGAGAGTGGGAACTCCAGCGTACTGGACCGGCTGGGCACGGAGCAACCCGCAGGCGATGTCGATACGACGCTGCCCGGGGACCTGCAGGGCGACCTGCTGCCGCCGACAGGTGGCCTAGAACTGCCGCCAGCGGCTGAATAACAATTCAATACATCGCGTCACATACCCCCCCGACCACTAGATCGGGGGGTTGATCGCTTGCTGGAATCATCTTTTCCGGGTAAGGGATCAATCCCGTGGCGTGGTGACGATCCAGACTGACACCAGGCGGCAATTCAGGCCGACACGGGGGACCATTTCATATGGCACGATACGTATTCATTACCGGCGGGGTGGTCTCCTCGCTTGGCAAGGGACTTGCCTCCGCCGCACTGGGTGCATTGCTGCAGGCGCGGGGCTATTCGGTACGGCTGCGCAAGCTCGACCCCTATCTGAACGTCGATCCCGGTACGATGTCGCCATTTGAGCATGGTGAAGTCTTTGTCACCGATGACGGCGCGGAGACGGATCTGGATCTGGGTCACTACGAACGGTTCACCGGGGTTGCGGCGCGTTCGACGGATTCCGTGTCCTCCGGCAGGATCTATTCCACCGTGTTGGAGAAGGAACGCCGGGGCGAATATCTGGGCAAGACAATTCAGGTGATCCCGCACGTTACCAACCAGATCAAGGATTTCCTGGAAGTCGGCAGCGACGAGGTCGATTTCATGCTGTGTGAGATCGGCGGCACCGTCGGCGATATCGAGGGGTTGCCCTTCTTCGAGGCGATCCGGCAGTTCGGGCAGGAGAAACCCTTCGGCCAGTGCCTGTTCATGCACCTGACGCTGCTGCCCTACATTGCCGCCTCGGGGGAGTTGAAGACGAAGCCGACGCAGCACTCGGTCAAGGAGCTGCGCTCCATCGGGATCGCGCCCGATATTCTGGTGTGCCGCGCCGATCAGCCGATTCCCAGCAAGGAGCGTGAGAAGCTCGCCCTGTTCTGCAACGTGCGGCCGGAACGGGTGATCGCTGCGCTGGACCTCAAGTCGATCTACGAGGCGCCGCTGGCCTATCACCGCGAGGGGCTGGACCAGGCGGTTCTGGACGCGTTCGGCATCGCGCCGGCCCCTGCCCCCAAGCTGGACCGCTGGCGCGACGTGGCCGACCGTATCTACAACCCCGATGGCGAGGTCCGCATCGCCGTCGTCGGCAAGTACACGCAGCTAGAGGACGCCTATAAATCCATCAGCGAGGCGCTGACCCATGGCGGAATGCACAACCGGGTCAAGGTGCGCACCGAATGGATCGACGCGGAGATCTTCGACAGTGACGATCCGGCCCCCTATCTCGAAGGATTCCACGGCATTCTGGTGCCGGGAGGCTTCGGTGAGCGGGGAACCGAGGGCAAGATCAGAGCCGTGAAATACGCGCGTGAGCACGACATTCCCTATTTCGGCATCTGCCTGGGAATGCAGATGGCCGTGGTCGAGGCCGCGCGCAATCTGGCCGGTATCGGCAAGGCGGGCTCCGAGGAGTTCGACACCGAATCCGGCGGCGGGCGATTTGAGCACGTGATCTATCACATGAAGGAATGGAACGAGGGCAACCGCACCATCCAACGCTCGATCAACGACGACAAGGGCGGCACCATGCGACTGGGCGCCTATGACGCGACGCTGGCCGCGGGCAGCAGGATTGCGGATATCTATGGCGCCACCGAAATTTCGGAACGGCACCGTCATCGGTTCGAGGTCGATATTACCTACAAGGAAAAGCTGGAGGAAGCGGGTTTGCGCTTCTCCGGCCTCAGCCCGGACGGGGAATTGCCCGAGATCGTCGAGATTCCAACGCATCCGTGGTTCGTCGGCGTACAATTCCACCCGGAACTGAAATCGAAACCGTTCGAGCCGCACCCGCTGTTCGCCAGCTTCGTGCGCGCGGCAATGGATCAGTCCCGACTGGTGTGAAGGGGCCTCCGGCGGGGATATTTGGAGAAAGTGAAATGAGCTTCGTACTGCCCGCCCCCGCCCAGCCCAGTGTCGCCGTCGAGGGCACGGAGGACCGGTTTCCCGTCCGGCGCGTGTTCTGCGTCGGGCGCAATTATGCCGCCCACGCGCGCGAGATGGGCAATGACGAGCGCGACCCGCCGTTCTTCTTTACCAAGCCTGCGGATGCGCTGGTCGGGGACGGGCACACCATCCCCTACCCGCCGCAGACCAAAGACTTGCATCATGAGGTCGAACTGGTCGTCGCGATCGGGACCGGCGGCACGGATATCCGTGCTGAGGACGCGTTGAGCCATGTCTGGGGCTATGCCATCGGCAATGACCTGACACGGCGCGATCTGCAAGCGGTGGCGAAGAAGGCCGGGCGGCCGTGGGATTGGGGCAAGGCGTTCGACAATTCGGCAATCTGCGGTCCGGTCCACCGTGGCCCGCATCCCCTGACCGGCGCGATCACCAGCCGGGTCAACGGGGAGGAGCGCCAGCGCGGCGATCTGTCAGAGATGATCTGGTCGGTGCCGGAAATCATCGCCGCCTGCTCCGCCTCGGTCACGCTGGTGCCGGGCGATCTGATCTATACCGGCACGCCTGCTGGCGTGGGCGCATTGCAGCGGGGCGATAGCTGTACCTGTCAGATCGAGGGGCTGGGCGCGATAACCACGATCATCGCGCCCTGATTGCAGTTACTGCGCGGCGTGCAGGATCGGCGCACCGCCGGCCCTGAACCGGGCGAGGATTTCCTCGCGCCGCTTTGCAGCATCCTCGGCATTGGCCTGCTTCACGTGGCCGAAGCCGCGAATTTGCAGCGGCAACAGCGCCAACGCGACGGCCGCGTCGTGGGTGGACGCATCGACCGATGACAGGACCTCATCCATATCCGCCTCGAACTGAGCGATCAGCGCCCGCTCCATCTTACGCTCGGCGGTATAGCCGAAGGGATCGAGCGGGGTGCCGCGCAGCGTCTTGCCATGGCGCAGGATTGAAAACGCCTTGAGCATCCACGGGCCGAATTCGGACTTCGCCGGGCGACCCTCGGCGTCCTTCTTGCCCAGGATCGGCGGGGCCATGTGAAAGCGCATGTTCGTGACGCCCTCGAATTTCTCCGCGATGGCCTGTTCCAGCGTTTCGGAATGCAGACGCGCCACCTCGTATTCATCCTTGTAGGACAGCAACTTGTGATATCCCTGCGCCACGGCGAGGGCGAGCTCATCGCTGACCTTTCGGGCACGATCCACCAGCGCGGTGTATTTCTTCGCCAGCTTTGCGTTCTGATAGGCCGTCAACTGATCCGCGCGGAAGGCGACACGTTCCTCCAGGCTGCGCTCCTCCACCGGGACTTCGGAGGTTGTCAGCGCCGCAGCCTCATCGGGCGCATGTATCGCCCAGCGGCCCAGTTCGAAGGCGCGTTTGTTGCCCTCGACCGCGGCACCGTTGAGTTCCAGGGCGCGCATCAGCGCCTCCAGCGACAGGGGAACAAGACCCGCCTGCCACGCGGCACCCAGCATCAGGACGTTCGCGTAGATCGCGTCGCCCAGGACCTTCTCCGCCAGCTTGGAGGCATTCAGCATCGCCAGCGCGTCATCGCCGAGGCGGGCGCGCAGGGCGAGGCTCATGCGGTCGGTTGGCAGTTGGAATTCCTTGTTATGGGTGAATTCGCCCGTGATGATCTCATGACTGTTGCACACGGCGCGGGTGCGGCCACGGGTCATCAGGCCCAGAGTCTTGGACCCGGCGGCCACGACCATGTCGCCCCCGATCACGCCGTCAGCCTCCCCCACTGCGACGCGCACGGCGCTGATGTCACCGGGTGTTTCGGCAATGCGGGCGTGAATGTGCACCGCGCCGCCCTTTTGCGCCAGACCGGCCATTTCCATGACGCCGGCGCCCTTGCCCTCCAGATGTGCAGCCATGGCGAGCACGGCGCCGACGGTGACAACCCCCGTGCCGCCGACGCCTGTGATGACGAGGTTATGCGTGCCGTTGATCGTCGGCAGGGCGGGCATGGGCAGGTCGTCGATCCGCACAGCGGTCGTTTCCGCCTTGCGGACCTTGGCCCCCTCAACCGTGACGAAGCTAGGGCAGAATCCCTTGAGGCACGAGAAATCCTTGTTGCAGCTCGACTGGTCGATCTGGCGTTTGCGGCCAAGTTCGGTTTCCAGCGGCAGGATCGAGACGCAGTTGGACTGAACGCCGCAATCGCCACAGCCCTCGCACACGGCGGGATTGATGAACACGCGCTTGTCGGGATCGGGGAAGGTGCCGCGCTTGCGCCGGCGGCGTTTTTCGGCGGCGCAAGTCTGGATGTAGAGGATGACGGAGACGCCCTCAATCTCCCGCAACTCACGCTGAACGGCGTCAAGCTCATCCCGTTCGCGCATTTCTATGGGGAAGCTGGCGGGATCGACGTCCTCCTTCGGATCGTAGACACCGACGATGCGTGAAACGCCCATCGCCTTGACCTCATGCGCGATGCGCAGCGCGTCCAGACCGCCCTCGTTGGATTGGCCGCCCGTCATGGCGACGGCATCGTTATAGAGGATCTTGTAGGTGATATTGGTGCCTGCGGCCAGCGCGGCGCGGATCGCCTGCACGCCGGAATGGTTATATGTGCCATCCCCTAGGTTCTGGAACACGTGCTGCGTTTTCGAGAAGGGTGCCTCACCTATCCAGTTCGCGCCCTCGCCGCCCATATGGGTGAAGCCGACGGTTTCGCGGTCCATCCATTGCACCATGTAGTGACAGCCGATGCCGGCATATCCACGAGAACCCTCGGGAACCTTGGTTGAGGAGTTGTGCGGACAGCCGGAGCAGAACCACGGCAGGCGGGCGGCGATTTCCTCGGCGTTGTCGGCCTTCGCGGCGGAGTCCAGAACCTCCATCGCGGTGGTCAAGCGTTCCGAGGTCACGCCCTCCTCCGCCAGCAGAGCGCCCAGCTTTCGTGCGATCAGGACGGGATCGAGCGCGCCCTTGACGGTGAACAGCAGGTCGCCGTCTTCCTTTTTCCAACCGACGACGCGACGGCCCTTGCGGTCATCGAAGATCGCCTCCTTGATCTGCACCTCGATCAGCTTTCGCTTCTCCTCGACGCAGATGATGATGTCCAGATCGTCGGACCATTCGCGCATCGATTTCATGTCGAGCGGCCACGGCATGCCGACCTTGTAGGTGGTGATGCCCAGACGCTGGGCCTCCGCCTCGTCGATGCCCAACAGGTCGAGGGCGTGGATCGTGTCGAGCCAGCTCTTGCCGCTGGAGACGATGCCGATGCGCGCGCCGCGATCGCCGTGGACGCGGTAGTCCAGTTTGTTTGCGCGGGCAAATGCCTCGGCTGCGAAGCGTTTGTAATCGTGCAGGCGGGCCTCCTGCTCCGCCGGGGAATCGCCCAGACGGATGTTGATGCCGCCTGCGGGCATGTCGAAATCGGTGGGTTGGCGGACCTGAACGCGGTCGATCGAACCGTCCACGACCTCCGTCACCTCGATGGTGTCCTTGAGGCACTTGATCCCGACCCAACAGCCGGAATAGCGGCTCAACGCCCAGCCCAGGATACCGTAATCGAGCACTTCCTGCACACCGGCGGGGGCCAGGATCGGCATCAGGGCATCGACCAGCGCGAATTCCGACTGGTGCAGCACGGTCGAGCTTTCGCCCGTATGGTCATCGCCCATCGCGACCAGAACCCCGCCAAGCGCGGACGTGCCCGCCATGTTCGCGTGGCGAAAGACATCGCCCGAACGGTCCACGCCCGGCCCCTTGCCATACCAAAGGCCGAACACGCCGTCATACTTGCCCTCGCCCCGCAATTCCGCCTGTTGTGCGCCCCACAGCGCGGTCGCGGCGAGGTCCTCGTTCAGGCCGGACTGGAACACGACGTTCGCCTCCGTCAACTGCTTCGCCGCGCGTTGCATCTGCTGATCCACGCCCCCCAGCGGCGATCCGCGATATCCGGTAACGAGGCCAGCCGTGTTGTGCCCGGCGGCGCGGTCGCGCGCGGCCTGCATCAATGGCAGGCGCACCAGCCCCTGAATACCACTGAGCAGAACGGTGTCCTTGCTCAGATCGTAGCGGTCGGACAGGCTTACATCCTGTAGCGTCATATCATCATCTCCCACATGATGCCCAAACTGCGAAGGCTTCACGAATTGAGTTACGACCCTAGGTTAGGTAAGAAATATTGACCCTTCAAGGTGAATTTTCGAAGACTCACGCAGATGTGCGGCGCGTGGTGAAGGACGAGCGAAGGTATCGGGATTAGTACCGACACCGAACGTGCAAGCCGAACCGTAACGAAATCTTCAGAATCAATAGCTTATACAATACGCAACGAAATGCCCTTTTAATTCGGCAGACAGGACGATGCTATATCATCCCTCCGTTCTGGGGCATCGGATCGAAATCGCTTTCGTGTCTAGCCCAAAGGGATGATTCACCATCCAGAACAGGGGGAAACCTTCGAAAGTGTCTTTATAATTTGCCCAAAATTATCAGTAGCGCCTTGGCCCACGACGCGAATTTGGTATCCTCGCAGCAAATCTCGTGCAAAAAAGCCATGCGGTTGCGTGACAGTCGCGCGATAGTCTTGAGCAAGTCGAAACGGTCCATATCTGCCGTGGCCAATCATTCAGCCGGGACACATCGGAGCTGAGGGGAGCGAAGACGGTATGGACTGGGACAAATTGCGGATTTTCCATGCTGTGGCGGATGTCGGCTCTCTCACCCATGCGGGGGACAGCCTGCATCTGAGCCAATCTGCCGTCAGTCGCCAGATTCGGGGGCTGGAGGAGGCGCTGAATGTCACGCTGTTCCATCGCCATGCGCGCGGGCTGATGCTGACCGAACAGGGCGAGTTGTTGTATTCCGCCACACGCGACATGGCCAAACGGCTGGCCGCGGCCACCGCGCGCATTCGCGACAGCGAGGATGAGGTTTTCGGCGAACTGCGCGTCACCACGACCACCGGATTCGGGACGCTGTGGCTGGCCCCTCGCCTGATCCGGCTTTACGAGAGGTATCCCAACCTCAAGATCAATCTGATGCTGGACGAACGGGTCGTCGATTTGCCGATGCGTGAGGCGGACGTGGCCATCCGGCTCAAGGAACCCAGTCAGGCCGATCTGATCCGCCGCAGGCTGATGGACGTGCGGATGCGGTTCTATGCCTCGGAGGACTATATCGGTCGCAATGGCCTGCCCGCCACGGCGGAGGAGTTGATGCGCCATCGCATCATCGGACATGCGCCCGATTCCCCGCAGGTTGCCGCCGGTCAGGCCTGGCTGCGCCCGTTCCTCGACGGGGATCATCCCAGCCATCTGACGGTAAACAACTATTTCGGCATCCTGCAATCGGTAATCCACGGCCTGGGCATCGGCGCCCTGCCCGATTACGTGACGAACAACCAGCCCGATCTGGTTAACGTCGTGCCCAGCCAGGCGAGCGGCGTGGTGCCGGTCTATCTCGCCTATCCCGAGGAATTGCGTCATTCCAAGCGGGTCGCGGCGTTTCGTGATTTCATTCTGGCCGAAATCGCCGCCTATAAACGCGCCCAGCGGGAGGCGGCGGAGGCTGCAAGCTGACCGTCATGGATCGCAGTGGCCCATAGCGATCAGATTGTGCTGTAACCGCAACACATGCACCCAGCGGGATACAGCTATGCGTATACAGTTGTGCACACTCACTTGCCATAAGCGGTCGGGCGTTCTAGATACCCTCTCAAGACAGGCGGATGTGCGGCTCCGGTTGCTTCCCGTCGGTCTTGATACCTCCCTGTTGGACTTGGGCCGAGCTTTATGCTCGGCCTTTTTTTTGCTTACTCGACCTGCTTTTTCAGCCACTTGAGCACAGCCTGGACCTGCGCGCGCTGGGGGCCCTTGCGGTAGAGCAGGTGATAGCCGCAGCCCGGGGTCTCATCCTCCCACAAGATGCGCAGGCGGCCTGCGTCCACATCCTCCTGAACGAACAGTTTTGTGGTCGCGGCAATGCCCTGCCCCTCACGCAGGGCGGCCAGCATCATGTAGCCGGGGATCTGCGTGATGTTTTTCACACGTTCCATCGGGATGTTCATCGCGGTCAGCCAGATCGCCTGTTCATGTCGGCCGGGCTCCTCGAACCATGGCAGGGCGAGCAGGTCTTCAGGGCAATCGGGCGACCAGGATTCGACCAGGGTGGGCGCGGCGCACACGACGAACGAGGTCGGAATGAACGGCTCATTGATGACGCCGGGCCAGCCGCCCGGACCAAAGCGGATCGCCAGATCGTACTCACCCGCCCCCAGATCCACCAGTTCCGGGCCGGGATTCAGCGCCAGTTCGATGTCCGGATGCGCATCGCGCAGGGCCGCAAGGCGGGGCATGAACCAACTGACGGCAAAGCTGGGGGTCAGCGCGATACGCACGGGCAGAAGGCTTTTCTGATCGCGAATTCTGGAAATTCCCTGCCGGAAGCTGGCGAATCCCTCCGCCAGGTCATGTGCCAGGGCCTGCCCGTCCGTCGTCAGGGCCAGACCGCGCCCGGCGCGCTGCACCAGAATGACGTCCAGTTCACGCTCCAACCCGCGCACCTGCTGTGCAACAGCGGCATGTGTCACGTTCAACTCCCGCCCCGCGGCGGAGAAGCTGAGATGGCGGGCCGTCACCTCGAAGGCGCGAAGGGCGGCGAGAGGCGGGAGCAAGGGTTCGGGCATATGTAACTCAGGCTAACATTTCAGAAACCGTTATGGCTCGCATGAAGTCGAGATCAGGCTCATATTCAGTACATCGAAACACAGGAGGAGGAGAACGTCATGTTATTTCTGTTCGCGAATACATATTCGATTGCCAGCCGAACCGATCCGCTGCAACGTCAACTTCACCCGCCGCATCAGCCGGTCTATGAGCGACGCATAGATCAGCGGCAGAGGTGACTTGCCGACAGGGGCCTCCGCCCCCTAAAAGGCTGCAACGCAAGCCTGCCGGAGGCCCCGATGTCCAACGATCCCGCCATCACCACTGACCTTATCGCCGCTCACGGCCTGAACGATGAGGAATACCAGCGCATCCTCGACCTGATCGGGCGTGAGCCGAGCTTCACCGAACTGGGCATCTTCTCCGCGATGTGGAACGAGCATTGTTCCTACAAGTCGTCGAAGAAGTGGCTGCGCACCCTGCCCACAACCGGTCCACAAGTGATCTGCGGCCCAGGTGAAAATGCGGGCGTCGTCGATATCGGCGAAGGCCCCGACGGGCAGAAGATGGCCGTGGTCTTCAAGATGGAGAGCCACAACCACCCCTCCTATATCGAGCCGTATCAAGGGGCCGCCACCGGCGTCGGCGGCATTCTGCGCGACGTGTTCACCATGGGCGCGCGTCCGATCGCGGCGATGAACGCGCTCAGCTTCGGCCGGGTCGAGCATCCGCGCACCCGAACTCTCGTCAATGGTGTGGTTGAGGGGGTGGGCGGCTACGGCAATGCCTTTGGCGTGCCTACGGTGGGCGGGGAATTGCGGTTTCACGCGGCTTACGATGGCAACTGTTTGGTAAATGCCTTCGCAGCCGGTCTGGCGGATGCGGACAAGATTTTCTATTCGGCGGCGTCAGGCGTGGGAATGCCGGTGGTCTATCTGGGCGCGAAGACGGGCCGTGACGGCGTGGGCGGCGCGACCATGGCCTCCGCCGAGTTCGATGACACCATCGAGGACAAGCGCCCCACCGTGCAGGTCGGCGACCCCTTCACCGAAAAGCGCCTGATGGAGGCAACGCTGGAATTGATGGCGACGGGGGCCGTGATCTCGATTCAGGACATGGGGGCGGCGGGCCTGACCTGCTCCGCCGTGGAAATGGGCGACAAGGGCAATCTGGGCGTCCGGCTGGATCTGGAGCGTGTGCCGGTGCGCGAAGAAAACATGACAGCCTATGAGATGATGCTGTCGGAATCGCAGGAACGCATGTTGATGGTCCTGCTGCCCGCCAAGGAGGATGAGGCCAAGGCGGTGTTTGACAAATGGGATCTGGACTTCGCCATCGTGGGTGAGACGATTGCCGAGGATCGCTTTCTGATCGTGCACAATGGTGAGGTAAAGGCCGACCTGCCGTTGAAGGCGTTGTCGGGAACCGCCCCCGAATATGACCGCCCCTGGGTCGCCACCCCGCCTGCGGGACCAGTCGGGGACGTGCCCGAGGTGGACCCGGCGGAGGCGCTGCTGGCGCTGGCAGGCTCCGCCAATTATGGCTCACGCGCATGGGTCTGGCAGCAATACGACACCACCGTCATGGCCGATACCGTGCGCGCGCCCGGTGCCGATGCGGGCGTCGTGAGGGTGCACGGCACGGACAAGGCGCTGGCCTTCACCTCGGACGTGACGCCGCGCTATTGCCTGGCGAACCCGGTCGAGGGCGGCAAGCAGGCGGTGGCGGAGGCGTATCGCAACCTTTGCGCCACCGGGGCCACCCCCTTGGCCACGACCGACAACCTCAACTTCGGCAATCCGGAAAAGCCGCAGATCATGGGGCAGCTTGTAGGCTGTATCGAGGGGATCGGCGCGGCGGTCGCGGCGCTGGACATGCCGATCGTGTCGGGCAATGTCAGCTTGTATAACGAGACGGACGGCACCGGCATCCTGCCGACCCCGACCATCGGCGCGGTGGGCCTGCTTGCCTCGCTTGATGATATGATCCCCACGGCACCCAGCGATGGCGATATGCTGGTCCTGCTGGGGGAAACGCGCGGCCATCTGGGCCAGTCCGCCCTGCTGGCGGAACTGTATCAGCGCATCGAGGGCGACGCCCCACCGGTCGATCTGACCGCGGAGCGGGCGCATGGCGAACTGGTGCGGGCCGCTTTCGCCGCCGGTCTGATCCGCGCGGCCCACGACCTGTCGGATGGAGGGCTTGCGCTGGCGGCCAGCGATATGGCGCTGGCGGGGGATGTCGGCATCACGCTGGAGGGCAGCGGAACCGGCTGGTGGTTCGGTGAGGATCAGGCGCGCTATCTGCTCGCCACTCGCGATGCGGAGGCGCTGATCGCCATGGCCCGGTCCAAGGGGCTGCCCGCGAAGGTCGTGGGACAGGTCGGCGGGGGCGCGGTTGTCCTCGGCTCCGCCTCGGTTGCGCTGGCCGATCTGCGGGTGGCCAGCGATACCGCCCTGCCCCATCGCTTCGGCTGAGGTTGGTCGGGACCGAAACGCGATGCGGCGGCACACCTTGCCGCCCGCAGCGGGACGCAATACATTTTCATCAAACGAGAGAGGGAGATGACACGATGGCCATGCAGGCGCATGAGATCGAAGCCCTGATCCGCAAGAAATTCCCGGACGCCGAGATTCGGATCGACGATCTGGCCGGTGACGGCAATCACTACGCCGCCTTCGTCACGGCGGAGGAATTTCGCGGGCTGAGCCGGGTAAAACAACATCAGGCCGTTTATGCGGCATTGGGCGATCAGATGCAGGGCAGCAACGGGTTGCTGCACGCTCTGGCGTTGACGACCAAGGTTCCGGCGTGAGCGAGGGAGCCATATGGATGGTCTATGTGATCGGCGGCATTATCGCCGCTGTCATCCTGCTGGCCATCATCGAATATGCCTTCAGGTCGAAGCGCCCTGCCCGAACATTCGCAGAGAAATTCGACATCGACCCCACGAAACTGCGTGAGGTGCACACCACGTTCGGGAATCCGCTGGGACATGGTGACATCCAGAAGGCGAACGACTACATGCGCGATCAGGCCATCAAGGCACGTGCAGTGAAAACCAAGGAGCCCAGGCAATGACAAATCCCGCACATGACATCATCGACGCGGACGTGAAGGGCAACGATGTCGTCCTGTTCATGAAAGGCACGGCCTCCATGCCGCAATGCGGATTCTCATCCCGTGTGGCAGGTGTTCTGACCTACATGAATGTCCCCTTCAAGGATGTGAACGTTCTGGCGAACGAGGATATCCGGCAGGGGATCAAGGATTATTCGGAATGGCCGACGATCCCGCAGCTCTATGTAAAGGGTGAGTTCGTGGGCGGCTGCGACATCATCACCGAAATGGTCCTGTCGGGCGAGATGGATACCTTGCTCAAGGAAAACGGCGTTTCGTTCGATGAGGAAGCCGCCGCGCGCGTTCGTGAGGCGAACAAGCAGGAATGATCCTGCCACCTGTCGGGCGCAACCTATGTGCCCGATAGGCTGATTGCCGTTCTGTGTGCGCTCAGCGCCTTGTACCGGCCAGCATCACCGCCTTTACCCGCGCTTAAACCCGGTGAAGACTATGCTGTCAGGGTTGCGCGGAACGCGGCCCCGTCATCCATCCCCTGTTTCCAGGCGGCCTCGATCCCGGCGCGGTCGGTGAAGTCCAGCTTGTTGGTCGCGATCTTGCGTGAGGGTTTCGCGTAGGTACGGCCCTCGATCACGGGCAGTTTGGGATAGGGGCGCGTGACCATGATAAGCTGGTCCTCGCCCTCCTCATGCGGGAAGGCATTGTCCACCACACCGCCGTCGATCACCGCCACGCCGTCCCAGAACAATTGGTCAAAGACCGGCGGGCTGGACGCGGCTGCCACGACCAGATCGACGAAGCGCCCCTCGCGCGCGGCCTGACGCGCATCGACATAGACGGGAACCGCCCCCATGCGACGCGCCGCGCGGACATGCGGGGATCCTCGGGCCGGAACCTCCGCCGCGTAGGCGAGCACGGTGGCCAGCGCGCCGTAGCGGGAGGGTTTGGCCAGTTGGACGGTGAATTGCGGACCTTCCGCGATTGCCTCGACCGCGGCGGTGTTATCCATCATGATCGAAACGATCGTGCGGTAGAGCACCTGATGAATGAACAGATCGCCGCCGCTGCGCCTTCGCGCCCAGCTCATGTTGCCGGGGCCACCTGCGGCAACGTCGAAATGACTGCCGGTAATGTCGAGCAGTCGCGCCTCCTGCTTCGTCACATAGGCGAGCGCGGACAGCGCCCCGCCCGAGACGGCGTTGATTTTCTGCGTCGGCGCCAGCAAATCGTAGATCGACCCGAGAAAACCGCCATGCCAGAAGCATCGCGTCCCCCCACCGCCGAAAACGAGATTTGGAAATCGCTGGATTTCAGATTGCGTCACGCCACTCCGCCTCATCGAACCCGGTCGCAACCGTGGTGCCGGCGACCAGCACGGGCCGCTTGATCAGTCGCGGATCGGCCACCATGCGGGCGATGGCGAAATCCACATCCGATTTCATGCGCTCCTGCTCGGGCTGAGGCAAGGCGCGAAAGGTCGCGGCGCGCGCATTCATCACCCGGTCCTGCCCCGCGCTGTCGATCCATGTGCGCAACGCCGTGGCCAGGTCCGGCACCTTCGCGAAGGGGGTGTACTCATAGGCCACATTGCGCGAGTCGAGCCATTTCAGGGACTTGCGAACCGTTGTGCAGGATGGAATGCCGTAGACTTGAACGCTCATTCCGCCTTGGCCTCCAACGCGTCGGCCATTGCCTCCAGCGTTTCGGCGGTGCGGGTCAGGGCGGCGAGCGCCTCCGCCGGATCCTGCTGGAACAGACCGCCCGGCGCGGGTGCGGCGGGCGCGGCGCTTTCAGCCTCCGCCCGTTCGGCACGCAGTTCGAGGGCGCGAATCCGATCCTCCGCCGCGCGAAGCTGACCTTGCAAGGCGATGTGCCGGTCGCCCAGCATCAGCGAGGACATCAGCAGCATCCGGCTTTCAGGCAGTTGCCCGATGGCGGCGACGAGGTTCTGCGCCTCGGACGCGACGAGGGCCGCGGCGGATTGCAACTGGCGTTCCTCCCCATCGGCGCAGGCGACGCGGAAGGTCTTTCCACCGATATCCAGATCGATCTCAGCCATTTTCAGCTTCCTCCACCAGGGGGCGCAATTCGGAGATCAGGCCGTCGAGCTGCGCCATGTCGGCCTCACGCTTCAACTCCATATCCTTGAGCTGCGCGCGCAGGGCGACGTTCACCCGCTCCAACCTGCGCAATGCGACGGGATCGCCGCCCGGTTCCGCCGCAACGTTCTGTTTTGCCGCGATGGCGGTGGCGATCCGGGTGGTGGCCGCCTCGATGCGGGCCTCCAATGCCTCGATATCGTTCATGTCATGCCTCTGCTGCCCTGGGGCGTTCGCCCTGTTTTGGCGTAACCTATCGCGTTCCTTCGACCTTCGCCAGTTTTGACACGCATTTTCGCCGGTGAAAATGCCGCGAGTCAGCCCGATGCTCCGCGCTGCTGCCAAAATGACCCCAAACCGGCTGAAAGTCGCCTCGATTGCGGTATGCGGGCCCGATACGCTTGACCAAAGGGTGTGCAGTGGTATTGAGAGCGCGACTTTTCCCAGTGGATGAGAGATCACTCGTGAACATCGAAGACCTGCGCGCCCGCCACCCCGATCATTGGAACAAGGCCACCGCGATCCGTGTGCTGGCCCTCGACGCGGTCAAGGCCGCGAATTCCGGCCATTCCGGTATGCCCATGGGCATGGCGGACGTGGCGACGGTCCTGTTCGAGAAGCACCTGAAGTTCGACGCTTCGCAGCCCCGCTGGGCCGACCGCGACCGGTTCGTGCTGTCGGCGGGCCACGGCTCCATGCTGCTTTATGCGCTGATGTATCTGACCGGCTATTCCGACATCACGCTGGAGGAGATCAAGAACTTCCGCCAGTTGGGCGCGCGCACGGCGGGCCATCCGGAATACGGCCACGCGGACGGGATCGAGACGACGACCGGCCCGCTGGGTCAGGGCATCGCGAACTCCGTCGGCTTCGCCATCGCCGAGGCATCGTTGCAAGCGCGGTTCGGCAAGAAGATCGTGGATCACCACACCTACGTGATCGCGGGCGACGGCTGCCTGATGGAAGGTGTTTCGCAGGAGGCCATCGGCCTGGCCGGCAAGCAGCAACTGGGCAAGCTGATCGTGTTGTGGGATGACAATGGCATCACCATCGACGGCAAGGTCTCCATTTCCGATGTGACCGATCAGATGGCGCGGTTCGAGGCGTCAGGCTGGTCCGTCTTCTCCTGCGATGGGCACGACCCCGAAAGCATCGACGAGGCGATCCGGCAGGCGAAGCAATCGCCCAAGCCCTCGATGATCGCGTGCAAGACGCATATCGCCATCGGCTCCTCGGCTCAGGATACGTCCAAGGGCCACGGCGCGCTGACCGACGACACGCTGATCGCGGACACGCGCAAGGCCTATGGCTGGACCCACGCGCCGTTCGACATTCCCGCCGACCTGCTGTCGGAATGGCGCCAGATCGGTGCGCGCGGGGCAATCGCCCGCCAGGAATGGGAAACGCGCCTCGCGGGATTGTCCGGCACCAAGCAAGCCGAGTTCAAGCGCCAGATGTCCGGCGAGACACCCAAGAAGCTGTCCGCCGCGATCAAACGCTTCAAGCAGGACGCATCCGAGGCGGGCAAGGCCGTCGCCACGCGCAAGGCATCGGAACTGGCGCTCGGCGTCATCAACTCCATCCTGCCCGAGACGATCGGCGGCTCCGCTGACCTGACCGGCTCCAACAACACATTGACGCCGGATCTGGGCACGTTCGATGCGGACAACCGCAAGGGTCGGCACGTGTCCTACGGCATCCGCGAACATGGCATGGCCGCCGCGATGAACGGCATGGCGTTGCATGGCGGTGTCCTGCCCTATGGCGGCACGTTCATGGCCTTTACCGATTACGCCCGCCCGGCAATGCGCCTGTCCGCGCTGATGAACATCCGGGTGGCCTATGTGATGACCCACGATTCCATCGGTCTGGGTGAAGACGGCCCGACGCACCAGCCGGTCGAGCACATGGCAGCGATGCGCGCCATCCCGAACCTGACCGTCCTGCGCCCCGCCGATACCATCGAGACGGCGGAGGCCTGGGAACTGGCCGTGACGATGGAGGGGCCCTCGATGCTGGCCCTGACCCGTCAGAACCTGCCGGTGGTCCGGACCGAGCACAAGACGAAGAACCTGACGGCACAGGGCGCATACGTTCTGGCGGAATCGCAGGGCAAGCGCATGGCGATCCTGCTGGCCACCGGTTCGGAAGTCTCCGTCGCGCTGGAAGCCCGGCGTCTGCTGGAAAACGAGGGCATCGGCGTGCGCGTCGTCTCCATGCCGTCATGGGAACTGTTCGAGCAGCAGGACGAGGCCTATCGCAAGCGCGTCCTGCCCGCAGGCCCCGTGCGCGTCGCGGTCGAGGCAGGCATCCGTCAGGGCTGGGACAAGTGGCTGTGCGGTGAGCGCGGCAACTGGAAGAAAGCCGATTTCGTCGGCATGGACAGCTTCGGCGCCTCCGCCCCGGCGGGCGAGTTGTTCGAGCATTTCGGCATCACCGCCGAGGCTGTCGCGCAAAAGGTTCGCGATCTGCTGTAATGTCCTTTGCCGGGGGGGGGTGACACCTCCCCCGCAATACGCATCTACGCTCGGTGTGGCACGCCCGATTTCCATTCCGACGGGTTGCCTGGCCCCGAACGGCGGGTGACATATCTGCGGACGTTGCGTAAACAGGATGCGACGGTCGGAGAGGATTCATGAACACGACATTCGCCCTTTGGCTTGGCGGTATCATCGTTGCCATCTTCCTCGCCGACACCCTCTTTTTTGGCTGGGACCTCTGGATCGACGCGATGAAGCTGTTGTGGCGCATCTCGACCTGGATGGCATTCTGGCGCTGACCTCAAAGGACCCCGACATGAGCTGGAAAACCCTCGACGATCTCGACCTCGCTGGAAAGGTCGTGCTGACGCGTGTCGATCTGAACGTGCCCATGCAGGATGGCGCGGTCAGCGACGCCACCCGGATCGAGCGGATCGTGCCGACCGTGCGCGATATTCTGGCCGCTGGCGGCACACCGGTGCTGCTGGCGCATTTCGGGCGGCCAAAGGGCAAGGTCGTCGCGGATATGAGCCTGGAGCAGATCGTTTCCACCGTTGAAGAGCATCTGGGCGTGCCGGTCCGCTTCGCCAGCGATTGCATCGGCGCGCCGGTGAAGGACGCGCTGGCCGATCTGCCCGACGGCGGCGTGGTTCTGGCGGAAAACACGCGCTTCCACCCCGGTGAGGAGCAGAACGACGCGGATTTCGCCAAGGCGCTGGCCGAAGGCGGCGACATCTATTGCAATGACGCATTCTCCGCCGCGCATCGGGCCCATGCCTCAACCGAGGGGCTGGCGCGGCTGCTTCCCAGCTGCGCGGGGCGTCTGATGGCGGAGGAACTGGGGGCGTTGCAGGCGGTGCTGGGCGATCCGCCGCGGCCGGTCGTCGCCGTGGTGGGGGGGGCGAAGGTCTCGACCAAGCTGGACCTGCTGGGCAATCTGATCGACCGCATGGATCATATCGTGATCGGCGGCGGCATGGCGAACACGTTTCTGGCCGCGCAGGGCATCGACGTGGGCAAGTCGCTGTGTGAACACGACATGACCGACACTGCCCGCGCCATCATGGACAAGGCAAACGGGTCGGGCTGCACGCTGCATCTGCCGGTCGATGTGGTTGTCGCGCGGGAGTTCAAGGCGGGCGCCGAGTCGGAGACGGTGGCGGCGAATGCCTGCCCCGAGGACGCGATGATCCTCGACGCCGGGCCGGAAACTGTCCGCGCCGTGGCTGAGTTGTTCGGTCAGGCCAAGGCCGTGGTCTGGAACGGCCCGCTGGGCGCGTTCGAGATCGAGCCGTTTCACGCCGCGACCAAGGCCGCGGCGCTGACGGTCGCGGAGCTGACACGAGAGGGACGCCTCGTTTCCGTCGCGGGCGGCGGCGATACTGTCGCCGCACTGAACATTTCGGGGGCGGCGGATCATTTCACATACGTATCCTCCGCCGGCGGCGCGTTTCTGGAGTGGCTGGAGGGCAAGACCCTGCCCGGCGTCGCGGCATTGGGCTAAGCCCCTGATTTTCTGGGCATCCGCCCACAAATCATGCATTTGCCCGTGTTTTTGGAATATTTGTTGCACCGCACATGATTCAAAGCGGTTGGGGGCCGGTCACACAGTTGACCGGTCCGCGCCTGCTGGCTAGCAAACATCATGTTTCCCGAGGCTCCTGGAGGACCCCCTGATGAAAGCCACTCGCATCGTTCGCAACATCCTTGCCAATTATGAGGGCGAAACGCCCGGAGTGAAGGCGAACCTGTGCCGGATACTGATGCAGGGTAAGCTGGGGGGATCGGGTAAACTGGTGATCCTGCCGGTCGATCAGGGGTTCGAACACGGCCCTGCCCGCAGCTTCGCTCCGAACCCCGCCGCCTATGATCCGCATTACCACTATCAACTGGCCATAGATGCGGGCCTGTCCGCCTATGCCGCGCCGCTGGGCATGATCGAAGCTGGAGCGGACACATTCGCCGGTCAAATCCCCACCATTCTGAAGGCCAACAGCGCGAACTCGCTGATCCCCGACGAAGCGCCGAAAGATCAGGCGATCACCGCCACCGTGGACGATGCCCTGCGTCTGGGCTGTTCGGCCATCGGCTTCACCATCTATCCGGGATCCTCCGCCGGTCTGGACATGTTCGAGGAAATCTCGGCCATGCGGCAGGAGGCGGCGGCCAAGGGCATCGCGACCGTCATCTGGTCCTATCCCCGTGGTGAAGCCCTGGACAAGGACGGCGAGACGGCGATCGATATCGGTGCTTACGCCGCACAAATCGCCGCCCTGCTGGGCGCGCATATTATCAAGATCAAGCTGAGCAGCGATCACCTCAGCCTGGGAGAGGCCAAGAAGGTCTACGAGAGCGAGGGCATCGACATCTCCGATCAGGCGGCACGGGTGCGCCACTGCATGCAGGCCAGCTTCGACGGGCGCCGGATTGTCGTCTTCTCGGGCGGGTCCAAGAAGGGCGCGGACTCGGTCTACGACGATGCCCGCGCAATCCGCGACGGCGGCGGCAACGGCTCGATCATCGGACGCAACACGTTCCAGCGCGAGCGGGGTGAGGCGCTCGATATGCTCGGCAAGATCATCGACATCTACAAGGGCCGTGACTGATCCAACGGGGCGGCCGGTACAGGCCGCCCCACCCCAAGCTGCCCGCAAGTGTAGCGAAAATACCAGTCTGAGTGTTTTCACGCCGAAAGTGTTTCACAGACGATTCTGAATTTGCCATAGTCGCTGTAAGAAAATTCAGTCTTTGCAGTCGTCTGGTAATTCCGTGGTCAAACCATCCAGCATTCCGGCCCGTGCGTTGAGCGACGCGGCATTTTCGCTCGGTGCGCTGGGACTGATAATCTATTTCGCGTTCATCGCCCTGCAGGGCAATCACGGCATGACCCGCCTGGCCACGGTGCATGAGGACATTCGCGATCTTAACGTCACGCTGGCCAGCCTGCGGCAGGAGCGTGGCGAGTTGGAAAACCGCACGCACAGACTGTCGAGCGACTACCTTGACCTTGACCTGCTGGATGAGCGGGCACGGCTGGTTCTGGGGCTGGTTCGGCCTGACGAAATTTTGATCCGCTGACACCGAAATCCTTTGACGACCCTCGACATTGATCCACCTGAAATTTATGGGTGCTATTGATGTAACCCCACGTTAAGCTAGGGTAGTTTGATATCAAACGAGTCTGAGGAGACGTTTCATGGCGACACGAAAGGCGGCGGCCAAGCGCCCCAACGCGTCCAGGGAGGAATTGCTCGCCTATTATCGCGACATGCTCCTGATCCGGCGATTCGAAGAAAAGGCGGGCCAGCTTTACGGCATGGGCCTGATCGGCGGGTTCTGTCATCTTTATATCGGTCAGGAAGCGGTGGTCGTCGGGCTGGAAGCCGCAGCGAAGGAGGGCGACAGCCGCGTGACCTCCTATCGCGATCACGGTCACATGCTGGCCTGCGGCATGGACCCCAAGGGCGTGATGGCAGAGCTTACCGGCCGCGAGGGCGGCTATTCCCGTGGCAAGGGTGGCTCGATGCACATGTTCTCGGAGGAGAAGAAATTCTACGGCGGGCACGGCATCGTCGCGGCCCAGGTGCCGATCGGCGCCGGACTGGCTTTCGCCAATAAGTACAAGGGCGAGGACACCGTTTCCTTCGCCTATTTCGGTGACGGGGCGGCGAACCAGGGTCAGGTCTACGAGACCTACAACATGGCCGCGCTGTGGGACTTGCCGGTGATTTTCGTCATCGAGAACAACCAGTATGCGATGGGCACCTCGGTGCAACGCTCCACCCACTCCCCTTCGTATTGGGAGCGGGGCGCAGCCTTCGGTATCGAGGGGCGTGAGGTGGACGGCATGGACGTTCTGGCAGTCAAGGAAGCCGGTGAAACCGCCGTCGCCCACTGCCGCGCGGGCAAAGGGCCGTATATTCTGGAAGTGAAGACATACCGCTACCGTGGCCACTCCATGTCCGATCCCGCGAAATACCGCACACGTGAGGAAGTGCAGAAAATGCGCGAGGAACGCGACCCGATCGAGGGCATCAAGGCGATGCTGCTGACCGGAAATCACGCAAGCGAGGATGAACTGAAGGACGTGGACAAGGAGATCAAGGCGATCATCAATGAATCCGCCAAGTTCGCGCAGGAAAGCCCGGAACCCGCGCTCGAAGAGCTGTGGTCCGATATTTACGCCGACGAACTTCCGCAGGAGGCAGCAGTATGACCATCGAGATCCTGATGCCCGCGCTTTCCCCGACAATGGAGGAAGGCACACTCGCGAAATGGGTCGTCAAGGAGGGGGACAGCGTCTCCTCCGGCGACGTGATCGCGGAGATCGAGACGGACAAGGCCACGATGGAGTTCGAGGCCGCGGACGAAGGCACGATCGGCAAGATCCTGATCGAGGAGGGCGCCGAGGGCGTCAAGGTAAACACCCCCATCGCCATTCTGCTGGAGGAAGGCGAGGATGCCTCCGCTGCGGATGCCGCCCCTGCGGCGGCCCCGGAGGAGAAGGCAGAACCGCAAGAGGACGCGTCTTCAGAAATCGAACATGAGAAAGCTCCCGCCGCCGCAAAACCTGCGGCGGATACGCCCGCCCCGACGCCGGACGTGCCCGAGGGGACCAGCTTCAAATCACAAACCGTCCGTGAGGCCCTGCGCGATGCAATGGCCGAGGAAATGCGCCGGTCCGAGAATGTTTTCCTGATGGGGGAGGAGGTGGCTGAGTATCAGGGCGCCTACAAGATCAGCCAGGGCCTGCTCGACGAATTCGGCGCGAAGCGCGTGATCGACACCCCGATCACCGAGCATGGTTTCACCGGCCTTGCCGTCGGTGCCGCGTTCGGCGGACTGAACCCGATCGTGGAGTTCATGACCTTCAACTTCGCCATGCAAGCGATCGATCAGATCATCAACTCTGCCGCCAAGACGCTGTACATGTCCGGCGGTCAGATGGGCTGTCCCATCGTGTTCCGCGGCCCGAACGGTGCTGCAGCGCGCGTGGGTGCGCAACACTCGCAGGATTACGCGGCGTGGTATTCCAGCATTCCGGGTCTCAAGGTCGTGCAACCCTACTCCGCCGCCGACGCGAAGGGCCTGCTGAAAACGGCGATCCGCGATCCCAATCCGGTGATCTTCCTCGAAAACGAAATCCTCTACGGCAAAACGTTCGACGTGCCGGAGATCGACGATTTCACCATTCCGTTCGGCAAGGCGAAGATCTGGCGCGAGGGCACGGACGTGACCATCGTCAGCTGGGGCATCGGCATGACATATGCGCTGGAGGCAGCGGACGCGCTGACCGAAATGGATATCTCGGCTGAGGTGATCGACCTGCGCACGCTGCGACCCATCGACTACGCGACGGTCATCAACTCGGTGAAGAAGACCAACCGCTGCGTCACCGTCGAGGAAGGCTTCCCCGTCGCGTCGATGTCGAACCATCTGGCCGCCCATATCATGGCGGAGGCGTTCGACTACCTCGACGCGCCGGTCCTGTCATGCACGGGCAAGGACGTGCCGATGCCCTATGCCGCAAATCTCGAAAAGCACGCGCTGACCACCACTCAAGAGGTGATCGACGCAGTTCGTGCCGTGACCTACAAGTAAGGAAGGGGAAAACATGCCCATCAACATTCTGATGCCTGCGCTTTCCCCAACGATGGAGGAAGGCACACTCGCGAAATGGGTCGTCAAGGAGGGAGACAGTGTCTCCTCCGGCGACGTCATCGCGGAGATTGAGACAGACAAGGCCACGATGGAGTTCGAGGCCGTGGACGAAGGCACGATCGGCAAGATCGTGGTCGAGGAGGGCACGGAGGGCGTGAAGGTCAACGACCTGATCGCCGTCCTGCTGGAGGAAGGGGAAAGCGCCGACGATATCGACGATGCTTCGGCCCCTTCAGAAGAGTCCTCTTCGAACGCCGCCCCGGCTGAGGCTCCCAAGGAAGTCGAACCGGCGAAGGGATACGGCCGCGATGACGATGCCGCCAAGCCGGCCCCTGCCCCTGACTCGGCCCCAAAAACTGCACCCGCTAAATCGAAGGATGGCGAGCGCCTTTTCGCCACGCCGCTCGCACGCCGGATCGCAGCGGACAAGGGTCTGGATCTGAGCGAGATCACCGGGTCCGGCCCCCATGGCCGCATTGTGAAATCCGACGTGGAAAATGCCACGGCGCAGCCGAAGAAGGCCGCGTCCGAGGACAAGGCAGCACCTACTGAAAAGATGGCTCCGAAGGGGGGCGCGCCAGTTCAGGGCATGTCCGCCGAAACCGTGGCGAAGATGTACGCGGATCGCGACTACGAGGAAGTCAAACTCGACGGTATGCGCAAGACCATCGCCGCCCGCCTGACAGAAGCGAAGCAGACGGTTCCGCATTTCTATCTGCGCCGCGACATACATCTCGACGCGCTGATAAAATTCCGTAGCCAGCTCAACAAGGGGTTGGAGGCCAAGGGCGTCAAGCTGTCGGTCAACGACTTCATCATCAAGGCCTGTGCGAACGCACTTCAGCAGGTCCCGGATTGCAACGCCGTCTGGGCAGGCGACCGGATTCTGAAGCTGAAGCCGTCGGACGTGGCCGTCGCCGTGGCGATCGAGGGTGGCCTTTTCACTCCGGTTCTGCGCGATGCCGACAGCAAGAGCCTCAGCGCCTTGTCAAAAGAAATGAAGGATCTGGCCGGTCGTGCGCGTGATCGCAAACTTGCACCGCACGAATATCAGGGTGGCACGTTCGCGATTTCGAATCTGGGCATGATGGGGGTGGAGAATTTCGACGCCGTCATCAACCCGCCGCACGCCTCGATCCTGGCCGTCGGAGCGGGCGTGAAGAAGCCTGTCGTGGGCAAGGATGGGGAGCTGACCACCGCCACGGTGATGAGCGTCACCCTCTCGGTCGATCACCGGGTCATCGACGGTGCGCTCGGGGCGGAATTCCTCGCCGCGGTCAAGGAGAACCTTGAGGATCCCATCACGATGCTTGCCTGATTGGGCGCCGAGCAAGATCTGGAAAGGCCGCTTCCCTTTGAGGAAGCGGCCTTTTTTCGTTCACACTGCAGCGTTCGGTGGGGTCTATTGCAGCGGCACACCGTTCGCACTGACCGTTCCGTCAGGTGCTACCTCAATGACCGAGGTATACGTATCCGGCCGGTCCCCCGGCACCAACATCAGCCCCATCAGCATCCGTGCACTCATCATGATCTCAGGCGGTAGCACACCCATACCAGCCAAGGTGGCTATAACTCCGTCCAGGCCTGACACCTCCGCGTTCATGCTGCCTTGCGGCACGGTTTCGCCTTGCGAGTTATCGAAGGTAAACGCACCCTCTGCCACCAGATCAACCCCGATCGCGGACAGCGACAACTCGTTAATATCCAGACTCTCAAACTTGAGGCGACTGATGTCCTGCTCAATTTCGGACATCTGCGCGAACAATCCATCCTCGAATTGCCCGCCAAACGCCAGATCCAGGACGAGGTCGGCAGGGTCGCGAGGCAGTTGTCCTTGTGGATCCACCATACTCCAGACATTGTCCGAAACCGACAGCCGATCCAGGCGCAAGCTGTACGCTCCGTTCGCGGTACCCTTCTCAACCATCACTGGTATAGACAGGGACGTATCGAGCCCCGCAAGAGAAACCGACGCCTTTGGAAAGGGCAATACGGTGCCGGTAAGTGTCATAACCATGTCCTCACCACTGATCTGCGCGGTCAACTGACCCTCTTTCAGCTCGGCATTGAAGGCGGAGGCCCCCGTACTGGCATCCGTCAAAATCGTCGCCCCACCGCGATTCGTCATTTCCGAGGCAGATCGAGCCTGCCCGGACGTCCCGCTGACAGCAAAGGAATCCTGCTTGAGCACTGGCGGAAGCTCCTCGGCACGCAAACCGGCGAGACGCTCCGCCAGCGGCATGCCTGCCCACTCCGCCTGATAGGCCGTGTCTTCGTAAACAGACAACGCTCGGGTACTCACGCCACCCTGTGCCTGGGAAGTCAAGCTCTCGGTCGTCACCCGCTCGATCCGGGTGGACATGCTTCCCTCGCTCCGCGCGAAATTGCTCACCATCTCCGAGGTGATGCCTTCGCCGATGAGCGATGCGGTAAAGGCCGGCACGTCAGCAACACCATCGTTGGACATGTCGACCGTTGCACGACTTACCGTATAGACGCTCTCCACCAGCTCTGCCGAACCCCGCATCTGATAGGTGTAATCGTCGTGGGTGATCGATACCTCACCCATTTGATCGCCATCCTCCATCAGATCGAAGCTCAACGCTTCCAGCCCCTGAACATCGACTTCGAAATCGTCGTTCAAAATGGGCGCGAATACGATTTCTCCCTGCGTCTGGCGCAGCAGCGGTTTATCGTCGAGGTCAAGGATCAGGATATCGCGCAGAACGACACTGCCATCTTCGCGCGTTTCCAGATCATACTGGATCGCACCATCCGCCAGCGCCGCCATAGCTTCCAACCGATCGGTGACGTCCGCAGGCGTCAGTACGGCATAGGCAGGACTGGTGGCGAGCAAGGCAAGGCCGGAAACACCGGCGAACAAAAACTTCATCTCGACCCTTTCAAGAACAACACACCTGCCTAATGCGACGTTTCCGCACGCTGGGAAATGTGAATTCACACAGTCGTGTTCAACAAATGGTTCATGGAGACGGCTGGCTGATCGCATCCCGCCTCTCCAACCACACGCGCCGGGACTCCTGCCACCGTCTTGCACGGTGCGACCGACTCCAACACGACGGAACCCGCAGCGATACGACTGCAATGACCCACCGTGATGTTGCCCAGAATGGCCGCTCCGGCACCGATCAATACGCCGTGTGCGATCTTGGGATGGCGGTCGCCGTCTTCCTTGCCGGTGCCCCCCAGCGTGACGGAGTGCAACATGGACACGTTGTCGCCCACGACTGCGGTTTCCCCGATCACGATCGAATGGGCATGGTCTATCATCACGCCCTGACCGATCCGCGCGCCGGGGTGGATATCGACGCCAAAGACTTCGGACGTTCGCATCTGAAAGAAATAGGCCATGTCCACGCGCCCGTGTATCCACAGATGCCGTGCCACGCGATGGGCCTGCACCGCCTGATAACCCTTGAAGAACATCAGCGGCTGGATCAACCTGTGGCAGGCCGGATCGCGCTCCAGCACGGCGACGGCGTCGGTGCGTGCGATGCGTCCCAGTTCGGGATCGGCATCATGCGCCTCCGTCATGATCTCGCGAACCAGCCCTTCGGTCATTTCGCCCGAGGCCAGCTTTTGCCCCAGCCTGTAGCACAGCGCGTCCTCGAAGGTCCGGCGATTCAGGACACTCGCATGAACCAGTCCCGCCAGCCTGGGCTCATCCGCGACCATGGCCGAAGCCTCATCGCGGATGCGCGACCACACCGGATCGAGCGTTTGTGCAACTTCGCGTGTGTTTAACTGAGGCATGTCGCCCTCCCTGACTTCTCCTCTCAAATCGGCGCAATGGCTGCAAAAATCAAGCATGTCCGTATCACGATGTTCACACGGCCCTTGGCGGTTCGATCCGGGACAGATGAATTGCCAGCCGCACGACACCCCCAGCGAACTCCGCCGTGCCCTCGGGTGTCAGCACCAGGGACGTGTCGGAATAATAGGTGACAGGCTGCCCCGTAAGACCCTGCGCCCAGGAATTGAGCGCCGTTCCCAGACCCGAGCCATAGCGGTTTTCCGACCCGGCGACCCCCAGTTGCCACCCCGTCAATCCGGAACCGAAAAGGGTTGAGATCACACGCGCCGAAACGCCAAGAACTTGCGTATTGGCCGGAATCGGCAAGTCACTGGACACCGCAGCACCCAACAGGGTCTGATCGAATTCGATCACTTCATCACGCGTATAGGCCCCGCCGGGGGTGGTCGTAGCGCCCACCTCGACCCAATTCGTGCCGTCGAAACGACGCGAAACACCGGATGCGATGTCCCATGCCTGCCACCCGACAGCGGCGGAAACGTAGTGCCATAGCCCATCCAGCGACACGGCAATGCGTCCGCCCTGCCCGGCCCAGTCCCCTGTGGGTGCCGTGCCCAGCGCATAGGCCGCGCCCTCCGCCGCGACGGCTGGCGGCGTCACCGCATCGACCGCCATCAGGCGAAGCTGCACCATCGCGTCCAGCCGGGTCAGCGCCTCGTTTACGGTCACGTGCTTTTGCGCCTGGGCGGCCTGCACCAACGGCAGACCCAAATACGTGGTCTCAGTCATGTCGTGTCATCCTTGCAATGGGTCCGATACCGAACCGGGCAGAGATCTGCCCGACCGTGATGTCATAGGGGGCCGCTGGCAGATCGGCGGCGTCCAGCAAAGCGTGTGGCTCTGTCACCTCCTTGCTGAAGACTACGGTGCCGGCCTTCTCGATCGTGACCAGATAGGCCTCGCGCTCCTCGTTGAGGGGTACATCGCCCCCCGCCCACAGATCCCCGTCGATCCTGGTGCGGCGAATCCAGCTGACGTCCAGCCCCTCGGCCGTGCCCCGGCCTCGCAGATGCACCGGCTGATATGGCCTGAGGCCAACCCCGTCGAAGGCATGAACCTCCGTAGTGTAGCTGGCATTGTCCACACTGCGTGAAGCCGGCCCGATCCGCAGATAGCGGTCCAGTCCACGTGCAGAATACGGCAGATCAATCTGCACCGGCGCGCCGTCCAGGGCGATGAACCGCGTGCCTTCGGGCCAGGCCTCTGGCATGACGAACTCGGTGCCCGCCTGACCGCGCAGCAATCCGCTCAACTCATAGGTCATCGGACCCACCAGCCTGGCGTCGCGATACTGCACGACCTCCCAATCGCCGGAATCGCCGTATCGCAGCGCCGCGACATTCGCCCCGTCCAGCACCGCCTCGGCGGTTCGACCCTCCAACGTACCGTGGCTCAACTCCACACGCAGGATGCCACCGCTCCACACCCCGGTGCGCGCGGTAGGCAAGGGTGCCCTTAGCACGCCGAGGGTTGCCTGTCGCACGATCTGTCCGGCCAGTTCATAGCCACTTTGCGATGGCGACAGGAACACGTTGACCGGACCCGGCCACGGGGTCGCGGCGGCGGCGGCATAGGGCGCGTGCTCCACCTCGTCCCCCCGCAACAGCGGCAGGTCCAGCACTTCGCTCAACACCGGCCCGGCACCGACCAGACCCGGTGCATCGAACAACCGATCCGGGTGATAGGCGGAGGCATAGACGCCAGGTTCCACCCGGATCGCGTCAAGCTTGCGCGCCCCGCGTTCCTCGATCCGGTCGATCCGCCAGTTCAGACCGTCCAGCTCGATCACATCGCCCGGCTCCAGCGCCAGCAATGACGGAGGCACCGAAACCTGCATCCCATCGCGAGAGACAACGGCCTCCGCCAGCCAACGCTCCGCGATGGACTTGGCCTGCCCCGCGCCCAGCGCGATGGGCAACTCCGCAGTTTCCGCACGCAGAGGCGCCCCGGCACGCAGCGCAGCTTCGACGGAACCGCTCTGATAATCGTGATCCGACTGGATGTAGCGCAACCGCACCCGGTCCGGCTGTTCATCCAGCGGTCCGCGAACTTTCTGCGGCCCGCTGTCCTCAACCGGATCCAGATCGCCCAGATCCGCATCCACCAACCCGTCACGGCTAAAGAAGTGCAGCACACCATCGCGTTCCCGACAGTCGAAGCCATAGGCCAGCATCAACGGTTGCAGACCGGCCCGCGCGGACTGTCCGTCGCGCATCTCCATCCCCGCAACACCGCCATACAGACGCCCCGTCTCCACCGCCCTCACGCCCGAGCGTGCGCACACTTCACGCACCACATCCGCCAGCACGGCCATCTCCTGCCTGCCGGAAATCCAGTGACCCGTGGCGAAGTTCACCCCATCGGACCATAATCCGACACGATTGGGAAAGTCCGGCCAGGGCCGTGCATCCCACGCCCAGACATGCGCACGGTCCATGCGCAGCATCGGCTCCTCGTATATCTCGGAGATCGGATTGTTCTCGGGCGCGTTCCAGTAATCCAGCACGGCGTTGATGTACTGGTGCTGGATGAAATCGTCCCGCGCCCCGGTTGAGAAATAGGGCACGGCATTCTCGCTCGACTTCAGATCGCGAAACACATTGGGCTGGTTGGTCCCCTTGTCGATGGCGGGGCAGCCGAATTCGGTGAACCAGATCGGCTTGGAGCGTGGAACCCACGCCGTCTCCAGGTTCGAGCGGACCCCGCCGGGCCGGTCGAAATGCGGCCGAGCCCACCAGTTGCGGATGTCCTTGTAGCGAAACACGTGATCGTCGCCATAGGCTGCGTCCACGATCGGCGTGCGCAACTGTGCCACACGATCGGCCTGCGTGGCGTAATACCAGTCATAGCCCTCGCCCCCCTCGATATTGGACTTGAGGTATGCAGGATCGTGGATCGCCTCCCACCCGTCCTGTGCATCCAGATGGGTATCGCCCGCCCTCCAGTCGCTGAGAGGCATGTAATTGTCGATCCCGATGAAATCGACATTCGCATCTGCCCACAACGGGTCCAGGTGATAGATCACATCGTCACCGTCATGATGTCCGTAATACTCGGACCAATCGGCAGCATAGCTCAGCTTCACATCGGGGCCGAGCACGGCGCGCACCTCCGCCAGCAACGTAATCATCCGCGCCACGGCAGGATAGGCGCCCGTGTCATCACGGGTGCGCAGCAGATCCCGCATCTCGGACCCGACACAGAACGCCGCCACCCCGCCCGCTGCCTTGCACAGATGCGCGTAGTGCAGGATCATCCGGGCGAAGCCGAAATCGCTGCCCGCATAGCGCACCGTATCGCCCACGATTGTGAAGTCTTGCGCCGTGGCAGGACCGAAGAACGCCGCGATCTCACCCTCGGCCGCCGCGGTTCCGTTCGCCTCGACCGCGATACGGCCACGCCAGGGAAACGCCCCCTGTTCCGCGGCCCCCGCCGGATCGGGCAAGCCGTTGCCCTGCGGAATATCCATCAGGATGAAGGGGTAAAAGGTCACCTCCACCCCCCGGTCGCGCAGCGTGCCGATTGCCTCGATGATTGCGGCATCGGCAGGCGTGCCACCGTAATTGACACGATCCCCGGTCTTGCTGATCTGGTGTCCCTCGGCGCGGTTCAGCCCGCTGACCTGCCACGCCATCCTGTCGCCTTCGGACAGCACCTGTTCCACCCCCGGCGTGATCTCGCACTGCCCGGCGCGCAGATCGCTGCCGAACCAGCTGGCCACCAGCAATGTCGAGGCGACATTCGGCAGTTGCCCCTGCAAATGATCCAGCGACAGCGTGATGTCGGCAGCGCCTGTGTCGTTGTTGACGTTGATCGTCTCATAGATGCCGGGCCCGTGAACCAGGCTTACCGGCTCCGTCGCGAGGGCATATTCGCCTGTGCCGGGGATCAGCGCGACCGCCTGCACCCTGTCGCGCAGGGTCGGCGCGTCGCTTTCCGGCTGACGATAAACCTCGACGTTGATCTGCGGAATCCGGTTGCCGTATTTCGCCAGCTCCAACCCCTCGAAGACGACATAGGCCGTGCCGCGATAGGCAGGCGCTGCGTCCACCCCCTCAACGGCGGCGATGACCGGATCGGGCATCTGCGTGTCCGATCCGTCATGGAAGCGCACTTCGACCTCGGACTGGTCCACCAGCTTGCCATCCGCCCAGATGCGCCCGATGCGCGTTGCGCGCCCCTCGCACAGGGCCAGCGCGAAGCTGACCGAATAACTGTACGAGTTTTGGGTGACCTTGGGCTTGGACCCCTTGCCACCCCCGCCGGAGGATTTGCTGACCGTTTCCAGAAACCGGCTGGACCAGATCATCTGACCGGGCAGCCGCATCCGGCCCGCGATATAGGGCAGCGCCGTGCCCTCCTGCGCACCCTGTACGCGCCAGGTGTCCAGCCGCCCCGTTTCGACGGTGGAGGCACCGGCCCCCATGATGCGCTGATCGATCATCGAGCCGATGGTCGCCCCCACCGCCTGCCCGATCGCCGCGCCGGTCAATCCCATGACCGTGCCGCCCACAGCCCCACCAATGGCGGAGCCTGCGGCAGCCAATAATAGCGTCGCCATTCAAATTCTCCCTGCCGGAAAGCGGAACCCCGCCACGATCCGCCGTGCCCATGCGGGGCCCAGCGGGCTTTCGACGACCCCATGCCCCGAATAGGCATGGATGATCCGCTGCGCGCCGGGTGCGGCATCGCTCAGGATCGCCAAGTGTTTGGCCACCGCCTGCCCCTTCATGCGAAACAGCAGCACGTCGCCAGATTGATAGGGCGGCTCCACCCGGATCAGATGCCGTGCCGCACCTTCGTGCAGACGTTCGACCCGATCGACCTCGGACCAGTCGGGGGTGTAGCCGGGCATTTCCTCCGGCTCGCCCCCGATGATCTCACGCCAGATGCCACGGATCAGGCCGAGGCAATCCGCCCCGGCCCCCCGCACGCTGGCCTGATGCTGATAGGGCGTGCCCAGCCAGGTCCGCGCCTCGGCCACAACCTGCTCAGCCCTTGCGCAACGATCCGCCATCATGCACCTCCCCCTGATTTGGATAGGATGTCATCCAGTCCTCCCCCGGAATGTGGGGGAAGCCGCGATAGTTGAGGAAGTTGTCAAACTTGGCGCGACACGTCTCCGCCCGCCGGTCGCAACCGGCCAGCACACTGAACGTATCGCCCGCCGCCACCGCAAAGGCCGTTCCGGTCCGCAAACCCAGCAGGCGCACGCCGTTGCGCGTGGTGTCGTGCCGGATCGCGGACCTGGCCCCGGCATTCGCGCCGCTGATCCAGGTCACCACACCCCCCGCAAACCAGTCGGGCGCGTAGCCGGCCAACCCATCGACGATCAACGCACCGTCGCCCTCGATCGCATCGACGGTGCCATCGGTGTACCAGGCAGGGTCCGTCACATCGACACCGCAGCGCGCATCGCCCAACGTCGCGTCGCAATCGTGGTTCAGCGCGCGACCGACTGGGCGGTTCAGGTCATCGACCAGCGAGCGTAGCTCCGCCTCGAACGCGCCCTGCCCGCGCCTGATCTCTCCAATCCGGCCGGTGAACAGCGCGATCCGCAGATCCGGCCTCTGCCAATCCACCAACCACTGCCGCACCTCGGCGCCGTCATACAACCCCGCCGCGATATCCACCTCGCGGATGGCATCCGCGCTCAACGCGCCCAGCACCTCGCCATTATCCGCGCTCAGACCCGTTGCCTGATCCAGCGCACCCGCGCTCAGGCCGCTGTCTGCCTCGTAGCGGACGCCATCCACCAACAAGGCCCGGTCATGATCGGTAAAGCCCAGCGCCATGCCATCCTTGCGCGTGACCAGCCAGCACCGGCACATCGTCGTGGCACCGCTGTCCAGCCGTGCCTGCATTTCCTGAGGAATATCGCGCATCAGACCCGCACCTCCACGATAGGAACGGAGGGGATTTCCCCCGCCTCGAAACCGCCCATGGACACCTCGATCACATCCGTGTCGAAGCGGACCGGAACGTCGAACTCGAACCCGGCGGTGATGACGGCCCCGTCCTGCGGTGGCGTGTCGAAGCTGACGATGCCCGTCGCGGTATCCAGCGCGTACCCGTCAAAGACCTGCACGCCCCCCACGCCCAGACGCAGCGTTCCCTCCACTGGCTTCTCGATGGGCCGCACATAGGATGTCGGCCCCGACAGATAGGTCTTGCTGAGCTGAAAGGCCGCGCTGACACCGTCACCAACGCCGATCTCCTCATCGAACGGCTCGATGGCCCGGTCCGAGGGGGCGGTGCGCCAATCCGACCAGTCGCGCCAGCGAAACCCGTGCAGCCGCCCGGCCCGCGCCTCGAAAAAGCCGATCACAACCTCCAGATCATCGCGCGACCGCATCCCCAGCCCCGCATCATAGCGACGGCGCGAGTGGGCCCAGGGGCTGTTGCGCTCCTCGTGCCCGCTGGCCAGCGTCACGATCTCCGTGCGCCGCTCGGGGCCGCCGGTCGATCCGAAACTGACGCTGACCGGAAACCGTACCTCGTGAAAGCTCATGGGCTCACTCCATTCAATATTCAATTCTTGGGGGGGGCACGCGCCCTGCGGCACGCTTTCGACGCGCGGGCGGCGTCACATATTGCGTTTGCCGCGTGACAGGGCGCGCGACATCTCCGCCGCGACCTGCGTGCGTGAGCGGCGGAATCCTTCGACATCGGGGGTGGAGATATTCATCGTCACGTTGACCGAACCGCCGCCCCCCGCTGCCTTGACCCCCAACGCACCGTCGGCGCCACGGGTCAGGGGCATGATCGCCTCGGGTCCGGCCTCCCCCATCAGGCCCATGCCGCCGCGCATGGGAAAGGTCGTGGCCCCGCTGACAACGCCCCCCTTGGCAAAGGCCGTGGGCCGCCCGCCCGACATGACCCCGCCCTCCGCGAACGGCATCATCGCGCCGAGGCCCCTTTGCACCAGCCCGCTCAGCGATGATCCGACCGCGTTCTGTACCGGCTTCAGCGCCTGATCCAGGAGCGAGGACGAGATACTCGCCCCCAACTGCCGCAGCGCGTCCGAGGCTCGGGCCCCGTCGAAGATCAGCGCGTCGAACGCCCCGCGAAGGCCCTTGCCCATCGCCCGGTCCAGCCCCGCCACCCCGGCCGAGGCGCTTTCCAGCGACCGCCCGGTGGAATCGAGTTCACGGCGGAACGTCTCCACCACCGCCTCGGTCGAGGCGATGGAGGCGTCCACCTCCGCGAACAGCTCCTGCACTTCGTTGATTTCACTCATTCGGATCGCCTTTCATCAGGGTATAATGCGCTCAGCTCCGCCAGCCGGTCGCGTGCCATCGCAGGTGCGGCCTGCGGATCCAGCCCCGCCATCAGCGCCAGCTCGGCAGGGGTCAGCGCCCAGAACTGGTCGGGGGTCAGCCGCAGCCCGTGAAGGCCCAGCCGCAGCAACGCGGTCCAGTCGATCATTCGGGGTGCACACCGGCAAAGGTCAGTCGCAGCAGACGCGCGGCAACCCTTGCGGCCTCCAACGGCCCACCTTCGACCGTGGCGGTGGCCAGCTTGCCCGCCGGTGCGCCGCCCGCCTCCAGCAAGGCGACCAGATCGGCGGCGCGAAACGTGCCGCTCTCGAACCGGGCGACCAGATCTGTCAGGCTGTCCGCGCCCAGGCGTGCCTCCAGCCGTGCCAGGGCACCCAGGCTCAGCCGCAGCACATGCACCTTGCCATCGAGGGTCAGCGCCACCTCCCCCCGATGCGGGTTCGGGCGCGCCTTGCCCGAACCGCGTTTCTTTCCGCCTGCGCTCATAGCGCGACGAAGCTCAGCGCCCCGGCGCTGGCCATCGACATCTCATAGACCGCCTCACCGTCATACTCCCCCGAATACTCGATCGCGGTCAGCTGGAACGGCCCTTCGATGATGCCGAAATCGGGGATGACGACCTGAAAGTCCGGGACCTCCCCGTCAAAGAACATCTGCCGCGCCCGCGCATCCGTGTCCGCATCGCGAAACACGCCGGAGCCCGACAGCGCGGCGGAGCGGACGCCAGCGCCGCCCAGCAATTCGCGCCAGCCGCCCGTGCTGTCCAGCGTGGTGGTATCGACGGTTTCCGCGTTGAACGAGATGCGGCTGGCCCGCAGCCCCGCCACCGTCTCGAATCCGCCCGATCCCGTCATGTCGATCTTGATCAGCAGATCTCTGCCCATCTGAGTGGCCATATTGAAAATTCCTTATAAAACAGTTTCTTGAAAGGATCAGTTCGCGTCCAGAAGAACCCGGAACGTCAGGGTAATCAGCCGCCGTTCGGTGCCGCGCGACCGGCGCGCCCGCGCCTTGAGGAACCGCAGATCCGTCACCGTGGCACCGGTCACCGCCGGCGGCGTGTGCAGCAGAATGCGCCCCACCTCCGCCGCCACCAGCTTCGCGCGGGAAAAGCCCTGCGCCGCCGAATGCACCTCGATCACGATGTCATGTTGGGTCAGATCCGGCCCGCGTTCCCGAACCTGTTCCTCCCCGATCGAGACATACTCGTTCGAGGTCGGAACCGCGGTCGCGTCCAGCACTTCGGCCAGATCGGTGATCTCGGGCGCGGCACTCAACGCCCAGTACAGGCCCTGTTGCAGCGGCCATGAAAATGCGTAGCTCATGCGCCACCTTCCTCTGCCCAAAGTTGCAGGTAATGCGCCGCGCGGTCATATTCCGCGACGCCCAGAATGCGGAACACCCGGTCCCCCATGCGCAACCGCTGGCCTGCAATTGGCCTGCGGGACCGTCCTTCGGGCGCGGCGCGCAGAATGATCCGCACCTTGATGGTGGACACTTCCAGCGCCCCCTCACGTACCAGCCGGGCCGAGGGACGCTCAATCGCGGCCCACAGCGTGCCAAGCGCCTGCCACCCCTCCATCAACCCGCCGCCGCCGTCGGGCGTCATCGCGCGGGCCTCCAGCACCATTTCCCGGTCCAGCACCGGGGCCGACCCGCTCACAGCCGCACCGGGCGATGGGCATCCAGCAATGCCAGCACGCCGAACGGCCAATGGTCCTGCCCGCCGGAGCGGTTCTCGTAATAGCTCGCCGCCAGCAGCTTCACCGCATGGCGCAGATCGGGCGGCACATCCGCCGGATCGGGGCCGTAACCGGCGGTGAAGTCCACCTCGACCTGACCGCTCTCCGGCACCGAAACCGACCCCAGCAGCACGGGCCGATGCGCATCGACGCGCAGCGTGACGTTGGGAACCGTGCGCGCATGGCCCGCCGCATCGACGACGCGAACCTCCTCCAACGCCACGACCGGCGCGACCGGCACGCCCTGGCCAGCCTCACGCCAGTTGGTCAGGATCAGGCGCAGACCGCGCGTGATTAGCGACTTGCCGATGCGCGCCTCCACGGCGCTGGTTGCCGCGCGCAAATACATCTCCAGCATCGCATCCTGCGCGCCGTCATCCTCGAACCCGGTGCCCAGATGCAGGTGGTCCGCGAAATCGCGGATCTCCACCGGCACCCGCGCCGGTCCGTTGCGTTCCGTCATCATCATCGGCTGTTCTCCCGCCCCGTCGGATACAAAAAGGGCCCGCGCGAACGCAGGCCCCTCCAATTCACTCAGTCAGTCAGTCGCGTTTCAGTTGGCTGCGAACTTCAGCAGCTTGATCGCGGCGAAGTCGCTGACATCGCCACCCACGCGCTTGGTCGCGAAGAACTGCACGTTCGGCTTGGCCGAGAACGGGTCGCGCAGGATGCGCATATCGGGACGTTCCGCGATGGTGTAGCCATTGGCGAAGTCACCAAAGGCAATCGCCGTCGCGTCCAGCGCGATGTCGGGCATGTCCTCGCAGATCAGCACCGGATACCCCATCAGGCGCGCAGGCTCACCCGCCGCCAGCGTGTCGGACCACAGGAAGCGACCGTCCGCGTCCTTCATCTTGCGCACGGCACCGGCAGTCTTGGAGTTCATCACGAAGCTGGCATTCGCGCGATACTGCGCGCCCAGCGAATAGACCAGATCGACGATGGCATCCGCCGGATCGGCGATCGAGAAATCCCCATCGGTGCCGGTGGCGACATAGCCCAGCGATCCCCACGCCCAGACATCGTTGGCCACATTGGCATAGCTCATGATGCCCCGCGGCTTGCCCACGCCGTCGCCCGCGATGAACGACACGCTCTCGGCGCGCGCGAACTTGTCCGCGATGCGGCCCGCCAGCCAACCCTCGACGTCGAACGCGCTGTCGTCCAGCAGACGCTGCGATGCCTTGGGCATGGCGGACAATTCGTGCAGCGGGATCGAGATACGCTCCAACTGCGGTGCGCCCGTCTCGCTCGCATTCGCCGTCTCGTCCGACCAGCCCGCGCCGGTGTCGTTGTGATCGACCAGCACGTCAAAGGCGGATGCCTCGACATTCACCACATTCGCGATGGAGCGCAGCGAAGCCGCACCCAGCAGAACGCTCTGCACCGTGGCCGAGGTCTGCGGATCGACCAGATAGCCACCCTCGGCGCTGACCTGGGTGGACATGCCCTTTTCCTCAACCCCCAGCGCGCGCAGGCCGTCATCATCGCCCGAGCGCAGATAGGCCGCGAACGCCTTCTGATGAGGCACCTCGACCTCGGCGGCGGCGGACAGGGCGGGGCGGGCGGATTTGGTCTGCATCATGGTCAAACGGCTCTCTTGTTCCATAAGTCTGGTCTGAATGTCGGTTTGGAAATTCTTGAATTCGCTCAGAAAGCCTGTCATGGCCGCCTTCACGTCGGTGGTCTTCGCCGCCGATTTGCAGTCGATGTCGTGCATCAATCCATCCTTGAAATTACTTGGGTAAAAAGACGGCCAATCAGGCCAGCAGTGCCGCCGCGTCATCAAAAAAGGACGCGAGGTCGTTCGCCAGCGCATCGGTTTCCGTATCGTCGGATTTCGATTGCGCCCGCGCCTCGGGAAGCATCGGAAAGGTCACGAGGGACACTTCCCAAAGCTCGATCTCATGCAGCAACCGCCCGACGCCGGATTTCTCCGCGCGGATGGTGCGATATCCGATGGACAGCCCGTCGATGGCCCCGGCCTTGAGCAGCGCCAGCGCCTCTCGTCCGGCGCGAACCTCGGTCAGGATGCGACCGCGAACATGCAGCCCGGTGCCGTCCTCCTCGACCGCCTCCCACACGCCGATCGGGGTGGCGGGGTCGTGCTGCCACAGCATCTTGACGGTGCGCCCCTTGGCGAACAGACGTTCCAGCGCGCGGCCATAGGCGCCCTTCTGCACGATGTCACCGCCCTGATCGGCGATCCCGTACAGCGAGGCATAGCCCGCAATCGTCGTATCCCCGTCCAGCGCTGGCGCATCGCCCAGACCGCAGAATTTCGTTTCCAGCATTCCCGCCGGATCATATCCCGTCATCCGCACTCTCCTTTGTAAAACAATTGGTTGTCAGGCGATGCTCAGCTCACCTGTCACCACCAGAAACAGACCCTGCGCCGCCACCGTTCCGGCCACGCCATAGACGGCCATCCACATGCGCCGTTCCATCCGGTCCAGCAGCGCCTCGATCCCGCCCAGCCGCCGCTCCAGCGCCAGCCAGCGTTCCTCGCTCACACGTTCCAGCGTTTCGACCCGCGCGCTCGTCGCGTCGAACGGTTCATACAGATAGCGCGAGCCTGCCGCGCGCGCCGTCAAACCGCACGCGGCGGCAGTCCGAGCAGAGCACGCTTTTCGTCCTCGCTCAGAAAGTCCGCCTCCGCGACCCTGCGCCACTGTGCTTCACGCTCCAACGCCAAGGCCGGCACGCCGTCCAGGTCGGGTTTCAACTGCGTACCGCCCATGCCGGGCAACCACTGGCTCAACGCGCCGGTGACCTTGCTCACCAGCGGCAGAACCGTCAGGCGATAGAATGCACGGTTCGCCTCGGCATAGTTCGCATAGGTCGCGTCACCCGGCAGGCCCAGCAGCATCGGCGGCACCCCGAAGGCCAGCGCGATCTCCCGCGCCGCCGCCTCCTTGGTCTTCTGGAATTCCATGTCGGAGGGGGAGAATCCCATCGGCTTCCAATCCAGCCCCCCTTCCAGCAACATCGGCCGCCCGGCATTCGCCGCACCCTGATGTTGTCCCTCCAGTTCGTTCTTGAGCCGATCATACTGATCCGCGCCCAACACCCCGGCCCCCTCGGCGGAGCGATAGACGATCGCACCCGAGGGCCGCGCCGCGTTGTCCAGCAGCGCCTTCGACCATTTCGAGGCCGCGTTGTGCACATCCACCGCCGTCGCGGCTGCCTGCATCGGGCTCAGGCCATAATGATCATCCGTCGGATGCCAGCCCCGCACATGGCAGATCGCATCCGCCGCGAACCGGTGTTTCTTGGCCCCAACGGTGTAGTCATACCCGACCGGCCACCCGTCGCGCCCCGGCACGACCCGCATCCGGTCGGACCGCACGACATGCAGCTCCATCGGAACGTCCGCGCCGGCCACCGCCTCCATGTATCCGTTACCGCTGAGCAGAAGCTGGCCGTAGAACGCCTCGAACAGTTCTCCCGCACCCTGCCCGCCATTAGGCCGCGCCAACAGGTCGAGCACGGGATGCACGTCATAGCGCCGCTCCGCATCGGACAGCACCATGGGCACGGCGGCAGCCGCCTCCGCGATCAGCTTCACACAGCGAAACCCGACCGGGTTCGAGGTGAACCCGACCCGTGTCATCGTCGCCCCGTCGCGCCCGCTCCACATCGCGCGGCCCGCGCCGTGAAACGCCACCATGGGGCCGGCGGCACTCGCCTTGACCTCGGGGGCTTCCCTCTTGAACAAACCCAGCATCGCTTTCTCCCGTAAAAATCCGGTAAACGAAAAGGGAGCCCGCAGGCCCCCTTTTCTTCTGTCTTCAAATATCCATGAAACCCTACAACCCGCGCACCTGCGGGCGGTTCACGACCGCCTCCGCATCCTGCATCAGGTCCGTCACGGCCCAGACCAGCGCGTCCAGCCGGTCCGGCGATCCACGCCCCGAATAGCCCGAGCGCAGCATTGCCGCCATCTCGTCCTCCAGTGCGGGGAAGCTGCCCGCATGCAGCACCCGCCCTTGTTCATAGAGCGCGGCCACCGGCTCCGCCCGCGCCTGCTTGGACCGGCTGGCATGGACACCGCGATAACTGACGTTCCGATCCACCTGCCGCAGCAGGTTCTCGACCAGATCGCCGCCCTGGTTGACCTCCGCGACCACCCGGTCGGCGCTCCAGTCGTCACGCGCCGCAATCGCCGCCTTCGCCCAGGTCAGGGGCGAGGCCGCCTCCACGCTCAGATCCGCAAGGATGACCGCCTTCCAGCTGTCCCCCTGACGGTGCAGACCCGCAACGACGATGCCGCACGCGTCCGAATCCTCGCGACCCGTGACCGGCGGGTCCACCGCGACGACGATCCGCTCCAACTCGGGCGTTTCAGGCACCCGCGCTGCCTCGATCCGGTCGCGGGGCCACAATGCACCGGGCAGATCCTTGATCAGCTCCCCGTCCAGCTCCTGCCGTCCCAGCGCGGTGCCGCCATACCGCTTCGTCACCGCCTTCAGAAATCCCGGCGCCAAATTCGCCGTGTTGGCCGAGGTTGCGGCCTGCGTGACCACGGTTCCCTCCTCGCCCAGAACCTCCTCAAACAAGGCCCCCGGCGCGGGCGTCGTTGTCACCACGCAGCGCGGATCATCGCCCAGTCGCAGCGCGAATTGCAGCATGTCCCAGGCGTGTTGACCCTTTTTCCACTTGGCAAGCTCGTCGCACCAGGCCCCGTCGAATTGCGGGCCGCGCATCGCCTCTGGGTCCGAGGCGGAGAAGACCTGCGCCTCCGCTCCGTTCGGCCAGACCAGAACCCGGCGTGACGCGATCCAGCGCGGCTTGCGGTCGGGGGGGCAGCAGGCGATCAGCCCGCTGTCGCCCAGAACCATCACATCGCGCGCCTGGTCGTAGGTCTCACCGATCAGGGCGATCCGGCGGCACGCACCCGGCGCCTCCGGTGTTGGCCCCTCGACCAGACCGCGCACCCACTCGGCCCCGGCGCGGGTCTTGCCCGCCCCACGTCCGCCCATGATCATCCAGGTGTTCCAGTCCCCTTCAGGGGCGACCTGATGGCCCTCGATGGCCCAAAGCTCGAACAGATAGCTGATCGAGCGCAGGGCGTTTTCACTCAGCCCGTCCAGAAGCTCCTCGATCTCCGCGTCGCTGGCGCAGCTTAGAAATTCGCGCACGAAGCTCATCTCTAGCGGCGTCGAGGTCGAGCGGTGCTGCCGCTCCGGTTCCGTCTGTCGAATAGCGTTCATCGAATTCAGCCTCATATTCCATGAGTTGCAAGAGGGCCTTACGGTGCGTGCGCACCTCGTCGGCAATCACCTTGGCCGCTTTATCGTCGGGCTCGGACCCTTCGAGTTGCAGAATGCGGCACTTCAAAGCGCGCCCGACCGATTGATATACGATCCGGGCGCACTCGACCTTCCACCCGGGCCCGCCCGGCTGGTCTTCGATTTCAAATGTCATGAATAAAATTACCGCTGCTATTGGCGAAAATAAAAAGCGGCCCCGGTTGCCCGTGCCGCTTACCCACTTATTTCAGCTTGCAACAAGTTATGCCTGAGACCGTTCGATAGGTCAACCAAAAAATGCATTTTTACTTACTGTTAACCTTTACGTTAACGTTCTTATCTGAGAATATCATGTATATATAGGATTCAATCATCCGAAACGTTAACCTTTTACCCTCCTCGCAAAGAAAAGGGGCGCGCGCCATATGGCCCGCACCCCGAATCTCGACCGAATCTGCCTACTGGTTGCGCTGCGCCTCGATCTCACGCCACCTGGCGACATTCGCGTTGTGCTCTTCCAGCGTCTCGGCAAAGGCATGGCCCCCGGTTCCATCCGCGACGAAGTAGATATACGGCGTCTCGTCCGGCTGGGCCGCCGCCATGATCGCCTCACGCCCCGGATTCGCGATGGGCGTCGGCGGCAGGGCGTCGATGACGTAGGTGTTGTATGGTGTCGAGGCATCCAGCTCACTGCGCCGCAGCCCGCGACCCAGCACCCCCTCACCATTCGTGATGCCGTAGATCACCGTCGGATCGGTCTGCAAGCGCATGCCCTGACGCAGCCGATTGACGAAGACCGACGCGACCTGCGCCCGCTCCGCCGCGACCCCGGTTTCCTTTTCGATCAGGGATGCGAGGATCAACAGCTCCTCCGGGCTCTCGACCGGCACGTCCTCGTCCCGCTCCGCCCAGGCGGCGGCCAGAATATCCTCCTGCGCCCGCTGCATCCGCTCGATCACAGATGCGCGCGTATCCCCGGGGCTGACCTCATAGCTGTTGGGGTTCAGCGAGCCTTCAGCCGGCACCTGCGCGATCTCACCGGACAGGATATCGACCCGTTGCAGCGCATCGCGAACCTGCCAGCTGGTCACACCCTCGGCCAGCGTGATGCGGTAGCGCGGCACGGCGTCACCCTCAACCAGGGCGGTGAATTCTTCAGGAATGACCACTTCCTCGGCGGTGGGGTCGTATTCCGCGACCTCCTCGTAGCGACCGGTGGTGGGGTTCAGCTCCCGCGCGACAACGCTGATCGACGTCACGCCGACGCGAAAGTTGATCTCAGCCCCGCAGGTGCTGGCCCCGCCCTGCGTCACGGTATCGAGGATTTCGTCCATCGTGGCCCCTGCGGGCACCAGATAGTTGCCGAATTTCAGGTCCTCCGTCCGGCCCGTGTAGTTCGAGCCGATGCGAAACAGCCCGGGGCTGACGATCGCGTCCTCGTCCTCCAGCCGCTGCGCGACCACAGCCACCGAATCGCCGGGCGCCACACGCAGACAGATCGCCTGCTCCAGCGGCCCCTGCGCGACAAATGTCCGCTGCCCCCAGAAGATCGCGCCCGCCACAATGACGAGCGCCACGATCAGGAAAGTGAGCAGATTCGAGACGACGGAACGCATCATGATCCTTCAGACCTTGCGAAACAGGACGGAGGCATTGGTGCCGCCGAACCCGAAGGAGTTGCTCAGGGCCACATCGATCTTGCGCTCCCGTTTCGCGTTCGGCGCGAGGTCCAGCGCCGTTTCCACCGCCGGATTGTCCAGATTGATCGTTGGCGGCGCCACCTGATCGCGGATCGCGAGGATCGCGAAGATCGCCTCGATCGCGCCCGCCGCGCCCAACAGATGCCCGGTCGCGGATTTCGTCGAGGACATGGTCGCCTCTGCTGCCGCATCGCCCAGCAAACGCTCCACAGCGCCCAATTCGATCGTGTCCGCCATGGTCGAGGTGCCGTGCGCGTTGATATAGTCCACATCGGCAGGCGTCAGGCCCGCCCGCTCGATCGCCGCACTCATCGAGCGGTAGGCCCCGTCGCCATCGTCAGCCGGCGCAGTGATATGATACGCATCGCCCGACAGGCCGTATCCCACCACCTCGGCGTAGATCTTGGCCCCCCGCGCCACCGCGTGCTCGTATTCCTCCAACACGACGACGCCAGCGCCCTCACCCATCACGAAACCGTCGCGGTCCTTGTCATAGGGACGCGAAGCCTTTTCGGGAGTGTCGTTGTAACCTGTGCTCAGCGCCTTGCAGGCATTGAAACCGGCGATCCCCAACTCGCAGATCGCACTTTCCGCGCCGCCCGCGACCATCACGTCCGCATCGCCAAACTGGATCAGCCGCGATGCATCCCCAATGGCGTGCGCGCCTGTCGAACACGCGGTCACAACGGCGTGGTTCGGCCCCATGAAGCCGTATTTGATGCTGACCTGGCCGGAGCACAGGTTGATCAGACTGCCGGGGATGAAGAACGGAGAAACCCGTCGCGGGCCCTTTTCCTTGAGCAACAGCGTGGTCTGCGCAATGCTCTCCAACCCGCCGATGCCCGAACCGATCATCACGCCGGTGCGGTTCTGCCCTTCGACGTCTTCCGGCGTCCAGCCCGAATCCTCGACCGCCTGCGTGGCGGCGGCCATCGCGAACAGGATGAAGGTATCGACCTTGCGCGCATCCTTGGGCGACATCCAGTCATCGGGGTTGAACGAGCCGTCGCTGCCATCGCCCTTGGGCACTTCGCACGCGATCTTCGTCGCCAGATTTTCCGCGTCGAACTTGGTGATCGGACCGGCGCCCGACTGACCGTCCAACAGACGGCTCCACGTTTCCTCGACCCCGCAGGCCAAGGGCGTCACCATTCCCAGCCCGGTCACAACCACTCGCCGCATGCCCGCTCTCCTCATCGTTTTGTTGAGGGAGGATATAGCGTTCAAAGGGGGGGTGCGACAAGGGACGGATACGCGCGACAGCGACATGCGCCTCCGGCGGGGATATTTCGGGACAGAAGATCAGGCGCAGCGCCGCGATCTGGACGGCCCCGGCACCGCCAGCTAACTTCGACATAGTCCGAGAGCGATATCGAGGCCCAGCCATGCGCAGACGTCCCCTGATCCTGAGCGTGACAATCCTTGCCGCAATCCTTGGCGGTTTCACACTTGGTGCCATGCTGAGCGGTCAGAAGGAGTATCAGGACGATCCGGTATTGGTGGCGCTCGATCTGTTTCGCGAGATCTGCATTCCTGTCAGCAACGGCGCGCGTCCGCCCTTCCTTCAAAACAAGTTCGACTTCACGATCTCCGAACTGGGACCGACGTGGATCGACAGGCCAACCGGCATGTCAGCAACCGTTTCTGATCTCGGATGCAGCGTAAGCGATGTGCTCAACCCGCTTTCGATTGCGAACCGCGACAGATTCGCGGCCACTGCTGCGGCGCATACCATTGAGGTCTTTCCCCAGCTGTCCCATCACGACGTGGACGCACCCGAAGGCTGGGAATTATATCGCGCCTGGATGAGCCATCCATCGGGCGATCCCCGCCGTTGGGGGATCCTCCTGTACCGTGGCGGACAAGCTATAGGCAGACCTGAGACCTTTCTCTCGATCTCCCGCAATCCGGCGTACCACGAACGGCGGCAACGTCCCGCCCGGCGCACACCGTAGCCCCGGCCAGACGGAACGCCGTCTCCTGTCACGGCCATCGGCGTCCCCGCCTGTACCGCCCGCCCTGACTAGCGCCCAAACCTTTCTTCTGTCTTAAAATATCCCTGCCGGAGGCACTGAAACGAAAACACACAATAAAAAAAGCGCGCCCCCCTTTCGGGGAACGCGCCTTTCAAAAGCCATCAGGCGGTCGCGGGTTACTGCGCGCCCTTGATGAAGCTGACTGCGTCGCCGAACGTCTGGATCGTCTCGGCGGCGTCGTCGGGGATTTCGATTCCGAACTCTTCCTCGAAGGCCATGACCAGCTCGACTGTGTCGAGGCTGTCCGCGCCGAGGTCGTCGATGAACGACGCGTTCTCGGTCACTTTTTCCTCTTCGACGCTCAGGTGCTCGACGACGATCTTCTTCACGCGATCTGCAATGTCGCTCATATGTCTCTTCCTCGTTTCGGGTCGGCGGGCTGGGCCCGTCCGCTCTGATACCCGTTCACTATGTGACCGGGCGATGGTTCCGCCGTAACGGAAAATGGCCCACATGACAATCCGGCACGATGATGTGCGCGGCTGGCGTCGGCCCGTGTGCGGCGCGCTATAGCACACCCGTTGGGTTGCGCAAACGCTTTCGCACGGCTTGCGAAATCGGCCTAGATCATTGCCATGCCGCCATTGACGTGCAGCGTCTGTCCGGTGACGTAGGCCGCCTCCTGACTGGCAAGATAGAGGACCGCCGACGCGATTTCATCCCCCGTGCCCATGCGACCTGCGGGAATCGCGGTCAGGATGCCGTCCTTCTGCTTTTCGTTGAGCGCGTCGGTCATCGCCGTCTCGATGAAACCGGGGGCGACGCAGTTCGCGGTGATCCCGCGTGAGGCGACTTCCTGCGCGATGGATTTGGTCAAACCGATCATTCCGGCCTTGGACGCGGCATAGTTCACCTGCCCGCCATTGCCGGTCACCCCGACGACGGAAGTGATGTTGATGATCCGCCCCCAGCGCGATTTCATCATCGGGCGCATCACGCCCCGGCACAGCCGCATGGTGGAGGTCAGGTTCACCTCGATCACCCGCGACCATTCGTAATCGGTCATGCGCATGAAGATGTTGTCGGCGGTGATGCCCGCATTGTTCACCAGGATATCGAGCGACCCCATCGCCGCGATGGCCTGCTTTGGCAGGGCCTCCACCTCCACCGCTTCGGACAGGTTGCAGGGCAGGACGTGGGCCCGATCGCCCAGCGTGGTTGCCAGCGCCTGCAACGGTGCCTCGCGCGTGCCGCTCAGCCCAACGGTCGCACCGGCGCTGTGCAGGGCCGTGGCGATGGCGCCGCCGATGCCACCCGATGCCCCCGTGACGAGGGCGGTCTTGCCGGTCAGATCGAACATGATGATTACTCCTTGAGTGCGGCGATGTCGTCGGGGGAGCCGACGGCCTTGCACGCGATGGATTTGTCTATGCGGCGGATCATGCCCGACAGCGCCTTGCCCGCGCCGATCTCCCAGATCTCCGTGACGCCCTGCGCGGCCATGAAGCTCACACTCTCGCGCCAGCGCACGGCCCCTGTCACCTGATCGACCAGCAAGGCCCGGATCAGCGTCGGATCATCGACTGCGGTGGCCGTGACGTTGGCGATCAGCGGCACGCCGGGCTGAGCGATGTCCACATCGTCCAGCGCCTCGGCCATGACATGAGCCGCAGGTTCCATCAAGGCGCAGTGGAAGGGGGCGGAGACAGGCAGGATCACGGCCCGTTTGGCCCCGCGCGCCTTGGCGATCTCACAAGCCCGCTCGACCGCGCCCCTGTGGCCGGAAACGACGACCTGTGCGGGGTCGTTGTCGTTCGCGGCCTGACAGATTTCACCCTGTGCGGCCTCCTGCGCGACCTTTTTGACCGTGGCCAGATCCAGCCCCAGCAGTGCGGCCATCGCACCGACGCCCACCGGAACGGCCTCCTGCATCGCCGTGCCACGGCGGCGCAACAGGCGTGCGGTGTCGGCAAGGCTCAACGCGCCCGCGGCGCACAGCGCGGAATATTCACCCAGCGAGTGCCCCGCCACGAAGGATGCACCCTGCAGGTCGAACCCCTCGGCGGCGAGCGCGCGCATGGCCGCGATGGACGTGGCCATCAATGCAGGCTGCGCGTTCGCGGTCAGGGTCAGGGCCTCTGCGTCCCCCTCCCATATGAGGGTAGAGAGCTTTTCGCCCAGCGCGTCATCCACTTCCTGAAAGACCTGAGCGGCCTGCGGATAGGCATCGGCAAGCGTCTTGCCCATCCCGATGGTCTGGGCGCCCTGCCCTGGAAATACGAATGCCCGCATGTCGGCCTCCCCTGAATGTCTTCGCGTCATGTTTTACGCACCGTAACACGGGGGGGCAAGCGCTCAGGACACTTGCACGCCCGCCGACCACGTGCCGCGCAGCACGGGCGTGTCGTCGATCACGGCAAAGCGGATCACGTCGGCGCGCAGCCCGACCGCCAGAACCCCGCGATCCGTCAGCCCCACCGCCCGCGCGGGTGCCGCGCTGACCGTCGCCATGCCGCGCGGATAATCGCCCCACATCTGCGCCAGACGCACCGCCCCCATCAATAGGGAGGCCGGCACATAATCCGATGACAGGATGTCGAGCCGGTCGCGCCCGGCCAGTTCCGCCGCCGCGACATTGCCCGAATGTGAGCCGCCCCGCACCAGGTTCGGGGCCCCCATGATGGTCAGGAGGCCGAGCTGCCGACAGGCATTCGCCGCCTCGATCGTCGTCGGAAACTCCGCCAGCGTGACGCCATGGGCGTGGCTGGCGGCGACCTGGGTCGCGGTGGTGTCGTCATGGCTGGCCAGCGTCGCGCCCAGCTTGCGCGCGGCGGCGACGGTCGCGGCCTCATGCTTCGCGCCGTATTCCGCGTGAATCCCGCGCAGGAACGCGACGTAGTCCTCGAACTCATCGGCGGGCAGACCGTGCTTGCCGCAGACGTAATCCTTGTATTTGCCCATATCCGAGAATTGCCGCTGCCCCGGCGTGTGATCCATCATCGACACGATTCCGATCCGGTCGCGGGGATCGAACTCCGCCAATTCCTCGACCAGGGTTTCCGAACAGGTCTCCGCCCTGAGATGAATGTGGTGGCTGATGCGCAAGGCCCCGGCGGCGCGCATCGCGATGATCTCATCCGCCATGCGGCGCGCATACTTGCCGTAGCGCCGCTGCCCGCCCGATACGATGGAACCGACGCGGATCGCGTCGAACACCGTGGTGATGCCCGCCCCGGCCAGCTCGCGATCATGTGCGACGATGGCGGCGCCGTGGGGCCAGTCCACCTTGGGGCGCGGCGACAGATGCCGCTCCAGATTGTCGGTATGCAGCTCCACCAGACCGGGGGCCAGCATGTCGCCCTGACAATCCACGGCACCCTCGGGCACCCCGCCGCCGCGCGTGATACCGGCGATCAAACCTTCCCGCAGGTGTAAAGTTCCCGTGATAACCTCGTCTTTCAGGATCAGGCTTGCATTTGAAAGCAGAATATCTTGAGTCATTTGAGCGTCACGCTGAGTTGGCAGTCTCGGCGGACTGCGTGAGTATGTTGGGAAGTATGTTCATGTACGCACGATACGCGATTTTCTACACCCCTGCACCCGGCAGCGATCTGGCCGTTTTCGGCGCGCGTTGGCTGGGATGGGACAGCGCGAAGGGCCGGACGGTCGCGCATCCTTTCGCCCACGGGCTGGACGTTCAGACCATCACGAAAACGCCCCGCAGATACGGCTTTCACGCCACGCTGAAGGCACCGTTCCACCCGGCGGCGGGCCTGATCGAAAGCGATCTGATCGCCTGCGTGACCGATTTCGCCGCGGCGGCCCGCGTCGCCCCGCTGAACGGTCTGGTGCAGGGTTATCGGAGCGGCTTCGTCGCGCTTCGCCCGGCGGGCGATACCAGCGAAATCAATAGATTGGCCGAAACCATCGTGCGCGAACTAGACATGCTGCGCGCCCCGTTGAGCGAAGCGGACATCGCGCGACGGCGCAGGGCCGGCCTGAGCGCGAAGCAGGACGCACAGATGCTCGACTGGGGCTATCCCTACATCTTCGACGATTTCCAGTTTCACATGACGCTGAGCGGCCCGTTGGACGAGGAGACCGCCAACCGCGTGATCGATTCCATCGCCCCGCATGCCGCCCGCGCCATTCCCGATCCGCTCAGCATGGATGCGATCACCTTGATGGGAGAGGACGCAGCAGGCCAGTTCCATCAGGTCCGCCGCTGTTCACTGACCGGGTAGAGCCGCGCCCGCACCGCCTTCACGCAATCGCCGCCTTCACGCAATCGTCAAGGGTGCCTCGTTGCCGATGTGGTGCACCTTGCCCCCCACGAAAGCCGAATGTCGGCCACCTGATGCCGCGCCATCATGCCTGATGGCATCGGACTGTCCCGGCACGGCGCTGACACCGGGCTTCGCGCCTCGATCACGATTGCCTGAATGGAGCGGACGTGACAGGTCTGCCGGGTGAGGCGGACACGCTGGAGCGGAGGGCGTTATGGATCAAAAGCGACACGGCGCGGCCATCGCGGTGATGTGCCTTGGGGTGTTCAGCCTGGTGCTCAGCGATACGGCGGCCAAGGAACTGGCGCAACGCTACGAGGCGTTGCAGATCATGTTCCTGCGCTCATGCATCGCCCTGCCCATCGTCACCGCCATCGTCTTGCAGGCAGAGGGGTGGGGCGCTTTGCGCTCAAAACGGCCCGGCGTGCATCTGCTGCGCGCGGTGCTGACGCTGGGCGCGGCCTATACCTTCTTTACCTCGCTGCGCACATTGCCGCTGGCCGGGGCCACGGCGCTGGCCCTGACCGCGCCGCTGTTCGTCACCGCCCTGTCGGTGCCCTTGCTGGGCGAGAAAGTCTGCAGGTTGCGCTGGGGTGCGTTGATCGTCGGTTTCGGCGGCGCGATGGTGATCGTGCAACCGGGGGCGGAAACCTTGCAACCCGCCGCCCTGCTGGCGCTGGGAACCGCGCTTTGCTACGCGCTGGTGATGATCGCGGCCCGCTGGATCGACGCGGATGACAGCGTGCGCACAGTGATGTTCTACCTGACCGCGCTGCCGGTGCTGCTGACCTCATGGACCTTGCTGCTGGACTGGCCTGCAATCACCGGCGTGGACCTGAGCCTGTTCGCGACGATGGCCATTTGCGGCACGATCGGCATCACCTTCATCACGCAGGGGTTTCGCATGGCCCCCGCCGCCATCGTGGCACCGTTCGACTATACCGCGCTGGTCTGGGCCTCCATCACGGGCTGGCTGTTTTTTGGGGAGTTGCCGCAAATCGCCACCTATATCGGGGCCGCGATCATCGTGGCGGCGGGCCTGTTCGTGATCTGGCGTGAGGCGCAACTGGCAAAACGTTGAGCGGCCTCAATGCCCCGATGTGCCCGACATCGTGTTGAGCACGACCACACCCGCAGCGATCAGCGCGATGCCAATGATCGCGGCCGGATCCAGCCTTTGCCCGAACATCACCAGTCCGATAAGGGCCATCGCCGCCACCCCGACGCCGGACCAGACCGCATAGGCCACGCCGATGGGAATCGTGCGCAGCACCATCGCCAGAAAGTAGAATGCCACCGCGTAGCCGATGATTGCGACGATCCCCGGCAAGGGTCTGGTGAACCCCTCCGACAGCTTCAGCGCCGTGGTGCCCACAATTTCGCCGATTATGGCCAGCGTCAGCAGGAACCACGGCATAAACATCTCCTCTTTCCCGGTATACGCGATCCTATGTCACGATCCCGTCCGGCGGCGCACTTTGCCCGGTCGGTGACACTGGGGCAATCGGGCAATGCCGCCAGCCCCCTTGCCACGGGCGATCACCTATGTATAACGCCCCATCCGGTGCAATTCGTTGAATCGCGACGCCCCTCGTATGTGCCTGCCCGGTGATCTCCGGCACGTTTTGAAGCGCGCAAGCAAATGGTGAACTCATGGCTCTGTACGAGCATACCTTCATCGCGCGGCAGGATCTGTCCACCGCGCAGGCCGAAGGCCTTATCGAGCATTTCTCCCAGGTCCTGACCGACAATGGCGGTTCCGTGGCTGAGAGCGAATACTGGGGCCTCAAGACGATGGCCTACAAGATCAACAAGAACCGCAAGGGCCACTACGCCTACCTGCGGTCCGACGCCCCCTCCGCCGCCGTGCAGGAGATGGAGCGTCTGATGGGCCTGCACGAGGACGTCATGCGCGTTCTGACCGTGCGCGTCGATAAGCACGAGGAAGGCCCCTCCGCAGTGGTTCAGGCAAAGAACTCGCGCGATGAGCGTGGCCCCCGCCGTGACCGCGGCGACCGTCCGGACCGGGGCGACCGCCCCCGTCGCGATTGATCAGGAGTATTTGACACATGGCACGTAAACCATTCTTCCGCCGTCGGAAATCCTGCCCGTTCTCGGGTGAGGGCGCTCCCACGATCGACTACAAGGACGTGAAACTGCTTCAGCGCTACATCTCCGAGCGCGGCAAGATCGTTCCTTCCCGTATCACCGCAGTGTCGGCCAAGAAGCAGCGCGAACTGGCGAAAGCCATCAAGCGCGCCCGTTTCCTCGCCCTGCTGCCCTACGCCGTGAAGTGAGGGTCTGAACATGGACGTTATTCTTCTTGAGCGCGTGGCCAAGCTCGGCCAGATGGGCGAAGTGGTCACGGTGAAATCCGGCTACGCCCGCAACTTCCTGCTGCCGCAGGGCAAGGCGCTGCGCGCGAACGATGCCAACAAGGCACGGTTCGAGGCACAGAAGGCACAGCTCGAAGCACAGAACCTGGAAACGAAGAAGGAAGCCGAATCGCTCGCAGCGAAACTCGACGGCCAGACCTTCGTCGTCATCCGTTCGGCCTCGGACGCGGGCGGGCTCTACGGCTCCGTCACCACGCGCGACGCGGCCGATGCGGCGACCGAGAACGGCTTCACCGTCGAGCGTCGCCAGATCGTGCTCGACCAGCCGATCAAGGAACTGGGCCTGCACGACATGGAGGTGGTGCTGCACCCCGAAGTGTCCGCGACCATCACCGTGAACGTCGCCCGTTCGGTTGAAGAGGCCGAGATTCAGGCCTCCGGCAAATCCATCGCGGACATCCGCGCCGAGGAAGACGCCGAAGCCGAGTTCGATATCGCCGAGCTGTTCGACGATGTCGGCGGTGCCGCGAACGACTTCGACGACGACGAAGACGAGCGCGCCCCGATCGAGGACGCCCCCGCCGAGGACGACGATCAGCCCGAGGTCTGAGACCTTCCGGCCCGGTTATGATTTTGACCCCGTCCGCTGTAAAGCGGGCGGGGTTATTTCGTTAATTCAGGAACTAAAGGAACCCCTTCGGCCTCGGCGCGGAGTCTAACATATCCGCGAACAACATTTTCTCTAAATTCAAACCACCCGGAACCAGTACCTACAATGATATTAGAATGACTGTCCTTACGGAGGGCGAGCATACGTCCATTTAGCTTCTCGCGAGACAGCTTCTCAGTTACACCTCGGTGAGAGTTCACTCTTAGATAGGAATTTTCATAAATATCTTTAATTTGCCGTCGGGTTGCTGTGCGGTCGGCAAGTGCCCATAGCGCTTCTTCATAATCTTTAGTGGCACTACTCTTTTGTGTAGCTAAATCATAAATAGAGCGTAATGATGGCTCTGCTTTTGCTAAACTAACACTCAACGCAGATTTGAAATGATCTTCTGTACATTCCTGAATTGAATCTTCATCATCATAAATCTGATAGAATATACTCTCGCCAATGAGGTGTACAAAGTGCGGGAAGCTGTCACTTATTATGCCTATTCGCATCAAAAAACCTTGCGGAATTTTTATCGATAATTCATCCGCAACGCTACTTATTATGTTCCAGAGCTGATCGTGATGCAGTTTCTTCACTTCAACAGGCTCAAACATTCTACCAACTGATAAATGCTGCCCTATAATTTCATCTACATTAAATAGCTTCTAGAAAAGTAGTTTCTTCTCCGCAGGGAATGTAGATAAAATTTTCAGGCGAAGTGACACACATATGTGCCGCTGTAACGGCCAGAGAAGTCTTCCCCACACCGCGTTCACCATAAATAAAAACATGTCGGCTCTCTGAAGATAAAGCACGACGTATATTTTTAAGATTTTTCTGCCGTCCAATTAATCTTTTTGGATCTTTAATCTCTGATGATGGCGTGAAGTTTTTGCTCAGAACCTCAATCAGATCAGCTTCGGAGAGGTTTTCTATCATAATGTGCCATCCTTAGGGATACGTTCTGTTTATTCACATTAGCTTAAATTAGATAACTCCACCACTCCGCATAGCTGGAATTCCACGGCGCCCGCCCCGTCTCGTCTTCCGCGCCATCATCCCACCACACCGGGCCGCGTTCGCCCAGACGGACTTTCGCGTCTTGGACCGCATCGCGCGCCGCGCGCGTCTCATCCTCGGTCTTTGCAAACCGCACCGCGCGGCGCGCCTTCATCAGATCGCTGACCGCCGCTTTGCGATCGTCCTCGCTCAGGCGTGGATCGGTCTTGCGCCACAATCTTTCCTTTGCCACGAAGTAGCGCCCGTCCGGCGTTTCGGGGTAGGATGGTTTCAAAACACGACTCCCTGACTTATCCCCGTTCTTCACATCGTGGGGATCAAGGTAATCCAGGGTATAAGATCGGCAAATCAGGCGTAGCGGGTGAGCAGTATGGCGGATGGCGGTTATCAGGCGGCGGACAAGGCGGATGAGATCGCCCTGCCGCACAATATCGAGGCGGAGCAGGCGCTGCTGGGTGCGCTGCTGGTCAACAACGAGATCTACGACAAGGTCGCCGCGATCGTCGAGCCGGTGCATTTCTACGATCCCGTGCACCGGCGCATCTATGACGTGGCCGCGCAGCGCATCCAGAAGAACGCCTTAGCCTCACCAGTAACGCTGAAGGCATTTCTGGCGGATGATCCGGGTCTGGCGGAACTGGGCGGTCCGGCTTACCTCGCGCGGCTCGCGGGGGCGGCGATCTCGATCTTTGCGGCGCGCGACTACGCGCAGATGATCTATGACCTCGCCATCCGCCGTGCCCTGATCGAGATCGGGGAGGAGATCGCAGGCACCGCGAAATCCATCACCGTGGATAACGAGCCGAAGGCCCAGATCGTCGAGGCCGAGGCGCGGCTTTATCAGTTGGCCGAGCAAGGCCGCGTCGAGGGCGGTTTCCAGTCGTTCCTGCGATCGCTGACCACCGCCGTGAATGTCGCCAACTCCGCCTATCAGCGTGAGGGAAAGCTCGCCGGCGTCTCCACCGGGTTGCGCGATCTGGACAGCAAGCTGGGCGGTCTGCACAAATCCGACCTTCTGATCCTCGCCGGGCGGCCCTCGATGGGAAAGACGGCGCTGGCCACGAACCTCGCCTTCAACGTCGCCAATGCCTACAAGAAAGGCATGCGCTCCGACGGGGTGGAGGGCACCATCGACGGCGGCGTCGTCGGCTTCTTCTCGCTGGAGATGAGCGCGGATCAGCTTGCCTCACGTATCCTGGCCGAGCAGGCGGAGGTGGACAGCCACAAGATTCGCGACGGTTCGCTGGATGCCGATGAATTCCGCCGGTTTATCGAGGCGTCCAAGACGCTGGAGCGGATCCCGCTTTATATCGACGACACCCCGGCGCTGAAAATCTCGACTGTCGCGGCACGCGCAAGGCGGCTGAAGCGCCAGCACGGGCTGGACCTGCTGGTCATCGACTATCTTCAGTTGCTCAAAGGCACGAACACCAAATCCGACAACCGGGTGAACGAGGTTTCAGAGATTACCCAAGGTCTGAAGGCCATCGCCAAGGAGCTGGAAATCCCTGTGATCGCCCTGTCGCAGCTGTCGCGTCAGGTCGAAAACCGTGAGGACAAGCGCCCGCAACTCAGCGATCTGCGCGAATCCGGCTCCATCGAGCAGGACGCCGACGCCGTGATGTTCGTCTACCGCGAGGAATATTATAAAGAGCGTGAAATGCCCTCCGAAACCGATCTGGAGGCCACGGCCCGCTGGCAGGAACTGATGGAACAGGTCACGGGCAAGGCCGAGGTCATCATCGGAAAACAGCGCCACGGCCCGATCGGATCGGTCCAACTGGCGTTCGAGGGACGCTTCACCCGCTTCTCCGACCTCGCGCAAAGCTGGCAGCAGCGGCCCGACGATTATTGATGCAGGCCGGGCTGCACATCGACCTGAACGCGATCCGCGCGAATTGGCGGGCGCTCGACCTGGCGCCCGAAACCGGCGCGGTGGTCAAGGCGGACGCCTACGGGCTGGGGCTGGACCGGGTGGCACGGGCCTTGGCGCAGGCCGGGGCGCGCAGCTTCTTCGTGGCACAGGTTGAGGAGGGCGTGGCGCTGCGTGAGGCCTTGGGCAATGGGCCGGAGATCTACGTCTTTTCCGGGCTGATGTGCGCCTCGGACGCCGTGCATTTTCGGTCAAACGCGCTGACCCCGTGCCTTAACTCCCTGCCGCAAGCCGCTGATTACAGGGCCAATATGGCGGGGCATCCCTTCGCCCTGCAATACGATACTGGCATGAACCGTCTGGGGTTCGAGGCAACGGATCTGGCGCATCTGCCCGATCTGGGGACCCCCCGTTTGATCCTGTCGCATCTGGCCTGCGCGGACATGCCGGACCATCCGCAAACCCTGCGGCAACTGTCCGCGTTCACCGCCATGGCACCGCAGGGCCGCCGATCCCTGTCGGCGACCGGCGGGATCGGGCTTGGCCCCGATTATCATTTCGACATCACGCGCCCCGGTATCGGCCTGTATGGCGGTGCGCCGTTCGATGCCGCCCGTCCCGTGGTGACACTGCGCCTGCCGGTCATCCAAACGCGTGATGTCGCCATCGGGGAAAGCGTCGGCTACGGTGCCACGTGGATCGCCAAGCGGCCCTCGCGCATTGCCACGATCTCCTCCGGCTATGCGGACGGGTTGATCCGGGCCATCGGTGGTGGCGGGGCAAGCCTGTGGTCCGACGACACGCCCTGCCCCCTCGCCGGTCGCGTGTCGATGGATTTGATCGGCGTGGACGTGACAGATCTGGATCACGACCCGCAATCGCTCGACATCCTGGGGCCGCATCAGGGCATTGACGCATTGGGCAAGGCCGCGGGAACCATAGGCTATGAAATACTGACTTCGCTCGGCGCGCGCTATGAGCGGCATTATATCGGGTGAGGTTATATCGGGTCGTGATCCACGTGTAAGATGTGCTTTCGCGCCGCGCCGCCTGCATAAGACAGGTTCGCCCCGCGCGATGATCGCCGGTCGCATTTGCACGGCAATGCGTAACAACTCTTGGCCTGCACGTCCGGTCAGGGTAGGTCTGCGCGAACGATGGAGGCTTGAATGGTCGTTTTAAGGTATGCGCAGGAGATTCTGGCCAGCATCGGCGCGGCCGTTCTGGCCCTGTGCGCGGCAACCGGCGCGCTGCTGATCTTCGCGGCGACGGCTGTCAGTCATCTGGTGCGGCCGCCGTTCTATCCGGTGGAGATCGGGCGGCAATTGCTGCGGATCGGCTGGTTCTCGCTGCCGGTGGTGGGCCTGACGACGCTGTTCACCGGGGGGGCGCTGGCGCTGCAGATTTTCGCAGGCGGCGCGCGCTTCAACGCGGAATCGGTGGTGCCGTCGATCGTGGCGATCGGCATGGTGCGCGAACTGGGGCCCGTTCTGGGCGGGCTGATGGTGGCGGGGCGGGTCTCTGCCTCCATCGCGGCGGAAATCGGCACGATGCGCGTGACGGAGCAGATCGACGCGCTCAGCACGCTCAGCACCAACCCGATGAAGTATCTGGTCGTGCCGCGCCTGATCGCGGCGGTCATCGCCCTGCCCCTGCTGGTGCTGATCGGGGATATCATCGGGGTGATGGGCGGATTTATGGTCGGCGTCGGGCGGCTCGACTTTAACGCCGCGACCTATATCAACACGACCGCGGATTTCCTGACGACGGCGGATGTCGTCTCCGGTCTGGTCAAGGCGGCGGTGTTCGGCTTCATCCTGGCGTTGATGGGCTGCTATCAGGGCTATCATTCGCAGCGCGGCGCACAGGGCGTCGGGCGGGCGACCACGAACGCTGTCGTGTCCGCATCGGTGCTGATCTTCGCGGCGAACTACATCCTGACGGAGGTTTTCTTTACCTCATGAGCACGCAAATCACTCTCAAGAACCTGACCAAATCCTTCGGTCGCAAGCATGTCCTGCGCGGCGTCGATCTGGTCGCGCCGGCGGGCCAGAACACGGTCATCATCGGGGAGTCGGGTTCGGGCAAGTCCGTGCTGCTGAAATGCATCCTGGGGCTGGTAAAGCCCGACGCGGGCGAGGTTCTGCTGGATGGGCAACCGGCGGATCGGGATCGCGATGCGTTCCTCGCGCGGTTCGGAATGCTGTTTCAGGGCGCGGCGCTGTTCGACAGCCTGACGGTCTGGGAAAATGTCGGCTTTCGTCTGGTACGGGGCAAAAACAAGCTCAACCGCAGCGACGCGCGCGATGTCGCGGTCGAAAAACTGCGTCGCGTCGGGCTGAGCGCGGACGTGGCGGACCAGTTTCCCGCTGAACTGTCAGGTGGAATGCAAAAACGTGTCGGTCTGGCGCGGGCCATCGCGGCGGACCCGCAGATCATCTTTTTCGATGAGCCGACGACCGGCCTCGACCCGATCATGGCCGGTGTCATCAACGACCTGATACGCGAGATCACGGCCGAGATCGGCGCCACCGGCATGACCATCACCCATGACATGACCAGCGTTCGCGCCATCGCGGATCAGGTGGCGATGCTGCACAACGGCAAGATCCGCTGGATCGGTCAGGCGGATCAGATGGACACTTGCGGCGATCCCTATGTGGAACAGTTCGTCACCGGGTCCGCCGATGGTCCGATCGAGGCGGTCCGATAGGCGGTGCGGCTGGCACGGGGCATCAACCTGGCACTGTTGGTCGCGTATCCAATCGCCTGGCTGGCCCCGCTGATGCAGGCGCGGGTGCTGTGGTTTCTGGGCGGGGACCGTGTTTCGATGCTGGGCGGTTTGCGCGCTTTGTGGGGGTCTGACGCCGTTCTGGCGGGGCTGGTGGCCCTGCTCGCCATCGTTATGCCCTATGCCAAGGTCATCGCGACGGAACTGCACTTCGCCGGTCGCCTGCCCGCGCGTCTGGCCCCCGCGCTGCCCTATATCGCGCGGTTGTCGATGGCCGATATCTTTCTGATCGCGCTCTACGTCGTGCTGGCCAAGGGCATCGCGGGCGCGAACGTAACGCCGCTATGGGGTCTGTGGCTGTTCACGGGCTGCGTGGTGACCTCCCTGGGATTGAGCATGGTGAAGAGATGACGATATTCGAATTGATGGGGGGCATCCTGATCGGCTTCGGCGCGTTCGGCGCGATGGGGTGGAGCGTATGGCGCGCGATATCCGCGCAGCCCATCCGGCGCGGATTGTATATCGGCACGGTGGTCTTCACGCTGCTGGGCATGGCGTCGATCTCCCTGCTGTCGCCGCCGCTGGCACTTTTTGCGGGCGGGGCGCTGGCGTTCTGCGCGGCGAGCCTGTTTTGGGCGGAGCGCGGGTCGGAGCGTGTGCTGCCCCTGTTCCAGATCGCCTTCGGCGTGATCCTGATCACCGGCGCGCCTTTCTGAAATCCTCACTGAAATGGCGCGCATCCCGCACAAATGTTGCGGTTTCGTTCCGGTCGCGATAGACCCGTCACATGGCAAGACAGACGAACAATTTCAGATGCACGGAATGCGGCGCAACCCACAAGAAGTGGGCCGGGCGCTGCGATGCCTGTTCAGCGTGGAATTCCATTGTCGAGGATGCAGGCACCGGATCCTCCGCCCCCAAGGCGCTGGGAAAGGCGCGGGGGCGCACCGTCGCGCTGAGCGATCTGAGCGTCGAGGATACCGCCCTGCCGCGCGAATTGTCGGGCATTGCTGAACTGGACCGCGTGACCGGCGGCGGGCTGGTTCCGGCCTCCGCCACTTTGGTGGGCGGTGATCCGGGCATCGGCAAATCCACCCTGCTGTTGCAGGCGGCGGCGGCCTATGCCCGCAACGGCGCGAAGGTCGTCTATGTTTCGGGTGAGGAAGCAGCGGCGCAGATCAGGATGCGGGCCAAGCGTCTGGGCCTCGCCGATGCGCCGGTCAAGCTGGCGGCGGAGACGAACCTGCGCGACATCCTGACCACGCTGGAGGCGGAGCAGCCGCGCCTGGCCATCATCGATTCAATCCAGACAATGTGGTCCGATCACGTGGACAGCGCCCCCGGCTCCGTCTCGCAGGTCCGGGCGGCGGCACATGAGCTGGTGACCTTTGCCAAGCGCAAGGGGATCAGCGTCATCCTCGTCGGGCATGTGACCAAGGACGGGCAGATCGCCGGCCCGCGCGTCGTGGAACACATGGTCGATACCGTTCTGTATTTCGAGGGGGAGCGCGGCCACCAGTTCCGCATCCTGCGCGCGGTCAAGAACCGGTTCGGCCCGGCGGATGAAATCGGCGTGTTCGAGATGACCGGCGCCGGGCTGGCGGAGGTATCCAACCCGTCAGCCCTGTTCCTGAGCGAGCGTGGCAAACCGGCCAGCGGTTCGGTCGTGTTTGCGGGAATCGAGGGGACGCGCCCGTTGCTGTGTGAAATTCAGGCGCTGGTCGCGGCCTCCCCGCTGGCCACGCCACGGCGCACGGTCGTGGGCTGGGATTCGCAACGGCTGGGCATGATCCTCGCCGTGTTGGAGGCGCGGGCCGGGATCGGCTTTGGCGGGATGGATGTCTTTCTCAACGTGGCGGGCGGGCTGCGCGTCAGCGAACCCGCCGCCGATCTGGCAGTTGCCGCCGCCCTGATCAGCGCACGGCAGGATCACGCCCTGCCGCCCGAGACGATCCTGTTCGGAGAGATCAGCCTGTCCGGTGCCCTGCGCCCCGTGCCCCAGCCCGAGGCCCGCCTGCGCGAGGCGGCGAAGCTTGGCTTTACCCGCGCCATCGCACCCGCCGGCATGCGGCGCACCGGAAGCGACCCGATCCAGGTGGAAACCCTTGACGATTTGCCCGGCTTTGTGGAAAGCGTATTTGGTCAACTCGACTAAAACTCAATAACCAACGGGACCGCGTCGCATGGATCAATTCACTCTGGTGGACGCCGGTGTCGCGGGCATCGTCATCATTTCGGCCCTGCTGGCCTATTCGCGCGGTTTCGTGCGGGAGGTTCTGTCCATCGCGGGCTGGGTGGCGGCGGCGATCGTCGCCTTCCTCGTGGCCCCCTCGGTCGAGCCGATCATCTCGGAACTGCCGGTCATTTCCGACATTATCGGCGGATCGTGCCAGATTGCGATCATCGCCGCATTCGGCATCGTGTTCGTCCTGGCGCTGGTGGTCATTTCGCTGTTCAGCCCGCTGATCTCCGGCACGGTTCAGAAATCGGCGCTCAGCCCGATCGACAGCGGTCTGGGCCTGCTGTTCGGCGTGGCGCGCGGTCTGCTGTTGGTGGCGATCGCCTTCGTGATCTACGATCAGGCGCCGGTCAGCGACAGTGCCATCGCGATGGTGGACAATGCAGCCAGCCGCGATCTGCTCGCCGCGCTCAAGGACTGGGTGATCGACCTGCTGCCGACCGAGGTGCCGCCCCAGATCGTCGAGAGCTACGATCAGCTGATGGGCCGCTGCTCCAGCTGAATTGGCCAAAGACCAGCCTGCCGGGGCGCGAACCCGCCCCGCCCCGGATATCGTTCACATTGACGTGCGGCGCGACACAGTCAGGTGGTGACAAGCAGGTGACGCGCAGCTACAAGGCGCGAAAGTCATCGCAAAGCGCGCCTGTGGGAGACTTCGCCATGTCCACGATCCCTGATTTTCCAGCTCACCCATTCGACGCACGGGGTGACGACAAACCGCGTGAGGAATGTGGCATCTTCGGTGCGACAGGCGTTTCGGACGCGGCGAATTTCGTCGCCCTCGGCCTGCACGCCCTGCAACATCGGGGGCAGGAGGCTGGCGGCATCGTCAGCTTCGCACCCGGTATCGGGTTCTCCTCCGTCCGGCGGTTCGGCTATGTACGCGACAACTTCACCTCCGCCAAGGTGATGGAGCAGTTGCCCGGTCAGATCGCCTGCGGGCATGTGCGCTATTCCACCGCCGGGTCCAAGGGCGCCGCGATCCGCGACGTGCAGCCGCTGTTCGCGGAATTCGCCATGGGCGGCTGTGCCATCGCGCATAACGGCAACCTGACCAATGCCGAGGCGCTGCGCGCGGAACTGATCGACCGCGGCTCGATCTTCCAGTCGTCCAGCGATACCGAATGCATCATTCACCTGATGGCGCGGTCCATCCAGCGTTCCATCCCCGAGCGGATGAAGGACGCCCTTCGCCGGGTCGAAGGTGCGTTCAGCGTCATCGCCATGACCCGAACCAAGCTGATCGGCGTGCGCGACGCGCGCGGCGTGCGCCCGCTGATGCTGGGCCGCTTGACCGGCGGCGGCTGGTGCCTCGCGTCCGAGACCTGCGCGCTCGACATCATCGGTGCGGAATTCGTGCGTGAGGTTCAGCCCGGCGAGATGGTGATCTGCACCCCCGACGGCATCGAATCCTCCTTTCCGTTCGAGGCGAAGCCCAAGAAGTTCTGCATTTTCGAATATGTCTACTTCTCCCGCCCCGACAGCGTGATCGGCGGGCATTCCGTGTACGAAACCCGGCGTCGCATCGGCGTGGAGCTGGCGCGTGAGGCCCCGGTCGAGGCCGATCTGGTTTGCCCGGTGCCGGATTCGGGCACGCCTGCGGCCATCGGTTATTCGCAGGAAAGCGGGATTCCCTACGCGATGGGCATCATCCGCAACCAGTATATGGGCCGGACCTTCATCGAGCCGACAGCGGAGATCCGCAATATGGGCGTACGGTTGAAGCTGAACGTCAACCGCGCCCTGATCAAGGGCAAGCGGGTCATTCTGGTCGACGACTCGGTCGTGCGCGGCACCACCAGCCAGAAGATCAAGGACATGGTCCTGGACGCGGGCGCGGCGGAGGTGCATTTCCGTATCGCCTCCCCCCCCACTCAGTGGCCATGCTTTTACGGCGTGGATACCCCGGATCGGGAAAACCTTCTGGCCGCGCAGATGACGGTGGAGCAGATGCGCGATCACCTTGGCGTGGCCAGCCTCAGCTTCGTCTCGATGGACGGGCTTTACCGCGCATGTGGTGAGAAGAAGCGCGCGGCGGAACCGCAATTCTGCGACGCCTGCTTCTCCGGCGATTATCCCGTGCGCCCCAGCGACGTGGTCGATTCCGGCCGTGTGAAGCTGAAGGCGGATGCCTGATCCCGTCCTCTTTCGCGCACATCACTTCCTGTGCGCGTTGGGGTTCGAGGGTAAGGGCTATTCCAACGGCTTCGTCGCCAACATGGCGCAAATCGTCCAGCGTCTGTGTGACGCGCCCGACACGATGATCGAGGTGATCGCGCAGACCGACGACATCTGCGCCCCCTGCCCCAAGCGCCGCGATACCTCCTGCCTCAGCCAGACGCGCATCATGACGCTGGACCAACGGCATGGTGCGGCATTGGGTTTGCAGGCTGGCGATCGGTTGAGCTGGGCCGAGGCGCAGCAGCGGATGCGTGACAGGATCACACCAGATACATTGGAGCGGATCTGTGCAGGCTGTGCCTGGCTGGATCACGGCATGTGTCGCAACGCCGTCGCGCGCCTTCACCAACCGGCCTGAGCGAGCGGAAGCCCCAAACGCAAAACGCCGCCCCGGATGGAGCGGCGTCTGAGATCGTTATGGGGTCGGATCAGCGGCGGGCGATTTTGAAGCCTGCCGTGACGATCAGCGCCGCAATCACCAGCTTGACCAGATCGCCGATGATGAAGGGCGTCATGCCCGCAGCGACCGCACCGTTAAAGTCGAGCCCGGTGGCCGCGTTGAGGTACAGCACGCCCGGCACATACAGCGCCACATTCGCCACGAAACCCGCGATCAGCAGGCCGACGAGGGTCTGGCCGGACACACGCTCCGCCATGAAGCCTGCAATGCCGGCCATCGCAACGAAGCCGTAGAGGAAACCAGCGGTCGGGCCGAACAGGGCTGCACCGTTCATTCCATTGGCGAAGACCGGCAGGCCCATCGCGCCCTCGGCCAGGTACAGCGCCAGAGCGGCCGCACCGCGCCATGCGCCCAGGCTCAAGCCCACGAACAGGATCGCCAGCGTTTGCAATGTCATCGGCACCGGGAACATCGGCACGGAGATTTGCGCGGCCATCGCCACGATCATCGAGCCGCCGACGATCAGTGCAGCGTCACGCAGCATGGAGTTAGACTGCCACAGCGTTGCGGCCATAGGGGTTTGACGGGTCATAGAGAAAATCCTCGGCTGAATTATGTTGCCACAGGTCTGCCGTTCCTGCGGCACAATGTCAACGTGCAGGGTGACTTGCGCCGGTCGAAGAAGCGGGGCAGAAAGCCGCCCATGACACAGGAAACCACACAGAATCTGGCCGGGCGCATCGTGCTGGTCACCGGGGCCTCACGCGGGTTGGGGCGCGGTGTCGCGATCGCTGCCGCGGCGGGCGGGGCGCATGTCGTGGCGCTGGCACGCACCGTCGGCGCGCTTGAGGAACTGGCAGACGAGATCGACGCCCTGCCCGGCGGCGTGACGCTGGTGCCGCTCGATGTTACGGACGATGCGGGCTTGCAGCGCATGTGCCTCGCCCTGCATGAGCGTTGGGGCCGGGTCGATGCCTGGGTTCATACCGCGATCTATGCCGCGCCGCTGTCGCCTGCCGCGCATGTCGCGGTCAAGGAGCTGGACAAGTCCATCGCGACCAATGTGCGCGCCGCGCAACGTCTTGTAACGATGGTGGAACCTCTGCTGAAGGCCTCCGATAGCGGGCACGCGATCCTGGCCGACGATCCGGCGGCGGGAACAGCTTACCATGGCGGCTATGGCGCGTCGAAGGCAGCGCAGCGCGCACTGTGGCAAAGCTGGCAGGCCGAGACGCAGAAGCTGGGGCCGAAGGTCACGCTGCACGTGCCCGCCCCGATGGCCACTGCGGTACGGGCGCGGTTTCATCCCGGCGAAAACCGGGACGTGCTGGCAGATGTTCGTGCCGAGGGGGAGAAGCTGGTCGCGCTTTTGTAGCCGCGATCAGTACTCGTTATCCTTGAACCCGGAGCGTTTGCGCAGTTTCGTGGCGCGGTGCACCTTGCGATCGGCATAGGGGTTGTCGCGCTTGCGCAATTCCAGTCGGATCGGCACGCCCTGCATGTCAAAGTCGCGGCGCAAGCCGTTGACCAGAAAGCGTTTATAGGCCGTTGGCAGATCCTCCGGCAACGAACAGAACGCGATGAAGGTCGGCGGGCGCGATTTGGCCTGCGTCATGTAGCGCAAGCGGATGCGGCGACCGCCCGGTGCGGGGGGCGGATGGCTGGCGACCATGTCGATCAGCCACTGGTTCAGCTTGCCGGTCGAAATCCGCTTGTTCCAGATCTCATGCTGCTTCTCGATCGCCTCACGCAGGCGGTCAAGCCCGCGCCCTGTCAGGGCGGAGACGGTAATCAGTGGCGTGCCGGACAGTTGTGGCAGCAAGCGGTCGAGCTGTTCCTTCATGCTGGCCAGCTTTTCGGAGCGGTTGTCCTCGGCGTCCCACTTGTTCGCGGCGAAGACGACGGCGCGGCCCTCACGCTCGGCCAAATCCGCGATGCGCAGGTCCTGGCTCTCGAACGGAATGGAGGTATCGAGCACGACCACCACGACCTCCGCGAACTTGACCGCGCGCAAACCGTCGGAGACGGAGAGTTTCTCGAGCTTCTCCTGCACCTTCGCCTTGCGCCGCATTCCGGCAGTATCGAAGATGCGGAATTCGCGCTGGCCCCAGGTGGTGGACACGGCGATGGAATCGCGGGTGATCCCAGCCTCGGGCCCGGTCAGCAGACGATCTTGGCCCAGAATCTTGTTGATCAGGGTGGACTTGCCGGCATTCGGGCGCCCGACGACGGCGATTTGCAGGGGGCGGTCGCTGGGATCCACGCCCTCCTCCAGATCGGTTTCGGCGACTTCTTTCTCGAACTTCCTGGCCCATGGCTCCAGCATGGAGCGCAGTTCGTCCATCCCCTCACCATGTTCGGCGGAGATGGCGATCGGCTCTCCCAATCCCAGGGTGTAGGCTTCGTAAAAACCGGCATCGCCGGCGCTGCCCTCGGCCTTGTTCGCGGCGAGGATGACGCGGCCATTGGCGCGCTTGCGCAGGATGTCAGCAAAGACGAGGTCCTGGCGGGTGATTCCGGTGCGGGCATCGACAATGAACAGGCACAAATCGGCCTCGGATACGGCGCGTTCGGTCAGCGCGCGCATCCGGCCAGGAAGGCTCTCATCATCCGCCTCCTCCAACCCTGCGGTATCCATCGCGGTAAAGCGGAGGTTGCCGAGCCGCGCCGCACCCTCTCTCAGGTCACGGGTCACGCCGGGCTGGTCGTCCACCAGCGCGAGGCGTTTGCCCACGAGCCGGTTGAACAGCGTGGATTTGCCGACATTCGGACGACCGACGATGGCGAGGGTAAAGGACATGAGCTCACTCGAATGATGCGAAGCGTGGGCTTTAACGCCTTTGCGACCCGATGGAAAGGGGGCGGCGTTAACGGGGCGGTAGGGAATCGGGCAGATGGTCGTGACGAAGGAGAACGCCATGCTGATCTATCTGGCAATCGCGATTGCCGCAAACTCGGTCGTGACGGGCGGATATGTACCGTTGCCGCCCGAAAGGCCCGTGCGCGGCGATCTTGCCGCCGGATCGTGGGCCCGGGGCAGGAAAACCGTGCGTCCCCGATGGCTCAGGTTGCCATGGCGCACCGGATCGGCACAGGTCCGCCGGGGCGGAGCTGCTTCATTGCGCCGGGTTTCTAACGAAAGGCGTGCAGCGTGCCGCTGTTGGACAGCACGTAAAGGGTGTTGTTGATGACAGCAGGCGCACCCGCAACACCATCCGCCACGTCGAGGCGGCCAAGGGAGCTGCCATCCGTGGGCGAGAAGACCTGTACCCCGTTGTGACCGTTCGCAACATAGACTTGCCCGCCTGCAACGACCGGCCCGCGATAGCGTGCGGCGAGGTCGTCATCGCGCGGGTTGAGCAGGTTCAGCTGCGTGCGCCACACCACCGCGCCTGTCGAGCGGTCGAGGCGGATCAGCTCCGCCTGATCGGTCACGAAGAAGACGCCCTGTCCGACCACGGCGGCGGCATCCTGCGCCCCGTCCGGGTGGGTCCAGTTGCGGCGGCCGGTGCGCGCGTCAATGGATACAAGGCTGCCGGACTGGTTGCCGGCAATGACATCCACGTCACCGAACACCGGATCGCCGGTCACATCCCCGATGGACGACCGGGCAAGCCCGCGACGCCCCGCCGTGATCGCGGCGGCCCATGCCCGCCGCCCGTTCCGCGCGAAGGCCGCGACCAGCTCACCTGAGGAGAAAGGCAATACCACCAGTGCCCCGTTGCTGGCCGCCTGTGCGCCACCCAGCACACCCGCGTCACCGCGCGCACCTGTCAAACGCCACAGGATTTGCCCGGTCTGCACGTCATAGGCCGTGGCGACGTCGTTGCGCGCAACCGCGATGACCCGGCGACCGGCGACGGTCGGGGGCGCGCGGAACGGGGCGTCAGCCTGCTGTTGCCACTGCACGGCACCGGTCGTGGCGTCGAGGGCATAGATCTCACCAAACCCGGTGGTGACGAAAACGGACCCTTGCCCCAACGACACGCCCCCGCCGAAACCATCGGATTCGGGCTGTCCCTGCGCGACCAGAGAACGGCTCCACAATCGTTCACCGCTGGGTGAGGTCGCGGTGATCTGCGCCCTTGCATCCAATGTGTAGATCGCGGTGGCGTTTCCTACGGGACCGGACGTGATGCGGGCATCCTTTCCGCCGCCCTGGCCCACGGATACGGCGAAGACGCGGCTCGGCGCAGTTCCCAGGGCGGGGTGGGGTACGAGATGGCTCTCACTGCCGCCCTCATGCGTCCAGGCTGCATTGGGTGACGCGGGAGGCAGCGCGCCGGGGGTCGCGCCAGTGCTGACGACATCGTGAGGGCGCACGGCGATGCGTTCACCTTGCAGGATCTCCTCGTCATCGCCGCAGGCGGTCAGAAGCAGCGCGCCGAGCGCAAGAAGCGATGCACGAAGGATCATGGTTCAGTTCCCGTCAATCTGGCCTTGCGGCGTGGTCAGTTCGGCTGCACCCGGAGTGCCACCCGTCGCGATAATCATCTGCGTCACCCGGTCCCGCAGCGCCGCCGTGGCGAGCGGATCGCCCAGAATGAACCGGAAATCGTCATGCGCGGATTTTATGTTACCGGCCTCGACATGGGCCAGCCCACGTTGTTCCAGTGCAAGCAGGCTCATCTGGCTGCCCTCGTCGATCACGGCGCTCAACGCATCGATTCGCGCCTCCACCGGGGGCAGCGCGCCGGGAACAACGGCCCATTTCAACGTGGCCAGCGCGGTATAGAGCGGCGGCAGATCGGGGGCGTTGCGCAAATCGTCCAGCAGGGCCGACGCCTGGACGGGCTCACCCGCCTCGACAAGAGCCTGCGCGCGGGCGAAGGCTGCGAGCGCCGCAGCATCGCCATCGGCCTCAATGGCATCGAACGCCTCGGCACGCTGTTGCGGATCGGATTGCAGACGCGCCTGATCCAGCGCCAGACCGAAGGATTCCGCGCTCGTCCGGGTGGAGGCTTCGCGATACTCGTTATACGCGGCCCCCCCGACGATCCCCAGAACCACCACGACCGCGATCCAGCCGTAGCGGCGCGCGTAGGTATAGAGCTGGTCGCGGCGGACCTCTTCGCTCACTTCGTCGATAAATGAATCGGTATTGCTCACCGGAAGCCTCACTCTGTTTTCTGCGCGACACTAGCCGACAGGGGCGAAGGGTGCAAAGCGGTTTCCCCCGCCGCTTGCCTTCACCCCGTCGATGAACGAGATTGCCGCATGGCCTGACGGGAGATTTTCGCCGTGATCATCTATGGACTGAACACCTGTACGGTAAGCCAGCGCGCGCGCAAGACGCTGGAGGCCGCAGGGCATGACGTGACCTTTCGCGATATCCGAGAGGAACCGATGAGCGAGGCCGAATGGGCGGAACTGATCGCTGAATTCGGTGACGCGCTGGTGGATCGAAAGTCGAACGACTGGCGAATGCTCAGCGACTGGCTCAAGCATTCCGAGGTGGAGGACCAGCTGGCCGCGAAGCCGAAGCTGATGCTGCGCCCGGTGATCCGCGATGGCGATTCCCTGTATCTGGGCTGGAACGAGGATGTCGAGCGGGCGCTGGTCGCAAACTGACAGCCCTGTGTTGTGGGGGACGCGCGCGCGGCTGATGCAGTACTGATACCGTTCAAACCGCGCGCGCAGGGCGTTCGCCCCTCAGAACAGGGCGTGGCCGATCAGCCCCAGCGCGCTGAGCACCAGGACCGCCAGGGTGGCGATGGTGCCGTACATCCGCTGCCAACCCGGCGCATCCTCGGAAATGAAGTGCATCGCGTGGATCAGACGGCCCAGCGTCAGCACGATACCAGCGATATGAACAGCCAGTGCAGGCGCACCCTGCAAAGCCATGATCGTCAGCATTATCAGCGCCATCGGCACATATTCGACGAAGTTCGACTGACCGCGCTGCGCCCGGATAAGCGGCATATAGCCCCCATCCCCGATGGAGATTTTCCCCTCGCTGCGTTTCTTGCCGACGTTCACGGCAAGCCACAGGAGGATGAACGTGTTGAATGCGGCATAGAGCGCCACGGCGTTCAGGGCGTTGTCTGTCATGGGATATCCTGTCCAGGCTGAAGTTCAGCATACAGTGACAGGAACGCGATCATACGCAAGCCCCGGCAGGGGCATGGCAGCGCGCCGTCGGTCGGCGCGCTGCGAGGGATCATTCAGCGATGCGCGCCGAAATGATCCGGTCGGGATCAGCCACGGAGCCACCACGGCCCGAGCCGCGCGTGATGCCGTTCACCACATCCATACCTTCGGTCACTTCACCCACGACGGTGTACTGGCCGTTCAGGTGCGGCGCGGGGGCGAACATGATGAAGAACTGCGAGTTCGCGGAATCAGGATTCTGCGAGCGTGCCATGCCCACGACGCCCGGCTCGAAACTGCGGTCGGAAAACTCCGCCGGCAGATCGCCCATGTCGGAGCCGCCGGTGCCTGCGGGGCAGGATGCGCCCTCGACACCGCATTCCACATCGCCGGTCTGGGCCATGAAGCCCTCGATCACCCGGTGGAAGGCGACGCCGTCATAGGCCCCGGTTTGCGTCAGCTCGACAATGCGTTCGACATGCTGGGGTGCCGCCTCGGCGTCGAGAGCGATGGTGATCTCGCCGCTTTCCATTTCGAGGACCAGATCCTGTGCCGCCAGCGGCGTGGCCAGCACAGCCGCCAGAAGTGCGAGGCGCGCGATCATACCGTATCCCCCATGCGCACGGTGATCATGCGGTCGGGATCGGTCACGGCACCGGAGCCGCCTGCCCCGCGCTTGATCTTGTCCACATGCTCCATGCCTTTGATGACCTGGCCGAACACAGTGTACTGACCGTTCAGGAAGGCACCCTGATCGAACATGATGAAGAATTGCGAGTTCGCGGAATCAGGGTTCTGCGACCGCGCCATTCCGGCGGTTCCACGCTCGAACGGCACCTTGGAGAATTCGGCCGGCAGATCGGGCAGATCGGACCCGCCGGTGCCCGCGCGACGGGGATCGCCGCCTTCCTTGCCATGCTCCACGTCGCCGGTCTGGGCCATGAAGCCGTCGATGACGCGGTGGAACGCAACGCCGTCATAGGCCTTTTGCGCAACGAGGGTCTTCATCCGCTCGACATGCTTGGGCGCGACATCCGGCATCAGTGCGATATGCACCTCGCCTGCGGGCAGCGTGATGATCATGGTGTTTTCGGGCGTAGCGTCGGCCATGCGGGTCTCCTCGCGTTTTCGGTTCGCGCCTTATGTAGGGGCGCGGGCGCGGTTAGGCCACCCTTGCGCGGCGGGGATCTGGTGCAAAGCGGGTGGGCGGTGCTATCCGAGCCGTTCGCGCAGGGCATCCTCGACCGCCTGCGGAACGAAGGAGCTGATATCGCCGCCCAGACGGCAGATTTCCTTGACCAGACGCGACGCGATCGCCTGATGCTGCGCATCCGCCATCAGGAAAACCGTTTCGATGTCGTTGTCCATCGCCCGGTTCATGCCGACCATCTGGAACTCGTACTCGAAATCGGAAACCGCGCGCAGCCCGCGTATGATCATGTTGGCGCTGACATCCTGCGCGCAATGGATCAGCAGGTTTTCGAACGGATGCACGACCAGTTCGCATCCCGCGGCCTTGGCCAGGGGGGTGACTTCGGCCTCGATCATCGCGACGCGTTCCTCCAGGGTGAAGAGCGGCCCCTTGTCGCGGTTGATCGCCACGCCGATCACCAGCCTGTCCGTCAGCTTCATCGCGCGACGGATCACGTCGAGGTGTCCAAGGGTGACCGGATCGAAAGTTCCGGGGTAAAGGGCAATACGCATGTCAGCTCCCATCGGGCTTGTTTTCGTGACGCAACAATATTGCGCAGCGCAGGTCAAGCGGGGAAGCGCGAAATCTAGCACAAGAGGATTCCGGTTGACGTAGCACTATTTTGGGAACAGACACCTTTTTACAACATTTCCGCGGGGAGCGAAGCATCCTCGCATGAATATGAAAGGGATCGTGATGAGCGACACCTACTCCCCCCCGGCAAGACAACGTGTGCGGATCATAACCTTGCGGATCGCGCTGCTGATGGCGGTTCCGCTCATCATATTCAGCACGCCCGCCTGGGGGAACGAGACGCTGACGCTGGAAATCTTCGAGAATATCGGCATCCTGCTGCTGATCGGCGGGGTGATCGGGCGGTTGTGGTCGATCCTCTATGCCGGTGGGCGCAAGAACGAGATGATCGTGCAGGTCGGGCCATATTCGATCTGCCGCCACCCGCTTTACCTGTTTTCGACAATCGCGATGCTGGGTCTGGGCATGATGCTGGGCAGCATCGTGTTGACGGTTCTGCTGACGGGTACGGTCTTCGTTGTTTTGAGTGCAACCGCGCGTCGTGAGGAAAAGCACCTGCGGGCGAAATTCGGGGCCGCCTATGACGAATATGCCTCGCGCGTGCCGCGGATCCTCCCCAGCCCCTTCGCCTATGTCTCACCTCGCGAAGTGACGGTGAACCTTAGCGCATTTCACAGCACCATGCTCGACGCAGTCGGTTTCCTGATGCTGATCCCGTTTGCGGAATTCGTGGAATTGCTGCGCGAAGTCCAGTCAGTCCCGCATTTCGTGATCTGGTAACGGCGGATGAAACGAAGGTCGCGCGGGCGCGACAGTTAATAGGAGCGTCTCTCAATAGCCACGGATCATGTCGGACAGGGCGGAATTCTCGTTCTCGACCTCACCCAGGCGCGCCTTGACCACATCCCCGATCGAGATGATTCCAACGACCGCGCCGTCATTTCCACGCACAGGCATGTGGCGGAACCGTCCGCCGGTCATGCGGGTCAGCACGGCGACGGCCTCATCCGAGGGGGTGCAGAACTGGACCTTGGCCGTCATGATGTCCATCACGGAATCGGACAGAGCCGCGGCCCCGCGTGCCCCAACCTCACGCACGATATCGCGTTCAGACAGGATGCCCCGGATCGTGGCCCCATTGTCGTCGGAGACGATCAGCGCGCCGATTTTCTGCGTGGAAAGCTGCTGCGTGGCCTCGGATACAGACGCACTCGCAGGGATGGTCTGGACCCCAGCCGCCTTGGACGTCAAAATGTGCTGTACGAGCATCATGGTTCCTCCTGCTTTGCTCAACTGTGACGCAGGTGTCACGGAGCCGTCAAGCAAGCCGTCACGTCCTCGTGAAAATTGATGCTTTACGGATCTGACGCAACGTGATGAACGTTACATACCCATGAAACGTATTCGCCCACTGATGTCTGTTCTGCTTGCCACGGCGATCCTGCTGCCGCTGACGCCTGCTGTGGCGCAGGTGGATTGCATCCCGCCGCAACTGGACACGCAGAGAGGATGCATCTGGCCCGAGCAATTGGGCCTGGCGGTCATTCTGGGGCAGCCCCTGCGGGGGGCGGCCATCCTCACCGTGCTGTCGGCCGATCTTGTCGGACCGAAATACGAGGAGGAGTTCACCTATTACCGCGTGGGGGATTCAAGCCTGGTTCTGGCCCTCGAAGGGGAAAATCTGGTGGTGCGGGACATGTTCTACATCTCCCGCTGAGCCACCCCCGCTGAGCCCACCCGGTCAGGCGCTCATTCCGCTGCGATCTTTCGCTTTGCCAGCACCTCACGCAGGTAGTGGCCGGTATAGCTGCCCTCGGTTCTGGCGACCTTCTCCGGCGTTCCGACAGCAACCAGTTCACCGCCGCCATCGCCGCCCTCAGGCCCGATGTCGATGATCCAGTCCGCACATTTGATAACGTCGAGATTGTGTTCGATAATCACCACGGAATTGCCCTGGTCCACCAGTTCCTGAATCACTTCGAGCAGCTTTTTCGTGTCCTCGAAATGCAGACCCGTCGTCGGTTCGTCGAGGATATAGAGCGTGCGGCCCGTTGCGCGCTTGCTCAGCTCCTTGGCCAGCTTGACGCGCTGCGCCTCACCGCCTGACAGCGTGGTCGAAGATTGGCCCACCTTGATATAGCCCAGACCGACCCGCTTGAGCGTTTCCATCTTGTCGCGGATCGCGGGGACGGCCTGAAAAAGGTCCGCCGCATCCTCGATCGTCATGTCGAGCACGTCGGCGATGGAGTTGCCCTTGAACTTCACCTCCAGCGTTTCGCGGTTATAACGTTTGCCGTCGCAGGTTTCGCAGGTGACATAGACGTCGGGCAGGAAGTGCATCTCGATCTTGATGAGGCCGTCGCCCTGGCACGCCTCGCAGCGACCGCCCTTGACGTTGAAGCTGAACCGGCCCGCCTTGTAGCCACGGGTCTTTGCCTCGGGCATTCCGGCGAACCAGTCGCGGATCGGGGTGAAGGCGCCGGTATAGGTGGCGGGGTTGGAGCGTGGCGTGCGGCCGATGGGCGACTGGTCGATGTCGATGACCTTGTCCAGATGCTCCAGCCCCTTGATCTGCTCACAGGGCGCGGGGGTTTGGCGGGCACCGTTCAGTCGCATGGAGGCTGTCTTGAACAACGTCTCTATGGTCAGCGTGGACTTGCCGCCGCCCGATACGCCGGTGACGCAGCAGAGCAGGCCGAGGGGGAATTCCGCGGTCACGGTCTTGAGGTTGTTGCCGGTCGCCTTGACCACCTTGACCTTCTTGCCGGAACCTTTGCGCCGCTTGGCCGGGACGGCGATTTCGCGCACGCCGGTCAGGTATTGCCCGGTAATGGACTCAGGCGTGGCGGCGATTTCCGCCGGCGTGCCGGAGGCGATGATCTGGCCGCCATGCACACCCGCGCCCGGTCCGATGTCGAGCACGTAATCCGCCTCGCGGATCGCCTCCTCGTCATGTTCGACCACGATCACGGTATTGCCCGCATCGCGCAGATTCTTCAGCGTGGTCAACAGGCGGTCATTGTCGCGTTGGTGTAGGCCGATGGACGGCTCATCCAGAACGTAGAGCACGCCCGTCAGGCCGCTGCCGATCTGCGAGGCGAGCCGGATCCGCTGGCTCTCCCCCCCAGACAGGGTGCCCGAATTGCGGCTGAGCGTCAGGTAATCCAGACCCACATTCACCAGAAAGCCAAGCCGCTCGCGAATTTCCTTGAAGATCGCGCGGGCGATTTCCTGCCGTTGTTTCGTCAGGGTTCCGGGGGCCTTCTCGATCCAGTCGAGCGCGTCGCGGATGGACAATTGCACCACCTGCCCTGCGTGCACGCCGTCGATCTTGACCGCCAGCGCCTCGGGCTTGAGCCGGTAGCCATCGCAGGCCCCGCAGGCGCGGTTGTTCTGATAGCGCTCCATTTCCTCACGGCTCCACGACGAATCCGTCTCGCGGTAGCGACGTTCGAGGTTGGGCACGACCCCTTCGAACACGCGTGAGATTTCATAGACGCGCCCACCCTCATCATAGCGGAACTTGATCTTTTCCGTGCCCGTCCCGTGCAGAATCAACTGTTTCACATGCGGCGGCAGGCTGTGCCAAGGCGCGTTCTTGTCGAACTCGTAATGATTGGCCAGCGCGTCGATGGTCTGGCGGAAATAGGGGGATTTGGATTTCGACCACGGTGCGATCGCGCCCTTGTACAGGCTCAGCGATTCGTCCGGCACAATCAGGCGCTCGTCAAAGAACAGCTCCACCCCCAGCCCGTCACAGACCGGGCACGCGCCGAACGGCGCGTTGAACGAGAACAGGCGCGGCTCGATCTCGGGGATCGTGAAGCCGCTGACAGGACAGGCGAAGTTTTCGGAGAAGGTCGTGCGTTGCGGTTCCTCATCCCCGGTGACGGCGGTTTCCAGAACGGCGATGCCGTCCGCAAGGTCGAGCGCGGTGCGGAAGCTGTCGGCCAGCCGCGTCTCCAACCCCTCCTTCACGACCAGGCGATCGACCACGACGTCGATATTGTGGCGGAACTTCTTGTCCAGCACGGGCGGTTCATCCAGCTCGTAGAACGCGCCGTTGACCTTCACCCGTTGGAAGCCCTGCTTCTTCAGCTCGGCGAATTCCTTGCGGTATTCCCCCTTGCGATCGCGGATGATCGGGGCGAGCAGATAGGCGCGGGTGCCCTCCTCCATCGCCATCACTCTGTCCACCATCTCGGACACTTGCTGCGCCTCGATGGGCAGGCCGGTGGCGGGGGAATAGGGCACGCCGACGCGGGCGAACAGCAGGCGCAGGTAATCGTAGATCTCCGTCACCGTGCCGACGGTGGAGCGCGGATTCTTCGAGGTCGTCTTCTGCTCGATGGAAATCGCGGGGCTGAGGCCGGTGATGTGATCCACATCCGGCTTTTGCATCATGTCGAGGAACTGCCGCGCATAGGCGCTGAGCGATTCCACGTAGCGTCGCTGCCCCTCAGCATAGATGGTGTCGAAGGCAAGCGAGGACTTGCCCGATCCAGACAGACCCGTGATGACGATCAGCGTGTCGCGCGGCAAATCCACATCAATGGATTTCAGGTTATGCTCCCGCGCACCCCGGATCGAAATCGTCTTCAGCTCGGCCATGCCACACTCCGTTTATGTCCAGCCGCTTCATGTAGGGTCCGCAGCCGCGTTTACCATAGAACAAAAATGGAACACTTGGAAGCGCGTCATAACGTTCCGTTAACCTGTGGCGGTCTTGATGGCGGCACGGAATCTGGGCAAAACGCCAAATTGCGGGGTGCATCGGGTCGCAGGCGGCCATATCGTCGGTCCTCAAACAGAATCATGAGCGGAGAAGCCCCATGGCAGGCAGCGTCAACAAGGTCATCCTGATCGGCAATCTGGGCCGCGACCCCGAGGTCCGGTCCTTCGCCAATGGCGGCAAGGTGTGCAACCTGCGCATCGCCACATCCGAAACCTGGCGCGACAAGCAGTCGGGCGAGCGGCGTGAAAAGACGGAGTGGCATTCCGTCGCAATCTTCCAGGAGGGGCTGGTCCGCATCGCGGAGCAATACCTCAAGAAGGGCTCGAAGGTCTATATCGAGGGCAAGCTGCAAACCCGCAAGTATCAGGATCAATCCGGCGCGGACAGGTACTCGACCGAGGTTGTCCTGCAAGGTTTCGACGGCACCCTGACCATGCTGGACGGGCGCGACGGCGGCGGGTCCGGCGGGGGCGGCGGTGATTACGGCGGTGGCGGGGGCCGCAGCGGCGGTGGCGGCTCCTATGGCGGCGGGTCTTCCTCGGGCGGGGGTGCGTCAGGCGGCAATTACGGCTCCGACATGGATGACGACATTCCGTTCTGATACCGAAATCCGGCGGGCCTGACCCTTTTGCCACCGCGGTGGCAAGGGGGGGCGGCCCGCCCGGAGACCTGCTGCGGCGAACGCGGCAGGCCTCACCACATCATACAAGGGACGCAAGATTCCTTTGTTTAGAAGAGCCTGCCGGCAGCCGCAGGGTGCCGGTACGCAGGTCAGGTTCCTGACGGCGCAGTTCAGTCGGGCTTCGCAAACCCTAATGTTATGCGGTCCGATCCCGCCCCGTGCACACGCCACACAGGAAAATGTGCCATTGAAGGCTACGACAATGCGTCTAGGTTCCCCCTCAGGCACAGGGGGCGGTACGAAATGACGCAGTTGGATCGAGGGATCGAAGGACGGGTGATCGCCTGGGCCGTCACCATTATCGCGATCATCATGCTTACGGGCGCCCTTGCCTCGGCACGTGATTTCCTGATGCCGGTGCTGGCCGCGATTCTGTTGGCGCTGGTCTTTCGCCCGGTTCGCAGGGGCATGAACCGGATCGGGCTTTCCGATGGGATCGCTGCCTTGGTAATCACGCTGACGCTGGTCAGCGGTCTGGCCGCTCTGGTCACCGCGCTCGCCCAGCCCGCCAGCGACTGGATCGACGACGCCCCCAACATCGCCTTTCGCATCGAACGTAAGCTGGCGAGCCTGCAAGGAACCGTCGAGGCCGTGAACGAGGCCGCCCAGAAGATCGACGAATTGGCGGAGACAGGCGGCGCCAGCGCCAGCACCGAAGTCGCGTCCCAGGACCCCGACGGGATGCAATCCGTGCAGGTCGAGGTCAGTGAACGTGACGGCAACATCGCCGCACAGATCGCCGCCACCGCCCCGCTGGTGCTGGGCCAGATCGTCTTTACCCTCGTGTTGCTGTTCTTCATCCTCGCGTCGGGCGACCTGTTTCGCAAACGCGTGGTCGAGGTCATCCCGAAGCTGCGCGACAAGAAGCGCGCGATGGCGATTGCAGACGATATAGAACGGCGTCTGGGCCGCTACCTGTTCACCATCACGGTTATCAACGCCGGACTGGGCGTGGTGGTCGGCCTTGCCATGTGGGCATTGGGCATGCCGGATCCGCTGTTGTTCGGGGTTGCGGCCTTCATCCTGAATTACATGCCTTATGTCGGCGCGATCATCGGCACGGCCGGGGCGCTGATCATCGGACTAATCGCGCTGCCCGATATCTGGATGGCAGCCCTGACCGCTGGTGTCTATTTTGGCTGCACCTCGGTGGAGGGACAGCTCGTGACACCCTATTTTGTCGGTCGATCGTTGAAGCTGAACCCGGTGGTGGTGTTCCTGTCAGTCGCGTTCTGGGCTTGGCTGTGGTCGGTCGTGGGAATGGTCGTCGCCGTGCCCATGTTGGTGGTAATCCGGGTGTTCAGCGAACATATGCCGGTCCTGTCGAAGTTGGGGCGCTTTCTGGCGTCGGAGACGGATGGCGCGCACGCTGACGATGGGCAGGACGCGCCTGCCGCTGACCCCCCCTCCCCCGACACGCGGTAGCCCGAAATCGCGCGCAGCGCCTCCTGTTTGTGAAACCGGGGTGTCGAGCGTTTATTTACAGGGTGTTTTTGCCCCATACAGATTGCCTTCCCCGCCCCGTTGTCGCATAAGAGACACACAATATATAGCGGCACGGGATAGGCAGGACCACGAGTGAGCGATACGCCAGACACACCCGAAAACAACGACGATCATCCGCAACGCCCCGTCTATGACGGGCCCAGCATCACGATCGAGGAGGAGATGAAACGCTCCTTCCTCGATTACTCGATGAGCGTCATCATCTCTCGCGCGATCCCGGATGTGCGCGACGGCCTGAAGCCGGTGCACCGGCGCATCCTCTACGCGATGCATGAGACGGGAAACACCGCCGACAAGGGCTATCGCAAATCCGCGCGGCCCGTCGGCGACGTGATCGGTAAATATCACCCGCACGGCGATACCGCGATCTATGATGCACTGGTGCGCATGGCGCAGGACTTCTCCATGCGACTGCCGCTGCTGGACGGTCAGGGCAACTTCGGCTCGATGGACGGCGACAGCCCGGCCGCGATGCGATATACTGAGGTGCGCATGGCGCCCCCCGCGGACGCGATGCTGGCCGATATCGACAAGGATACCGTCGATTTTCAGGCCAACTATGATGGCAAGGACATCGAACCCACGGTCCTGCCGGCCCGCTATCCCAACCTGCTGGTCAACGGGGCGGAGGGGATTGCCGTCGGCATGGCCACACGCATTCCGCCGCACAATCTGGGTGAGGTGCTGGACGCCGCATCCGCCTTGATCGACAACCCCGATCTGACCTCCGAGGATCTGATCGAATACGTCCCTGCCCCGGATTTTCCGACCGGCGGCATCATCATCGGGCGTCAGGGCGCGCGCAAGGCGTATACCGAGGGGCGCGGCTCCGTCGTGATCCGGGCCAAGACCGAGGTCGAGGAAATCCGCAAGGATCGCTACGCCATCGTCGTGCGCGAAATCCCCTATCAGGTGAACAAGTCCACCATGATCGAGCGGATCGCGGAACTTGCCCGTGACAAGAAGATCGAGGGCATCGCCCACGTTCAGGACGAATCCGACCGCTTCGGCGTGCGGGTGGTGATCGAGCTGAAGCGCGACGCGACGGCGGATGTGGTGCTGAACCAGCTTTACCGTTTCACGCCGCTGCAAACCAGCTTCGCCGCGAACATGCTGGCCCTGAACAATGGCCGGCCCGAGCAGTTGACCCTGCGCGGCTTCCTGACCGCCTTCGTCGCGTTCCGTGAGGAGGTCGTCGCCCGCCGCACCGCGTTCGAGTTGAACAAGGCCCGCGAGCGCGCCCACATCCTGTCCGGTCTGGCCGTCGCCGTCGAAAACGTCGATGAAGTGGTCGCGACCATCCGATCCTCCGCCGATCGGGGCGAGGCGCGTGAGAAACTGATGACCCGCCGCTGGCCGGCGGAGAAGATCGCCGAATACATCCAGTTGATCGACGATCCCAGCCACACGATGAACGAGGATGGCACCTATAACCTGTCGCTGGAGCAGGCGAACGCGATCCTCGAATTGCGTCTGCAACGCCTGACCGCGCTGGGTGTCAAGGAAATCACCGATGAGTTGGAGGTGCTGGCGGTCAAGATAGCGGATTACCTCGATATCCTGCGCTCCCGCGATCGGATCATGACGATCATCCGCGATGAGATTGCGGAAGTGCGCGAAAAATACGCAACGCCACGCCGCTCCGAAATCGTCGATTACGCAGGTGATATGGACGACGAAGACCTGATCGAACCGGCGGAGATGGTCGTGACCATCACCAATGGCGGCTATATCAAGCGCACCCCCCTCGACGAATTCCGCGCGCAACGGCGCGGTGGCAAGGGGATCGGCGGCATGAACATGAAGGACGAGGATTTCGTCACCACGCTGTTCGTCGCCAACACGCATACCGCGATCCTGTTCTTTACGACGACCGGGATGGTCTATCAGCTCAAGACTTGGCGCCTGCCGCAGGGCGGTCGCAATGCACGGGGCAAGGCGCTGGTGAATATCCTGCCGATTCAACCCGGTACGGGGATTGCCGCAACCATGCCCGTTGACCGGGATGAGTCCGATTGGGGCGATTTGCAGGTCGTCTTCGCCACTTCGGCGGGTGACGTGCGCCGCAACCGGCTCAGCGATTTCACCAATATCATGCGCAACGGCAAGATCGCGATGCGTCTGGCCGATGACGGCACCCGTCTGGTCAATGCCCGCATCTGCGGCGAGGATGACGACGTGATGCTGGTCACGGCAATGGGCCGGGCGATCCGCTTCCCGTCCACGGCGGTGCGTGTCTTCAACTCCCGTACCTCGACCGGGGTGCGCGGCATCCGCCTGGCCGAGGGGGACGCGGTCGTGTCCATGTCGGTGATCCGCCACTTCGAGGCCGATCCGGCGGAGAGAACCGCTTATCTGAAACGGCGTCGCGCGACCGAAGGTCTGGTCGATGAAGATGAGGTCGATACAGATGAAGAGACCGTTGCAGAGGCTGGGCCTTTGTCGAACGAACGCTATGCCGAGATGTCCGCATCCGAGGATCTGATCCTGACCCTGACGGAAAATGGCGCGGGTAAGCTCAGCTCCTCGCACGATTATCCGGTGCGCGGGCGCGGGGGCCAGGGCGTGATGGCGATGGACAGGGCGCTGCGCGGCGGGCGTCTGGTCGCCAGCTTCCCGGTGGATATCCACGATCAGATCATGCTGGCAACCGATGCGGGGCAGTCGATCCGTACCCCGGTCGCGGACATCTCGTTCCGGTCCCGCTCCGCCGGGGGTGTGCGCGTGTTCAACACCCGCGAGGGGGAAAAGGTCGTCAGCGTCGCCTGGATCGCCGAGGCGGAGGAGGCGGACATCCTGCCCGATGTCGGACCCGACACGACGCAGGACACCGGCCCCGATACGCCGAATGCCGAATGATGCGCTGATGCTGGCGGGCCGGGTTCTGCTCGGCCTGCTGTTTCTGGCCGGGGCGGTGCAAAAGGGGCTGGACCCCGCGCCCGCCGCCGACCTGCTGACTGAGCGCGGCCTGCCCGGTGCGCTGACCTGGCCTGCTTTGGCGTTCAACGCACTTGGCGCCCTATGCCTGTTTCTGGGCCTGTGGACACGCCCAATGGCACTTGCACTGGCGGCGTACTGCATGATGACCAGCATCTTTCACCTGATCCCGTCCGATCCGTGGCAGATGAGCATCTTCGTCAAGAACTGGGCCATTGCGGGCGGGTTGCTGATCCTCGCCGCGCAGGGGCCGGGGCGGTTCGCGCTGCATCGGTGAAAGCGCCCGGCGCGTAAAATTCACATGCGCCGCTTTTCAATTCGCATCGGGGGGCGTACATGGCGCACATGAAAACACCCATCCATATCATCGGCGGCGGCATGGCCGGTTGCGAGGCTGCCTGGCAGGCCGCGACCCTCGGCGTGCCGGTCGTGCTGCACGAAATGCGACCCATGGTCGAGACGTTCGCCCACCAGACGCAGGGCCTGGCGGAGCTGGTGTGTTCCAACTCCTTCCGCTCGGACGATGATGAGAGCAACGCCGTCGGCCTGCTGCATTGGGAAATGCGTCAGGCGGGCGGGCTGATCATCTCCACCGGCGACCGGCACAAGCTGCCCGCAGGTGGCGCACTGGCCGTGGACCGCGATGCGTTCTCGGATGAGGTCACGGCGAAGATCGAGGCGCATCCCTTGATCGAGATCGCGCGCGGTGAAGTCGCCGGTCTGCCGCCCGAGGATTGGGGCAGCACCATCATCGCCACCGGGCCGCTGACCTCACCCGCCATGGCGGAGGCTTTGCGCGCGCAGACGGGTGAGGAAAGCCTCGCCTTCTTCGACGCGATTGCGCCCATCGTCCACGCCGACAGCATCGATCTGAGCAAGGCGTGGTTCCAGTCCCGCTATGACAAGGGCGAGACGGAGGAGGAGCGCACCGCCTACCTCAACTGCCCGATGGACCGCGACCAGTACGAGGCCTTCATCGACGCGCTGTTGTCCGCCGACAAGACCGAGTTCAAGGATTGGGAGCGCGACACCCCCTATTTCGACGCCTGCCTTCCCATCGAGGTGATGGCAGAACGCGGGCGCGAAACCCTGCGCTGGGGCCCGATGAAGCCGGTCGGCCTGACCAATCCGCACCAGCCGGACATCAAGGCCCATGCCATCGTCCAGTTGCGCCGGGAAAACGCGCTCGGCACGCTCTACAACATTGTCGGCTTTCAGACCAAGATGAAGTACGGCGCGCAAACAGATGTTTTTAAAAGCATTCCTGGGTTGGAGAATGCTGAGTTCGCGCGGCTGGGCGGCATTCATCGCAATACGTTCCTGAACTCCCCCCGGTTGCTCGATGGTCAGATGCGGTTGAAATCCCGGCCCGATCTGCGTTTTGCCGGGCAGGTCACCGGGGTCGAGGGATACGTGGAATCCGCCGCGATGGGCCTGCTGGCCGGGCGTCTGGCGGCCTATGAAAAGCTGGGTGTCGATGTGCCGACACCGCCCCAGACCACCGCCATCGGTGCCCTGCTCGGCCACATTACCGGCGGCGCCGAGGCTGAGACCTTTCAGCCGATGAACGTCAATTTCGGCCTGTTCCCGCCACTCGACGCGCCAAAGAAGGGGCGTCGTGGCAAGAAGGACCGCAAGATCGCCTATACCGACCGCGCCAAGGTCGCCTGGGCAGAGTGGTTGAACAGCCTTCCATCTGAGATCGCTGCACAATAGCCCTCGCCGTCGAACCCCGTTAGGATGGGGGAAGGAGGTGACGATGGCCAAGAAGTTTTTCGAAGAGGTCTACACGCTGGAGGGCGACGCGCGGGATTTGTACGCGCAATGGGCGACCAGCTATGACGAGGAAGTGACGCAGAACGGCTATGTCACACCGGAACGCTGCGCGGTGGCCCTGCGTGAGGCCGGGGCGGACCCGGCGCAACCGGTTCTGGATCTGGGCTGCGGCACCGGGCTGGGAGGTCTGGCGCTGAAACTGGCCGGGTTCGAGACTGTGGACGGCGTCGATCTGACCCCGCAGATGGTGGATCAGGCGCGCGAACGTGGCATCTATCGCAACTTGAGCGTCGGGGATGCGGACGATGCGATGCAGGGGCAAAGCTATCACAGCGTGTCAGCCATCGGATTGTTCAGCCCCGGTCATGCCCCTGCCAGCCTGATTGATACGGTTCTGCAAGCGTTGCCCCACGATGGCCTGTTCGTTTTTTCCCTGAACGATCATGCGCTTGCGGACAAGAGTTATATCGGTCGCATCATGGCCTGGGTCGATGCCGGCGCGGCGCGCTGTCTGCTGCGCGAGCATGGTGAGCATATGCCGGGGCAGAATGTCGGGGCCACGATCTATGTCCTGCAAAAAAGTTGAGCGGTTCGCGCCCTCTCCGACCGGGCCGTTGCATCTGGGACATGCCTTTTCCGCGCTGACCGCCGCACGGCATGCCGACCGGTTCCTGCTGCGAATGGAGGATATCGACACCGCCCGTTGCCGGCCTGAATGGGAGGCTGCGATCCTCGACGATCTACACTGGCTGGGCCTGACCTGGCAGGAGCCGGTGTTGCGGCAGTCCGAGCGTTTGCATCTGTATCGCGATGCGGTCGGCCGGTTGACCGAGGCGGGCCTGACCTATCGCTGCACTTGCACCCGCGCCGATATCAAGGCCGCGTTGAGCGCCCCGCAGGAGGGGGCCCCGATGCACGGGCCGGACGGTCTGATCTATCCCGGCACCTGCCGGAACGCCGGACATGTGGCGATGGATGCCACGATCCGGCTGAACATGGCCGCCGCAATCGGCGCCATTGGCGGCGTTTCGCGGATCGGTTTCACGGAACTCGACTTTGAGCCGGGGCGGCACGCGCTGGATGCCGAGGCGCTGTTGCATAATGTGGGCGATATCGTTCTGGCCCGTCGGGATATCGGCACGTCATACCATATCGCCGTGGTGATCGACGATGCCGCCCAGGGGGTTACGCATGTGACACGCGGGCGCGACCTGTTCGCCGCTACGCCCCTGCACCGACTGTTGCAAGTGCTGCTGGACCTGCCCGAACTGCTATATCGCCATCACCGCCTGATCCGCGACGAAAACGGCAAGCGCCTGGCGAAGCGGGACGATGCGCGCGCGCTGGCTACTTTGCGCACCGAAGGGTGGAGCCGCGAGGACGTGCTGCGCGCGATCGGCTTTCAAGCCGGGTGAGGGTCAGACCTCGGGGGCCATCAACTCCACCTCCGCCCCGTCGCGAATCGCGGTGTAGAAGCAGGAGCGGCGGTTGGTGTGACAGGCCGGGCCCGCCTGATCGACAATCATCAGCAGGCAATCGCGGTCACAATCCACGCGCATCTCGATCAGGGTCTGAACGTGGCCCGAGCTTTCGCCCTTGCGCCAGATCGCCTGCCGGGAGCGGGACCAATAGGTGACCTGCCCGGTGGTCAGCGTTTCCTCCACCGTTTCGCGGGTCATCCATGCCATCATCAAAACGGCACCCCCGGTATCCTGAGCGATGGCGGGGATGAGACCTTCGGCGGTATAGCGCAGGGTGGCGGGGTCGAATATCACGGTCATGTCGGGTCTTTCCGTAAGCGGTGTCCGGACCTATCTAAGGGGCAGAACAGCGAAAGGCGAGAGCATGAGCGAGCGCGACGACGAGATGATGAAGCTCTATTCCCAGCGGATCCTCGCGCTGGCCTCCGCCATTCCGCATCAGGAGCGGCTGGACAGCCCGGATGCGAGTGTGACCAAGCGGTCGCCGCTGTGCGGATCGACGGTGACGGTCGATCTGGACATTGCCGACGGAAAAATCGTCCGGTTCGGCCAGGATGTGAAGGCCTGCGCGTTGGGCCAAGCCTCGGCTGCGGTGTTCGGGGAACAGGCCGTCGGGCTGAGCCTGGAGGAGGCCCGAGCCGGCCGCGATGCCCTGCGCGCCATGCTGCGTGAGGACGGCCCGGTGCCGGATGCCCCCTTCGACGGCTACGCGGCGCTGGAACCGGCCCGCGCCTATCGCAACCGCCACGCCTCGATCCTGCTGGTGCCGGACGCGACGGTCGCGGCATTCGAATCCATCGCAGACAAAAAAATCGCCGCAACGTCCTGAGACGTGCGGCGAGTTGGGTTGCATCGGGTCGCGGCCAGAATGACGCGGAAACCCGCATCGTGAGGGACAACTGGACCGCGCGGCATCCCGATTGCGGCAGAAACTTCGTTACGGGCTCAGATCACCAACGCGCCGACGATCATCACGCAGATCGCGGCGAGGCCGATGGCATCCCCCAGCATTTCCGATCCATGGTGGCGGGCGGTGTTCAGCATATGCGGGATCATCGTGGCAACCTCCTGTTCCGTGTTGCCTTAATGTTCCGTTAACTCGGCCCTAAGGTCAAGACAAAATGAGAACATTTGCGAACTTTTGGGGATAACTGCGTTAACCTACTGATAGCAAACGGATCGCGCGATCCTGCTCCATCAGGTAAAGAAGCGTTCGCACCGCCCTGCCTCGATCCGTTGTCAGGTCAGGATCCCGGTCCAGCAACAGGCGCGCATCCTTGTGCGCAAGGGCCAGCAGGGCGGTCTGACGCTCCAAATCCGCGATTCGGAACCTCGGCAGCCCGGATTGCGCCGTTCCCAGAACATCCCCCGCCCCGCGCAGGCGCAAATCCTCATCCGCGATGCGAAAGCCGTCCTCGGTTTCTCGCATGATCTCCATCCGGGCGCGTGCGGCCTCACCCAGGGGCGGTTGATACATCAGCAGGCAGGTGGATTTTTCGGAGCCGCGTCCGACACGCCCGCGCAACTGGTGCAGTTGCGCCAGCCCGAAACGCTCCGCCTGTTCGATCACCATGATCGTCGCGGCGGGCACGTTCACGCCAACCTCGATCACTGTCGTGGCGACCAGAACGCGGGTGCGCCCGGCGATGAAATCAGCCATTGCGGCGTCTTTCTCTGCCGGGGGCAGTCGCCCGTGGACCAGGCCGACATTCTGCTCGCCCAGGGCGATACGCAGGGCACGGTGGCGTTCCTCCGCCGCTGTCGCCTCGACCACCTCGCTTTCCTCGACCAGCGGGCAGACCCAATAGGCCTGCCGCCCGGCGTCCAGAGCGGATCGCAAGCGCGCGACCACCTGATCCATCCGCTCGGCCGAGACGAGCGCCGTCTCGATCGGCTGGCGGCCGGGTGGCTTTTCGTCCAGCACGCTGAGGTCCATATCCCCGTATTGCGCAAGGCTGAGCGAGCGGGGAATCGGTGTCGCCGTCATCACGAGGATGTCCACCGCCCGCCCCTTCGCCCCCAGGGTCATCCGCTCCCGCACGCCGAAGCGGTGCTGCTCATCTATGATGGCGAGGCGCAGATCGGCGAAATCCACGTCCGATTGGAACAAAGCGTGCGTTCCCAGCAGGATGTGGATCTGACCATTGGCGAGGGCTGACAGCTTCTCCTGCCGGGTGGTCCCCTTGTCGCGCCCGGTCAAAAGAACGATCCGCAGGCCAAGTGGCGCGATCAGGGGGGCGAGCGCCTCCATATGCTGCCGTGCGAGGATTTCCGTCGGGGCCATCAGTGCCGCCTGCCCGCCCGCCTCAACCACAGCCAGCATGGCAAGCAGGGCGACCAGCGTCTTGCCCGAGCCGACATCGCCCTGCAACAACCGGTTCATGCGGAGAGGGGCGGCGAGATCCTCGACGATCTGCTGCACCGCGCGGGTTTGCGCGCCCGTCGGTCGATACGGCAGGGCCGCCAGCGCCCGTTCGCGCAGATGACCATCCCCTGATGAAGCGCGGCCCGGCTTGCGGCGCGCCCGTGCCCGCGCCAGGGTCAGCGTGACCTGATGCGCGAACAACTCGTCATAGGCGAGCCGTTGACGCGCCGGTGTCGTATCCGCCAGATCGGCACTGGAATCGGGCGCATGCGCGGATTTGAGCGCTGCGCTCCATCCCGGCCAGCCGCGATCCGCAACGATCTGCGGGGCGATCCATTCCGGCAGGTCCATCACCCGGTCGAGCGCGCCGCGCTGCGCCTTGACCACCGTTTTCAACGTGAGGCCAGCCGTCAGGGGATAGGTCGGCTCGAACGGTAGCAGCGCCTCGGCCTGCGCCCGATGCAGAACATGATCCGGGTGCACCATCTGCGCGACACCATCGAAAAGCTCCACCCGGCCCGAGACGACCCGACGCTCACCGGGGGGGAGATGACGCTCCATCCAGTCGTCGCGAGCGTGGAAATAGACGATCTGGAAGTCGGTTTTTGCGTCGCGCACGCTGACGCGATAGGGGTGGCCCTTGGCCGAGGCCGGTGCGTGACGCCCGATCTCGACCTCCACCGTTACGGTCGCGGGCAGCGGCACGTCGAGGATCGAGGGCTTCAACCGCCGGTCGGTTCCGCCGGTCGGCAAGGTCATCAGCAGGTCGCGCGGGCTCTCCACCCCGATCCGGGCGAATAACGGCGCGGTTTTCGGACCGATGCCGGGCAAACCGGTCAAATCGGCGAACAGGGGAAACAACACTTCGGGACGACCAGCCATGCCCTATCTGGCGCAAGTATGGAACGCGGTGCAAGGTGGACTTATCCGGGTTGGGTGCGTCACCCGATTAACTCCAGCCATTCCGCCTCGCTCAACACGGTCAGGCCCAGATCGCGGGCCTTCTTCTCCTTCGATCCGGCGCCGGGACCCGCAATGACGATATCGGTCTTGGAGGAGACGGAGCCGGAGACCTTCGCACCCATTTCCTCCGCCCTGGCCTTTGCTTCGGCGCGGGTCATCTGCTCCAACGTGCCGGTGAACACCACGGTCTTGCCCGCGACGGGCGATCCGTCGGTGGCGGGGGCGGCGACATCCTCGATGGTCAGCCACTCGGTCAGGGCATCCAACTGCGCGCGGGCGGTGTCGGAGGCAAAGAAATCGGCGATCGCCTCGGCCATCACATCCCCGATTCCGTTGATCGCGACCAGTTCGGCCCGTTCGGTGCTGTCGGGGGTCGCGGCCTCCATCGCGCGGCGGAACGTCTGCCAACTGTTGTAGTGGCGGGCCAGCAGCATGGCGGAGCTTTCCCCGACATGGCGAATGCCCAGCCCGAAGATCAGCCGGTTGAGCGGGATCGTGCGGCGGTCGCGGATCGCCGCGAACAGCGCATCGGCCGATTTCTGGCCCCACCCTTCACGATTTTTCAGTTGCTTGAGGCCGGAACCGTAGCGGTCCTCCAACGCGAAGATATCGGCCGGAGAGGCGATCCAGCCGTCGGCGTGGAAAGCCTCCACCTGCTTGGCGCCCAGACCGTCGATATCGAATGCCATGCGCGACACGAAATGCTTGAGCTTTTCGACAGCCTGCGCCGGGCAGGTCAAAGCGCCGGTGCACCGGTGCACTGCCTCACCGGGTTCGCGCAGGGCCGGGCTGCCGCAAACCGGGCAATGCGTGGGAAAAACATAGGGTTCCGCGTCATCGGGCCGGCGGTCCAGCAACACGCCGCGCACCTTGGGAATTACATCGCCGGCGCGGTAGATCTCGACCATGTCACCGATACGGATGTCGATGCCGTCCCGAATTTCCGCCCCCTTGGAATCGCGCCCTGCGATATAATCGGCGTTGTGCAACGTCGCGTTTGAAACGACGACGCCGCCCACGGTCACAGGCTCCAACCGAGCGACGGGGCTGAGAGCGCCCGTGCGTCCCACCTGAATCTCGATGTCGCGCAGACGGGTCGCTGCGATCTCCGCCGGGAATTTATGGGCGGTGGCCCAACGTGGATTGTTCGACCGGAACCCGAGCCGTTTCTGCAAGGCCAGATCATCGACCTTGTAGACCACACCGTCGATATCGTAGTCCAAATCAGGCCGCGCGATGCCGATCCGGTGATAATGCGCGATCATCTCCTCGGCCGAATGACACAGTTTCGTCAGGGGGTTGGTGCGAAATCCCAGCTCCGCCAGCTTCGCGATGGCGTCCGCTTGCGTTTCAGCCAGAGGGGCGGAAAGCGCGCCCCAGGCATAGGCGAAAAAGCGCAGCGGGCGGGATCTGGTAATCTCCGCATCCAGTTGGCGCAAGGATCCGGCGGCGGCATTGCGCGGATTCGCGAAGGGCTTGGCACCCGCTTCGATCTGACGGGCGTTCAGGGACTGGAAATCGGCGTGGTCCATATAGACCTCACCCCGGACCTCCAGCACATCGGGTGCATCGGTGAGGGTTTCGGGAATATCGTCGATCGTGCGGGCGTTGGCGGTCACATTCTCACCCGTTTCGCCGTCGCCGCGTGTGGCGGCCTGCACCAGAACGCCGCTCTCATATCGCAAGGACAGCGACAGCCCGTCGATCTTGGGTTCCGCAGTATAGTCGATCGCATGTTCGACGCCGAGAAACCGCCGCACACGGGCATCGAATTCCGTCACGTCCTCATCCGAAAAGACGTTGGAAAGCGAGAGCATCGCGACCGTATGCGCAACCTTGCCGAATCCCTCCGCCACCGGCGCGCCGACCTTGCGTGAGGGGCTGTCCTCGCGGATCAGTTCGGGGAACCGTTCCTCCACCGCCAGCGCAAGCGCCTTGATCCGGTCGTACTCCGCGTCGGACATGATCGGATCGTCGTCCTGATGATAGGCCGTATCGGCAGCCCCCAGCCGATCCGCGAGCTGTTCGAGAAGTTCGGCGGCCTGCGAACCGTCCAGTGCGGTCACATCAATGTTCAAGTCGTCCATCATCGTCCCCTGCACCCGATAGCAGGAGAGTTAGGCCCGCTATGCCTGCTGGTCCAGCAGGTTTTTCAGGCGCGGCGGGCCGGCTGTTCGATGGTTTGCGGGACGGGATCGCGCAGGACATAGCCCCGGCCCCAGACGGTTTCGATATAGGTCTCACCCCCGGTTGCCTGGCTGAGCTTCTTGCGCAGCTTGCAAATGAAGACGTCGATGATCTTCAGCTCCGGCTCATCCATGCCGCCATACAGATGGTTGAGGAACATTTCCTTCGTCAGGGTGGTGCCCTTTCGCAGGCTGAGCAGTTCGAGCATCTGATATTCCTTGCCGGTCAGATGCACCGTCTTGCCCTCAACCTCCACCGTTTTGGCATCCAGATTGACGCAGACGAGTCCGGTTTCGATGATCGACTGCGCGTGCCCCTTGGACCGGCGCACAATCGCGTGGATGCGTGCGACCAGTTCCTCCCGATGGAAAGGCTTGGTCAGGTAATCATCGGCACCGTATCCGAAGCCGCGGATTTTCGTGTCCGCGTCATCCATCCCCGAGAGGATCAGGATCGGTGTGTCGATCTTTGCCAGGCGCAGTTGCTTGAGCACCTCATGCCCGTGCATGTCCGGCAGATTAAGATCGAGGATGATGAGGTCGTAGTCGTAGAGCCGGGCGAGATCGACGCCCTCCTCCCCCAAATCCGTCGCGTAGACGTTGAAATTGGCGTTCGCCAGCATCAGTTCGATATTCCGGGCTGTCGCCGGATCGTCCTCGACGAGAAGTATGCGCATTACAGGACCTCCGGGTCACGTCGAGCGTTCTGCTCAACTCATGATCCACCATCAGGTCATAAAGGTTAATGTCTGGTAAACTTACCAGAAGATATTAGGAACACCGGAATTTTTCACGGTGCGGGATTTTCGCAATTCCAGTTTTCATGGCGTGGAATCTGATGCCCACGCGATAGCTCACTTGCGGTATCGCTGAATGGAGGTCACGCGCAACGCGTTCAGACCGTGCTTTCCCAGCGCCTCACGCCACTGGTCCAACTCCTCCTCGGTCAGGTCGTACATCTCGTACGCCTCCTCATGTGTCAACATTCCGCCATCGACCGCTGCCACCACCACAGCCTTGCGCCGGGCGACCCAGCGCTTGACATCGGGGGGGGGCAGATCGGTGCGGGCGATACTTCGCCCCAGATGATCCTTCACGAAGATTGGCCTGTCAGTCCGTTTTAGGTACATTGGTCCGCCTCAGTTGCTTTTTGTGCAGAGACATTCGACGCACCGGATGAACTGGGGGTTAAGCCGCAGGTTGTCTAAACGCGCAATTTGATTATATACCGCGCGACTTCCGTAATGTTCTGGCAGGCAATGACATGACCGCACTCAACAGCCTCGGCTTCGCGAAAGCCCCCAGGGACACCCGCGTCGTGGTGGCCATGTCCGGCGGTGTGGACAGCTCCGTCGTCGCGGCGGAGCTTGCAGCCGAGGGATATGACGTCGTCGGCGTCACCTTGCAGCTATACGATCACGGCGCGGCGCTGGCCAAGAAGGGCGCGTGCTGTGCGGGCCGCGACATTCATGATGCGCGCCGCGTGGCGGAGGTCATGGGATTTCCGCATTACGTCCTCGATTATGAGAACAAGTTTAAGGAAAGCGTGATCGACGAGTTCGCGGACGCCTATCTGGCCGGCGCCACTCCGATCCCGTGCATCCGCTGCAATGAGCGGGTGAAGTTCCGCGATCTGCTGGAAACCGCCAAGGATCTGGACGCCGATTGCATGGCCACCGGCCATTACATCCAGCGCAAGCAAGGCGACAAGGCCGAGCTGCACCGCGCCGCCGACCCCGATCGCGACCAAAGCTATTTTCTATTTTCGACGACCCAGGATCAACTGGATTATCTGCGCTTCCCCCTCGGCCATCTGAAATCGAAGGCCGAGACGCGGGCGTTGGCGGTCAAGCACGGGTTGAGCGTCGCGGACAAGCCGGACAGTCAGGACATCTGTTTCGTGCCCAACGGCTCCTACGCTGCGGTGATCGAAAAGCTGCGCCCCGGTTCCGTCGAGCCGGGTGAGATCGTGCATCTGGACGGGCGCGTTCTGGGAACGCATCGCGGTGTGATCCACTACACCATCGGACAGCGCCGTGGCCTCGGCATCGGGGGGGGTGAGCCGCTCTACGTTGTCAAGCTGGACGCCGATGCGCACAAGGTCGTGGTCGGCCCCAAGAAGGCGCTGGCCGTGCGCCGTGTCCCTCTGAAGGAAACGAACTGGATCGGTGAGGGCGCGATCTCGGATCTGCCCGAGGAAGGGATCGAGGTTCTGGTCAAGGTCCGCTCCACCCGCCCCCCGCGTGAGGCGGTCCTGCGCCCCCTGCCCGACGGGCGGGCTGAGGTTGAACTGGCGCTGGCCGAGGAAGGCATCGCACCGGGGCAGGCCTGCGTGTTCTACGCGACCGAAGGGTCCCGTGTATTGGGCGGCGGCTGGATCGCCACCACTTGAGCTTCGCTGTGCACGACGGGGCACATTCGGCGGACATGGAAAGCTCCAATTCAGTGGCCGCCGTTCGACGAACCCCCAACCGTCAGGGCATGGCCCCTTCGCAGCATGGAGGGGCCGAAGCGTAGCCTCGGCCACCCCACTCAATCCCCGCTCAGTTCGCGTTGCGGATCAGGCGTTGCGAGCTGCCGATTTGTTCACCTGCGGTGACGTTGGGCCCGTCGCAGCGCGGTGTTCCATCAGGATTCAGGCGGTTTGACAGATAGCCCTCAAGGCCATCGTCGATCAGCCAATGCTGACAGCCCAGTGGATCGACCCAGATGGTGGCGCGCATGTCCGACAGGCGGTGCGCATCCAGGCCGCGATCCACGTCGGGATCGTTGGCATCGAAACGGGTGGCGGTCGAACCGCCGACGCCGACGGAACCGCCCGACTGACATGCCGCGAGCGGAATCAGAACGGCGAGGAACAGGCCCTTGTACAGAATGCTCATATACTCATCCCCCTATTGCGTTGCCGCGCTGCTGCGCCCACAGATCGGGCGGCCGTCGGGCTGAAGCTTGGGGGTCATGTACCCTTCCGCGCCCGTGTCGAAGACCCAATGCTCACATCCGTCGGGATCGACCCAGGTTGCAGACCTGACAACGGCGAAGGCCTCACCCTCCGTCCGGCTGGCAGCGGAGGAAAAATCCCCCTGATTACAAGCCGTAAGGGTGATTGCAGTCATGCAAAGACCCAAACCCCTGAGGCCTGAACTGATAGAAATCGCCATGCGCGTCCCCATTCCAGTTTGCGTTACAATATCGTCCTATTACATCACACGTATCGTAGGCGTACCAGAAAGTACGCACTTTCGAATTATGTAATAAACAAAAGTGAATGAATTCTGACCAAACGCGCAATCCGCGCAAGCGAGGCAACCATGAGCTCGATCGAATCCGTCCTTGAAACCGCCGATAGCAACACCGATGCCGCGTTGGAGCGGCTGTTCGCGCTGCTGCGGATGCCCTCCATCTCGACCGATCCGGCCTATCACTCCGATTGCGTGGCGACCGCGGACTGGTTGGTGGCGGAACTGTCGAGCCTCGGCTTCGATGCCTCGCGCCGCGATACGCCGGGCAAGCCGATGGTGGTGGCGCATGGTGGGCCGCAGGACGGGCCGCACGTGCTGTTCTACGGCCATTACGACGTTCAGCCCGCCGATCCGCTGAACCTGTGGAAATCCGACCCCTTCGACCCCCAGATCGAGGAGCGCGACGGGGCCAAGGTGATCCGCGCCCGCGGTGCGGCGGACGACAAGGGGCAGTTGATGACCTTCGTCGAGGCCTGCCGCGCCTGGATCGAGACCTCGGGCGCCCTGCCCCTGCGCGTCACCATCCTGTTCGAGGGTGAGGAGGAGAGCCATTCCCCGTCGCTCGTCCCGTTCCTGAAGGAAAATGCGGAGGAGTTGACCGCGGATATCGCCCTGATCTGCGATACCGGCATGTGGGACACGCAAACGCCGTCGATCTGCACGATGCTGCGCGGCATGGTCGCGGAGGAGATCATCATCCGCGCCGCCGACCGCGATCTGCATTCTGGCGGTTACGGCGGACCTGCGGCAAACCCGATCCGGGTGCTCAGCCATATTCTCGCCAGTCTGCACGACGATCAGGGGCGCGTGACCCTCGACGGGTTCTATGACGGCGTGCACGAGGTTCCGGGCGAGCTTGCCCAACAATGGGAGAGCCTCGGCTTCGATGCGGAGGAATTCCTGGGCAAGGTCGGCCTGAGCGTACCCGCAGGCGAACAGGGCATTTCGGCGCTGCACCAGATCTGGGCGCGCCCGACCTGTGAGTTCAACGGAATCCTCGGCGGCTATACCGGCGACGGGTTCAAGACGGTTTTGCCGGCGGAGGCAAGGGCGAAGATCTCATGCCGGCTGGTCTGGGATCAGGATCCGCTGGCCATCCGCGAGGCGCTGCGCGCCCGGGTCCACCATTTGCTGCCCGCCGATTGCGAGGTCGAGTTCATCCCCCACGGCGCGGATCGTGCCAGCGTCATGGCCGTCGACAATCCCGCATTCGAGGCCGCACGTCAGGCGCTGGCCGACGAATGGCCCAAGGAGGCGGTCTATACCGGCGGCGGCGGCTCGATCCCCATCGCGGGGCATTTCAAGCAGGTGCTCGGCCTCGATTCGATGCTGATCGGGTTTGGACAGGATGACGACGCGATCCATTCGCCGAACGAGAAATACGATCTGAACAGCTTCACCGGCGGCACGCGGTCCTGGGTCCGGGTGATGGCGGCTCTGGCAAAGTAGGGTCGCTTGCAATCCAAGTTTTGCAAATCAGTCATCCCGTCCGACACCAAAAGCGGTCGGGCGGGATCGTTCAGGCCATCGGATCATTCTCCAGCGTCACCGCCTGACCATGCGGTGTTGCGTGGGCGGCCCGTTGCCAGGCCAGCGCAAGGGCGGCGATCTCCTCCGCCCCGGCGATGTCGCGGCGGCTGACCTCATCGGCCAGGGTTCGCGCCCAGTGCAGCCAGTAATCCGAGGCGTCTTCGACCCCCCCGACCCGCCGCGCGCCGAAGGCTTGCGACCAGTCCGTCCAGGGCAGATGGCCCGCCTCGTTCAGGGCCACGGTCAGGGCGAAAAGCTGTGCCTGCCAGGGTTCGCTAAAAGCGGGGGCGTTCAGGTCAGACAGCTTCAAGGTAGCTCTCCCACAAATCGGCACGGATGCTGACGCCCTCCCCCTGCCCCCAGACCTGCGCGCCGTCAAAGGCCACGGTATAGAGGTGCTGCGGCTGCTCGCCCTGGTGCACGGCGTTGCTGTCGGGAAAGACATGGGCGCCGCACTGGCTCTCGATCACGCCGACATGGTCGCGCAGATAACCCGGCACCCGGATATGCCCGGTCGGTTGCAGATTGCGCACCCGGACACGGGCGCCGATGCCGAGGCGGGGCGCGTCCTCGATTGTGCGGCGGGTGGGGGAGCCTTTGGACAGAACGCCCGCGACGCCCTGCGCGCGCAGGCACTTCTCGGGCCGCTTGCCGGGGGTCAGGGCGTGGCCGTCCACCAGTTCGCGCGCGGTCAGTTCACCGTATCGTTGCAACAACTCGATCAGAGCGGTCAGCCAGATGCGATAGTAGGGAAACCGCAGGTAGTCGGCGGGGGCGATACTCTCGCGCGCATGGCGGCTTTCGTCGATGGTCCAGTATCCCAGCGCGCCGCAACACAACACGATGCCCAGGGCGCGGGCCTCCCACTCCGCATGAAACAGCGGCTCGTCCGCCTCCGGCGCGATGGGGCCGAAGCCCATGCGCCCGCCCAGATCATGCGGCCCGTTCATGGCGCATCTGCCAGCGCGGTGCCGATCATCGCGTCACGGCTGACGAGGGCGGCAAGCCGTTCCGCGTCCCATCCTTCGGTTCCCGCAGGGCGTTCGGGGATCACCAGATAGCGCAGCTCCGCCGTGGAATCCCAGACGCGGATTTCCGTGTCCTCGGGCAGGATGGTGCCGAACTCCGCCAGCACGCTGCGCGGATCGCGAACCGAGCGGGAGCGGTAGGGCGGCGACTTGTACCAGACCGGCGGCAGGCCCAGAACGGTCCATGGATAGCACGAGCACAAGGTGCACACGACGAGGTTATGCACGCCTGCCCCGTTGAACAACGCGCGCATATGTTCCCCCTGCCGCCCGGTGAATCCCATCGAGGCGATGGCGGCCGTGGCATCTGTAGCCAGAAAATCCGCGAAGACCGGATCGGTCCAGGCCCGCGCTACGACCGAGGCCCCGTTGCGCGGCCCGACATCGTTCGAATAGGTCTCGATGATTGCATCGACGGCGGCGGGATCGACCAGACCCTTTTCCACCAGAACCGTTTCCAGCGCGCGGGTCAGGGCGGTCATCTCATCCAGATCATTATCGTGATGGTCGTGATCGTGGTCGTGGGGCATCGGGCGCTCGCTCCTCTTTTTGCCATCATGACGCCGGGGGCGGGCCGGGGGCAAGGGCCGACCCCCTCAATCGGCGGTCCAGCCCCCGTCGATCAGCAGGCTGGTGCCCGTGATCATCGCCGCCGCGTCGGATGCGAGGAAGGTTGCGGCGCCCATGATATCCTCGACCTCACCGACGCGCGGCAGCTTGATCATGCGGTCGATCCAGGCGCGCCGCTGCGGATCGGCAAAGGTCGGCTGCGTCAGCGGCGTGCGGATAAAGGTCGGGCAGATCGTGTTGACCCTGATGCCGTGCGGCCCCCATTCGATCGCCATCGCCTTGGTCATCCCCTCCACCGCGTGCTTGGTCGCCGCATAGACCGCCCGGTCGATGCCGCCGACATGCCCCATCTGACTGGAGATTTGCAGGATCACGCCGGGTTTTTCCGCCGCAATCAGCGGACGCGCGACCGCCTGTGCCAGAAAATATGCCGCCCTGATGTTCAGATCGGCCACGGCGTCGAAATCCTGTTCGGTGGTCTGCGTGGCGGGCATGTTGCGGGCCAGCCCGGCGGAGTTGAGCAGGATCTCGAACGGCGCGTCCCGGTCGCACAGGGTCTGAACCGCCGCGATGTCCGTCACGTCCAGCACCGCGGCCTGGGCCATCAGGCCGCGTTCGTGCAGGGCCGCGACGGCCTGTTGCAGGGGGCCTTAACGCCGGGCGGCCAGCGTGACCATCGCGCCGGCTTCGGCCAATGCCACGGCGCAGGCCAGACCGATGCCCGAGGACGCGCCGGTCACCAGCGCCTGCCTGCCATCCAGACAAAAGCTTGGGGTCGTGGGCAATTTCATTGCACGCCGTTCCACTGAAACGCACCGTCAGGCCCGAGGGGGGAGGCTGGATTCACAGCCACCTCCCACACATGCCCGTCAGGATCGGCGAAATGTCCGTGATAGCCGCCCCAAGCCGTGTCCTGAGGGGGCTTCACGATGCGCGCCCCGGCGCATTTCGCCCTTTCCATCAGCTGGGAAACCTCGACCCGTTCACGCAGGTTGTGACTGAGGATAATGCCGGAAAACTGCGTCTCATTCAGCGGGGCCGGGGCCAGTCCGATCTCCTCGGGCAAGCTGGACACCGGGAACAGGCCCAGCGTCTGACCGATCAGATCAAACGCCACGATGCCCGGCGGCGTTTCCACGGGTTGCCAGCCCAGCGCCTCGTAAAAGGCCTGCGCCCGCCCAAGATCCGCCACGGCCAACGTGATCAGCGATATGCGTTGCTCCATTCTCAACCTCCGCCCAGTTGTGATCCGTGTCAGGTGGACGCGGATTCCTTTTCCTGCTCCTCATGTTCCGCAAGGTCGATCGCGTATTCCTGCGCAACCTCGACCGCGACGGGCGAGGCCTGCGGAGCGACATAGGCGTAGGCCGAGGTATCCTCGACCGACGGTGCCGCACGACGGGTCATCCGGTAGAAGCCGTATCCGGCAATGATAGCGAAATTCACGCCCATGAACACAAAATAGAAATCGGCCCCCAACGCCGTCATCATCGTACCCACGATGAACGGGCCCAGAACCGCGCCGGCGCCATTGATGAACATCAAGCCGCCCGATGCGGCGGCCATGTCCTCGGGCTGTAGATAATCCGCGGTATAGGCGATCAGCAGGGAATAGAGCGGATTGCTCAACCCGCCCAGCGCCAGCGCCCCGATCAGCAGTATGACGTAGCTGTCCGCAAACAGGGCCGAGGGGATCATCGCAGCCGCCGCCGCAAGGCAGATGAAGGTGATCAGGCGGCGGCGGTCCATGCGGTCGCTCAGCCAGCCGATGGGGTATTGCGCCACCATTCCCCCGATATAGATCATCGCCACGAAGGTCGTGATGTCCGCGACGCTCAGCCCCTTTTCCGAGCCGTAGACCGCCGCCATGCCGAACATTCCCGCGAACACCGCCCCGATGAAGAACATGCCGATGCATCCCAGGGGTGAGGTTTCGTACAACCGGCGCAGGGTCATGGGCTTGGCCCCCTGAAACACCGGCGCGGGGGTCGCGCTCAACAGGATCGGGGCGAAGCTGACCGAAACCAGAACCGACATGACCACGAACAGAATATAGCTGCCCGCATCCGCGAAGTTCACGATCCCCTGCGCGGAGACGATGCCCACCATCTGCACGATCATGTAAAGCGAGAGGGTCTTGCCCCGCGTCTCGTTCGTCGAGGTGTCGTTCAGCCAGCTTTCGCAGACCACATACACGCCCGAGAAGCAGAACCCCACGACGAAGCGCATCGCGGCCCAGGCGATGGGATCGGGCACCGCGGCATACAGGATGAACCCGGCGGAGATCATCGAGGCCAGCGCCGCAAAGACCCGCACATGCCCCACGCGCTGGATCATGCCCGGCGCCATGCGCGATCCGAACATGAAGCCCGCGAAATAGGCGGACATGACCCACGCCATGACGGCGGCGTCGAATCCCTCCAACGCGCCGCGCAGACCCAGCAACGTCCCTTGCAGGCCATTGCCGATCATCAACAGCAGCAGACCCAGAAACAGTGCCCACGAGCTTGTAAAGACCTTGATCATGATGCGCCGCTCCTACTGCCAGCCTCCACGATAAATCGTGAACCGCCCGTACCAGTGATGCAGGCCCCTGTCTAAGCCCAAATCACCATCTGTCGTCGCGGCAGGGTGGCGGCGGTGTGGGCGACAGGGTAGGAGGCAGGGGGAATTGTCGCCCTTCGCAGGCTTCAGGGCAGCAGCAGCGAGCTGTCCCCGTAGGAGTAGAACCGGTATTTGTTGGCAATGGCGTGGGCGTAGACCTGCCGCATCCGCTCCACCCCCATCATGGCGGAGACCAGCATCATCAACGTCGAGCGGGGCAGATGGAAATTGGTCATCAGGCCGTCGGCGGTGCGGAAACGATAACCCGGCGTGATGAAGATGTCGGTGTCGCCGGTCCACGGCGCGATGGTGCCGTTGGCGCTGGCCGCCTCGATCAGGCGCAGGGCGGTGGTGCCGACGGGGATCACGCGGCGGCCTTCGGATTTCGCGCGGGCGATGGTTTCGGCGGCCTGGCTGCTGACCTCACCCCATTCGGCGTGCATCTTATGCTCCGATACATCGTCCACCGTGACCGGCAGGAAGGTTCCGGCCCCCACATGCAGGGTCACGCGGGCGTTCTCGATCCCCTTCGCATCCAGCCGCGCCAGCAGATCATCGTCGAAATGCAGCGAGGCCGTCGGGGCCGCCACCGCGCCCAGCGTTTTGGCGAACACGGTCTGGTAATCCTCGCGGTCGGCCTCATCCGCCGGGCGGCGGGCGGCGATATAGGGGGGCAAGGGCATTTGCCCGGCCAGTGCGATGCCCGCGTCCAGATCCGCGCCCGCGCGGTCGAACCGCAGGGTGACGCGCCCATCCGCGCCCTTCGCCACCAGTTCCGCCGCCAGACCGTCGAACTGCATGACGTCACCGACCGCCAGCTTGCGGCCCGGGCGGGCCAGTGCGGACCATGTGTCGGGGGACAGACGCTCCAGCAACGTGGCCTCGACCTTGGCCAGACCGGAGCCGTGCGTAGTCGCACGCGCGCGGGTGCCGAACAAGCGGGCCGGAATCACCTTGGTGTCGTTGAAGACCATCAGATCGCCGGGGCGCAGGATGTCAGGCAGATCGCGCACATGCCGATCCTCGGTCGCGGGGCCTTGCGTCAGCAGCAGGCGTGAGGCCGGGCGCGGGCGCAGGGGGCGCAGCGCGATCAACTCTTCGGGCAGGTCAAAATCGAAATCGCTCAGTTTCATGGCGTCCTCGCGTAGGTTGGGGCGACGGGTGCCAGCGCCGTGCGACGATGTAAAGGGGTGCGGGCCGCGCGGCCACCCTGTAAGAAGGCGCAAACACAGCGAGGAGCATTCCATGACCGTGCCCGCAAACAAGGCCGCAACTCTATCCGTCGGTGACACCGCCCCTGAATTCAGCCTGCCGGCCTCGGGCGGTCAGACCGTATCCCTGTCCGGCCTGAAGGGCGTGCCGGTGGTGCTGTTCTTCTACCCCAGGGACGACACGTCGGGCTGCACGAAGGAGGCGGTCGGCTTCACCACCGCTTTGCCGGAATTCGAGGCGTCGGGCGTCACGGTGCTGGGCTGCTCGAAGGATACCGTCGCCAAGCATGACAAGTTCGTGGCAAAGCACGACCTGCGCGTAACCCTGCTGTCCGACGCGGATGGCAGCACATGTGAGGATTACGGCGTCTGGGCGGAAAAGCAGATGTACGGCAAGACCCATATGGGCATCGTGCGCACAACTTTCCTGATCGACGCCGAGGGCCGCATCGCGCAGGTCTGGCGCAAGGTGAAGGTGCCCGGCCATGTCGATACGGTTCTGGACGCGGTCAAGCAGTTGGGCGCGTGATGGATATTCCCGCGACCCTGGCCGAATGTGCGGATGCGGTTCTGCGCATGCCCGATGCGCGCGGCAAAACGGCGTTTTCGCGCGCCTGCGCCGCCGAATGGCAGCGGCGCTGGGAGGGCGACCGGATGCCCGTCGGCAGCGCCTCACCTCCGATGCAGCCCGCCCGACCGGAGAGGCCGGAATTGCTCAGCCCGCGCGACGTGCCGCGCCGCCGCCCCGGCACGCCCGAGGGGCGCATCGCCATCCTGCACGCCATCGCCCATATCGAACTGAACGCGGTCGATCTGCATTGGGACATCATCGCACGGTTCACGCATGTGAAGATGCCGCCCGGCTTCTACGATGACTGGGTGCGCGCGGCGGACGAGGAATCGAAACACTTCAATCTGCTGGCCGACCGGCTGGAGGCGATGGGCAGCCATTACGGCGCCCTGCCCGCCCATGCCGGCATGTGGCGCGCGGCGGAGGATACGGCCGAGGATCTGGAGGCCCGGCTCGCCGTGGTTCCCATGGTGCTGGAGGCACGGGGCCTGGACGTGACCCCCGGCATGATCACCCTGTTCGAGAAAGCCAAGGACGCGGACACGGTCGCCGCGCTCAACACGATCTATGCCGAGGAAGTCGGGCATGTCGCCTACGGCTCGAAATGGTTTCACTACCTGTGCGGCCGACATGAACGCGATCCGCGCGATGCCTTTCATGATCTGGTGACACGCTATTTCCACGGGCCGCTGAAACCACCTTTCAACGATGAGAAGCGAGCGGAGGCGGGCCTGCCGCTCGATTTCTACTGGCCACTTGCGGAGTCCTGAGCATTTGAGGATTCGGGGATTTTTTTTGCAGCGTAAAGCCACATATGCGGATTGACTTTTCGAGAAATAAATTTCCCAAACAGGGAATCGGCAGGTTTCCGCCGAATTTCCCCTCAAATGCCGCTAATCTGCCCCTCTAAACGCGCGGAGCCCATGAGAGGTTCCAGTAAAAGTTGATGTGTGACCCGTCCTTGGGGTAATCACATGCCCACGATCCGGTGCGGGGGCGCTTCGGGATCGGTGCCAGCCGACCCGGTCGGACGCACACACCAAGGACAAGGGACTGGTATATGGGTTTGAACGGTATTCTGGGGCGGATCGTATCAGAGCGACGCGTCTACGTTGCCACCGGCGATCAGACGGCACATGCCCGCCTGACCCCGACACGCCAAATCGGACTGGGACTTCTGTGTACCGCTCTGGTCGGATGGACGGCGTTCGCGACAATTCTGGTCGCGACGGACGCGATGGCGCCGCGAACCGCCGATTCCGCGATCCTGGTGCAGGGCGTACAGCAAAACCGCATCGACAATCTGCTGGAGGAACGCGCGAACTATGCCGCGCAGGCCGAGGCCGCGCGCGTCCGCTACGAACGCGCGGCACAGATCATGTCCGCCCAGCAGGCGCAGATCGTGGGCCTGCAAACCGATATTGCCGAGGCGACCCGCGTCACGATGGAGCAGCGTGACACGCTGGACCGTCGCCAGATGGCGCTGGTCGCGCGTGAGGATGCGCTGAAGGTCGCATTGGGTCAGGTCGAAACCCTGGCCGAGGATCTGACGCTGCGCTCCGATCAGGCGGAGGATCTGGGTCGCACCGTGAACGTCCTGCTCGACGGGTTGAGCCGCACGGCACAGGATCGCAACGGCATGGCGGCGGAACTGGCGGGCTTCGCCTCGGAACGCGCCGCTCTGGAGGCACGCGCCACCCTGGCCGAACAGCGGCAGGAACGTGTGGTCGATCGTCTGGAACGTGCCGTCGAAGGGTCCATTGCCGAACTGGAACTGGTCTTCACCGCGGCGGGGGCGAACATTCAGGCCATGTTCCCGACGGGCGCGGGATATACCGGACAGGGTGGCCCCGATGTCCTGATCCACGACCACGACGCATATGGCGACCCCTCGCTGGACCGGGTGGGTCTGCTGCTCAACCGCATCGCCGACCTGAATGCACGGCGCAACGCGCTGGGGCAGATGCCCTTCGCCGGACCGGTTCACGCCGCCTATCGCCAGACCAGCAGCTTCGGCACCCGGCGCGATCCGATCAACGGCCGCACGCGCAACCATAACGGGCTGGATTTCGCCGCCCCGGTGGGCACGCCGCTCTACGCCACCGGCGCGGGTGAGGTCGTGACGGCGGGGCGCAGCGGTGCTTTCGGCAATCTGGTCAGAATCCGGCATGCGTTCGGCTACGAAACGCTTTATGCTCACATGAGCCGGATTCGCGTTGCGGTTGGTGATCGTGTCGAAGCTGGGGATCGGATCGGGGATATGGGCTCAACAGGCCGCTCCACGGGTTCCCACCTGCATTACGAAGTTCACCGCGACGGACGGCCCGTGGACCCGATGACTTATTTGAAGGCAGCCGAAGATGTTCTCTAAGAGCAAGATCAACGACCCCATTGATGCGCCCAAGGCGGACGACGTGAAGCCGACCGTCCCCACAGCGCCGAAAAGCTCTGCTCCCGCAGCGGCACCCAAGCCGAAGCCCTCCCCCTCGGTTCTGGCTTCGGATCTGACGATCAAGGGCAACCTGGAAACGACAGGCGACATCCAGATCGAAGGCACGGTCGAGGGCGACATCCGCGCGCACCTGCTGACCGTAGGTGAGGGCGCCACCGTGCGCGGTGAGGTCATCGCAGACGATCTGGTCGTGAACGGCCGCGTCGTGGGCCGGGTCCGTGGCCTGAAGGTCCGCCTGACATCCACCGCCCGGGTCGAAGGTGACATCATCCACAAGACCATCGCGATCGAGAGCGGCGCGCATTTCGAGGGGTCGGTTCAGCGCAACGACGATCCGCTGAGCACCGGCAACTCCGCCCCGCCGCAACTGCCCCCTATGATGGACGGCAACTGATCCACGCACATAGCGCGTATTCAAAAAGCCTCGGAGGGTGAACCTCCGGGGCTTTTTTCGTTCGCACGTGCAGGGCCGATTTAGATGCTCGGTCCGACTTCATACACGTGGCGATGCTGATGGAGCCGACGTTAGCTGGCGCGCTGCAACCTGATGCGGGTTCCGGTGCGTCACGCCAGTTGGGCGAACCGGCCTCGCTCGTTACACCGGCTATCAATCCTCGGCGTTCGCCTCGGCGCGGCTCTTGCCGGTGGCGCCTTGCGCCAGGGTGGCGGCCATGAAGGCGTCCAGGTTGCCGTCCAGCACGCCCTGGCTATCGGAGGTTTCGACCCCCGTGCGCAAATCCTTGACCATCTGATAGGGTTGCAGGACGTAGCTGCGGATCTGGTTGCCCCAGCCTGCATCGCCCTTCGCCTCATGCGCCTCGTTGATGGCGGCGTTCCGGCGGTCCAGCTCCATCTGGTACAGACGCGATTTCAGCGCCTTCATGGCGATGTCGCGGTTCTGGTGCTGGGATTTTTCGGAACTCGTCACCACGATATTGGTCGGTATGTGGGTGATGCGCACCGCGGAATCGGTGGTGTTGACATGCTGCCCGCCCGCGCCGGAGGATCGGTAGGTGTCGATGCGGATGTCGGAGGGGTTCACCTCGATCTCGATCGCGTCATCCACCACCGGATAGACCCAGACCGAGCTGAAGGAGGTGTGCCGCCGCGCAGCACTGTCATAGGGTGAGATGCGGACCAGACGGTGCACGCCGCTTTCCCCCTTGAGCCAGCCATAGGCATTGGGGCCGCTGATCTTGTAGGAGGCGGATTTGATGCCCGCTTCCTCCCCCGCGCTTTCGGATTGCAGCTCGACCTTGTAGCCGCGCTTCTCCGCCCAGCGGACATACATACGCGCCAGCATGGACGCCCAATCGCAGCTTTCCGTGCCGCCCGCGCCGGAGTTGATCTCGATAAAGGTATCGTTGCCGTCCGCCTCACCGTCGAGCAGCGCCTCCAGCTCCTTTTCGGCGGCGATGTCGCGGAGTTTGCGGATGGCGGTCTCGGCCTCGGTCACGACGTCTGCGTCGCCCTCGGCCTCACCCATTTCGATCAGTTCGAGGTTGTCGGCAAGCTCCTGCGCCAGCCCGTCACGGGTGTCGATGGAATCGGAGAGCAACTGACGCTCTCGCATCAGCTTCTGCGCCTTGGCCGGGTCGTTCCACAAATCGGGATCCTCGGACATGGCGTTGAGTTCTTCGAGCCGGTAGGCTGCCGCTTCCCCCAGACGCTGGCTGAGCAAGGCGACGCTCTTCTCGATTTCGGAGGCGAGGGTTGCGATTTCGGCGCGCATGGGTCCGGTCCTGTCAATCAGAGCATCGGCGAAGGGCCAATGCGGCATTCGTGGTGGCGGATAGATAACGAGGCTGCGCGGTGAGGTCAAAGGGGCTGCCCCCGGACCCCACCCCGCGATGGATCAGTACAGCCCGCCGCCGCCCAGATCGCCAAGGTCCGCAGGCGGTGTGGGAACGGCGACCGGGGCCCCGCCCCCGTTGTTTATGGTCACGCTGGGCGCGGGCTCGATCCGGTCCGGCAGATCGGACAGGTCGTAGGCCGTGGTTCCGATCGTCGCGGCGGCTGCACCGATGGAGGGGGCCTGCCCCTCAACGAACAGCTCGTAAACCGCATTTTCCGAATTCGCATCGGTGATCCGCTGACCCGTCGTTCGGTCGATCAGCACAAATTCCGTGCCCTCTGGCGGTTGGAATTTGCCCGGGCTGGCCGGACGCAGACGCAGGTATTCCTCCATGAACTGACCGAAGACCGGGGCGCACAGACCACCCCCGGTGCCGCCGCGCCCCAGGCTGCGTGGATTGTCGAAGCCGATATAGCAGCCCGCGACGATGTTCGGGGTAAAGCCCACGAACCAGGCGTCCTTGCTGTCATTGGTCGTTCCGGTTTTGCCCGCCAGAGGCACCGGCAGATAGCTCAGAGAGCGGGCCGTGCCGCGATCCACCACGCCTTCGAGCATCGAGATCAGGCGGAAGGCCGTGATCCGGCTCATCGTGCGTTCGGCGGTGGAATAAAGGTACGGCTCCGGCTGATCGTTATACTCAGTCTGGTCGCATCCGATGCAGCCGCGCTGATCGTGGCGATAGATCGTATTGCCGCGACGATCCTGAATCCGGTCCACCAGGGTCGGCTCCACCCGCTGCCCGCCATTGGCGAACATCGAATAGGCGGAGATCAGGCGGAACAGCGTGGTTTCCTGCGCCCCCAGGCTGATCGGCAGATATTCCTGCATGTCGTCATAGATGCCGAAACTCTCGGCATAATCGGCCACCACGTCCATTCCGATCGTGTCCGCGATGCGCACCGTCATCAGGTTCAGCGATCGTTCCAGCCCGACCCGCATCAGGGTCGGACCGTTGAACGTGCCCTCCCCGGAATAGTTCTTTGGCGTCCAGGGCGCCTGCCCCGGAATGTTGAGGACGAACGGAGCATCCAGAATGATCGAGTTCGGCGTGTATCCCTGATCGAGTGCGGCGGCATAGACGAACGGCTTGAATGCCGAACCCGGCTGCCGCGTCGCCTGTGTCGCGCGGTTGAAGCTGGAAGCGTCGTAGGAGAAGCCGCCCTGCAGCGCCAGCGTGCGCCCCGTGCGGTGATCCATCACCATGAAACCGCCCTGAACCTCCGGCACCTGGCGCAGGTTCCAGTTCGTGAAGGTGCCCGCCTCATCCCGGCCCGGTGTCACCAGGATGATGTCGCCCACCTCGAACAGATCCGAGGGCGCGCTGGGCGCAGCCCCCACGCGGGTGCCCGCAAGGCGCGGACGCGCCCATTGGAAATCGCTGACATAAAGCGTCTGCGCCGACACGTCATCAGGCAGATCGGAGGGGGGATCCTCCACACCGATAAGCGCGCCCTGCGCGTCCATGTCCAGCACGACGGCCATGTGGAAATCGGGCACGTCGCGCACACCGCGGGTGCGCCGCAAAGCCTCGCGCCATGCGGCCTCATCCGTCAGATCGACCTCATCGGGGTCGAGCGCACCCAGCGGGCCGCGATAGCCGCCCCGCTCCATGTCATAGGCGATCAATGCGGTGCGCAATGCTTCGGCCGCGGCGGCCTGCAACTCAGGCTCGATGGTGGCGCGAATGGTCAGGCCGCCGGTCAGAACCCGTTCGGAGCCAAGCTGCTGCGACACGCGACGGCGGATTTCCTCGGTGAAGTAGTCGCGACCGGGCAGATGCTGGGTCAGCGGAATGTAATCGCCATTCTGGACCGACAGCAGCGGCGCGTTCTGGGCTTGGGTCACCTGCTCCGGCGTCAGATAGCCGTTCTCCCCCATTTCGCGCAGCGTATTGTTGCGCCAGAAGGTCGCGATTTCCGCATCGTTCACCGGATGGCGGTCGGACGGAGCCTTGGGCAAGGCGGCCAGATATGCGGCCTCCTGCGGGGTTAGCTCCTCCAACGTCTTGCCGAAATAGTTGTTGGCCGCAGCCACGATGCCGTAGCTGTTCTGACCCAGATAGATCTCGTTCAGATAGAGTTCGAGGATCTGATCCTTGGTCAGCACCCGCTCCAGCCGGGTTGCCAGGATAACCTCGCGAATCTTGCGCTCTATCTCACGCTCACCATCCAGCAGGAAGTTCTTCACCACCTGCTGCGTAATGGTCGAGGCCCCGCGCAAACGGCCGCCTTGCGCCGCGTCCAGCACGGCGGAAATGATGCCCCGCACGTCGAAACCCGGGTGGGAGTAGAAGGTCCGGTCCTCGGCGGAGATGAACGCCTGAATCACCAGCGGCGGAACCTCGTCGATGGGCACGAAAACGCGGCGTTCGCGCAGGAATTCGTCGATCAGCGCGCCTTCCTGACTGTAGACGCGCGTCAGGGTTGTCGGTTCGTACTGGGCCAGCTCCTCAGGGTCGGGCAAACCGGCGGAATAGGACCAGACCACGGCACCCACGATCAGAACGCCGAAGACGAGGCCGATGACCAACGCGCTGAAAATCCAGCCGAAAAAACGCAAAATATAGATCATACCCTGATCCTCGATCCCTTACCTGCAGCGCGGTTCGGATGCCCGCACGGCCCTACTCGTCGTCTCATAGCACTCGATTCCGGGAAAGTCAGGGCCGATCGTTCAGTCCCCGTTCGCGCCTGCGACACGTGCCGGGGCGGGCCGGACCTGCGCCGACAATACCCCGTCCCGCTCCACCCAATCATCGAGTGCGGCCAGGATACCCTGCGCGGCATGGCCCCGCCAGCGGGGTGAGATCATGTTTGCGCGATCCGTCGCATCCGACAGAAAACCCAGCTCGATCAGCATGGAGGGTATGTCCGGCGCCTTGAGCACGCGAAACCCGGCGGAGCGGTGCGGGTTGGAGCGGATAACCCCGACAGCGTGGCGCATCGCCTCAACCGTGGCGCGGGCCAGCATGGCGGACCTCGCGTTCGTCTCACGCTGGGCCATGTCGGTCAGAAGCAGGGCCAGATCGTCATCCTCCACCCCCAGATCGACCCCGCCCAGCGTGTCGGCGCGGTTCTCCAACTCCGCCAGGGCGGCGGCCTCGGCGGAACTGGCGTCCTCGGACAGGGTATATATAGCCGAGCCGGAGGCATTGCCCCGTGTGACCGTATTGGCGTGAAGCGAGATGAACACCGCCGCGCCGGATTCACGCGCAAAGCGAACGCGGTCGCGCAGCGTCACGAACACATCGGTATCGCGGGTCATGCGCACGTCGAACCTGCCGCTCTCCAGCAACACGGCGCGCAATTCCTGCCCAAAGGCCAGCGCGATATCCTTTTCAGCGATGTCCAGACGCACTGCGCCGGGATCAATGCCGCCATGCCCCGGATCCAGCACCACCAGCGGCAGCGCGGTCGCGCCCCGCCTCGGTGCGTCGTGAGGGGACCGGGAAAGCCGCGATCCAGCGGCGAAGGTCAGGATCAGCCGCGCCGCGCCGCCCGAATTGGTCATAGAGGCAGTTTGCAACGTCAGCATGCGCTGCGCCTCCAGCGAGATGACAGCGCCCTCCTGTGCACCTGACAGATTATAGCGGTTGATAACGGTGTCGGGATGAAATGCCGGCTGGCTGTGAGGGTCCGCGCCGTTCAGGGTGACGGCAACCCGCCCGTCCTGCGGTGCGGACACGCGAAAGGGAATCGCCTGATCCAATGCTATCGTTACGGTTGTGGTGCGGTTCAGCCAGCCCTCCGTCTGACTGTCGATGGAGAGAACGCTCACATCGCCGAGCGCGGCCTGCCCCCACAGACAGATCGCCACGACCGCGGCAAAGCGACGTGAAACCCGCATTAACATCTGCATCATATTGCCCCGAAGCCCCGCGTGGATCGCGGGTATATTGCCCTGCAAGCTATCACCGTGTGTGGTACGCGCGCAAAAACAAATTGTACTTCCCGCCAATCTGTTCCTATATCGTGCTATGCGATTGCGGGACATCCGCCCTCGCCGAGATAGAATTCGTCGCAGAACGACACCCGCCCGCATGGACCGCTTTGTAAACGAAGCGAAGGGTTCAGGGCCCGTGGAACGCTCGCGACTGGCGCTTGCGCCGCCCCGAAGTATGCCGGACACCCGGCCACAACAGGGCCACTTCGCCAAGGCGAGGGGGCTCAGGACGTAAAAACCGCGATGAAACGCGTACAGGCAACAGCTACGATCAGATTGCACGGTGAGATTCCGCGTCTGCCCGCATGTCTGGACCGCATCGCCCTTCATACAGAAAGTGCGCCTGCGCGCCTCCCGACTGACACTCGGCGTGGCCCCAGGCGTGTTGCAGATGCTCAATGCCCAAGAAAATGCTTATCGATGCCACCCACTCAGAGGAGACACGGGTTGTCGTCGTCGATGGAAACAAGGTCGAAGAATTCGATTTTGAAAGCCTGAACAAGCGCCAGATTTCAGGCAATATCTACCTGGCCAAGATTACACGGGTCGAACCCTCGCTTCAGGCAGCGTTCGTGGATTACGGCGGGAACCGTCACGGTTTCCTGGCGTTTTCGGAAATTCATCCTGACTATTACCAGATCCCCGTTGCGGACCGTGAGGCGTTGATTGCCGAGCAGGAAGCCGAGGAAGAGGCGCGTCGCGTCGAGGAAGAGGAAGAGGCCCAGCCAAAGCCGCGCCGTGGTCGCTCGCGCAGCCGTTCACGCTCCGTCGCATCAAGGGACGGCGCCCCCACGGATGAGACGACGACCGCACCCGTCGATCTGCCCGAAACCACCGCCGAGGTCAGCGAAACCGCCGCCCCGGTCAGTGCGGATCCCGCAGACAACCCGGTTGAGGGCAGCGGCGCGGACGCCGCCATCGCCGAGGCTGCGACCGACCCCGCCGCCGACGTGACCGCCCCGCTGGATGCCGTCATCTCTGACGAGACTCCGGCCGCCGCCACCGATCAGGGCCTGCCTGAGGAAGCCGTGCGCGGCGATCTGGAGCAACCCATGCTGGAGGGCGAAGGCCCCGATGTCAGCTCCGGCCTGGGTGAGTCTGCCGATCTGGTGGACACGCCCGAGGGGCAGACACCGGTCAAGGGTGAGAACCCCGACACCAGCGCCGATCCCTCGGACGCGGATGCCACAGCCGATCCCGAAACAACGCTTGAGGCGGACGCCGAGGATGAGGCCGAGGAGGTGCGCGCCGAACAGCGCCGTCGCCGCCCCAAGATGCGACGCTACAAGATCCAGGAGGTCGTCAAGGTTCGGCAGATCATGCTGATCCAGGTCGTGAAGGAGGAGCGGGGCAACAAGGGCGCCGCGCTGACCACCTACCTGTCGCTGGCGGGCCGCTATTGCGTCCTGATGCCCAACACCGCACGCGGCGGCGGCATCAGCCGCAAGATCACCAACGCCGTGGACCGCAAGAAGCTCAAGGATATCGCGGGTGAGATCGAGGTGCCCAAGGGCGCCGGTCTGATCATCCGCACCGCCGGGGCCAAGCGCACCCGGACGGAGATCAAGCGCGACTACGAATATCTGATCCGCCAGTGGCAGCAAATCCGCGACCTGACGATGAAGTCGATCGCACCGACCCCGATCTATGAGGAAGGATCGCTGATCAAGCGGTCGATCCGCGACCTGTATTCCCGCGACATCGATGAGATTTTCGTCGAGGGGGCCGAGGGCTACCGCGAGGCCAAGGAATACATGCGGATGCTGATGCCCAGCCATGCCCGCAACGTGAAGCTGTATCAGGACCCCGTCAGCCTGTTCGGCCGCTATCAGGTCGAAAGCTATCTGGGACAGATGTTCAATCCGACCGTGCAGTTGAAATCCGGCGGCTATCTGGTGATCGGCGTGACCGAGGCGTTGATCGCGGTGGACGTGAACTCCGGCCGCTCGACCAAGGAAAACTCGATCGAGGATACCGCGCTCAAGACCAATCTGGAGGCCGCCGACGAGGTGGCGCGTCAGTTGCGGTTGCGCGACCTTGCCGGTCTGATCGTCATCGACTTCATCGACATGGATGAGCGGCGCAACAACTCCGCCGTCGAAAAGCGGATGAAGGATGCGCTGAAACCGGATCGCGCCCGCATTCAGGTCGGGCGGATCTCGTCCTTCGGCCTGATGGAGATGTCGCGCCAGCGGCTGCGCCCCGGTATGCTGGAGGCGTCAACGCAGGCTTGCCCGCATTGCCACGGAACCGGCCTTGTCCGCTCGACCGACAGTCTGGGCCTGTCCATCATCCGCGAGCTTGAGGAAGAGGGCGTGCGCCAGCGCTGCAAGGAAATCGTGCTGACCGCGCCGGTCGATGTCGCGAACTATCTGCTGAACTCCAAGCGTGAGCATATCGCCCTGATCGAGACCCGCTATGGCATCGCCATTCAGGTCAATGGTGACGCGCATCTGATCAGCCCGGAATACAAGATGGAGCGGTTCAAGACGGCCAGCCGCGTCGTCACCGCCGATCCGACTGCGGGTGTGATCCAGATGGACAGCCTGGACCTGGCGGAAGATTATATCGATGAGGCCGAGGAGATCGAAGAGGAAACTCCCAAGCCCGAGGTCAGTGAGGACGATCAGCCCAAAAAGAAAAAGCGGCGGCGGCGGCGGCGGCGGGGCGGTCGTGGTCGCGACAATGAGAACGATACGGAAAATGGTACTGATGAGGAGGATTCCTCGAACGACGCCTCCGACGCGCAGGACAAATCCGCATCCGGCAAGGATGATGGCGAGGAAGCGAAGCCTTCCCGTTCGCGGTCGCGGTCCCGCACACGCAGCCGCAAATCGGCCGAACCCAAGGAAGACAAGGATGCTTCCGCCACGACCGAGGAGCCGAAGGAGGAGGTAGAGGCCGCTGAAAAGCCCGCCAAACCCGCCCCGAAACCCCGTGCGTCGCGTGCCCGAAAAAAGCCTGCGGAACCCGAAGCGGTCGAAACCACCCCGGTGGCCGAGGTTGCAACCACCGAAGAGGTCGCGCCCGCGATCAGCGAACAGCCGCCCGTGGATGCAGTCGTCGCGCAGGACACTCCCGCAGCGGCAACCGACGCCATTCCCGACGCTCAACCCACGGACGACACAGGCCCGGCGCCGGAGGTAATGCCGGATATGGAAACCCCGGAAGAGGTCGCGACATCCCCGGAGGAGCCTAAGCCCGCCGAACTGCCTGATGCAGCGGCGGAGGACGGCCCGAAGGAAGGCGATTCCAAGGAAGACGAGGATCAGCCGAAACGACGCGGCTGGTGGGCACGCACCATCGGCAGCTGATCGAGCAGCCCCCCGATCGCCCGGGCAACAGGCGATCGGGGGATTCGCAGACGAGCGCCTTTACCAAAATGCGGACACAAAAAATGCGGGTAGGTTTCCCTACCCGCATTCCCTAGTTCAATCTTTGGGCTGTATCAGTCCCAGAAGCCCTCATCCACATCGGGCAGTTCTTCGAGCTGCTCTTCGCTCAGACGCGTCACATAGGCGTAGGACTGGTCATCCACGGCCACCAGGCTGACGTCGGAAATCGAGATCATGACATGCTTGTCACCGATGTCGAGGAAGCCACCGACTTCAGCGACGATGCCGATCATCTGACCGTCACGGGACAGCACGATATCTTCGATTTCACCGATGTCGTTCCACTCGGTGTCAACGGCGTCGTAGACATATGCCGAGTCCCACTCGGTATATTCCGTGGAAACCGAATAGACCTCACCACCGGTGATGTCGCGCGACCGGATCAGATCGCCCTGAAGCTCGGTCAGGTCCATGCTGCCCATCGCGGTGTGTGCTTCGGCGTGTGCGGCGGTCGCGCCCAGACCAAATGCGAGGGCGGCGGCGGAAACGGATGTGATAATGCGGTTCATAAAAAACTCCTTATTCAGCTTATCGCTGCATTATCAACGACGGGGACAAACCAACGTTCCATTATCGGGCATTTTTCTTTCCATGCCCCCCGGTGCCATGCCCGATGGATCGGTCACTCCTTCTGCGCGCTATCCGACAGCGACGCCATAAAGCGGGCGATGCGAACAGCGCCCTCGGCGATTGCGGCGCTGGGTCCAGCGTAGGAGAATCGGACGGTTTCGTGCCCCCGCACAGGGTCGAAATCCAATCCCGGCGTCGCGGCTACGCCCTCCTCCGCCAGCAGACGCGCGGTGAAGCTCCGGCTGTCCAGTCCGGTATGGGCGATATTTGCGTAGATGTAGAACGCGCCGTCAGGCGGCGCGATGTCACGCAGGCCGGCCTTGGGCAAGGCATCGAGCAGAACCGCGCGGTTGCGGGCATAAACCTTGGCGTTCTCGTCCAGCTCCTGCCCGGCATCCATCGCGTGCAGGGCGGCGATCTGGCTGGCATGGGGCGGACAGATGAACAGGTTCTGGGCAAGACGTTCCAGCACGCGCACATGACTGTCAGGCACGACCATCCAGCCGATGCGCCACCCCGTCATGGAGAAATACTTGGAAAAGGAGTTGATGACAAAAACGTCGTCGGTCAGTTCCAGCGCGGTGACGGCGCGGCCTTCGTATTCGATACCGTGATAGATCTCGTCCGAGATCAGCGCCACGTCCGCCGCTTCGCAAGCCTGCACCAGCGCACCCAACGCGGCGCGATCCAGCATGGAGCCGGTGGGGTTCGCGGGACTGGCCACCAGCAGCCCGTCCAGATCGGGGGTGATGTCCGCCACCGTCGGCTGAAACCGGTTGGCCACGGTCCCCTCGATGCGCACGGCCTGTAAATCAAGCGCGCCCAGAATGTTGCGATAGCTGGGATAGCCGGGATCGGCGATGCCAACCCGCTGCCCCGCGTCGAACAGCGACAGAAAGCTGAGGATGAACCCCGCCGAAGATCCCGAGGTCACGACGATCCGCGAGGGTGCAACGTCCACGCCGTAAACCTCACCATAATGACGGGCGATCCGTTCGCGCAGTGCGGGCAGGCCGAGGGCAACCGTATAGCCCAGGGGCCCGGCCTCCATCGCGCGGTTCAGACCGTCGCGCGCCAGTTTGGGCGCCGGAGTGCCGGGCTGGCCGACCTCCATGTGGATCACGTCCTGGCCGGTCGCCTCCGCTTCGCGGGCGGCCTCCATCACGTCCATCACAATGAAACTATCGACGGCGCTTCTTCTTGATGTCCGCATCGGTGGCCCCTACCCTTTTTCATGAATGGCCCGCCGGTTGTCGCGGGCGCGGGCGGGGGCGTCAAGCCTTCGGCCGCAAGGGGGGAGTATGTTTTCAAGACGTATATTGTTGACCGTCGCGGCACTGGTGATCGCGACAGTACCGGCGAACGCCCAGGGTCTGATCCGCGATGCGCAGATCGAGCGGACGCTGGACAGCATGGTCGCACCGCTGGTCAGCGCGGCGGGCCTGCCGCCCGGCAGCGTGGAGATCTATATCGTCGATAACCGCGAAATGAACGCGTTCGTCATACCGGGCGGGCGCATGTTCATCCATTCGGGGCTGATCCAGCGGTTGGAGCGTCCCGATATGCTGCAAGCGGTCATGGCGCACGAAATCGGGCACGTGGTGTCAGGGCATATCGCGCAACGCTCGGTCGAGGCGGAGCTGAACTCGCGTGCCTCGCTGGCCGGTATTCTGCTTGGGGTCCTGGCCGGAGCCGCCGGAACACCCGAGGCCGGCATCTTCATCGCGCGGGGCGCGGCGGGGGCGGCTGCCTCCGGCATGTTGGCCTATTCGCGCAATCAGGAATCGAGCGCGGATCAAAGCTCGGTCCGCTTGCTGGAAAGGGCGGGAATCGATCCGACGGCGGCTCTGGACACGCAGAACCTGTTTCGCGGGCAGGAATTGCTGTCCTCGGCGCGAATCGATCCCTATGCGCGATCCCACCCGCTCAGCTCCGACCGCTTGGATTTGATGCGACGCAGCGCAGAAAACTCCTCGATGCGCGGGGCGCGCGTGTCGCCGGCGTTGCAGGATGAATATGACAGGATGCGGGCCAAGTTCGACGGGTTCACATTGTCGCCCCGCACCGCGCTGGACCGGGTCGAGGGCCGCACGGACATGGCGGCGCGCATCCAGCGGGCGGTCGCCCTGCACCGCCTGCCCGCCCCCGCCGCCGCAATTGATGAGATAGACGCGGCCATCGCGATTGAACCGCGAAACCCTTGGCTGCATGAGTTGAAAGGGCAGTTCCTGATCGAGAACGGCGATGCACAGGCCGCGATTGGCCCGTATCGACAGGCCGTCGCCCTGGCACCCGATGCGGCCCTGCTGCGCGCGGGTCTGGGTCAGGCGCTGCTCTCGCTCAACACCGATGCCGCGAACCGCGAGGCGTTGCAATTACTGTCGCAGGCCCGCGAAACCGTGGTCGGGACGCCCGTTTCACTGCGCGCCCTGGCGGAGGCATATGCCCGCACCGGCGATAAACCTCGCGCGGCGCTCTACACTGCGGAACGCTACGCGCTGGGCGGGGCGGTCACGGATGCGCTGCGCTTCGCCAGAATTGCCCGCGATGGGTTGCCCAACGGCTCCCCCGGCTGGATAAGGGCCACGGAATTGATGAGCACACTCGAACGAATTCAGGAGCGCAGAGGCGAATGACCGGAACCAACTGGATGACGGGCGCAATCGGCGTCGTGGCTATCGCCGCCCTTGGGCTGGGCCTCTACGGCTTGCGCGATACCGATACGCCTGCCCCCGCCGCCCCGGTGGAGGGAGCGTCCGATCCTGTAAGCGACCTCGACCGCGAGATCCTTCAGGCGGAGATGCGTCGCTATTTGCTGGAAAACCCCGAAATCATCATGGAGCTGGTCAGCGTGCTGGAATCGCGCCAGACCGCCGATGCACAGGCGGTGGAGCAGCAGATGCTGCGTGAGAACGCGGATCAACTGCTCGACGATGGCTATTCGTTCGTCGGTGGCAATCCCGAAGGCGATGTCACGCTGGTCGAATTCCTCGACTATCAGTGCAGCTTTTGCAAACGCGCCCACCCCGAGGTCGCCAGCCTGCTCGCCCAGGACGGCAATATCCGCCTGATCGTCAAGGAGTTTCCGATTCTGGGACCGGTCAGCGAAACGGCGTCGCGCGCGGCGATGGCGGTGCTTCTGGAACAGGGACCCGACCTTTACGAAACCTTCAACGACGCGATGATGATGTTTCCCGGGCGTCTGGACGATGCGATGATCGACCGGCTGGCCGAACGCTCCGGCGTGGATGTCGCGGCGATGCGTGCGCGGATGGACGATTCCGACATCACGCGCCAGATCGCGCAGAACAAGCAGCTGGCCGAACAGTTGCAGATCACCGGCACACCCACCTTCGTTCTGGGCGATACGATGATCCGTGGCTACCTGCCGGCGGAGCAGATGGCCGATGCGGTACGCTTGACCCGCAGCGCGATGCGTTGAACGCTCTTTCACGCTACGTCACTTAGACGTATAGATCATTTAGGAATGAGCACGATCCACAAATGCACCCCACCTGCGGGTCGGGCAAAAAGATGCGAGGATGCATGGGCACGAAACATGACGCGGACACCGCCTTCATCAAGGCACTGGCAGATCTTCTGAAGGACAGCGATCTGACCGAAATCGAAGTTTCCCGCCGGTTCGGTGAGGATGACAAGCTGGAGGTCCGCGTTTCGCGTCAGACCATCCAGCAGGTCATGACCAGCCAGCCCGCCGCGCCGGTTGCGCACAGCCCCGCACCGCAGGCGGCCAGCGCCCCGGCGGCCCAGGCGGCAGCGGCGGAGCCTGCTTCGAACGATCCGGTCGATCATCCGGGGGCCGTGACCTCCCCCATGGTGGGCACGGTGTATCTGCAGGCGGAACCAGGCGCGCCCGCGTTCATCTCCGTCGGGGATACCGTGTCCGAGGGGCAGACCCTGCTGATCATCGAGGCGATGAAGACCATGAACCAGATCCCTTCTCCGCGTGCGGGCAAGGTGACACGGATCGTCGTGGGCGATTCGGAGCCTGTGGAATTCGGCGCTCCCCTCGTCGTGATCGAGTGAGGCCAGCATGTTCAAGAAGGTCCTGATCGCCAACCGGGGTGAGATCGCCCTGCGTATTCACCGTGCGTGCAAGGAGATGGGCATTCAGACCGTCGCCGTGCACTCCACCGCTGACAGCGACGCGATGCATGTGCGCATGGCCGATGAAAGCGTCTGCATCGGTCCGCCGCCGGGCGGGCAAAGCTATCTGTCGATCCCCAACATCATCAGCGCGTGTGAGATTACGGGCGCGGATGCGGTGCATCCCGGTTATGGCTTCCTCAGCGAAAACGCCAATTTCTCGCAAATTGTGCACGACCACGGCATCACCTTTATCGGCCCCTCGGCCGAGCATATCAACGTCATGGGTGACAAGATCGCGGCCAAGGACACGATGAAGCGGCTTGGCGTGCCCTGCGTTCCCGGCTCCGACGGGGGTGTGGACACTGTTGAGGACGCGCGGCGCATCGCGGCGGACATGGGCTATCCCGTCATCATCAAGGCGGCCTCAGGCGGCGGCGGGCGCGGCATGAAGGTCGCGACCTCAGCCGATAATATCGACGTCGCCTTCCAATCCGCCCGGTCCGAGGCGAAGGCCGCCTTCGGTGACGATGTCGTCTACATGGAGAAATACCTGCAACTGCCCCGCCATATCGAGATTCAGGTCTTCGGTGATGGCAAGGGCAATGCAGTGCATCTGGGGGAGCGGGACTGCTCGCTGCAACGCCGCCACCAGAAGGTGTTCGAGGAGGCCCCCTCGCCCGTCATCACGGCGGAACAGCGCGCGCGCATCGGCAAGACCTGCGCGGACGCGGTCGCGGCAATCGACTATATCGGCGCGGGAACCATCGAGTTTCTGTATGAGAACGGAGAGTTCTACTTCATCGAAATGAACACCCGCCTGCAAGTCGAGCATCCCGTGACGGAGGCTGTCTATAACGTCGATCTGGTGCAGGAACAGATCCGCGTCGCGGCGGGGCTGCCGATGAGCTTCACGCAGGATGAGCTCAAGCCACTGGGCCATGCCATCGAATGCCGGATCAACGCGGAGAAACTGCCTGCCTTCCGCCCCTCGCCCGGTACGATCAAGACCTTTCATGCACCTGGCGGGCTGGGCGTTCGGATGGACAGTGCGATCTATGCCGGCTACCGGATTCCGCCCTATTACGACAGCCTGATCGGCAAGCTGATCGTTCACGGGCGCAATCGGGATGAGGCGCTCGCGCGGCTTCACCGTGCGTTGAGCGAGTTCGTGGTCGAGGGGATCGACACCACCCTGCCCCTGTTCGACCATCTGTTGGCGGCCCGGGATGTGCAGACCGGCGATTACGACATCCACTGGCTCGAAAAATGGCTTGAGGCGGAATTCGATACCTGATGCATCAGGATGATATGGAAATCACGCCCGCGCTGTTGCTGAACGCGTATGCTGCGGGCGTTTTTCCCATGGCGGAACATCGGGATGGGCAGACCCGCTGGGTCGATCCGCATCGGCGGGGGATCATCCCGCTCGACGGGTTGCACGTTTCACGGTCGCTGCGAAAACGGATCCGTCAGGGCGGGTTCGAGGTGCGCGTCGATACCGCCTTCGACACCGTGGTCGATGCCTGTGCCAGCCGGTCCGAGACGTGGATCAACGATGAGATTCGCGGGCTCTACACCGAATTGCACGACATGCGTCAGGCCCACTCCGTCGAATTCTGGCATGAGGGGCGTCTGACCGGGGGGCTGTACGGCGTGCGCCTGGGGGCAGCATTCTTTGGCGAAAGCATGTTCAGCACACAGACCGATGCGTCGAAGATCGCGCTGGTCTGGCTGGTGGCGCGCCTGCGCGCAGGCGAATTTCACCTGCTCGACACGCAATTCGTCACCGATCATCTGTTGAGCATGGGGGGCGTCGAAATCGGTCGGAGCGCCTATCGTCGGCGTCTGGCCTATGCGACGCACCGCATCGCGGACTGGAATGCCCTGCCCGAGGACCTGCCCCCGCAGCATGTGCTGGACATCGCCACCGGCTCAACCGTCGTCAGGTAACGTTTCCTCATCAAGAGGTTCGGGCACCGGATCTTCGACAGGTTCGGAACCGGCGGTGTCGTCCGGCATCGCATCGATGCAATCGGTGACCCAGATATCGTAGCGCGGGTGATCCATAGCGTTGAGCGCCGGGCTGGACGCGATCATCCAGCCGGCAAAGCGGGGGTCTTCCTCACGCGCGTCCTGAATTTCGACAAATGCGTAGGCGTCCTGCGTCTCACCCTCCGCCGGGATGCGGCATGCGTCCAGCAGAATGGACAGACGCTCATAAGTGACCGTCTCCCCCGCCATGACGGGTATGTCCACGGCACGACCCGTCATCTTGTCCAGACCGCGCAACATCGCGCCGGCCTGCAATCGGGAGGTGACCGGGCCACGCTCCGGCACGCCACCGACGCCGCCGAAATCGCGCTGGAGATCTTCGAGAATTCCCTGCTCCACCTGTGCGGACGCGGCGGTCGCACTCAGCAAGATTGCAATCAGGATTTTACGCATGAAAACCGTATCCTTACATAATCGGCCGTCCAGTTACCCCGTCCGTCGCACAGGGCCGGGGCCAGCAGGTCCGTCACACGATCCAGGAAAGCCGCCCGATCCCCCTTAACCTTCCCCAGAACCGGCACGGCCAGGGTTTCGATCCAGGCGCGCATTCCTGCCGCAACCGGGGTCGGGCGCGGAATCAGCTCGCATGTCTGCACGTCCAAGCCAGCCTGCCGCAACAGGTCGCTATATTCCGCGACGGAGGGGAAATACCAGATATCCTTCAGGTCAGCCGCGACCCCGTCTTCGGCCAATGTCGCGATCAGGGCGGTGCGGATCGCGGCGACGTTGCCCATGCCGCCGAACTCCCCCACGAAACGCCCGCCGGGTTTCAGGGCGCGGGCGACCCCCGCGATCACGTCGGCGGGTTGGACCATCCAGTGCAGGGCGGCATTGCTGAAAACGGCGTCGAACGCAGCGTCGAAGTCCAGCGCATGTGCATCGACGACTTGCGCATCCAATCCCAGCGCACGCGCGGCGGCGACCATATCCGGGGAACCATCGACGCCGAGCACATCCGCCCCGGCATCGCGCAGCTTGACCGTCAGCGCACCGTCACCGCATCCCAGGTCGAGAATCCGCTCGCCCGGCATCGGTGCCAGCAATTGCACGACAGGCATTCCAAGGTCGGAGACGAACCGCGCGTTCGAATCATAGTCGCGGGCCGACCAATCACTCACTTGCACCGGTTCCGAAGCTGATGAGCAGGTCGAGCAGGCTGACCGAGCCTTGCGTATTGAGGATTTCATCCCCCGGTTCCAGCATGAATTCCGAACCGCCGGGGGTGAGCGAGACGTAGTTGCCGCCCAGCAGGCCGTCGGCGGAAATCTTCGCGTCCGAATCCTCGGGCACCTGAACGTCGCTGCGCAATGCCAGTGTGGTGACCGCCTGATAGGTCTGCGGGTCCAGAGACATGCTCGACACCGTGCCGATCTTTACGCCGGACATGCGCACATCGGTTCCCGTACCGATACCCGAGGCAGACCGGAACGCCGCGTCGAGTGTATAGGTGTCACCCCCGCCGCGCATATCCGTCGTCTGCGCCGCATAGGCGAGGAAGCCGCCCGCAGTGACCAGCACGACTGCGCCGATGATCGTTTCCGCTAGATTACTGGCCATTTTATTCCGGGCTCCATGCCTCGTAATCGCCGCGTGCGAGCGGGCGGGTTTCCGGCGTCAGGATCGAGCCGGGGGGGTGGTAGGCAAGGGCGGTGCCGGTCAGGTTCGGCAGATGCGGCTTTTCCCAGACCTTGCGGATCAGCGGCGCCTCAGACGGGGTTTCATCCCATGTGTGATGCAGCCACCCGTGCCATTCGGGCGATACGCGCGTCGCCTCCACGTCACCCTTGTAGATCACCCAGCGCCGCTTTCCGCCGTCCTTTTGGTAATAGACGTTGCCGTCGGCATCCTCTCCGACCTTCTCACCGAACCGAGCGGTGAAGATCTGGGTGCCGATGGTGGACCCATGATACCAAGTCAAAAGGCGCAGGATGAAGTTCATGGTGTCGCTCCGCTGGATCGTTGGCAGCATATGTACGTAAACGATGCGGCAACGTCCAGTGGTCAGGCCGATACCGACATGTCTAGCGGGAATGGCCCCGGATGCAGGGGCCATTCCGATAGAGTTGCCGCATTATCCTGCGGTTGCAGGCTCGGCCTTGTCCTTGTCGGAATAGACATAGATCGGCTTGCCGTCGCCGTCGATCGCGTCCGGCTTCACGACGACTTCCTCCACCCCTTCCAGGGCGGGCAGGTCGAACATGGTGTCCAGCAGGACGCCTTCGAGGATCGAGCGCAGGCCACGCGCGCCGGTCTTGCGTTCGATTGCCTTCTTGGCGATGGATTTCAACGCCTCGTCGGTGAAGGTGAGCTTGGCGCTCTCCATCTCGAACAGGCGCTGGTACTGCTTGACCAGAGCGTTCTTCGGCTCGGACAGGATCGTGACCAGCGCCTCCTCATCCAGATCGCGCAAGGTGGCGATGACCGGCAGACGGCCGACGAATTCCGGGATCAGGCCGAATTTCAACAGATCCTCGGGCTCCAGCTCCATGAACAGGTCGCCGATGCCCTTCTCGTCCTTGTCACGCACATCCGCGCCGAAGCCCATGGCGGACCCGCGCCCGCGCTGCGCGATGATCTTGTCCAGCCCGGCGAAGGCGCCGCCGCAGATGAACAGGATGTTGGTCGTGTCCACTTGCAGGAATTCCTGTTGCGGATGCTTGCGACCGCCCTGCGGCGGGACGGAGGCGACTGTGCCCTCCATGATCTTGAGCAAGGCCTGCTGCACGCCCTCCCCCGACACGTCGCGGGTGATGGAGGGGTTGTCGGACTTGCGGCTGATCTTGTCCACCTCGTCGATATAGACGATGCCGCGCTGCGCACGCTCGACGTTGTATTCGGCCGATTGCAGCAGCTTGAGGATGATGTTCTCGACATCCTCACCGACATAACCCGCCTCGGTCAGCGTCGTGGCATCCGCCATCGTGAACGGCACGTCGAGGATGCGCGCCAGCGTCTGCGCCAGCAACGTCTTGCCGCAGCCGGTCGGGCCGATCAGCATGATATTGGACTTCGCCAGTTCCACGTCAGTGTTCTTGGACGCATGGTCCAGCCGTTTGTAGTGGTTGTGCACCGCGACGGACAGAACCCGCTTCGCCTGCTCCTGCCCGATGACGTAATCGTCGAGCACCTGACAGATTTCCTGCGGGGTCGGAACACCGTCCGAGGATTTCACGAGGCCGGATTTCGTTTCCTCGCGAATTATATCCGTGCACAGGCCGACGCATTCATCACAGATGAAAACGGTCGGACCCGCGATCAGTTTGCGGACCTCATGCTGGCTCTTTCCGCAGAAGGAGCAATAGAGGGTGTTCTTCGATTCGCCGCCTGATTTGCTCATCGTATTCTCCTCTCACCGGGCTTGGCCTAAGCCGGTGGTCCGTACATTGGAACCTTACCGTTCCGAAATGACAAGGTGTCGGGGCGATTTCGCCCCGGTCCTGTCACATTTTCGTGCCGTCACTTGCGCGAAGGATCACTCCTCCTCCTGCCCGCGCGGCTTTAGAACCTTGTCGATCAGGCCCCATTCCCTGGCATCCTCGGGCATCATGAAGTTGTCACGCTCCAGCGCCAATTCCACCGTCTCGTAATCCTGCCCGGTATGTTCGACATAGATTTCGTTGAGCCGTTTCTTGAGCTTCTCGGTGTTGCGGGCATGGATCATGATATCCGTTGCCTGCCCTTGATACCCGCCAGAAGGTTGATGAACCATTATCTGGCTGTTGGGCAGCGAGAAGCGCATGTCCTTCGCGCCCGCGGTCAGCAGCAGCGACCCCATCGAGGCCGCCTGACCCACGCACAGGGTTGAGACCTTGGGCTTGATATATTGCATCGTGTCATAGATCGAGAGGCCCGACGTCACCACGCCACCGGGCGAATTGATGTACATCTGGATCTCGGTCTTGGGGTTTTCCGCCTCAAGCCACAGCAACTGTGCCACGACGAGAGACGCCATACCGTCATGGACCGGTCCGTTCACGAAAACGATCCGCTCCTTGAGCAGTCGGGAGAAAATGTCGAACGCGCGTTCACCGCGGGCCGACTGTTCCACGACCATAGGCACGAGGTTCATGTAGGTATCGATCGGGTCTTTCATGGCCTGTGCCTCATCCTTCGGCTGCGCGGATTGCAACCTTGTCCTTGGGAAAGTCCCGATAGGTGTAATGACGCGCCGGGGGGTCTGCAAGGGCACCTCGGACATGTTGGTCAAAGGCACGTAGGGTAGCGCCCCTGCGGCGGGCAGATATTTGGCCCGGCGATGGCTTGCGGATGCTCTGAGAGAAATCCTTCGTTGACCTTGCCGCCGGGCGGGCGAAACTCGTGACACGTGCAGATCAGCCAAGGAAAGCCCATGCGCCTCGCCCTGATGCAAGCCCCGCCCACCGTCACACCCGCGCGTGCGGTCAAACGCCTGTCCGACGCTGCGGCGGAGGCAAAGGCAAGCGGCGCGGACCTGCTGATGACGCCCGAGATGTATCTGAGCGGCTATACGGTCGGCCGCGCGGCCCTGGATGAACGGCAGAGCACGCTGGACGCCGGTCTGTGGGAACAGGCTGCCGGGATCGCGCGAAAGCACGCCATCGCGATACTGGTCGGCGGGCCGGAGGCCGGAGGTTTCAACACCGTCGCCCTGTTCGACGCCAGCGGCACGTTGATCACATCCTATCGCAAGACGCATCTTTACGGCGATGTGGACCGCGCGCAATTCGTCGCAGGGGATGCCTTGTCCGAGGTCTTCGACTTTTGCGGATTGCGATGCGCGCTGGCGATCTGTTTCGACATCGAGTTTCCCGAACTGGCTCGCAGCCTGGCCCGGCGCGGAGCGGAGGTGTTGCTGGTTCCGACCGCAAACATGCATCCCTATACCGGCGTCGCCACGCGGCTGGTGCCCGCGCGGGCCCACGAAAACGGTCTGGCCATCGGCTACGCCAATTTCACCGGCCCCGACGGCATGTTCGACTATTGCGGGCTGAGCTGTATCGTGGGACCGGATGGTGAGGATCTGGCCCGCGCGGGGGATGCAACGGGCTTGGTCCTTGGCAATATAGACCGGGACGATGTGACGCGGGTCCGCGGCGATCTCGATTATCTCTCCCAGACCCGGACGGAGCTCTACGAATGAGCCCAGATACCGTAACCGCATTCGGTCCCGATTTCCCGTTTTCCTACGACAAGTGGCTGGGCCACCCTGCCGGGCTGGGGGCCGTACCGGCGAAAATGCACGGGGCGAAGGTCGCGGTGATCGGCGCGGGCATGGCGGGCGTTACCGCGGCTTACGAATTGATGCGCATGGGTCTGCATCCCGTCATCTATGAACCGGGCCAGATCGGCGGGCGTCTGCGCTCACAGCCCTTCGTCGGGCAGACGGATATCGTGGCGGAACTGGGCGGAATGCGGTTCCCGAAATCGTCGCGGGCCTTTTACCACTACGTCAACAAACTGGGGTTAAAGACGCGGCCCTTTCCAAACCCGCTGACCCCAGCCGCAGGTTCGACGGTGATCGAGATCGAGGGGCGCAGGCACTATGCCGAAACGCTGGACGATCTACCCGACCTCTACCGCGAAGTGGCCGAGGCCTACGATTCCGCGTTGGAGGAAGGGGCAAGGTTCTCGGACCTGAAGGCGGCAATCGCGGCCCGCGAGCCGGCGCGGATCAAGACGATCTGGGACCCGTTGGTCGCCGCGTGGGATGAGCGGACCTTCTACGATTTCGTCGTGTCCTCGGATGCGTTTCAAAAGCTGTCCTTCCACCATCGGGAGGTCTTCGGACAGGTCGGATTCGGCACTGGGGGCTGGGACAGCGACTTTCCGAACTCGATGCTGGAGATTCTGCGCGTAAACCTGACGGAACTGGACGAGAATCAGCACATGATCGCGGGTGGCGCGGCGCAGGTGCCGCAGGGACTGTTCGCCCATTCCCCTGTCCGGCCCGTGCACTGGCCCCACGGCACGTCCCTGAAATCGTTGCACAATGGCGCCCCGCGCCCGGGTGCGGCGAAGATCTTCCGCGACGATGCCGGCAGGCTGTCCGTCACAGATGTCTGGGGCAGCACGCAGACATTCGAGGCGATGATCGTCACCTGTCAAAGCTGGCTGATGACCACCGCCATCGACACGCAGGAGGAGCTGTTCTCACCCAAATTGTGGATGGCGCTGGACCGGACCCGCTACATGCAAAGCTCCAAGACCTTCGTGATGACGGACCGGGCGTTCTGGCGGGATCGGGACGCGGACGGGCGCGAAGTCATGTCCATGACCCTAACCGACCGGCTGACGCGCGGCACCTATTTGCTGGATCAGGGTGAGGGGCGGCCCGGCGTGATGTGCCTCAGCTATGCCTGGATGACCGACGCGCTGAAGATGTTACCCCTGCCGACCGAAAAGCGCGTCGCACTGGCCCTGGGCGCGTTGGAGAAGATCTATCCCGACGTGGACATTCGCGGCCACATCATCGGCGATCCCATCACCGTCAGTTGGGAGGCGGACCCCAATTTCCTCGGCGCCTTCAAGGGTGCCCTGCCCGGTCATTACCGATACAACCACCGGATGTATTCCCACTTCATGCAAGACCGCCATGCCCGCGCCGAAAAGGGTGTCTTCCTGGCGGGGGACGATGTCAGCTGGACACCCGGCTGGGTCGAGGGGGCAGTATCCACCGCCCTCAACGCCGTGTGGGGTGTGATGCATCATCTGGGGGGCCAGACGGAACGCAACAATCCCGGTCCCGGCGACTGTTGGAAGGATCTGGGGCCGGTCGAATTGGGAAACTGAGTTAAAAAATATATTTGTAAAAAAAGATACAGAATTCGGAGGGGACTTGGGGTAATATAAGCTTGAATGGAGGAGGTATGACATGATAAATTTCAATCGTATTGCATCTATTGGATTGTGCTTTCTCCTTTTATCTGCGTCAACTTGCACTTGGTTCGATGACGAGAATGACCAAGTTACCGAAGAATTCTCGCAGTCGCTGCAAACTGGAATTGAGACAGGTCAGCAGGTCATGGCCGCGACTTGCAATGCAATTGCCGCCGCAGCTGATCTTTCCGCGATCATCGCGCCGCTCATTCCGCAGATGGGTGCAATCGCTGCGGGCACCCAAGCTGCCAATATGGTTTGCGAAGGATTGGCAGTGGCCTTCGCGGATTCTGGCGGCGCGATTGCGGGCAATTCTCTTACCGTGGAAATCGACGGCAACGCGGTCGAAGTCTTCCTGTTGCGGTAATGGCGACGCGCGCGACCATTCTGATGGTGATCTGCGTTCTGCTCGGCACCGGGCCTTCGTTTGCGCAGGACATAGATCCCATCAAAATTGATGTGGTGATCCCGGCTGGCCTCGATCATCTCGCGGGTGACACGCATGATGTCTTCGAAGTCATCAACACGATTGTGTCGGAAACCTTCTGTGACGGCACGTGTGTGACCCTCATACCAATCGTGCATCTGGACAGTACGCTGCAGCTTGGACGCGCTTTGCAGACAGCTGAGCATTTCACAAAGCCGCGGCACGATCTGCTCACGCTCGAAATCGTCGAGAAGATTGCGGGCTGTCCAAAACTCGGCGACGAAACCATGAGGATGTCCATCAGAACGTTCGATGGCTGTGCGGTCCAAAATTCAGGAAGTTATCTGATCGGCCAAAGGTTGGACTGTGCATCGCTGGTACATCCCAAGAATGATATCTGCCGGATCTTCGCGGCCCGCCTGATCCTTCATGAGCTGCTACACAGTCACGGCGTGGATCACGTTACTCAATTCGACCAGTCGAGTCGATTGATGTACGGGCTGGTCCCGGTGCCGAGCCGACGCCTGAAATACGAACCATTCCTGGTTACCCACCATATGGTTGGCGACATCAGGACCTATTGATTGAAGGGCCAAGGTTTTTCGCTATGTCGGGAGACAGCCCTGCCCGAGACCCGAAGATCCGTTCCCACCCAACGCACGTTAACCTTTCGCCACCTCTGGCAAACCTGCCAGCCGCTTGCCATTGCGATGCCAGTCACATGCGCCCCTGTGCATAATCGCATTTATCAATCAAAAGGGCGCCCCCCGGATTATCTGGAGGACGCCCTTTCCTATTTCGAAATGGAGAGGATTACTCCTCGTCCATGTCCTCGATCGCCTTTTGAAGCTCGTCCTTGGTGACGGTCTTCTCCTCGATCTTTGCCTGCTCCAAGATGTGATCCACAACCTTGTCCTCGAACAGGGGTGCGCGGATTTGCTGCAGCGCCTGCTGGTTGGACTGGATGAAGTCGAAGAACGCCTTTTCCTGACCGGGATATTGCTGCGCCTGACGGAACACCGCCTGTTGCAGTTCCTGATCGGAGACCTGGATTTCCTGCTTCTGACCGACCTCGGCCAACAGCAGGCCGAGGCGGACGCGGCGGGTGGCCAGCGCGATGTGCTCCTCGGTCGGTTCGATCTTCTCGTGGTTGTGGCCCTCGACCTCGGGGTTTTCCTCATGCCAGAGCTGATGCGCGATCTGTTGCGCCTCGGAGTCCAGCATCGAGGGCGGCAGGTCGAAGTCCACGGCCTTGTCCAGCGCATCCAGCAGATTGCGCTTGGTCACGGTGCGCGCGGCATTGGCGTATTCGGCGGCCAGACGTTCGCGCAACTGGCCCTTCAGCGCCTCAAGATCCTCGGCACCGTATTTCGTCGCCAGCTCGTCATTGACCTCGGCCGGCTTCGGCTCGGACACAGCCTTGATGGTCACGTCGAACACGGCGGCCTTTCCGGCCAGGTTCGGGGCCTGATAGTCCTCGGGGAAGGAAACCTCGACGGCTTTCTCCTCACCTTCCTTCACGCCCACCAGCTGCTCCTCGAAGCCGGGGATGAACTGGCCGGAGCCGAGCACCAGCGGGAAATCCTCGGCGGAGCCGCCCTCGAATGCCTCACCGTCGATCTTGCCCACGAAATCCATCGTGACCTGATCGCCGTCCTTCGCCTTGGAGCCCTTGCGCCGCTTCTCGAAATTCTGGGCAGTGGCGGCGAGGTTGTTCAGCGCTTCGTCCACGGCCTCATCATCGACGGTGGCGGTCATCTTCTCGACGGTCAGGGAGGCGAAATCGACCTCGGGGATTTCGGGCAGTTTTTCGTAGGACACATCGACGACGACATCGTCGCCCTCTTTCCAGTCCTCGTTCTTCATCGTGACGTTGGGCTGCATGGCGGGACGATCGCCGGTGGAGTCGAAATGCGACTTCAGCGCCTCGTCGATCCCTTCCTGCATCGCCTCGCCCAGAACGGACTTGCCGAACTGTTTTTTCAGCAGCGCCTTGGGGACCTTGCCCTTGCGAAAGCCCTTCATCTGTACTTCGGGACGTGCCGCTTCGAGCTTTTCGTCCACCTTGGCTTCCAGCTCGGACGCCGACATCGTGATCTCGTAGCCCCGCTTCAGGCCTTCGTTCTGGGTCTCGTTGACCTGCATTCGTCTCACCTCAGTCTATGCCCACAGGGGGCGTCACATCTTGTTCCGGCGGCCCGTTGGTGCGGGCGAAGGGACTCGAACCCCCACGCCTTGCGGCACCAGAACCTAAATCTGGCGTGTCTACCAATTCCACCACGCCCGCATCGGGCCGTAATCCGCTGAAGTTTCCTTCGCGAAATCCGGCCTCGGATAGCAGAGCGCCGGGGGGGACGCTAGGGGGAATTGGCGCTGAGCCGCCGCAGAACCGCCGGGATCTGCTCCGGCAGGTCCTCCGCGATCAGGCCGGGGCCGAATTCCAGGGCACATTCCGTATGCAGCCAGGCCGCCGTGGCAGCGGCCTCATGGGGGGTGTCGCCCCGGGCGAGCAGCCCTGCGATCATGCCCGAAAGCACGTCCCCCGAACCTGCAGTGGCCAGCCACGGCGCCGCACGGGCGTAAACGGCGGGATTGAGGCTGACGCGTCCGTCCGGATCCGCGACAACGGTATCCGGCCCCTTAAACAAGACGGTACATCCCGCGCGTGCGGCGGCTGCGCGCGCCGCATCCATTCTGGAAAAGGCCGGGCCGCGCGCCGGCATCGCATCGAGCCGGTCGGCGATGTCGGGAAACAGACGCGCAAACTCGCCCCCATGGGGTGTCAGGACGCATCTGCCGTGCAGCATCGCGAACAATTCCTGCGGTTCGTCGGCAAAGGCGGACAGGGCGTCAGCGTCCAGCACCGTGCCACGCGATGCGGTCAGTGCCACCGGGACCAGATCACGCGCGCGATCCCTGCCAAGACCGGGGCCGAGGCACAGGGCCTTGATCCGCTCATCCGTCAGCATCTCCTCCAGCCCACGGGCATCACGGATGGCGTGCAGCATGATCGCGTCGAGATGCGCGGCATTCTCGATCAACGCGGCGGGCGGAGGGGCGACCGTGACCAGCCCCGCCCCGATCCGAAGGGCGGCACGCGCCGACAGCCGGGCTGCCCCCCCCTTTCCGACGGAGCCTGCGGCGATCACCGCATGACCATGCGAAAACTTGTGCCCTCCAGCAGCCTTACCCAGAGAGGGAACCTGTCCCCGTTTGAGTGTATCCTCGCCGATAAGAGTGGCGGGAACGATTTCATGCGGATGATCGAGGTCGAGCGGCTGGACGCTCAGCCGTCCGCAATGCGCCGGTCCGTCCGAAAGGTAATGCCCCGGTTTGGCCCGGTGGAACGTGACCGTCAGATCGGCCCGCACCGCACGCCCGAGCGGACGCCCACTGTCCGAGCACAGACCTGTCGGCAAATCCACGGAAACGATTCGGCGGTTGCCGCCGGGCTTGCGTTCGCCGGGCTTATATTCATTGAGGAACTTCACCGTAGCCTCGATTGCGCCCTGCAAGGGACGGGTGGCACCGATTCCCAGAATCGCATCGACGATAAGGTCGTATTCCCCGCGCAGGTCAGTGAACAAGGATGCGGGCTGAACGGGCGCGGCATCGGTCCAACGTTGCGCGTTGATCGCGGCATCCGGGGGCAGTTTCGCAACCTCGCCATAGGCGAACACCGTCACGTCCCAGCCCCGGTCGCGCAGCAGCCGCGCCACGACGAACCCGTCCCCGCCATTGTTACCGGGTCCGCACAGCACGGCGGCCCTGCCCGGGGTCACTGCGAAATGCGGCCAGTGTTCCAGCACCGCCGCGATCACGCCGCGTCCGGCGCGCTCCATCAGATCAAGCCCGGTTACGTGGCCAGTGTCGATTGCTGCCCGCTCCACGGCGCGCATCTGGTCGGCGGTCAGGAGTTCGGGCATGGTGCTTCCTTCTCAAATCGCCCGGTTTTCAGGCACATTGCACAAACTTTGTGCAGAAACTCGGGAATCGACAAATGGACGTATCGCCTCATTTATCACAGGATTGAAATGCCGGACGCCCGGTGTTTGGTATCCGTTCAAAGAACCGTCGTAGAGGACCCTACCCATGAAGAAGATCGAAGCGATCATCAAACCCTTCAAACTCGACGAGGTGAAAGAGGCGCTTCAGGAGGTCGGCATTCAAGGCCTCTCCGTGATCGAGGCAAAGGGTTTCGGTCGGCAGAAGGGTCACACCGAACTGTATCGCGGCGCGGAATACGTCGTGGATTTCCTGCCCAAGGTTAAGATCGAGGTCGTGATCGACGACGCGATGGTAGACCCCGCGATCGAGGCGATCGTGAATGCAGCCAAGACCGGCAAGATCGGTGATGGCAAGATTTTCGTGATGGACGTGAGCCACGCCATTCGTATTCGGACCGGAGAAGAGGGCGCCGACGCGCTCTGATCTCCGACGCAACCCCCCCTAAGAATAAAGCTGAGAGGAAAACCGATGAGTGCAAACTCCGATCTCGTGAAGATGATCAAGGATGAGGATATCGCCTATGTCGATATTCGTTTCACCGACCCGCGCGGCAAATTGCAGCACGTGACCGTGGTCAGCGATCTGGTCGATGAGGACTTCCTCGAAGAAGGCTTCATGTTCGACGGCTCGTCCATTGCGGGCTGGAAGGCGATCAACAATTCCGACATGAAACTGATGGCGGACGTGTCCAGCGCATATCTCGACCCGTTTTATGCTGAGAAGACGCTGTGCGTGCACTGCACCGTGGTTGAGCCGGACACCGGCGAGATCTATGATCGAGACCCGCGCGGCACCGCGGAGCGGGCCGAGGCATACCTGAAATCCTCCGGCATGGGCGACGTGTTCTATTGCGGCCCCGAGGCGGAATTCTTCATCTTCGACGACGTGCGCTACTCCGTCGCGATGAACAAGGTGTCCTTCGAGGTCGATGCGGTTGACGGCGCCTGGAACACCGACGCCCAGTACGAAATGGGCAATACCGGCCACCGTCCGGGCATCAAGGGCGGCTACTTCCCCGTGAACCCGGTCGATCCCGCACAGGATCTGCGCTCGGAAATGCTGTCCACCATGAAGCGGATGGGCATCAAGGTCGACAAGCACCACCACGAGGTCGCGTCGAACCAGCACGAACTGGGCATGATCTTCGACTCGCTGACCAAGCAGGCCGACAACCTTCAGAAATACAAGTACGTCATCCACAATGTGGCCGACGCCTATGGCAAGACGGCGACCTTCATGCCCAAGCCGATGGCAGGCGACAACGGCACCGGGATGCACGTGAACATGTCGATCTGGAAGGATGGCAAGCCGCTGTTCGCAGGCGACAAATACGCCGACCTGTCGGATGAGGCGCTGTATTTCATCGGCGGTATCCTCAAGCACGCGAAGGCGCTGAACGCCTTCACGAACCCGTCCACCAACTCCTACAAGCGTCTGATCCCCGGCTTCGAAGCGCCGGTCCTGCGTGCGTATTCCGCGTCCAACCGTTCGGGCTGCGTGCGTATTCCGTGGACGGAAAGCCCCAAGGCAAAGCGTGTCGAGGCCCGCTTCCCCGATCCGTCCGCCAACCCGTATCTGTGCTTCGCGGCCCTGCTGATGGCCGGCCTGGACGGCATCGCCAACAAGATCGATCCCGGCGAGGCGAACGACAAGGATCTCTACGACCTGCCCCCCGAGGAACTGGCCGAGATCCCGACCGTCTGCGCCAGCCTTCGTGAGGCGCTCGACGAACTTCAGAAGGATTATGAATTCCTGACGGCGGGCAACGTCTTCAGCAAGGAACAGATCGACGCCTATTGCGATCTGAAATGGGAAGAGGTCTATGCCTACGAGCACACGCCGCACCCGATTGAGTACAAGCTGTACTACTCCTGCTAATTCATTGAAATCGAAACGAAAGGGTGTCCCACGGGGCGCCCTTTTACGTTAGCAGCGCCCGAACCCGATCCCCGCCCTTGTATGCGCGCTGTACAGGCGGCAGATCGTCGAACGCGGCGAGAAGCCCTGCCCGCTGCGCCGTGTTCAGCCCAGCCAGCGGGCAGATATCCGTCTTGATGCTGAAAACGATCGCACCGGTTTGCGGCAGCTTGACCAGGCTCTGCCGTTCGACACGGATGTAGAGTTCACCAGACCAGTCAGCGCGCTTTTCCTCATATTCCCGACGAGGATGGAACAGGTCCGCATCCGGGTAGATCAGCCAGTTCGCCCGCCACAGCGGCTGTTCCACGCGGATCGCATCGAACAGCCGCTGTACCCGCCGGGCCAGATCGCCGGCATAAAACGGCACCGGTTCGTGGATCGCGTCCAGCGGTCGGCCCAGCTTTTGCGACAGCGTCCAATGGGAGGGGAAGCACAGAACGCCGTCGGTCAGCACCCAGTCCTCGCCCTGTCGTTCCTTGCCCTGGCGTTGCAGGATCAGCAGATCCTCCTGAACCTGTCGCGCGGCACGGATCAACGGATGATCGCCGTCCGGCGGTATGTCCACGCCCAGCGTCCGCCCAACCAGTTCGCACACCTCGACCGAGGGCGCCATGTCATCGCCACAGCCGAAAACCTGCTCGCGTCTTGTGTCGATCAGATGGTTTCGCAATGCCATCTGATCCGCATGACACGCATCGCGCTGCAACCAGTCATGCGGATCGAGCGGTTGCACACCGGGATTGCGGCGTGTGGCAGGCTTCATCCACGGGGTTTGCACGGGATGTTGCAAGATCAATGGCATGGCGCGGGTTCAGCCCCGCGGCGCGTCGTCGAATCGGACCGGCAAGAATGCAGGATCCTGCTCGACCTCCAGCATTTCGACCGCCAGTTGCAGCGCCTGTGCCGTTGCGAGACACCCGTTCCGGCTGGCCCGTTCGTGCGCGCACAGCAAGTCATTCCGCAACTTTTCAAGAACCGGTACATGCGTCGGCTGAGGCAAAGCGTTCGGGTGCCGTGACTGTTCCAAGGTTGATCCTTCGCAGATTTCACGAAGGAGCGTAGTCCATTACGTCAGTCTGACAACGAATTTGTGATATCAGGCCACCTTTTGTTGATTTCCCACCTTTAACTGATTTCATCATGCAAACGCACGGCCTTCTGAAGTAACGCGACTTGGTCATTGGCGGATGCGATCTGTCCAACGCATCGGGGCCGTGCCTAAATGGAGCCCGATGAATCAGCAATGAACGGGGATGTCATGGCGACGGAAAAACTGACGTTCGAGGGGCATACGGGTCAGATGCTGGCCGCGCGACTGGATCGCCCCGAGGGGCCGCATCTGGCGACGGCGATCTTTGCCCACTGCTTCACCTGCTCCAAGGACATTCCCGCGGCCCGCCGAATCGCGGCCCGGCTGGCGCAGGAGGGCATTGCCGTCCTGCGGTTCGACTTCACCGGGCTGGGACATTCCGAGGGTGAGTTCGCCAACACGCATTTCACCTCGAATGTCGAGGATCTGCGCCTGGCGGCCCGTCATCTGAGCGGCATGGGAATGGCCCCTGACCAGCTGATCGGGCATTCGCTGGGCGGGGCGGCCGTTCTGGCCGCCGCACCCGATATCGTCAGCGCCAAGGCGGTCACCACCATCGGCGCGCCTGCCGATCCGCACCACGTCACCGTCAATTTCGGAAACCAGATCGAGGAGATCGAGCGAACCGGTCAGGCGCAGGTCGATCTGGGCGGACGCCGGTTCACGATCCGGCGCGAATTCCTCGACGATGTGAAGGCCGCGCGTCTGACCGAGGCGATCAGCAAGATGAAACGCGCGTTGCTGATCCTGCATGCGCCCAGTGATAGCGTGGTTGGTATAGACAACGCATCGGACCTGTTCATGGCCGCGCGCCACCCCAAGAGCTTCGTGACGCTCGACGGGGCAGACCACCTGCTGACACGGGGTGAGGATGCCGAATACGCGGCGGAGGTCATTGCAAGCTGGGCCGCGCGCTATATCGACCTGACCCCGCCTGCCAGACCCGCTGGCGCGCCCGACGGGATCGTGCGGGTTTCGGAGGCGGATCCGGACGGCTTCCTTCAGGACATCAACGCCGGCCCCCGGCATCATATTCTGGCGGATGAACCCAAATCCCATGGCGGGACCGACCGTGGACTGACGCCCTATCAGTTGCTGGGGGCCGGGCTGGGGGCCTGTACCTCGATGACCCTGCGCATGTATGCGCGGCGCAAGGGGCTGGCCCTGTCGCATGTCTCGGTGGATGTGACGCATGACAAGGTCCACGCGGCGGACTGCGCGGCCTGCCCTCAGACAGATGCCCGCATCGACCATCTGCATCGCGTCGTCCGGCTGGAGGGTGAGTTGAGCGAGGCCGAACGTGCGAAGTTGCTGGAAATCGCGGACAAATGCCCGGTCCACCACACGTTGAAGGCGCAGGCCCATATCACCACGCAGCTTGCAGATTGAGGCGTGGCGCGCCACGCTGGCCCCATGCACGAAACCACGCTCAACATTGACGGCCACCCGACCCGGCTGATCCACAGCGGGCCGGAGGGGGCGCCGGTTCTGGTGTTCCTGCACGGTTTTCCCGAACATGCCCTGGCTTGGCGGCAGGTGATGCGGGCGCTGCCGGAATATCGCTGCTTCGCCTTCGACCAGCGGGGCTTTGGTGTCAGCCGCAATCCCGCGCCCGACCTAGACGGATTCGCGATGAAGCACCTGCTGACCGACCTGTTGGCGGTGATCGAACATACCGGGCAGGACCGGATCAAGCTGGTCGGGCATGACTGGGGTGCCGCCGTCGCCTATGCCGCTGCATTCGCCCTGCCGGACAGGATCGAGGCACTGATCGTGATGAACGGGGTGCATCCGGTCTGCTTTCAACGTGCGCTCAGCGCAGGAGGGCCGCAATCCACCGCCAGCGCCTATATCGACTGGCTGCGCGAACCCGGGGTTGAGGACGTTCTGCGTGCCGATGATTTCGCCCGGCTGTCAGGGTTGTTCGCGGCAAATATGGACATGGGCTGGATGGATGGCCCGACCCGCGACTTCTATGTGCGTGAATGGTCCCGTCCAAACGCGGTGGAGGGGATGGTGAGCTGGTATCGCGCCTCTCCGGTGGAGGTGGCACCCCTGGGCCAGCCCCGCCCCCTGCCCGACTGGGCGCAGGCGGACCTGCGCGTGACCATGCCGCATTTGCTGATCTGGGGCGCGGGCGACACGGCCCTGTTGCCCGAGGCGACGCACGGGCTGGACGAGCTGTGTGACGATCTGACCCGCGTGTCGTTTCAGGACTGCGATCACTGGCTGCACCACCAGCGACCGGCGGATGTGGCGCAAACCATGCGGGATTGGCTGCGCAAAGTTTGAGCCAGCTGTTTTGTCAGGTCAGGCTGGCCGCCGGGCGGGCTTTTGCGCCGCCCGCATATCGCGCAGCCGCTTGTCGTGTTCCGCCTGAGACACCATAAGAAGGGGGCACGCAACGACCAGTCACATTCGGGAGAATGAAGCATGGAAGAAACCTTGAGCATCACGGACGCCGCGATCTGGCTGCCGGCGCTGGCGATCCTGGTCCTGCTATTCGTGTCCGCCTTCTTTTCCGGTTCCGAAACCGCTCTGACAGCGGCGAACCGTGCCAAGCTGCACGGGATGGAGGGGGAAGGCTCCGCGCGCGCGCTGCATCTGAAGGAAGATTCCGAGCGTCTGATCGGGGGCATCCTGCTGGGCAACAACCTCGCCAACATTCTGGCGACCTCGCTGGCGACCGCTTTGTTCACGACGTTGCTTGGCGAAAACGGGGTTGCGGCGGCGACGCTGATAATGACCGCGCTGGTCCTGATCTTTGCCGAGGTTCTGCCCAAGACCTATGCCATCATCAATCCTGAGAGGATGGCCGCCTTCGTCGCGCTGCCTATCGGGCTGATCGTCAAGATTCTGGCCCCCGTCGTCAATTTCGTGCGCTTCATCGTGCGGGTAACATTGCGGATCTTCGGCGTGCCGACCGATCCGGAGGCGCAGATCATGGCCCATGAGGAAATCGCGGAGGCGATCACCCTTCACGCATCCGAGGGGACCGTGGAAAAGGACGACCGCGACCGCTTGCTCGCCGCGCTCGACCTGAAGCTGCGCACCGTGGAGGAGATCATGATCCACCGGCGCAATATCGAGATGATCGACGCCGAATTGCCGCCGGAGCAGATCCTCGACACCTGCCTCCGCTCCCCCCACACCCGCATTCCGGTGTTCCGCAACGAGCCGGAAAACATCGTCGGCGTGATCCATGCAAAGGACTTGCTGCGCGCGGTGGACAAGCTGATCCGTGGTGAGGGTGGTCTGAGCGCGCTGGCCAATTTCGATGTGATGGACGTGGTGATGGAACCGTGGTTCGTCCCCGACGCCACCACACTTGACGACCAGATGCGCGCGTTCCTGCACCGCCACAGCCATTTCGCACTGGTGGTCGATGAATACGGCGCCCTGCAAGGATTGGTGACGCTGGAGGATATTCTGGAGGAGATCGTTGGTGACATCACCGATGAGACCGATGTGGAGGTCGAGGGTATCGAGCGTTTCGCAGACGGAACCGTGCTGGTCGAGGGCACGATGAGCATCCGCGACCTGAACCGCGCAACCGACTGGTCCCTGCCCGATGAGGAGGCGAACACCATCGCCGGGCTGGTCATACACGAGGCGCAGACGATCCCCACCACGGGTCAGGTCTTCTCGTTCGGCGGGTTTCGCATCGAAGTGGTGGAGCGGGAACGCAATCGCCTGCACAAACTGCGCATTCGCCCGCTGTAGCCTTCGCCAGCAACGCGCGACTGTTAAACCGGCATCGGGGGCTAGGGGAGCCCACCTGGCCCGGCCCTAAAGACATAGCCGAACGCTCCACCGGCCAGCGTCGCGCGCCTCACTAGCGCCCGCGGAACAGGCCACCCAGGACGCCCCGCGTGATCTGACGCCCCATTTGCGTGCCGAGCTGACGTGCGAGGGATTTTCCGAACGTTTTCGCAACGCTGTCCGAGCGGGAGCGGCTGCCGCCGGTCTTCACCGATCCGGGGCTGTAGCGACGCCCGCTGTTATATTCACGTGAGGTCGGCGCGCTGTGACTGCCGCGATAGGATCGGTCGGGGGCGGGTGCCTCGACTGGCTCCTCCTCCGCCTCGACAGCGGACTCGGCGCGTTTTCTCAGGATCTCGAACGCGCTTTCCCGGTCGAGCGCCACATCGTATTTCGCCCCCAACGCCGAGGCGGCCATAACGCCCCCGCGTTCCGCATCGGTGATCGGTCCCATGCGTGAGGATGGTGGCCGGATCAGCGTGCGTTCGGCAATGCCGGGCACGCCCTTCTTTTGCAGATAGCTGGTGACGGCCTCACCTATGCCGACCTCGCGGATGGCATCCTCCGTATCGAAGCGGGGATTGGGGCGGAACGTTTCGGCGGCGGCGCGCAGGCCCTTTTGATCGCGCGGGGTGTAGGCGCGCAGGGCGTGCTGCACGCGGTTGCCCAGCTGACCCAGGATGTCAGGCGGTATGTCATCGGGGTTCTGCGTCACGAACCAGACGCCGACCCCTTTGGACCGGATCAGACGGGCCACCTGCTCAACCTTGTCTATCAGCGCGTCCGGCGCATCGTCGAACAGCAGGTGCGCCTCGTCGAAGAAGAACACGAAACGCGGCTTGTCGGGATCGCCTACCTCGGGCAATTGCTCGAACAGCTCACTGAGCAACCACAGAAGGAAGGTCGCGTAAAGCCCCGGTGCCTGCATCAACCTGTCTGCGGCCAGCACGTTGATCCGCCCGCGACCGTCCGCGTCGAGCGCGATCATGTCATCGAGGTTGAGCGCGGGTTCCCCGAACAGCAACGCGCCGCCCTGATTTTCCAGCACCAGCAACCGGCGCTGAATGGTCCCGACCGAGGCGCGAGAGACATTGCCGTAGCGCAAGCTAAGCTCGGACCCATTTTCCCCCACCCACACCAGAAGCGCCTGTAAATCCTTCAGATCCAGCAGGGCCAGCCCCTGTTCGTCCGCGACGCGGAACGCGATGTTGAGGACCCCCTCCTGCGCCTCGCTCAGCTCCAGCAAGCGGGCCAGCAGCAACGGCCCCATCTCCGCGACGGTGGTGCGCACGGGATGGCCTTTCTCACCGAACATGTCCCAGAACGTGACCGGAAAGGCCGCATACTCGTATGGGTCGAGGCCGATGGTGCCTGCGCGTTCCATCAGATTGGCGTGCATGGGCGACGACGCCGATCCGGGCTGGCACAAACCGGCCAGATCGCCCTTCACGTCGGACAGGAAAACCGGTACGCCCGCAGCCGAAAACCCCTCGGCCAGAATCTGCAACGTCACCGTCTTTCCCGTACCTGTGGCCCCCGCGATCAGGCCATGGCGGTTGGCGTATTTCAGTTTCAGCAGTTGCGCCTGATCCTGTGCCGGACCACCGCCGCCGGTAAAAATACTGTCGTTCATCATGCTCTCCTGCCGCTGCGGTGTCGGGACAGATTACAGGTTCGGGCCGCTCAGGCCATTGCCAAATCGCGTCGCACAGCTTCGTTACAGGGTTTGCGTACACGGCCTATTGACGGGTTCGCATTCATTACGTAGCGTTCATTCATGGCAACGGTACGCCCAGTCTGACAGGGATATAACCGCGAAACGCGGATGTGGAAAAGGGCACCCGATCGGGTGTCCTTTTTTCGTTCTGGACTAGGTGTATCCTACGGCAATGGCATCGCGTTGACAGCGCATGGCTAAGCTGACAGGTCTTTGCGGCGACAGCCTGTCCGGTGGGCGCACGCGGCGTATATCGGTCGGCACGATTGGCCATAGGCCTGAGTGATAATTGGTTTGACATAAAACGGGGTCCGACATGACTTTTCGCGCCATCGCTATAACAGCACTTCTGTGCTCCCTGGGCACAGGCACCTTCGCCCAGGACGGCCCGACCACCGGCTTTTCCGCACCAGCGCCTGCGCCTGCGCCCGCTCCGGCCCCCGCGCCACAGCCTGAGCCGGAACCGGAAGCCCCGGCGACCCCCGCGGTGGAGCGGACGGGCGGCGTTCCCGATACGGTGGTGAACCAGTTCAACGATTGGGAACTGCGTTGCGTGGGCGATACGGATGAATGCATCCTGTTCCAGATCGCGAACAACGATCTGGGTCGGCCTGCTGCCGAATTCTCGCTGCTCAAGCTGGCAGCCGGCTCCCCCGCTGCTGCCGGGATTACGGCTGTGTTCCCGCTGGGCGTCATCCTGCCCGAGGGCGTGGTGTTTCGCGTCGATCAGGGTCGTGCCCAGCAATTCCAGTACAGCTTTTGCGTCGAAAGCGGCTGCGTCGCACGGTTCGGCCTGAACCAGGGTCAGGTGGACGCGATGAAGGCCGGCAACAACCTGACGCTGACCGTGTCCGCGATCAACGTACAGGAAAACCCGATCGAGCTGACGATCAGTCTGGCGGGCTTCACCGCCGCCTACGAGGCACTGCAATAGAAGCCGATAACGATCATTCGGGGGAAAGGGGCGCTGCGGCGTCCCTTTTTCGTTCAGACCCGCTGCAAGGCCAGAACCGCGTTCAATCCGCCAAAGGCAAAGGCGTTGCTCAACACCAGTGAGACATCGGCATCGCGCGCCTCGTTCGGCACCACGTCCAGATCGCAATCCGGGTCCGGCAGCTCATATCCGATGGTCGGCGCGATGACCCCCTCACGCAGGGCCATGATGCAGGCCAACAGCTCCACCGCGCCGGTGCCGCCGATCAGATGACCGTGCATCGACTTGGTGGCGGAGATCATCAATTCGTCCGCGTGAGCGCCGAAAACTTCACGCACCGCCGCACATTCAGAGCGGTCATTCGCAGCCGTTCCTGTGCCGTGCGCATTGATATAGCCCACCTTCGAAGCATCCGCCCCCGCCGAGCGCAGGGCGCCGCGCATGGCGCGCACGGCCCCCTCGCGGCTGGGCATCACGATGTCCGAGGCGTCCGAGCTCATCGCGAAGCCCGTGACCTCGGCCAAGATCTCGGCCCCGCGCGCGCGGGCATGCTCGTATTCCTCGAAGACGAAGACCGCCGCCCCCTCACCCTGCACCATGCCGTTGCGGTTCTTCGAGAAGGGGCGGCAGGCGTCACGCGACATGACGCGCAGCCCCTCCCACGCCTTGATCCCGCCGAAGACCAGCATGGATTCCGATCCACCCGTCAACATCGCGTCGGCATTGCCCAGCTTGATCGTCTCGAACGCCTGTCCCATCGCATGGTTGGACGACGCACAGGCGGTGGACACGGTATAGGTCGGTCCCTTCAACCCGTAGGTCATCGAGATATGGGAGGCAGCGGCATTGTTCATCAACCGGGGAATGACGAAGGGATGAACGCGGTTCTTCCCCTCCTCATACACCGTACGGTAATTCTCATCTATGGTTTGAAGCCCGCCACCGGAATTGCCCATGACAACACCGGTTCGCGGGGCCAGTGCGTCGTCGATCTTAAGCCCTGACTGGGCCATGGCCTCGGCGGCCGCGATCAGGGCGAACTGGGTGTTGGGATCGTAGAGCGACAGCTGCTGACGGCTGAACCGCGTGGCCGGGTCGTAATCGCGCACCTGCCCGCCGATCTGGATCGACAGACGTTCCACGTCGCGGAAATGCAAGCGGCCGATGCCGTTGCGCCCCTCGCGCATCGCGGCGCAGGTTTCCCCCGCACTGTGGCCGAGCGCGTTGATCGCACCCTGCCCTGTTATGACGACACGGCGCATCCTAGGCCGGCTTTGCCGCGACCAGTTGCTTGACCGCGTTCACCATGCTCTGCACGTTCGAGATGTCGAACTGCGAGTCCTGCGGATCATTCGCGTTGAACGGAACCTGTACGTCGAATTCCTCTTCGATCGCGAACACCGCCTCCACCAGTCCCAGACTGTCGATCCCCAGATCGTCCAGCGTTGCATCCATGCTGACCTCCGAAGGGTCCAGAACGGCTTGCTCCGCGATGATCGCGCGCATCTTTTCGGTAACTTCATCGGACATCGGTCGGCCCTCGTTGCGTCGGTTCGGGTCTTAGCTTTTGTTTTCGGTGTTTGAAACCAATTTGTGAAGCGCGTTCAGTTTCTCGGACATCATCGGCAGGCGACGCATAGCCTTGAACATCTTCATGAACGTTTCCTGCTTCAACGCGGGATAGCCCATGACGACAGTGCGTTCGGGAACCCGTGTGGTCACGCCCGAGCCTGCCAGCGCGATGGAATCGTCCCCGATGCTGATATGATCCGCGACACCGACACGCCCGCCCAGAACGACCCGTTTGCCGATCTTCGTCGAACCGGCGATGCCGACCTGCGCGCATAACAGCGTCGTATCGTCCACCTGCACGTTGTGACCGATCATCACATGCGCATCGACCTTAACCCCGTTGCCGATGCGCGTGTCCGAAACGGTGCCCTTGTCGATGACCGAGCAGGAGCCGACCTCCACATCGTCGCCGATCACGACCGACCCGAGGGAGTTGATCCTTTCGTGCCGGTCCGGTTTCATCGAGGCGCTGATCGTGCCGGCGGCCATGTAATCCTCAACCGCGCTGGGCTGGGCCGTGACGAAGGAGAAACCGTCGCCGCCGATCACCGCGTTCATCTGGCCGATGAAACGATCCCCGATGCGCACCTCGCTGCCGATGCGGCAACCCGCCATCAGACACGCATCCTCGCCTATCGTTACATCGTCACCGACGGTAACCTGCGGATCAATGCGCCCCCCGGCACCGATGCGCGTGCGGGCCCCGATCACGGCCAGCGCGCCGACGGTCACGTCCGGGGCAAGCTGGGCGGTCGGATCGACGATGGCGCTGGGATGTATCCCGTCCCGCGCGGGTTTGCGCTCGAACAGGCGTGAGAGACCGGCCATCGCGTAGCGTGGTCTGCTGACCAGAACGGCCGCAGTCAGGCCCAGGGCCTGCCAGTCGGTGCCCTCACGCAGAACCGCCATGCGCACGGGACTGTCGGCAAGCTGCGCCACGAACGCATCATCCATCGCCAGGGCCAGATCATCGGCTCCGGCCTCATCCGGCTGACGCGGGCGAACCGGTCGCAGGGTGATATCCCCAACGGCCTCTGCGCCGATCTGCTCGGCAATCTTTTCTATCGTAAGGTCCATCGTCCGCACTCCATTTCAGCACTGATATAAAGTGCGAACGACGATGATGAAAGGCGTGGCTGGCCTGCGTGCGGCCAGTCGCGGCGGCCGGACGCAGGGTCAGCGGGGAAATCAGCCCTGCGCCATGCCCACCCGGACACCCAGTTCCTGCAAGGCATCCAGCACCAGTGCATCGCGACCATAGATATCGTCGCGATACTGAACCTGCCCGCTGTCGTCGATCCAGACCGTGCGATAGTCGATATGTACCGCGGGGCGGCTGTTCAGATTGACCGTCGTTTCCCGACCCGTCGCGCGATGACGCTCAAACTCCGCCAAGGGATCGCTGGCCTGCGGGCTCAGCAACATTTCGGCCAGACCTGTGGGGTCCGCGACGCGAACGCAGCCGTGGCTAAAGGCCCGCGCATCCCGAGCAAACAGACTGCGGGAAGGCGTATCGTGCAGATAGATCGCGAACTGGTTGGGGAACATGAACTTCACATTGCCCAGCGAGTTGCCCGGCCCGGGCTGTTGGCGCACCCACCACGGAAAATAGCTCTGCGAGAAGTTATCCCAGTTGATGAGCGAGGTATCTGGCGGGGTCCACACACCGGTTCCGTCATCTATCAGCGTCATGTTGTTTTCGTTCAGATAGTTCGGGTTGCGCCGCAGCGCCGGCAGGATCTCCTCCGTCGCGATGGAGCGCGGAACCGTCCAGGTCGGATTGACCACCATATGCGTCATGGTGTCCGAGAATTCGACGGTCTGGTGCTTGGGCAGTCCGATGACGACGCGGGTGGTGAACAGCTCCTCGCCCCCCTCGCGCAGGAACATGCGGTAGTCGGGCAGATTGACGTAGATCTGCTTTTCCTCCAGATCCCAGTTGGTCCAGCGAATGCGTTCCAGATTGACCATGACCTGCTGCAAACGATCACCCGCAGTCGTGTTGAGCGCGGCGAGCGTTTTCGGGCCGACGACACCATCGTCGTTCAGGCCGTGGCGGATCTGAAATGCCTTCAGCGCGGCGACCGTTGCCTCATCCATCAGGTTAGATGACTGGGCAGAGCCGGAAACAGTCTCAGCCCCTGCGGGCAGTGGCTGCGCATCCAGCGGTGTATCGTCGAACGCATCGGGATCCGCAGCGCGAGCGGTGACCCGTCCTTCCTCTATATCACCCAGCGCCGCAAGCCTGGCACGGATCGCCGGAACGCGGCTGTCCCTCTCACCCGGACCGACGGACGGGCCAGACGGTATATCGGCGGCACCCCAGCCCCCGTTGGCGACGACCTGCTCCAGATCAGCCCGCAGTTCCAGCAAGGGGGCATAATCGGGGTGGTCAGGTGACAGGTTGACAATATGACGTATCGGATCGGCGGACGCGGCCAGATCGGACAGCAGATCGCGCGCCTCGATTTCCGGGGGAAACACATGCATGTCCGCGCTCAATCGTGTCGGCACGACCACACCGGCGAGCCGGGATTTGCCCAGAGCGACGAATGCATTCGCAAAGGCAAGCTCCCCCTCCGCCGTCAGTTGACCATCCAGGGCAGCCGCGACGTGGCGGCTCAACGGTTGCATCCGCTCCACCCATTCGGGCAGCGCATGGGCCCGCTGCTGATCCAGCGCGTCGATCACGCCGCGCGCCAATTCGGCGTCATTCGCCATGAACAGCGGCTGATAGTCCCGTCCGGCATAGAACGCGGCCACATCCTGCGGCGCCTCGGCCTGCATCAGATCGGCCAGTTCCTGCCATGCCGGCGCCGCGGAAACAGCCGCGTCCAGAGGGTCACTTTCCAGATTCGATTGTGCGAAGACGCCGCCTCCCGCCACGAGTGCGAGCATGGAAACCGCGCCGAAAATCGATGAGTTGCTAAATTGGTACACTGCATATGTCCTTTGACACAGTTTTCGGTCACCACATTTCCGGCGGAACTTTGCCGATCAATACGTGGTGACCATCCTCAACTGGCGAATTACCGCCGAAACTTTGCCGAGCCCTCCTCACACTCCGTAAAATACGGAACAAATGCGAACGAACTACGGCGCCTGTGACTCTGTATAACGCAAAACTTCCAAATTCGTTGCTGCACAACTGCCACTTGGTCGAAAAAAAGCCCTGTGGCATAACATTCTCAAGCGGCCACGGGCACCACCGAAGGCCGCAACCACTGGGACAGACTAAGGATTTTGATTATGACCGAGACGAGTATCGTTTCCCGACGTAATGTACTGGGTGGTCTTGTCGGCCTGAGTGCAATTGCCGCGGCTCCCTCCTTCGCCGGTACTCCCGGTGTTTTGACCGGGGCCGGCGACATCCGCAGCATCAAGATTTACAACCCCCGCACGGGTGAGCGTCTCGACAGCGTTTACTGGGTCGAGGGTGAGTACATTCCGCAGGTTCTGGACGAAATCAACTTCCTGTTCCGCGACTGGCGCCGCAATGAATTGCGTGCCGTCGATGTGCGGACCATCGACATCATGGCCGCCGCATCGCGCATGATGGACACGACGGAACCTTACCAGCTGATGTCCGGCTATCGCAGCCCTGAGACAAACAACGCCCTGCGTGCCACGACGCGCGGTGTCGCGCGCAATTCCTACCACATGCGGGCCATGGCGGCGGATCTTCGCCTCTCCACCCGGTCGGTTCAGAACATGTATCAGGCTGGTGTTGCCTGTAATGCCGGTGGCGTCGGGCGCTATTCCCGCTCCAACTTCGTGCACTTCGATTGCGGCCCGGTCAGAACCTGGCGCGGCTAATACCAGAAAATTTACTGCACTTGAAAAGGGCCTCGCCACCACGGCGAGGCCTTTTCGTATTCAGTCCCGTTCAATGTGGGTCAGCACGTTCAGCAGATAGCCCGCCGGATCGCGCAGGAAGAAGCGGCGCACGCCCCAATCCTCGACCACCGGCCCGTAGGTGATCTCCGCTCCCACAGATCGGGCCCGCGCCAATGTGGCATCCAGATCGTCCACCTCGATCGAGATATCGGGGGCGGGATTGCCCGATCCCCCGGCGGAGGCCAGCCCCAGTTGCACGGATTGACGCGCCGGGGCCGCGACAAAGCGGATCCAGCCCAGATCCATCATGACGTTGAGATCGAAGACGGCCCTGTAGAAATCGGACAGCGCCGGCGGATCGCCATGGATATGGGGAACGATCCGCAGCACCGCCATGTCAGGGCCGGATCGTTCCGTCGCCGGTGACGAGGTATTTGAAGCTGGTCAGCTGCTCCGCCCCGACCGGGCCGCGTGCGTGGAGCTTGCCTGTCGCGATGCCGATCTCCGCCCCCATGCCGAACTCGCCCCCATCCGCGAATTGCGTCGAGGCGTTCCGCATCAGAATGGCACTGTCCAGCCGTTGGAAGAACCGCTCCGCCACGGCGTCATCCTCGGTTATCACTGCATCCGTGTGGTTCGAGCCGTAGGTGCGGATATGCGCGATTGCGCCATCCACCCCGTCCACCACCTTCGCCGCGATAATCATGTCGAGGAATTCGGTGCCGAAATCGCTGCCCTGCGCGGGCGTGACGCCGGAAATCTTCGCGATGTCCGCATCGCCCCTGACCTCCACCCCGGCATCCAGCAGGTCGCGGATGATCGCCTCGTGCCGGTCCAGGAACGCGCGATCAACCAGCAACGTCTCGGCCGAGCCGCAGATGCCGGTGCGCCGGGTCTTGGCGTTCAGCACGACGGCACGGGCCTTTTCCAGATCGGCAGCGGCATCGACGTAAACGTGGCATATCCCTTCGAGATGGGCAAAAACCGGCACCCGCGCATCCGCCTGCACACGCGCGACCAGCCCCTTGCCGCCGCGCGGAACGATCACGTCGATATGGTCGGTCATCGTCAGCATCTGCCCCACCGCCGCGCGGTCGCGGGTGGGGACCAGTTGTATCGCCGTTTCGGGCAAGCCCGCGGCCCGCAACCCCGCGATCAGGCAGCCGTGGATCGCAGTGGAGGAATGGAAGCTCTCGGACCCGCCGCGCAAAATCACCGCGTTGCCGGCCTTCAGGCACAAGGCCCCAGCATCCGCTGTCACGTTGGGGCGGCTTTCGTAGATGACGCCGATCACGCCGATCGGTGTGCGCACTCTGCGGATGTTCAGGCCGGAGGGCATGTCCCATTCCGCGATCACCGCGCCCACGGGATCATCCTGCGCCGCAATGGCGCGCAAACCGGCGGAGATGCCCGCGATTCGCGCCGCGTTCAGCTCCAGGCGGTCCAGCATCGCGGCAGACAGGCCCTTGTCGCGCCCGAACGCCATATCCTCGGCATTGGCGGCGATGATCGCCTCTACCGACGCGTCCACGGAAGCGGCGGCGGCGTTAAGCGCATGGCGTTTGCTTTCGGCTGGCGCAAAGGCCAGCTCCGCCGCTGCCATCCGTGCCGCCTCGCCTATCGCGGCCATCATGCCGCGCACATCCATGTCGTTCATCGCCCTGTCCGCGCTCAGTTTCGACGCGCCGTGAAATACGGCTCGTATACCGTTCCTTCTATGAGGCGCGAAAATTCGTAGCGCAAGACCCGTACCGCCCGCACGGCGGCGGCGTTCGTCGCAAAACGGTCGGGAACGAAGGCGATCCACACCTGATCGAAGTCATGCGCACCCGCCAGCCCACCACGATACATCGCGATCAGATCCGCGCTGGGTGTGATCCCCAACAGCTCACACCTACGGATTTCGCTCATCTCGGGCGAGCGGGTCAGCAGGACGATATCCGGCGTTTCCTGCGAAACCGCGCAAAGGTCGTGCATTGCGGCGCGTTCCCCCCTGCTCTGAACCACCACATGCGCAACCCTCGCCCGATCCGCGAGGAGATCCGGCATCGTCTGCGGTTGCGCGAACATCGAGTTTTCCAGCGGGACCAGAACATCGCTTCCCGCAACGACGATCTGCCCCCGGCCGGGCCGATCCGCAGCGACCCCAAGGGCGCTGCAGCTTGTCAGGACGAACAGAAAGAGTAGCGGGAGCAGGCGCATGGGCGAAACCGGGGTGAATACGTGGTGTGTATTCGTATCATGCGAGGACGCGAAACCGCGCGCCGAAATCCGGCAACAGATTGTAAATCAATCCACAATACAGCCCGTGGGTGAGCGGTCAGACGCGCCCACAGCCGGTGCTTGCACCGTCGCGCCGATGCTAGATCGCCATATCGTCGCGATGCACGACATATGCGCGCCCCGGATAGCCCAGAACCGATTCGATTTCAGCGCTTTGCCGCCCGACGATACGTTTGAGCTCAACGCTGTCATATCCGGCCAGCGCCCGGGCCACGGTTTCCCCGCGTGGGCCGGTGATATCCACCGGATCGCCCCGGCTGAAGCTGCCCTCGACGCGAACCACACCGGCTGGCAACAGGGAGCGCCCCTGCACCAGCGCGGTGGCCGCGCCGGTATCTATGCGCACCGTGCCGCGCGGACGCATTGCCGCGATCCACAGCTTTCGCGCCTTGGCAGGGTCATCCGTCGGAACGAACCAGCTGGCCCGCGCCCCGTGAAGCAGGGCCGAGATCGGACGCATGGCGTCCCCCCGGCAAATCGCCAGCGTACAGCCCGCCTGCATCGCGGTTTCGGCGGCCAGAACCTTGGTGCGCATCCCGCCCTTGGCCCCGTCGGTTCCCGCCCCGCCGGCCATTGCCATGATCTCAGGCGTGATCCGCTCGATCAGCGGAATGTGTTGAGCGGTCTCGTCCTGTCGTGGGTTCGCGGTATACAGACCGTCCACATCCGACAGCAGGATCAGCGTATCCGCCCCGGCCAGCGACGCGACCTGAGCGGCCAGCCGGTCATTGTCGCCATAGCGGATTTCATCGGTGGCGACCGTGTCATTCTCGTTCACGATGGGCACGACACCCAGCCCCAGCAAGGTGCGCAACGTCGCGCGGCTGTTGAGGTATCGACGCCGATCCTCACTGTCCTCCAGCGTCATCAGAACCTGCGCCGTGGTGACGCCGTGGGGGCGCAGGCCCTCCTCATAGGCGCGCGCCAGACGGATCTGCCCGACCGCGGCTGCGGCCTGCGACTGTTCCAGCGGCAAAGCGCCCGATGACAGCTTCAGCACCCGCCGCCCAAGCGCGATCGAGCCGGAGGAGACGAGCAGCACCGACTTGCCCTGCCCCCGCAGCATCGCCACGTCTTCGAGCAAGCCTGACAGCCATTCCTGACGCAAGGCACCCGTCGTGGCATCGACCAGCAAAGCGGAGCCGATCTTGATGACGACCGTGCGCGCCGTGTCGATCCGTTCCGAGGCGTTCAGACCGGTCGCCAAGGTCCGTCCTCCTCACCCTCGGCAGCTTCGGCATTCGCCCTTGCAACGATCTGCGCCCGCAACGCGCGCAGAACCTCGGTCGTGCCCGATTGTGCAGCGCCGGACATGGTCAGAACCGGACCGTCGCAAACCTTGCGCAACTCGGCCAGTTGCATCTCCACCAATTCGTCGTCCAGCGCGTCGATCTTGTTCAGCACGGTGACGCGAGGCGTATCGGCCAGCCCGCCGCCATATTGCTCCAACTCGTTGATGATGGTGTGATAGGCCTCGGCCACATCGTCCTGCGTGCCGTCGATCAGATGCAGCAGCACGGCGCAGCGTTCGACATGGCCCAGAAACCGGTCTCCGATCCCCCTGCCCTCATGCGCGCCGGCGATCAGGCCGGGAATATCCGCGATGACGAACTCCGCCCCGTCCACGGCGACAACCCCCAGGTTCGGGTGCAGCGTGGTGAATGGATAGTCCGCAATCTTGGGCCGCGCGTTCGAGGTCGCGGCAAGGAACGTCGATTTTCCCGCATTGGGCAAACCCAGCAGACCGACATCCGCGATCAGCTTCAACCGCAGCCACAGAACACGCTCGATTTCGTCCTGGCCTGGATTGGCGCGACGGGGCGCCTGATTGGTCGAGGATTTGAAATGCAGGTTGCCGAACCCGCCATTGCCGCCCTTGGCCAGCAGAACCCGTTGGCCCACCTCGGTCAGATCGGCAATCACCGTTTCCTGATCGTCGTCGAGGATCTCCGTGCCGACGGGAACCCGCAGCACGATGTCGTCCCCATCCGCGCCGGTTTTCTGACGCCCCTCCCCAGGCCGCCCGTTCTGCGCAAAGAAATGCTGCTGATAGCGATAGTCGATCAGGGTGTTCAGACCCTCGACCGCCACTGCGATAACGTCGCCGCCGCGCCCGCCATTGCCGCCGTCAGGGCCGCCATACTCGATATATTTTTCGCGCCGGAACGAGATACACCCACGCCCCCCCGCGCCGGAACGCACGGTAACCTTGGCAAAATCGAGAAACTTCATGGGCGCACCCTCCGTCGAACAAGCCGTGCTGATACGCTAAGGTGCGCTGCGCCTCAAGGGGCAGCGCACGGCCTCATGCCCCGGTCCAGATTATCGGTCCAGGTTATAGGTCCAGACCGGATGTGTCGCGGCCCGGGCGACGGAATAGGCCTCCCCCTCACCCAGATAGTGAAAGCCAGCCGTCGTCAGAACCGCCGCTGAGGCATCGTTGTCCTGAAAGACCTGCGCCTTCAAGGCCCCGCCGCCATGGGCGAAGTGATGCGCGACGACAGCGGCCAAAGCCTCGCTGGCGAAGCCGGTGCGCCAGAAGGGCGGGCCGATCCAGTATCCGACCTCCCCGGTGTCGCTGAGGGATATGACGCCCAGAAATTCCTCACCGTCGATCTTGGTCGCATCCAGTGCCCATGCCTGCTCACCATTGTCGTCGCGTTGCGCGCGCTCGATGAACCCCTCGGCTGCGCCGGGCGGATACGGATGGGGAATACGGGTCGTCATCGTTGCCACCCGCGCATCCCCCGCATGAAGAGAGATCAGCCCAGCATCCGACGCGCGCAGCGGGCGCAGGGTCAGACGTTCTGTCTCGATCACGGGTACGGGCATCTGAAATCCTCGGCCTGTGGGGCGAATTGTGTGCATGGTCTGGGCACGTGCTGTGAAACGAGATCGGGGACCGGCGTTTCCGCCGATCCCCGTCATGTGAACTCGATAGGAAGGGCGGCTTATTCAGCGGCCTCCTGCGCGGGAAGCACGCTGATGAACGTACGACCCTTGAGACCCTTGTGGAAGGTCACGTTGCCTTCCTCCGTCGCGAACAATGTGTGATCGCGGCCCATGCCGACGTTCTGACCCGGCCACCACTTGGTGCCGCGCTGACGCACGATGATGTTGCCGGGGATGACCAGTTCGCCACCGAATTTCTTCACGCCGAGGCGGCGACCAGCGGAGTCGCGACCGTTACGCGAGGAACCGCCTGCTTTTTTATGTGCCATGCTATTGTCTCCTGCGTCCTGAAATTATTCGGCTGCCGCTTCGGCCGTCTCGGCCTCGGCTTTCTTGGGGGCTGCTTTCTTCTTCGCAGGCTTCTTGCCGTCTGCGAGGATGTCCACGATCCGGACCTTCGTCAGGTGCTGACGATGGCCGCGACGGCGCTGGGAGGAGTGCTTCCGCCGGCGCTTGACGAAGGAGATGACCTTGTCACCGCGGGTCTGCTCGACCACTTCCGCCATCACGGCTGCGCCGTCGATCATGGGTGCACCGACCGTGACGGTATCGCCACCGATCATGAGCACTTCTGCGAAGCGAATCTCGTCGCCCGCCTCACCGTCGAGCTTCTCGACCGTGAAAACATCGTCTTTGGCAACGCGGTACTGCTTGCCACCTGTCTTGATGACCGCGAACATGCTGGTCTTCCTTTTCATCTTCGCGCCCTGCGGTCCCCTGAACGGGAGTTGCGCGGAATTCCGCACCTCGGGCAGCGGCCCCTGGTGGAGCTCTCTACAAATATCGCGCAGGCATGTTTGCCCGCGAATGGCTCGTATGCTGCGAAGCCCCTGAAGTGTCAAGGCCGAATGAACCTCAGCCAGATCGGAATTCAGACCCGGCCACGACCATCGCTCCGTCAGCCGTGAGCAGGAAAGTTGTCGTTCCCGCCCTACTATCCCTTGCAGCGGAGTTTCCAAACCGCTAAGTCGTCGCCTCACGGAGAGGTGCCAGAGTGGTCGAATGGGGCGGTCTCGAAAACCGTTGAGCCTTCACGGGTTCCCAGGGTTCGAATCCCTGTCTCTCCGCCATTTTCTGCTACGGCCATTAAGTAATTGAAATGGTTGCCACTTCAGCGGCGTCGGAATTTTCAACCACACACGCCTACCACACACGTTAACCACATAGCGGGTTGAACCGCTCACACTCCGACTCGCACCGCTACGCGCAAGAACGACTAGGTGGGCAGGATGTGTGACATGGAGTAACGCGTTTGGCGCAGCTCATCGTTCTCGCTTGCAGCGGGTCTGCTAGGCTGAAATAGTTTCGCAAATGCTTTTAAGGGATAGCGACATGGCTGAATGCATCATCTGTGGCAGTCGGATCGGTTTTTGGGAAGGTGACGAACATCGCCGATGCAAGTCCTGCATCAAGAAAAACGTCTGGCCAGAAGACCACCCTAACTACTCTAAAGAGCAGGCAGAACGCGCTTCGATAATCGAGGAGCGACAGGAGGCGATAGAGGCGATCCTTCTGACAACGGAAACAGCCCCGAACCTACCCATCACAGAGCGAATCGAGATTGTCACTGCTGAGTGCGCCTTTGGCATGAACATCTTCAAAGATTTGTTCGCCGGGGTTCGGGATGTGATAGGCGGGCGCTCTGAGGCTGTGCAAAAGACCATGCGCGATGCTAGGCGAACTGCCCTTTACGAACTCAAAAAAGAAGCCCATGCTGTTGGGGCCAATGCCGTTGTAGGCGTGGATTTGGACTATGTTGAACTCAGTGTGGCAGCAAACATGGTGCTGTTAGTGGCGTCAGGAACCGCAGTTCGGATAAGTAAGAACACACGACAAACTGAGTAGGAAAGAGTTTTGACCAACACGACAGAAAGTTTGAAGCTATACAGCTACGACCTAAAAGAAATAAAGATCAAAGAACGCACTGAATATATATCCACTACGGTTAATATATCTCTCGCGCCTCCGCTTCAAAACCTCACCGGGCACGATATAGAAGTGACATTGCGACTTGCAAAGGATGAATCTCAGCCCATATCCGAAATACGTAGACAGATTGCCGGTGAAGTACCAAGAATCCTAAAAGAAGCCGCCGAACTCCTAGAGCGAAATCTCACTGAGAGCGGAGATAGTATCGAGTCGAAGGCAGGCTTAACTTAACAGCGCGACGGGCTCCACGAAGCAAAAACTAAAAGGCAACACTTTATGAGTATTAGAACCAAATTCTACGTAATTATCGCTTGCGCGACCCTTCTGCCACAAGGAGCTCTAGCACAGCGTGAAGATGCTATGACGCTAACGTACGATGGCCGCTTCCCACAGAACGAAGAATTATGCGGGCTGGCAATTGAAACGATTTCAAAATCCGTCATGCTCAATAGACAGAATGGCACACCCCTCTCCGAAGCTATGTCCCAAGCAAGGGAGACTGACGAATTGTTTGACTTCAATGATACTGTGAAAGACATGGTCTTGGCTGCATATGAATTCCCCACAATGAATTCGACGGAGGGGAAACTTGATGCTTCTGAGGATTTTGCCAATGTATGGGTGAATGCCTGCCATCGAGCTCAACGATAAATTTTCTCGAACCGTTAGGCGTGGAATTGACCAAAGTAATCCATGTGGCGTCATGACAACCTCTAATTCTCGGGAAAATTTCACGACATGATTCGCAAGTCATTAATCATCGTGGCGTTTCTGCCGCTGTCTGCTTGTTGGGAGAGTGAAAAATCCTGCTACGACAAACTAGACGAAAAGCTAGACTCCCTCTACCAAACCGCGCAAAGCATGAGCTCGACGCGAAATACCAACAGCATTGAAAGGGCAATTTTGTCCCAACAAATACGCTTGGCGTCTCTTTATAATGATGAGGATGTGAGTGTTTGTGATTTTTACCTTGACCAAATCACGTTACGTAGAAAATAACTCCTTCAAGACTGACAAGGAATGATTTCTGCTCTGATATGAACTGCAATCTGGGTGAAAGCATTGGGAAAAAATCGGGAATAGGCTTTTAAGTTATCTTGTAAAGTCATTATTTTTCCTCCGAGTTGCAGGGGGGCTGCCAGTTCAAAATCGGCCCGCCCTCTTATTCCCAAGGGGGACCCGTCACTTAGGCAGGGTCCTTCGCGTTTCAGAGCAAACCTCAGCCTATCCGTTCAAGATTCGGTGAACTGACATGCGGCTGATACCCATGTTCGCGGCAATCTTGTAGGTGGACAAGCCCTCTTCCCTCAGTTCCTTAACCCTGTCACGATCTATGCTAGGCTTCCTGCCCTTGTAGACCCCCTTCGACTTGGCCTTGGCGATCCCCTCTGCCTGACGCTTGCGGATGATATTCCGCTCAAATTCAGCGAACGCGCCCATCATGTGAAGTTGCAGCTTGGCAAAGGCATCATCCTTGTCAGCAGAGAAGGTCAGCCCCTCAGTCAGGAAGCGGATGGTAGCGCCCTTGTCGTTGACAGTCTGGATTATGTCCTGAAGGTCCCTCAGGTCGCGGGCAAGGCGATCAATTGAGTATACGGCAACCGTGTCGCCCTCTCGGATGTAGTCAAGCATGGCTTGCAGCGCTGGGCGATCCTTGGCGCTCTTGCCTGACAGCTTCTCTTCAAACACCTTCTCGACCTGGCCGAGGTCCTGACGGTCCAAGTTCTGATCCACGCTGCTAACGCGACGATAACCTACCAAAGCCATAGTACCCTCCAATCTGGTAACATTTGACTTTAGAGTAAGGTGATTCTAGTCACATTTGCAAGCATAAATACCCTATTGTGACTGCTCCGACAGTAACAGCCATCAGTAACCTTACCGTCTACTCTAAAGGGACGCGACAGAGGCAAGAGGGGGCAGGAAACTTGGGCGTTGCTACAGCTTGAGGTAGGGCATCTGATCGTGAGCAAGCCAGGCAGCCAAATCACCACTAACCGCAACGACACATGCAATATTTTAAGTCTCCCTTGACATTCGGCAGGAAGCCTGTCAAATTGCTGTAATGCGTTTGGATAGCATCGGAATTTTCCGAGTTCGCTCCGATGTATCATGGCGACATGCCAACCCGAACCCGCTCCGTAAGGTCGCGGGAATTTTTGTGTCAAACGCTTGGGCGCGACAGCGGCCAAGCTCCCATACATAATTGAACGGATAGCCCTGAGGCATGCGCCTCTCCGAAGGGCCGTCACCCATTGAAAGGACAAAATTTGAAAGACGAAAATCGAACCTACAAAACCTACTCGCACCAGTTTGGCAATGTAATCGAAGGGACCAGCAAAGTGTACTGCGACTTCGAGCCAGCAGACGCCACCACATACGAAGCCCTAGCTTTCTGGCTGAGAGAACTCGGTATCTTCCCTGATCGCCGAACATCCGAGAAAAAATTCATCTGGGCTTTGTCGGACTTCTGCATGGCATATATGTCCAGCATCGACGGGCGGGTGTTTTGGCCGAGCGCGAACGCGGAATTTACGGATAGCGCCTACGGCGGCACCTTTGTGAGGGAGTTAAAGAAGGCCCTTGAAGGTCAATACCTGCAAAAGGTTCAACCCTCATCCAAAAGGGACAGGCTCTGCGCCGTGTATAAAATTCGCATTCCCAACTTTGGCCACGCGCTCAAGTTCAAACCTCACGGCCTAAGCCCTGCCATTCAAGTGCGCAGCCCCAAGGTCCCTCGGGCGGGTCACTCCACGGGTGGACACAAACTTAGCCTCAAACGCTTCGATCAAGAGGAAGTCAGCAGGTTACATAATGAAGTGCGTCTCATTCGGGCTTGCATGGCAGCACACCCGCTAAACCACCCCACGGGAGCTACGTTCAGCACGATCACCCGCATATTTAACAATTCAGACCTTGAGCAAGGGGGCAGAAGCTACGGAAGCTATCAGAACCATTCAGAAAGCGTGAGACTATCCATGACCATTGACCTTGAACCTGTTTGCGAAATTGACCTGAAATCCTGCTACCTTGCTATCATTGCAGGAAAGCTAAGCAAACGGCTGCCTGATGATCCCTACTCAATCCTTCCATACGTCCAGAAGCATCAGGGAACAGACCGGTTTACAGAAGCGCGCAACCTCATGAAGCTGCTAGTATCAAAGCTTTTGTCCGTGGACGGGGAACCTACCTCCTTCCCAAAAGGCGAAAAGGTCAGAGGCGAAGATGGCAAGGTTAAAACACGAACGGTCAAGCAGAAGTATAACGTACCCAAGAAAGTGAGTGCTAAAAGCCTGTATGACGAAATTTACCAAACCTACCCATTCCTGAAAACATGTGACCTTGATGTATTCAAACTTATGAATATTGAAAGCAACATTATGACCGCAACCATTCTTCAGTTGGCCCTCGCGGATGTTCCCAGCTACCCTGTCCATGATTGTCTGATATGCAAGGTTTCTGATAAAGACGTTGTTCTAGAGGCCCTCAGGGAGAACTTAATTCACTACCTAGGAGCGGTTCCTGCCCTTGACATAACCTACCCAAACGGAACCTGTCAGATTTATAAGGCAGATTATCCAGATCACTATACTGACTATTCAGAAATAACTAATTACCCTGAGGAAGATGAAGATTACTCAGTAATAGATGATGAAGATTATCAGTTCCTAGAAGACTTAACAGACCAAGAATTAGGGGAGGGAAGGAAAGGTATAGAGGAAGAAAAGTATACTCCTGAGGTATGGCAATCCACCCAACATGCAAACGCAGGCTATCAGAACCAGCCAAAGTCGGGCAACCCCTAATCTCACGCGCAAAGCACGAGGAGAGGCCCTTCACTGGGCCTCCCTTCCTAATTCAATCCAGACCGATAAAATAGTCCCACATAGGGCTTACTCCACCTATCTCTCAGGCACCAACCACCCATTGCCATCTCCAATCAACTCGGCCCAGCGCCTTTGCCAATACGTCGAAGCTCACGCCACCAGAATATAGACCGTAGGTTATTGTACGGAATTCATGGCCAAGTATTCTTGCAGTTACGTTTTCAGCAACCCCTGCGGTTTCGAGTTGGGTAGCGACACCCTTCCTGAAGGAATGAAACACAAAGTCAGGGCCATAACCAAGGTCTGCCTTCAGCCTGCCAAACTGCTTTCCTACAGCATTGGAGCGGTCGTTATATTTATTGAAGGTCAAGCCGGATAATAGGTAGGCGTCTGTGCTATCTTTCTTGAGTTGTGCCACCAACGTTTTGATGTGGCTATGTATCGGAATTTCCCTGATCCCTGCGGAGGTTTTGGCGTCTTCAATCTTAAAGCGATCATCTGTCAGGTGTTCCAGCTTCAGAGAGCAAAGCTCCTCAATCCTTGCGCCAGTGTATGCCCCTAACTGAATTAGGGCTGAGAGCACCTCAGAGCGCCGCTGAGAGCCGTCTAGCAATTTTTGGTAGTCCCCCTTGCCAAAATGCTTTCTGCGCTTCCTTACGTCCTCTTTTGTCTTCTTTCGAGGGGCGCTGGGCACCACCTTGTCGAAGGGCTGGGGGGTGTCGAGTTTGTGGTGTCGCTCCAAGTATGCCCAGTAGCCCCTGCAAGCTGAAATGATCCTACGGCAGGTTGCGGCAGACAGTTTTTGTTCGGCCATAAGTTCATGGTCCACCCAGTCCATAACCTGCAAACGGGGCGCCTCATCAGCATAGGAGAATTTCTTGGCAAAGCGCCTTAGGTCGGCTGCTTTCATGTCTTTGGTTTTGGCAGTGCCCTCAGTCATGGCGATGTAATCATCTATGTACTGGTCGAGTTGGATGTAGTCACCGTGCACGACGCCAACAGCGTTCCGTAGGTCGTCGTCTTCAAATAATTCGGCGATTTCAGCTTGGCGATGCTTAATGTCATAAGCGTTCCATCCTTGGAGTTGAAGCTCCTCAGCCTGTGCCTGCAATGCAGTAATTGCGTCCTTCGTGGCGACGCCGTTTCGTTTTGCCTCAAAAATTGCCTTCCACGTTGACACAACACCCAAGACAAGCCGTTCGGCTTCGGTCAGGCTCTCTGTTTGTAGCGATCTGACCAGACGAGCCTTTCCACCAAAATGTGGCCTCAGTGATCGTGGTATCTCAAGAACAGCGTACCAGACACGACGACGCTTTTGCAGGTATTTCGCCACGACCATCTCCAACCAAACCACACACGATTACCACACACGTTTAGACTTCTATCGCCTTTATAATCAATAGAAAAAGACCATAAAAACGACTTGACGTCGAATCCCTGTCTCTCCGCCAATTTGCCTTGATTTCACAGGATCAATCGACGCTCAATCAATCCTATTTTTGAACTGCTCATGCGATTTTCAGGGCTTTGAGGAGCGTTTCCTTAGCCTAACGCGCGGGCGTTAGTCTCGTTGCCTCTGTTGACGCGCCATGGGGCGGCATTACAGTAGACCTTCAACCAAGTGACGTTGAAGACTTCCTGAATGATCGGGCGGAATGGTTCGCTAGGAAAAATGGTGCCTTCAAGTCGCAGTATCTTGATTGGCTAGCCACCTACGGCGAACCGCGCTGTGGCGCTAAGACTGCAAAAAGCGAACGCTGCAAGAATTCAGTCAGCGGCGGCATACAACGGCCCATCGACGTTTGGTTGCAAGAAGACGGCGGTTTTTGCCATGCGCATGGCGGCGCAACTAGCAAAGAAGCACATGGGAAGTAATCAACTCTTTGGTGCCCAATCGTCGTAATATGGCACGACACTGGTTCCAAATGTCGTAAACGTAAGAGTGTGGGGATGGCGGCGGAGTTGAGGCCATTCATCTCGCCACGCAGATTATAAGGGAGCAGCTTGTGGTTCCTTCGATATGGGTTGCAAAGAGTGCAGATGAGAGGGGGATTCAGCACTCCGTCTTGTATCATTCTCTGGATGTTGCTGCGGTGGCGGCTCTGCTGTCACATACGTCAGAGGCAAAAATATTCACCTTGTTTGCGGCCTTGCACGATGTCGGTAAGATCGGCGCCAGATTCCAGCTCATGCTCAGAGATGGTACACCTCAAAACTATCGGCACTGGGAAGTGACGGAGGCTCATCTGCACGCGAATGATGATCTACTCGCTGCAGCGATTGGTGGAACGCTCGAGACCCGCAGGGCGCTATATGCTGCATGTGCTGGGCATCACGGTCGACCGCCGACACTCACTCCACTGAAATCGGCGGAATGGCGCAGCATGGTGCGCAGCATCGGCTCGGATGCACAAATTGCCGCGCGCGAGTTCACAGAGATCCTGCTCGATTTGTTTCCTGTTGCGCAGATGACTGATTGTTACGATGCAAATGCAGCGAGTTGGCGCTTGCCTGGATTCATCGCGCTGGCAGACTGGATTGGCTCCAATACAGAATGGTTTCCCGCTGTTGATGCAGTCCACTCCGCGACCGATTATCTGGAAATTGCGCGTGAACGTGCTGAGGTTGCCGTGGCGGCTACAGGACTGGGCAGAGCTGAGGGAATTGGCTCGCCCAGTTTTGATTTCTCGCTAAGCCCACTTCAATTGGCGTGCACCCATACACCACTACCGGATACACCGACATTGGCCATTCTGGAGGATGAAACCGGCGCGGGGAAAACCGAAGCAGCGCTGATCCTCGCCGGTCGTATGTTGGCGCGGCGGCACGGACGCGGCATTTATTTCGCTCTACCTACTATGGCCACGGCCGATGCGATGTTTGCGCGATCAGAAGCGATCGTAAGACAGATGTTCGATGCTCCGCCTTCGCTCACCCTTGCACATGGTCGTGCGCAATTGTCCGAGACCTGGGCTGAGGTTCGTGGGCGTGAGGGTGGTGACGGGCCGGGTTGTTCGGCCTGGCTGGCCGATGATCGGCGCAAGGCACTGTTGGCTGACGTTGGCGTCAGTACGATAGATCAGGCCTTGCTTGCGATCCTCCCGACACGCCACTCCACCATGCGTCTGCATGGACTGTCCTCCAAGATATTGATCGTGGATGAAGCGCATGAAATGGCCGATCCTTACATGGGAGCGTTATTGGCCAAGTTGCTCTATGTGCACGCGCGTATGGGTGGTTCGGCGATCTTGCTGTCAGCAACTCTGCCGTTGAATCTGCGCGCGCAACTGGTCGGAGCGTTCGAAGCGGGAGCAGGACGTGAGACAACATCAGTTGAAGGTGAGCGCTATCCGGCCTTGGTCATTAACGGTCGTGCGAAGGGGATCGCACCGCGAACCGTCGCACGCGGGCCGGTACATGTTACACGCCTCGACAGCGCCGATACCACGCTCGACATGTTGGAAGCCAAGGCGCGCGCAGGTGCGGCCTGCGCATGGGTTCGCAATGCGGTGGATGACGCGATCGAGGCTTACGAGGTGCTCAAAGCGCGCGGAATCCCCTGTGACCTGCTGCATGCCCGCTTTGTACTGGCGGATCGCAAGTTGCATGAGGCAACGGCCCTGCGACGGTTCGGAAAACATCGTGAGGGCGGGGCTGGGCGTGTGCTGATCTCCACCCAAGTTATCGAAAGCTCCCTGGATCTGGACTTTGACGTTATGGTTTCGGATGTAGCGCCGATGGCATCCTTGATTCAGCGGGCGGGCCGGCTCTGGCGTCACATGGAGGAGCGCCCCTCCTCCTCCCGCGCGGTCGAGGGTCCATGCTTGCATGTTCTGGCCCCTGATCCGGACGTTGTGAAGTCATCGCAATGGTTGGGGGATGTACTCGGTGCCGGCGCGTTCGTGTACCCGGTGCCGTCGATCTGGCGCACGGCGCGAATCCTGTTCGACGCGGGTGAAATTCGGGCCCCACAGGGGCTGCGCGGTTTGATCGAACCGGTGCATGGCGCGGAGGCGATCCCCGTGCCAGAGGTTCTGGAGCAGGCGGAAATTGATCGCTTGGGGGCTGTGGGGGCGGAGCGTGGTCAGGGCCTGCGCAATGCCATTGATTGGGACGCCGGTTATCGTGCGATGGGCGCGTGCCACCCCGAAGCCGACTATCCCACACGATTGAGCGGCGAGACGCGCGATCTGCTGTTGCTGCGAAAAGGCGAACACGGATTAGAGCCCTTGCATGGTGATGGATCAATACGGGAGCTGCCGTTCGCACAGGTCTCCGCCTCGATGGCCAGGCTGAAGGGAATTGATCTGCCTATAGTTGAGGCTGACACTTTTACCCGCAATTGGCCGGGCTGGCTGATCGAAAGTTTGACGCTGTGTGTCGTCGAGGAGGACGGAATGATTGCACCGGGGTTGCGATATTCTGCGGAACGGGGTTTGATATTCACGTCCCCGAATTGAGATCAAACGGGGATGGTCCGACTAGGAAGAGTTCAATTCGCGCGGGCGTTTCACTGAAAATTTCACGCAGCGTGTCAATCCACACACCATAATTGCGTGTAAGCTGTTCAGGTGGCCACATGGCTTTGAATCTCATAACAGACCCTTGGATCCCGGTGCGCATGAAGGATGGCAGTACGCGCATGGTGACGCCGGCTGGGGTGTCGGATGGGCAGGTTGCCGCGTTGGAGTGGCCGCGGGCCGATTTGAACCTCGCGTGCATGGAGTTGTTGATCGGGCTCGTCCTGATGGCTGACCCGCCTGTTGACCTGAAGGATTGGTCTGCGCGTCAGGCGCCGGATTCCAGCCGGTTGTCACAGCGGTCGCTGGACTACGCACCTGCATTCGAACTTCTGGGCGGCGGCGCGCGCTTCATGCAGGATCGTGCGGAACTGGAGGGTGCGGGCGACGGGGTGAATATGTTGTTCATCGACAGCGCCGGCACCTCAACCGCCAAGAAGAACGCCGATCTGATGCCGCACCGCGGGCGCTACGATGCATTGCAGCACGGGTTGGCGGCGATGGCGCTGTATACCTTGCAGGCCTTTGCGCCCTCGGGCGGCGCTGGCAACCGGACTTCGATGCGCGGCGGGGGGCCGATGGTTACGCTGGTTGATCCGGGGGAAGGTCTGTGGTCGCTGATCTGGGCAAACGTACCCTATGGAACGCCCGCGACTATGGATGATTTGCCATGGATGCGGGCAACGCGCACTTCCCAGAAAGGGGAAGTGGTAAGTCACGAGGATGCGCATCCTGTCGAAGCATTCTTCGGGATGCCGCGCCGCCTGCGGTTGATCGGCGATGAACGCGGAATTGTCGGCGTGCGCCAGCGCCCTTACGGGACCAATTACGCAGGATGGGTGCATCCGTGCGCACCCTATTATCAGCAAAAGGCGGGCAGCGAACATCTGCCTGTTCATCCCAAACCCGGTCTTTTCGGATATCGCAACTGGCTGGGGATTGCGTATCAGGACAGCGGTGGCCTGCGACATCCCGCGCAGATGGTGATGGAGTGGTTTGCCCATCGGTTGCATCATGTCGAGGATGAGGCGACCCTGCTCGTCGCGGGCTGGGCGATGGCGAATATGAGCGCGCAGGATTTCATCTGGTCGCGCGCGCCTCTGGTCGCGCTGGATCTCGATGGGTTGGACAGGTTGAGTGGTCTGGTCAAGGCCGCGCAGACCTACTCCTCCGCCCTGCGACGCGCCCTGGAACCCGTACTAGAGGGTGAGGCGCGCGAGGCAGAGGTCGAGGCGTTCTTTGCCGAAACCCAAGCTGCGTTCGATGGCCTCCTGCCCCGATTGGCGGAGGGTGAGGACGTGGCCCAGGACTGGCTCACCGAGATGCGCCGCGTTGCGCTGGAACTGTTTGACCGGCGGGCGTTGCCGCTGCTTCATGTCCACAAACTTGAGAAGAAGGCGGAGATCGTGGCGCGGCGGGGTCAGTTGGCGGCAGCGTTCAAAGGTTATGGCAAATATGGCGAAGGTGCCTACAGGGTGTTGGAAATGATGCCGCCCCCACGCAAAAAGGGAAAAGCTGCATGAACGAGAGTAGGCAACCCGACCGGGTGGAAATCATCCGCGACTGGTGGGCGCGCAATATTGCAGCACGCGACCGGCCCGCAGCCCGAGCGCTCGCCGCGCGGTTGCGGCGTGCGGATATCGTGGAAACCCTCTGTCATGCAGAGGTTCACGATCTGTCGCGCAAACTTGGCTTGCGTGACCCTGCCCGTCTGGCCGCTTTGGTGCGCGTTCTGGCGCATGTACGCGACCATAAACCAAGGGCACTGGCGGCGCGCATGGGGGACAGTGATGGTTCCGCATTGCGATTTGAGCGGATGGTGCGCGCCACGGGTGACGAATTGCCCGATCAGGTGCTGCGCGTGCTCCCCATGATCGAGAACACCTGCGACGTGGGCTGGCTGGGTCGCGACATGCTCGACTGGAGCGACAAGACGCGGGCGCGTTGGTGCTTCCAATATTTTGACGACCGGAACGAATCCCGGCCTACTGAGGACGTGACATGACGACATTCGTGCAATTCCATTTGCTGACCGCTTATCCGCCGTCCAATCCCAACCGCGACGATGCCGGGCGGCCCAAGCAGGCCCTGGTGGGCGGTGCGCCGCGTTTGCGCCTGTCCTCCCAATCCATCAAGCGCGCCCTGAGGGAGAGCGATTATTTCCAACAGGGACTCGAGGGGCATGTCGGCACCCGCACCAAGCGAATTGCGGAAGAGATCGAGAAGGAGCTGATCGACGGTGGCGCGGACGCCCAGGATGCACGTGATGCGGCGAAGAGCGTCGCCACCGCCTTCTCCAAGATGGAGGCGAAAAAGGATACGAAATCGCCACAGCGCATGACAACGCTGGCCTTTGTGTCGCCCGACGAATGGGTGCTGGCCCGCGAGCTTGCCGCTGCCATTGTCGCGGGTGAGGATAGTCCCAAGGAAAAGGATTTGCAAAAACGTGTGCTGCGACGTGCCGACGGTGCGGTGGACGTCGCGATGTTCGGGCGAATGCTGGCCGGGGCCGTGGACTTCAACCGCGATGCCGCCGTGCAGGTTTCACATGCGATCACCACGCACAAGGCCGTGGCGGAGGAAGATTACTTCACTGCCGTGGATGATCTGAACAAGCGGGAGGAGGACGCAGGCGCAGGACATCTGGGCGCGCATGGGTTCGGCTCGGGCGTTTATTACCTATATGCATGCGTGAACGTCGATTTGTTGATCGAGAACCTTGACGGGGATGTGGAACTTGCCGCGCGCGGCTTGGACGCGCTGGCGCGTGCGCTGGCGACCGCGACGCCGAAGGGCAAGCAGAACAGTCACGCACACCACCCTCGCGCAGATTATGTGCGCTGCGAGGTTGGCACATCGCAACCGCGCGATCTGACCGGCGCTTTCTATACACCTGTACCGCAGGCAGACGCGCTGCCTCTTTCGGTAGAGATGCTGGAACAGCGAGTCGTAAATCTGGATCGTGCCTATGGGCTGGACGCGCTGGACACTGTGCGAATGCTGGTTGGGAACAGCGGTACTCTGGATGAGATCGCGGCCCATGCGGCGGGAGCTGCGACCCGTGGTTGAGGCACATCTGGTGTTTACGCTGGGGGCCACGCTGGCTGCGATGGGCGATCTTGCGGGACAGGAGCGGAGGGGCAGTTGGAACTGGCCCGGCCGCTCCGCCGTGATCGGTCTGATGGGTGCTGCCCTGGGCATCCGGCGCGACGGGGATTTTCAGGCCCTCGATGCGTTAGCCATTGCTGTGGCGGAGTTTGAGACGGGCACGCCGATGCGCGATTTCCACACTGTCCAAACGGTGCCTACGGCAGTGGTGAAGTTTCCTCAAACCCGCGCGGCGGCGTTGCGCGATGCAGGCGATCGGGTAAACACCGTGCTGACCCAACGCGATTACCGCTGTGATGTGCTTTACGGCGTAGCAGTTCGGGGCGCTGGGTTGGAGGTGATCGCACAGGCGCTGCGGCACCCGGTGTTTACGCCGTATCTGGGGCGCAAAAGTTGTCCTTTGAATACGCCACTGGCGCCGCTGATTGTCGAAGCGTCTTCAGCGGTAGAGGCGCTGGCGCATGTCCAGGTGCCGGAATGGCATGCCGCCAGCGTCGCGCGGTTGATCCACGAAGAACCTGGAATGGGGCATGGACCTGAGCTACAGCGCAGCGCCCGCCACGACAGGGCTTCGGAACGCGATCGCTGGCATTTTTCCTCTCGTGAAGTTGTCACACGGACCTGCGCGATCACTCCGCAGGTGATGGCATGATGCGCTATCTGTCCCGCTTGCAGGTACGCCGCGATCCTGCGACGGCAGCGCTTCGCGGTCTGATAGACCCCGACGACACCGCCCGCGCGATGGATGCACATCACCGTATGATCTGGTCTGCCTTCGCAGACGATCCCGACGCGACACGTGATTTCCTGTGGCGGGCGGAGGGGCAAGGACGCTTTACGGTTCTGTCCGCGCGCCCCCCGTCGGAGGCGGGTCTGTTCGAGGAGCCGAAGATCAAACCCTTCGCTCCGGATTTGCGAGCCGGCGACCGGCTGGGGTTCGTCTTGCGGGTCAATGCGACGCGGACGTTGAAAGGCAAAGGTCGCGTCGATGTAGTGATGGAACGGCTGCACGATGTTCCCAAAACAGAACGTGCGGAGCAGCGATCTGTGGTGGCCGGAAGTGCCGCGCGCGACTGGCTGGAACGCATCGGTGCACGTGACGGATTTGCGGTGCACGCTTGCGATGTTCAGGATTATTCCGTGCAGATGTTGCCCGATCATCGGGGGAAGCGCAAAGGCCAGCCGCAATTCGGAGTCCTTGATCTGAGCGGCAGCGTGGAAGTGACGGAGGCAGCGGCGTTCCTTGCGCGCGTCAATGCCGGGTTCGGGCGCGCCAAGGCGTTCGGGTGCGGATTGATGCTACTGCGCCGCATATGAGCGGGTTGCCACCGCCCAAGCCGATCCCGCTGAAGGATAGGGCACAGTTGGTGTTCGTGGAGCGGGCCCAGCTCGACGTGAAAGACGGTGCTTTCGTCGCGGTGGAGTCGGACGGCGCGCGCACGCACATTCCCGTTGGTGGTCTCGCTGGACTTATGCTGGAACCGGGCGCGCGGATCAGCCATGCCGCCATCGCCCTGGCCGCGCGCACCGGAACGCTGATCACCTGGGTTGGAGAGGCCGGAGTGCGCCTGTATTCCGCCGGTCAGCCAGGCGGGGCGCGGGCGGACAAGCTGTTGTGGCAAGCACGGTTGGCGCTCGATGATGCCGCTCGACTGGGCGTCGTGCGCAAGATGTTCCTGATGCGATTTGGTGAGGATGCACCGCAGCGCCGGTCCATAGAGCAATTGCGTGGAATCGAGGGCGCTCGGGTGCGCAAAAGTTACGAACTATTCGCCGCGCAATATGGTGTGCGATGGAAACGCCGGAGCTATGATCAGGGTGACTGGGATAGCGCTGATGTGCCGAACCGATGTCTTTCCGCGGCGACCGCATGTCTGCACGGATTGTCCGAGGCGGCGGTTCTGGCCGCGGGCTACGCGCCTGCAATCGGTTTTTTGCACAGGGGGCGGCCCCGCTCCTTTGTCTACGACATAGCGGACCTGTGGAAGACCGAAACGGTTGTGCCAGAAGCGTTCCGTATTGCGGCGCGCGCGTCACGCGGTGAGCTGGATATGGCCCCTGAACGCGCCGTGCGCCTGGCATGTCGCGACACGTTTCGCCAAACCAGGTTACTCTCCAAGATTATCCCCTCAATTGAGGAAGCGCTCGAAGGCGGCGGTTTGCTGCGCCCCGAGGATGCTCCTGAGGCTCCCGCGGCATCATTTCAAACGGAAAAGGGCCTCGCCGATGATGGTCATCGTTCTGAATGACGCACCACCGCGATTGCGCGGACGTCTGGCCGCGTGGCTGCTGGAAGTTCGCGCAGGTGTTTACGTTGGGAATTACTCCGCCCGCACGCGTGAGATGATATGGGAACAGGTCGAGGCGTATATTGATCGGGGTGACGCAGTGATGACTTGGCGCGCGCCTACGGATCAAGGCTTTGACTTCCGCACGGTCGGCCGAAACCGGCGCATGCCGCGCGATTTCGACGGCCTGACATTGGTGCGTTTTGCTCCGGTTTCTGATAGAAAATAATCGGTACGCTCTTTGACATCGCGAATATCTCAGTAGATCAGTACTTTGCAGAAAGACTGTTCCCCGCACCCGCGGGGATGAACCGGCACCGGCTTGAGGGTCTGTTTCTTCTGATCGCTGTTCCCCGCACCCGCGGGGATGAACCGGCATTGCGCCCCTTGGGCGTACCGATGAACGTCTGTTCCCCGCACCCGCGGGGATGAACCGCCAATTCGGGCGAGTTCTGCAATCACGCGGTCCTGTTCCCCGCACCCGCGGGGATGAACCGTGCTACACGCGGCCCGTGGTGGACTGGCTGGCCTGTTCCCCGCACCCGCGGGGATGAACCGGCATCAGATCGGGCGTCGCATCCGCGCCGGATCTGTTCCCCGCACCCGCGGGGATGAACCGCGTGCCGTGGTTCGGATGCGATGCGCTCATACCTGTTCCCCGCACCCGCGGGGATGAACCGCAGGCTCAGTTGAAACGGAGACCACGTATATGCTGTTCCCCGCACCCGCGGGGATGAACCGCCTCTGCGCATTTCTGGAATGTTTCCAAGCGCCTGTTCCCCGCACCCGCGGGGATGAACCGCATCAACGTGATCGGCACATCGTACTGGGTGTCTGTTCCCCGCACCCGCGGGGATGAACCGTAGTCAGCCATCGGCCCGCCGCCGGTTTCGAGCTGTTCCCCGCACCCGCGGGGATGAACCGATCAAGGGCCACCTTGAGCATTGCTACGTGCTCTGTTCCCCGCACCCGCGGGGATGAACCGCGCACGACATGCTCCACAGCATCTGGTAGTGGCTGTTCCCCGCACCCGCGGGGATGAACCGCCACCAATGTCTGCTATCAGCATGAAGGGCAGCTGTTCCCCGCACCCGCGGGGATGAACCGGGGGGACCGATCTATCGCATGCCCGTCCGTTTCTGTTCCCCGCACCTGCGGGGACGAACCGCCTAAATTTCAGCCAGTTGCGCGCCTCAGGTCGGCCCCGCAGTCTGCCGACGACGGCAGGAACCGTTGAATTCTGTCACAAGAGGGGGGAAGGTGTTAATCTCAAGGGATTGAAAAAGGCCGATGCGGACTGCGCATCGGCCTTTTCATGGGTGCTGCGTCGGATATCAGCTGGTCGTTTCCATCCAGGCGCGATGGCGGCGTTCGTCCGACAGGCCCTTTTCCAACTCCGGGCGCAAATCAGCACTCGCCACAGGGTTTTTCAAGGCTTGCTCATACGCCATCACCGTGTCGTCCTCATTGGTCTTCATGGCCTTGAGGATGGCGTCATCCCCGACCAGACCGGCCAGTGCGACCTTGCCCGTGGTGAGCCATTGCTTCATGTCGCCCTCCCGAGGAGGAACGACGCCCATGCCGCTCGCGATGCGGCTCAGATCTGCCACATGCGCCTCGTGATCGCGCCGGAAAGTTCCGATCTGCTCCCGGTAATCCGACGTCTCGAGCCGTTCGATCGCACTGTCATAGGCTGCGATCGCATCGTGTTCCAGCGTCAGAAGGTTGCGGATGAGGTCCTTGACGGTGTCCTCTGTTCCCACTGTTGTAGGCATAGCTGATCCTCCTTGCGATTACTGCTGTTCCGTCTGCGTGCCTGAATGCGGACGCGCCTTGCCCAGGCTGGGCTTCTGCCCCAGGGGCTCGGGCTTGTCGCGCTTGCTGAATTCGCCGCGACCGTCCAGCGACGGACCCGATGTCCAGCGGCCCTCGGGCGTCGGTTCATCAAGCGAGGTGTTCAGGAAGTAGTACGAATGCTCGGTCGCCTCATGCTCCTTGGGCGTCGAGTTGGGGATTGGCAACTGAGACTCCATTCCGCCCAGTTCTTCGATGACCGCCATCCATTGCTGCTGGTGCATGGTATCGCGTGCGATGAGGAACGAAAGCATGTCCTTCATGCCCGCATCCTCAGTCATGTTGTAAAGCCGCGAGGCCAGCACGCGCCCACCACTCTCAGCGGTCGCATTGGCCAGCATATCGGCGGCGAGGTTCCCCGTGGCGTAAACATGGCTCATGTCGAAGGGCACGCCGTTGGAATTCACTGGCATCGCGGACAGGCCCGAGGACAGGATGTGGCGCGGGTTGGCCCCCCCCATGATCGCGTTGACGATCGGATCCTTCGCTGCCTCCTCCTGCGCGGTAAGAGGCGCGCCTTCGAGGTTGAGCGCGACCGCATGGCCGAGGAATTCGATATGCGACAGTTCTTCCGTCGCGGTCATCATCAGCATATCACGATATTTGTCATCGCCACGCGCGCCCATTGCCTGAAAGAAATACTGCATCGCAACGCGAATTTCGCCTTCGACGCCGCCGATGGCCTGCTGAAGAAATTTGGCGAACTGGGGATCGGGTGTATCAACGCGCACCTGGTATTGCAGCTTGCTGGAATGGTGAAACATCATTGGCTCCGTAAGTGGTCTTATTGAAAATAGCGTAACAGACTGAAAACCCTTGATGCCCGCATTCGTTCCCATTCTTTTGTTCGTTCGGAGCAGTACAGCAAACTGGTGGCCTGTTTTAGAGCGCAATATGACGTGCGCCGTATCGTGGGGCCGCAAATACGGAATCGTACCTCCGGGAGTAGCAATGAAAATCACAGTCGTGAGCTGATCGGCATTTCGCTGAAGTTCTCAACAGAGGGGTGCCTTGCGCGGGCGATGAGCGGTCGCGTAGTGCCGCAGCCTACTTGACGCCTGCTCTGTATATCTATATTTCCCGATATATGGATAAACAAAACGCCCTCGATGCCTTTGCAGCGCTCGGCCAGTCAACACGACTGGATGTGTTTCGCCTGCTCATCAAGGCGGGCGAAGCTGGCATGTCCGCTGGTGAGGTTGGCGATACCCTTGGCGTTCGTCAGAACACCATGTCCGCCAACCTTTCGATCCTGGCGCGATCCGGCTTGATCCGGAGCGAGCGGCAGGGCCGCAGCATCCGTTATTTCGCGGATATGGACGGCGTGCGCGGTCTGCTGGCGTTCCTGATGGAGGATTGCTGCGCCGGGCGTCCTGAGCTTTGCCAACCTGTCATCGACCTGATCGCCTGTCCCCAAACATAGGAAGATTGCCATGAACGACTCCTCGCTTCCCGCCGCGGCCGGGCTGGGCACTTTCGAACGCTGGCTGTCCGTTTGGGTGGCGCTCGCCATCGGGGCGGGGTTGCTGCTGGGCAATCTCTTTCCGGGTCTCTTCGGTGCCCTGGCCGCGCTGGAGATCGCCTCGGTCAACCTGCCTGTGGCGATCCTGATCTGGGCGATGGTCTATCCGATGATGGTGGGGGTGGATTTCAGCTCCCTCTCCCATGTCGGGGACAAGCCGAAGGGGCTGGTGGTGACGCTGGTGGTGAACTGGCTTATCAAGCCCTTCACGATGGCGGCCCTGGGCGTGCTGTTCTTCAACCATGTTTTCGCCGGCCTGATCCCGCCGGACGATGCGCAGGCCTATCTGGCGGGCGTGATCCTGCTGGGGGCAGCGCCCTGCACCGCGATGGTCTTCGTCTGGTCGAACCTGACCCGCGGCGATGCGACCTACACGCTGGTGCAGGTCAGCGTGAACGATGTGATCATGATCTTCGCCTTTGCGCCGATCGTGGCGTTACTGCTGGGCGTGACGGATATCGTCGTGCCGTGGGATACGCTGCTGTTGTCGGTCGGCCTCTACGTTTTGCTGCCGTTGATCGCCGGGTATCTGACCCGCAGAAGCCTTGTGGAGAAGGATGGAGAGGCTGCGGTTGATGCCTTCAAATCGCGGGTGCAGCCGTTCTCGATCATCGGTCTGCTGATGACGGTGGTGCTGCTCTTCGGGTTTCAGGGTGAGGTCATTCTCGACCGTCCGCTTGTCATCGCGATGATTGCTGTGCCGCTGCTGATCCAGTCCTACGGCATCTTTTTCGTGGCCTATGGCGCGGCGCGGGCCTGGGGAATCCCGTTCAACGTGGCCGCGCCCTGCGCGCTGATCGGCACGTCCAACTTCTTCGAACTGGCCGTGGCGGTGGCGATCAGCCTGTTCGGCCTCGGCTCGGGGGCGGCGCTGGCGACGGTGGTTGGCGTCCTCGTGGAGGTGCCGGTCATGCTGTCACTCGTCGCCTTCGCCAACCGGACGCAGCACTGGTTTCCAAAGGCTGGGGGCACGTCATGAGCATCGTCATTCATCACAACCCCGATTGCGGAACCTCGCGCAACGTGCTGGCAATCATCGAGGCGTCGGACGAGGTGCCCGTGATCATAGAATATTTGAAGACGGGCTGGACGCGACCGCAGCTTCTGGCGCTGTTTGCGGCCGCCGATCTGACGCCCCGCACGGCCCTGCGGACCACGAAATCACCGGCGGAGGATCTGGGGCTGCTCGATCCTTCGGTCAGTGATGAGGCGATCCTGACCGCCATGATCGACCATCCGATTCTGGTCAACCGCCCGATCGTCTGCACCCCCAAAGGCGTGCGGCTGTGTCGTCCAAGCGAGACTGTGCTGGAGCTTCTGGACAACCCGTCATTGGATCCACTGGTGGAAAAGAACGCCCCACCCGCCGCAGCCGCGCGCAACAACCCTGACTGAGGAGCCGCGTCTAATGCGAATACGGCGCCCTACGCGATACCCGCCAGGACGCCGCCAAGATGATTGCTGACTGAAAGGTCAGTCGCCCAGATACTGACCGAAGACCTGAACAGACGTGTCATCGATATAGAGCACACCGCCGACTTCATCGGCACGCGGGCCGTAAAAGCCTGCCTCGTGACTGGTGGTCTGGGTTCCGCTGAAACCACCGCCGCCATTGATCGTCGCGCTTGTCAGGGTTGAGGTGCCGCCCGATACCGTATTGTCCGAGATCATGGCGTCACTGATGGTAATGGTCGCCACGTCCGTCACGTTGCTGGTTCCCAAGATGAAATCTTGCCGTTGCCCCCCCAAATTGTCGAGGGTCACATCAAGCGTTCCGGCACTGAAATCAGCCGTCGCCTCCATGGTGCCGTCCAGATCGTAGAGCGCCAACCCGTCCTGAATTGCAACCTCCGAAACACCGCTATACGTGGCCGTGCCGCCCCCCGGCACATCCCCCACAATGGTGGGAACGCCGACAACGCCGGTCGTGGTATCGCCACCGCTTGGCTGTGAGTCGAAGAAACGGGCGAATTCAGTGGTTCCGGTCAGATCGATGGTGCCGCCACCATTGAGCGTCACCGTGGTACGCGACACGTCGATGGTGCCGCTTTCGGCATCCAGTTCGAAAGTATCCGCCTGCCGGTCCAGCTCACCGGTGATCTGATCGGTTGTGCGCGCACGCACATTCAGACTTTGCGCGTTCAGCGCATCGACACGGTTGGAGGTCAGCGAGTCAAATTCGACATAGCGCGGGTCGCTGCCATCGAAACAGGCGCTCAGCCCGCCGAGGGACAGGACAGCCAGCGCGAATACGGGACGGATCGTCATGGTCAGTATCCTTTAGGTAAGAAAGAAGTCATCTGCGAAGTCATCCACGCTGAGATCGGCCGCAGTCAGCCCTGCGAAGGTGATCGTCGTGCCCTGATCGTCGAAGGTCGCGACGCCGTCCACGTCGAAGACGTGACTGAACGCCTCCGCCGCATCTGCGTAGCCGAATCCGATGAGGAGAATCTGGTCCACTCCGCTGTCGAAATCGGCACCGCTCACAATCGCGGTACGGGCGGCGGTATCAATATCCAGCATGCCGATCGTGTCGTTGCCGTCGCCCGTGGTGAAGATGAACTGATCGGAACCGCCACCGCCCTCCAGCAGGTCGTCGCCTTCACCCCCGCGCAACGTGTCGTTGCCGGACAGGAAGGTCGAGATATCACCGCGCAGCACATCATTGCCGGCACCGCCCTGCATGTTGTCGGTGTCGTAGCCGCCGATCAGCAGATCGTCACCCTCACCGCCGTACAGTTCGTTGTCGCCGCTGACCATGTACAGGAAGTCGTCCCCGGCCCCGCCATCCATCGTGTCGTTGCCGAAGGCATCGCCGAGAGCATCGTTCCCCTCACCGCCATTGATGGAGTCATTGCCGGTGCCGCCGTCGATCGTGTCATCGCCTGCCCCGCCGAAGATGGTATCGTCGCCATCGCCTGCATTGATCGTGTTGTCGCCGGCATCGCCATAGATCAACTCGGGTCCAGCTTCGCCGCCGAATGTCTCCTCGATATCATTGAGCTGCACCGTCAGTGTGGTGACGGTCACGTTGCCTGCCTGATCGGTGGCCTGCACGATAACGTCGCGGCTGACTTGTTCCTCGTAATCGAGCGTGGCCCCCTCCACGACAAGCAGATCGGACCCGCTCAGAACGAAGCGCCCGTCGGCATCGTCGGTCAGTGTCAGCTCGACCGCTTCACTGGTCTGCACCGTGCCGACCAGCGTACCGCCTTCGGCATTCTCATCGACGCTGGAGTTGTCGAGCGTCAGCGCAGCGGCTGCTTGCGTATCCACGGTGATGGCGATCTCGTCGGACACGGTCGAGATATTGCCGGCCGCATCCGTTGCCGTCGCGGTGAAGGTATAGTCGCCATCCGCCAGCGCGGCGGAGGTGAAGGTCCACTGTCCCGCAATGCTGGCAACCGTGCCGACGACCACACCATTGCGCAGGATCGTCACCACCTCCCCTTCCAGGGCGGTGCCGCTCAGGGTGGGTGTGTCATCGCTGGTGATTCCGTCACCGTCGAGGCCTGTATCCTCCGAAAGAAACATGATGCTCGGTGCGTCGGGCGCAGTCAGGTCGATTTCCATGGCGATGGAATCGCCGAACACGATATTGCCCGCGATATCGGTCGACGTGACAGAAATGTCGTAGGGTCCGCTGACAAGCTCCTCGTCAACGGTGACGGACCAGGTGCCGTCCTCTCCGACGACAACCGGCTCCAGTTCGATAGCAGTCTTCGACATCAGGTTGGTCACGGTAACGACGACGGTCGTTCCCGCCTCGGCCGTGCCGGAGAATGTCGGTGTCGTATCGTTGGTCAGGTTGTCGGAATTGTCGGCACCGCTGTCGCTTTGCGCATCCAGACGCAGGGTCGGCACCGTCGGGGGTGTGAGGTCCACAGTGACCGTCAATTCGCTGGACGTCGCGCTGTTGCCTGCCACATCCACGGCCCGTGCGGTCAGAACACGGGATCCTTCCTCGACCTCGGAATACGCAAAGGTCCAGGTGCCGGACACACCGACCGGAACGGAGCCGACCTGAACGTCGCCGTCGAAGATCAGAATGGTTGTGTTCGGGTCGCTGGTCCCGCTCAGCCCCAGAACGGTTACGCTGGTGATATTATCGTCAGAGAACGCGCCCGCATCGGCAATCGGGTTCAGATCGATCGTGGGCGCAGTCGGTGCGACCGTTTCGATCGTCACCGAAACCTCTTCACTGGATATGGCGTTGCCCGCCAGATCGGTGGACACGGCAAAGATCGTGTAATCGCCATCCGGCAGGTCGGAGGAGGTGATGCTCCACTCACCTGAACCGTCCGCCTCGACCTCACCAAGTTCCAGCATCGGCAAAGGCGCCCGTGGCTGGATCTCGCCTTCCCCGCCGGACCGCGCCAGCAGAGTGACAACGCTGCCAGCCTCCGCCGTGCCGCTGAATGTCGGGGTGGCGTCCGACGTGATGTTGTCGTCCTCGCCGGTGTCGCTGCCCGCGTCCAATGCGATGGTCGGCATGTCAGGGCGCAAGGTGTCGATGGTGACTTCCATGGGCGCGGATGTCACCAAATTCGCCGCGACATCGCTCGATTCCGCCGTGATGGAGTATACGCCGTCAGCCAGCGCGTCCGTGGTCAGGGTCCACACGCCTGCCGGTCCCTCGACGCCGAAGCCCAGCTCCGTCTCACCGGCGAGGAACCTTACATTCTGCGCACCGGCAACCGTGGCTGTCAGAGTGATCTGGTTTTCATTGGTGACGTTGTCGGATGTGGAGGCCCCAGTATCGGAATTCACGTCCAGATCGAGGAGCGGAACCTCCGTCCCGGTGGTGTCGATCTCGATTTCCAAAGCAGCCGTGGTGGAGGTGTTTCCAGCAAGATCCACCGCCACGACGTCGAAGCTGTGGGTGCCGGAGGACAGTTCGGGGGTCCTGAACGTCCAAGCACCGTTCTCATCCGCCTCGACGGAACCCAGCAGGGCCTCACCCTGACGGATTTCGATGCGGGTGCCAGCGTCCGCTTCACCTTGCAGAAGCGGCGTCGTGTTGTTGGTGATCAAATCCTGCGAAGAGCCGCTGTTGCTGGCACTATCCAGCGCAACGGTGGGGGCATTCGGCGGCGTGGCGTCGCGCGTGACGGTGAAAGTCTCGGAAATGGAGGAGTTGCCCGCGAGGTCGAAACTGGTGACGTCGATCTGGGTAAGCCCTTCGTCAATCACCAGAACTTCACCTTCGAGCATCGTGCTGGCAAAGTCATGGGACCAGTTTCCAGACGCATCCGCAGTGGTGACGCCCCAGAAAGAACCGCTCGGCGTTGACATGACCACTCTGATTTCGGTCAGCGGATCGGCCGTACCGAATACGACCAATACCCCGTCCGAGGTCACGCCGTCCCCGTCAATTCCGGTATCATCGGATATGCCGGTCACGACCGGGTTTGCCGGCGGTGTCACGTCGATTTCGACCGACAGCACGGCAGAGGCCGCGCTGACATTGCCCGCCGTGTCGGTGGCGACGGCGGTAAAGCTCTTCGTCCCCTCGCTCAACGCAGCGAGTGGGGTGAAGGACCAAATGCCGTTCGGCGCAACCACGCTCGTTCCCAGCGAGGTCGTCCCGTCGAAGATCTCGATGGTGTCGCCTGCATTGCCCGCGCCGGACAGAGTGGGGGTGGCATCATTGGTAAGATTGTCGGTGCCATCGCCGCTGTCGGATGCCGTGACCAGGTCGATGGTCGGGGGCACGGGCGCAGTCGTGTCCACCGTAACGTCGAAGGGATCGGAGACCTCGGACACCAGTTCATCGGCATCCCGCGCCGTGGCGGTGAAGACATAATCGTCATCGCTCAACGTGGTGCCGGTATAGTCGAAGGACCATGCCCCCGCCTCGCCCGCCACGACGGTTCCGAGGGAGACCCCCCCGAGGAAGACCTCGACCGTGGCGTTTGCGGTTGCCGTACCAGACACGATCAGCGTGTTGTCGCTGGTCACGCCATCCGCCCCGTTCGTGTCCTGCGCAATTCCGGTGATGATCGGTGAATTCGTCTGATCGAGCCGCAGCGTTACGCTCGTCGCATCCCCAAGTTCGGAAATGTTCCCGGCCAGATCCTCGGCCCGGGCGCTGAACAGATACGTATCGTCGGCCAAATCCCCGCCAGTGGCGGACCAGTTGCCCTCGGAATCGGCTATGGCCTGAGCGTAGAGGATGTTGTCCGCATCCACGACGCTCACCAAAGCGTCCGGTTCGGATGTGCCGGTGAGTGTGACGGAGCGGGACGCCACCGCGCCAGACTCACCGATGATGGTATTGTCCGTGTATCCTTCGATCACGGGCGCGTTGGGTGGCGTTCGATCAATGGTGACAGTCAGCCCTTCGCTAAGGGTCACGTTTCCGGCCGCATCCGTTGATCGGACGGAATATGTAGCCGTGCCCTCGGAATATTGGGCTGTTAAAATCGAGTCACCGGTCGAAGTGGGCACCAACACAAATGGGTCCCTACCATTCTTGAGGAATTCCATAGTGGAATTGGGTTCGCCTGTGATATCGAACCGAATTGAGGAGCCGTTGGTAATCTCGTCTGCGGTATTCCGCCCGGTATCGGAGGTCGCCCGAAGGTCGAGAGTGGGAATCTGGGGGGCGACCGTGTCCACCTCGACGTCGAATACAGCAGATTCAGCCGAAGGGTTCAGCCCCGAACTTTGGGCAATGGCGGTGATCTCGTAGTTTCCATTCGCCAGAGCCGATGGCAGGGCGGCCGACCAGTTACCGGAAGCGTTCGCAGAAACCGTCTGGACGACCGTGCCGTCCAACAGGATCTGCACGGATGAATTCGCAGCCGCCGTTCCATTGACCGTCAGTGTGGGATCGTTGGTGATGCCGTCATCATCCGTACCACTGTCGTTGCTGATACCGGTGACGACGGGCGTTTCGGTTACCGAAGGAATAATGCTTATGTCATATCCGCTCGACAATGAGGACACGTTGCCGGCGATATCGGTCGCCTGCACGGTTACGACATAGTCGTCAGCCGCAAGCGTACCTGATTGGAAGAACCAATCTCCGGAATTGTTTGCACTCACCGTTCCGGCCGAGACGCCATCGACGAAGATCTCGACCGTGGAACCAGCCTCCGCCGTGCCGAAGAATCGCGGCGTGGCATCCGTCGTGATCTGATCCGCCGCGCCGGTATCGTTGTCAAACCCGCTGATACTGGGGGTCGCGGTCGTCGTGTCGATGGTAAATCCTGCCGAATTCGACTGGAAAGAATTGCCGGCAAGATCTTGAGCGCGGATCGATAGCGGATATGTTCCATCGTCCAGCGCACCGGGCAACTGTACCTCATAGGTTCCATCCCCGTTGACAACGGTGCTGGCCAACGCCGGGCCGGAACCATTGGTCAATCGGATCTCGATCGTTGCGCCAGCCTCCGCCGTGCCGATGATGGTGGGCTGCGCGACACGCGTGACCCCATCATTGTTGGAATTGCCGCTGTCGGAATCAGTCGCCAGCTGCCAGGTGGGGCGGTTCGTCTCCCGATCAAGGGTGATTTCGATCTGCTCGGTCGTGCTGACGCCTTCCTTGGTTGCACGGACCTGAATGGTTTTCTCCGTGTTGGGGGAACTTACAGGATACGCCTGATCGATGGTTACCGTCTGCGATGCGCCTGTGCCGGTTCCCGCCGCCACGAAACCGCGCCCGTCATCCCAGTCGATTTCCAGCGTGTCACCCAGACCGGCGGTGAATTCTACGGTCGGGGTTCTGTCGGCGGTGTAATTGTCGCTCGAGCTGCTTCCGGTATCGGAGCCCGCCGCCAGATCAACCGCAGACATTTCCGGGCCATCCACGGTCAGGACAAGCGCCGGTCCTCGGGATGAGGCATCCGGCCCGTCGCGCGATCCGGCTTGTACGTAATATGTACCATCGACCAGCACGCCATCGGACCCCTGGGGATAGTCGCCCCCCTGCCCGACGGTAACGCTCCATTCTCCGTTGGCCGGGATCGATCCGATATACCCAAGGGTTCCCACACCACTTATTCCGTCTGGACCAGAATCCATAATCTCAAGAGATGCGCCCGGCGTTCCCGTTCCGTAGAACGTCAACGTCCGTGAAGCGGTGACGTTATCGCCACTAGTCCCCGTGTCGGAGAAGAAACCCAGGATTACCGGTTCAGCGGGTGTGGCCATGACAAATTCTCCGTAAACTCATTACTGTGACGTGTTCGCGTGGCAAGCTGCCAAAACCCGCCTGTTGCTTTGCGCAAAGTACCTAAAATTTGTTCTTCCGGGCAAGACAAATTTTATCTAACTGCCGGAATTCAAAAAAAATTTCATCTTTTGTCTGCAAATTCAGAATCCTGCCCGGGCTAGCAAAATAACCGACATAACCATTCGGTGATCGGTATTTGCGAATGCCCCTAACGTCGAAAAATCCGTAGGTATTCAAGAAATTTCAAATCGTTAACAATGGTTTATTCTGGAGGCCGACTGTCGGTCTGCGCCTGATTGCGCGTCTGCATTTCACATCTCAAATCCCTGGCCTGACAGCACGTGGAATCGCCGCCCATTTCAACTTTGCCTACCTTGGCAATGGCCCTTGGGGCGTGGGCGCAGCGATCCGCACATCGCGTTTCCAGACGGTCATATCGCAGGCGTGGTTGTCACCCGGAATGAGGGTGCCGCGCTTGTGCTCTTCATCTGTATTCATCGCCCCGCGACATTACGGCACGGAACCGTCAGGTGTCTGAGTGATTGTTCTGTACGTTTTAGCGCAACAGATTTCAGTGACTTGAGGATTGCAGACATGGATTTGAAGATCGACGGACGCCGCGCCCTTATTACCGGTGCGACCGGTGGGATCGGGCATGAGACCGCGAAAGTTCTGGCGGCGGAGGGTGTCGATCTGACGCTGACCGATCTGGACGCGGACAAGCTTCGCGACATAGCCGCCCCGCTGGGCGCCCGCGCCGTGGCCGCCGATCTGTCGAGCAGGGCCGGGGCGGACGATTTCATCGCGGAGGTCGGAACCGATTTCGACATCTTCGTACATGCCGCCGGCGTCACGGGGGCCAAGGGCGATCCTATGACCATGTCGGACGATGACTGGGACGAGGCCTGGAACATAGATTTCATGTCCGCCGTGCGTCTGGTCCGACATGTAGGCCCCGCCATGCGGTCGCGCGGATGGGGGCGCATGGTTTTCGTGACGTCCGAGAATGTCGCCCAACCCTATGCTGACGAGACTGTTTACAATGTCGCGAAATCGGGGCTGCTCAGCTTTTCCAAATCCATCAGCCTCGCCCATTCCGGTGAAGGTGTTCTGGTCAACTGCGTCGCCCCGGCCTTTATCAAGACACCGATGACAGACGGAATGATGGAAAAGCGGGCCGAGGATCTGGGCGTCAGCGTCGATGAGGCAATCGAGAGTTTCCTGGAGGAAGAGCGTCCGCATCTGAACTTGAAACGCCGTGGCCGCACCGAGGAAGTCGCCCCCGTCATTGCCTTGCTATGTTCGGCGCGCGCCAGCTTCGTCACCGGTGCGAACTGGCGGGTGGACGGCGGCTCCGTCGGGTCGATCGAAACCTGATGCGCCCCCATGATGAGGCATCGCTGCGCGCGCATCTCGACGCATGTCCGATGGGCAACACCCTGTCCAAGCAGCGTGAGGGCTTCATCGCCCGCGCGGGCGTTCAAACGTCAACAGGCACCTGGACGAAGATCGGCGGGATCGACACATTGCGCGTCGGTGCCGCCAGCGCTCCGGCTTTGGTGTGGTTTCATGGCGGTGGTTACGTTCTGGGCAGCCCGGACACTCACCGCGTGATGGCGGCTTATCTGGCATCGCGGGGTGTGCAGGTGCTGTTGCCCGCGTACCCTTGCGCGCCTGAGTGCACATGGCCCGCCCCGCTGAACGCCGCGCTCGCGGTTCTGGATGACCTCGACAGTTCCGTGGCGCTGGGCGGCGACAGTGCCGGGGGCCATCTGGCGCTGAACGCCGCGCTGGCACGACCGGGGCGGGCGAGGGCCCTGGCGCTGATCTCTCCGAACACGGACCGGACGGGAAGCTGCCTTACCCGTGATCGTGAGGGTGATGCGATGAATGACGGGGCCACGGATGCCGCTCTATGGGCGATGGTGGCACCGGAACTGGGCGATGACGATCCGCAAGCCTCACCACATCTGGCGGATTTGCGGGGCCTGCCGCCCTTGCACGTGGAGGCGGTCGGCACGGAGATCCTGCTGGACGACACGCTGATCCTGACGCGGGCGGCAGCGGCGGCGGGGGTGCAGGTTTCGGCACATATCGCACCGGGTCTGATGCATATGCACGCCCTGTGGCCGGACGCGTTGCCCCAGGGCGCGGAGGCGCTGGACCGGATCGCCCGCCACGTTCATGCCGCGTCACCCTGACGCGCGGCATGAACAGCGGGAACCACTCCCCACCCAGACCGTTGACCAAGGCATTTAACGAACGAGGATTTTCATGACCGACGCCCCGAACATTCCCCCCCAGTCGCAGGATCACATGCCCGGTGATGAGCACAAGATGAAGCCCGCCCCGGACTATGCCCCCCGCCATCCCGGCGTGGGCAAGCTGAAGGACAAGGTCGCGCTGATTACCGGCGGCGACAGTGGCATCGGCCGCGCGGTCGCCGTGCTCTTCGCGCGCGAGGGCGCAAAAATCGCGATCGCCTATCTGGATGAGCATCAGGACGCGGAGAAAACCAAGGAATTGGTTGAGGCTGAGGGATCAGAGGCAATCCTGATCCCCGGTGATCTGGGCCAGAAATCCCACGCGACCGAAGCTGTCGAAAAGACCGTGCAGGCATTCGGAAAGCTCAACGTCCTTATCAACAACTGTGCCCAGCAATGGCTAAATGAGGACCTGACCGATCTAGATGAGGGAACCTTGCGTCGCACGATGGACAGCAACGTGATGTCGTATTTCTTCACCACGCAGGCCGCCCTGCCGCATCTGGGCGAGGGGGACGCCATCGTCAACACATCGTCGGTGAACGCGTTTGCAGGCATGGGATCGCTGATTGCCTATTCGACATCGCGCGGTGCCTCGCTGGCGTTCACCCGCTCGCTGGCGGCCAATCTGGCGGATAAGGGGATCAGGGTGAACTCTGTCGCACCGGGCCCGATCTGGACACCGTTCATTCCCGGCACGATGCCGGCGGAGCAGGTCGAGGGTTTCGGCTCCGGCACACCGATGGGCCGTCCGGGCCAGCCGTGGGAGGTCGCGACCGCGTTCCTGTTCCTCGCATCCTCGGATGGCAGCTACTTCACCGGGCAGACATTGCATCCGAATGGTGGAATGGTCGTCGGGGCCTGAGGCCGAGTTCAATCGAATACCTGCACGAAGGGGCCGCGACACCGGCCCCTTCTTCTTGCGCGATCGGCGTGAAGGAGACCTTGCATGACACCCCGAGCCAACTGGCCCCTGCATCCCAGCATCTACGAGATATACCCCCGGTCGTTCCGGGACAGCACAGGCACCGGCGAAGGCGACTTGCGCGGTGTCGTTCAGGGGCTGGAGGCGATCGCGCAGCTGGGCGTCGATGCCATCTGGCTGGCTCCGTTCTATTCCAGCCCGATGGTCGATGGCGGATATGATGTCATGAACCATTGCGAGGTCGATCCGCGATACGGAACCCTCGACGATTTCGATGCTGTGGTGGCGCGCGCCCACGAACTGGACCTGCGGGTCATGGTCGATCTGGTGTTCAACCACACGTCCGACCAGCACCCTTGGTTTCAGGCCAGCATAGCTCGTGATGAGGATATGCACGATTGGTACGTCTGGCGCGATGCAAAGCCTGACGGCAGCGCGCCGAACAACTGGTTGAGCTTCTTTGGCGAACCTGCCTGGACGTGGAATCCGGTACGGCGGCAATTCTATCTGCGCCAGTTCCTGTCCTGCCAGCCCAGCCTGAACCTGCGTCACCCCCCGGTTCAGGACGCATTGCAGGCCATCGTGGCGTTCTGGCGCGGGCGCGGCGTTGACGGATTTCGCTTCGACGCGGTGAACTCCTACCTGTTCGACCTGTCGATGAAGGACAATCCCCCGGCCAGCGAGGAGGTTCAGGATCGCAACGCCACCGGGCCCGAGAATCTCTACAGTTTTCAGGATCACCTCTACGACATATTGCCCGGCGACGGTGCCGCCTTCGCGGAGAATTTGCGCAAGTGGGCCGGCCCGGATGCCTGGTTGCTGGGGGAGGTGAACTCCGGCAACCGCTCGGTCGAGTTGTCGGGCGCATTTACCGCCCCTGACCGCCTGGATGCGAACTATACTGTGGATTTGATGGTCAATCCGGTAACCGCGCAGACGGTTTGCGATCTGATCGCGCGGCATCGGCGCGAAGGATGCGGACTGACCTATTGCCTGTCCTGCCACGATCAGCCGAGGGCCGTCAGCCGAACCGGCGACGGCTCCGTACGCGATGCGAAATTGCTGGCACTGCTGTCCGCCGCCCTGCCCGGTCCGCTGATAATCTGGCAGGGGGAGGAGCTGGGCCAACCGCAGGCCGCTTTGAAACTGCACGAGATCTCAGATCCGTTCGACCGGCTGTTCTGGCCGGTACCGCCAGGGCGGGAGGGCGCGCGAATACCCTATCCGTGGTCAGCGGACGCGCCGAATTACGGCTTCACCACCGGGACACCCTGGTTGCCGATGCAAGGGTTGGACGACATCGCACTGTCCGAACAGGGGCCGGACGGCACCCGTGCGTTCTGGATCGAAGCACTGCGCCTGCGCCGCAACCTCGACCCCGAGGGTCCGGTGGACACTGCCATCGTCAATGACGTGCTGCACATCCAGCGCGGCGATTTCACCTTTGCGTTGAACCTGACGGACAGCGCACGGCCCTGCGGCCATGCGCACCCTGTTCTGAGCACTGAACCACTGACGCCCGGCGCCCTGCCCCGGCGCAGCGGTGTGGTGTGGCGCAAAGGTTATTCGGGATAGGCCTCACCCAGGTTGTCGGCCTTGACCGCGCCACGTTCGCCCATCGCCTCGGCTTTGCCGACGGTGGTGTCGCGGCGGGTCTGGGCCTCGACCTCGGCATTCAGTTCGGCCCCCATGAGCACGATGTAGGCCGACAGCCACAACCATGTCAGCAGCACGATAACACCGCCCAGCGAGCCGAACGTCTCATTATAGCTGCCGAAATTCGCGGCATAGAACGCAAATGCGATGGAGCCGACCAGCCAGATCAGGACCGCCACTATGGCCCCCCCGCTCAACCAGCGCCAATGTGCCGGATCGCGCGACGGACCATAGCTGTAGACCACGCCCAGACCGACGATCATCAGGCAGATCAATATGACCCAGCCGATCCCTGCGATCAGCCATTCGGTGATCGGCCCTAAATCGACAAAGGACAGCACGGCCGGCACCCCCATCATCGCGACGACAGCGTAGATCGCGCCGAGGATCAGGCCCAGGGTCAACAACAACGTTTGCAGTTTCAATTTGATGAAACCGCGTTTTTCCTCTTCACCATATGCGACATTCAGCCCTTCGATCAGGCTGGCCACCCCCTTGGACGCGGACCACAGCGCCAGGGCGATACCCAGGATCGTGGCCAGCCCCAGACCGGCCTGTTCCGAGCCTGCGACCTTTTGCGCCTGCGCGATGATGATCTCCGCGACCTGCCGGGGCATCACTGCGGACAGATCGTCGATCAGGTCGATGACCTGCGCCGGCTCCACGATCAGGCCGGACACCGCCAACAGGGCCGTCAGCGCGGGAAACAGCGCCAGCAATGCGTAGAACGCCACCCCGGCAGCGATCAGGCCGACATGATCCGACTTGACCCTGTCCTTCACGCGAAGGGCGATATCCTTCCAGCCCTTCAGGGGAATAGCGGTGGGAGCTTTGGCCTCGCGGCCACGATTCTCGGTTCCGGTGGTCATTTGCGGTCTGGCCCTTCCCATACGTTTCCGTATTGATCTGGGTCGCGGGACGGGACCGTCCAGTCCGAGGTACAAATAGGCACGGCCCCGGCGGATCGCTCCACCAGGGCCGGTTTGCCAAGTCAGTTTGCCAAGTCAATTCCAAAGCTGGTTACAGGGACCGTTTACGCTTCCTCCGCGTCCAGGGTTCCGATCGTAACCTCATAGGTTTTTTCCGAACCCTTGTGCAGGACCGTCATCTGCGAATCCGCATCCGGTGCGGTTTCGGCCACGGCGCGGGTCAGGTCGCGCAGTTCCTCGATATCCGTACCGTCAAAGGACAAGATGATGTCGCCATTCACCAGACCGGCCTTGGCTGCGGGGCTGTCGGGCATCACGGCCTCAACCACCGCGCCGCGCGGGGCGTCATAGCCCAGGACCGAGGCGACCTCTTCGGTCATCGGGCGGATCTGCACGCCCAGCCAACCGCGCGTGACGGTGCCGTCATCCTCCAGATCCGCGACGATGGTCTGCACCAGGTCGGACGGCACCGCGAACCCGATACCGACGGAGCCGCCATCAGGCGAATAGATCGCGGTGTTCACGCCGACGACCTGCCCCGCATCGTTGAACAGCGGTCCCCCGGAATTGCCCCGGTTGATTGCCGCGTCGGTCTGGATGAAATCGTCGAACGGGCCGCTGTTGATATTGCGCGAGGTCGCGGACACGATGCCCGACGTGACCGTCCCGCCCAGTCCGAACGGATTGCCGACGGCGAACACCTCATCCCCTGCGCGCATCTGCGCCGAGCTGCCGAAATCGATGAAGGGCAGATCGGCCTCCGCCTCGATCTGCAACAGCGCGATATCGGTCAGGGGATCGCTGCCGATAACGGTGGCGTCCATCTCCCGCCCGTCGCTTAGCGTCACACTTACGCGTTGTGCGCCGTCGATCACGTGGTGATTGGTCACGATCTGTCCGTCATTCGAGATGATGAACCCGGATCCCAGACCACTGCGCGGGCCTTGCTCGCCGCCCTTGGGCACCAGTTCCTCGAACCGGCGGCGCAACTCGTCCGGCATCCCCTCGGGCAGGGCCTGACTGTAATCGACGGGGGTGGCGGTGCCGGTCACCTCGATGAACACCACACTGGGGGACACCTGCTCGACCAGATCGGCATAGCCGCCGGCCGGCACCGCGAGGGCCACGGAGGGCACCAGCGCGGTCGAGGATAGGATGGCCGCCGCAACGGCGAGCGAGACTGAATTGCGTGCAATAGGTTTCATGTCATACTCCTGACTGAATGCGATGAAACCAAATTCGGCATTCCGCCTGACAGGAACATGCGCAGGCCTATACAGATTTGTAAGATTGCCCGCGCCGCCGTCCGCACCCTTGCCATTGTGCCCCTACGGGCAAATCTATGGCGCAACCGAAGGGGATCTGTCCATGAAACTGCTGGTGGTCGAAGATGACGAGACGACGGGCACCTACATCGCCCGCGGCCTGCGTGAGGAAGGCCATACCGTCGATCTGGTCACGAACGGCCGCGACGCGCTGATCCAGGCGACCAGCGTCGGATACGACGTGCTGATCGTCGATCGCATGGTGCCGCAGATCGACGGCATGACGTTGGTCAAGACTCTGCGCGGGGCCGGAAACCGGACGCCGGTGCTGTTCCTGACCTCTCTGGGCAGTGTGGAGGACCGGATCGAGGGGCTGACCGCGGGCGGCGACGATTACCTCGTGAAGCCGTTCGCCTTTGGTGAGCTGTCCGCCCGCGTCGCGGCCCTTGCCCGCCGTGCCCCGACGGTGGCGCAGGAAACGACATTGCATGCGGGCGACCTGACAATGGACCTGCTGAGCCGCCGCGTGATCCGGGCGGGCCGTGAAATCTCCTTGCTGCCGCGTGAATTCGCCATTCTCGAACATCTGTTGCGCCGCAAGGGCCGGGTACAGACCCGCACCATGTTGCTGGAGGCGATCTGGGACATCAGCTTCGACCCGATGACAAATGTGGTGGAGACGCATATCAGCCGCCTCAGGGCAAAGGTGGACCGCCCGTTCGACACCGACTTGATCCAGACCGTGCGCGGCGCGGGCTACCGGATCGACGCATGAACCGGCACCTGCCCGCGATATTTCGCTCGATGCCGATCCACCTCGCGCTGGTTCTGGTGGCGGTGTTTACCATCGTCAGCCTGCTCAGCCTGGGGGCGACCTATCTGGTGACGCAACGCTCCTTCGATCAGACGATACGCGCCGATCTGCGACAGGACATGGCCGGTTTTCGCGCGGCCCCCGGCCCCGCAGCCCTGTCCCAGCTGGTGGAGGCGGAGGCCCGCGTTACCGATCCGGCGCGCATGGTGCTCAGCTATATCGGCCCGGACCGCCGCCATTACGGCAACGCCGTCATCGCACGTGACGACGAAGGCTATCATATCGTGACCGATATTTCCGGCGACCCGCAGATCGAGGGACAGTACATGGCATTGACCACCTCGCTTCGCGGCGGGCAGCTGACCATCGCCCGTTCCCTGGCGGAGATCGACGCCCTGCGGGAGGCATTCCTGCGGGTCCTCGGCCTCAGCCTGATCCCGACGATCCTGATCGCACTGGGCATCGGCCTGACCCTGGCCCGGCGCAGTGCGCGGCACGTCTCGACCATCGCGCGGACTCTGGATCAGCTGACGGGCGGCGAATTGGAGGCTCGCGTCTGCCCTGCACCGGACTGGCCGCAGGATCTGGCGACGATCGGCACCCGGATCGACAAGATGGCCAGCGCGCAGGAATCGTCGATCGCGGCGATCCGGCAGGTTTCCTCGGACATTGCGCACGACCTCAAGACGCCGATCCAGCGGGTCGCCGTCCACCTCTCCGAACTTTCGGAGCACGGGCCCCTCGACGCCACCGCCCGTGACCTGCTGGACAAGGCGAACGCCGAACTGGACGGCATCGTCGCGACCTTTCACGCCCTGCTGCAAATCGCCCGGATCGAGACGGGATCGCCCAAGGCGGGCTTTGAGGTTGTCGATCTGGACCGGGTCTGCGCGACCATTGTCGAACTCTACGAACCTGCCGCAACCGATGCGGGTCATAGGCTGCACTACACCCCTGCCAGCGGCATGACGATCAGCGGCGACCGGCACCTGTTGGGGCAGACCCTCGCCAATCTGATAGAGAACGCCCTGCGTCACACGCCTGCGGGCACAGATGTTCGGATTGAACTGAACCGCATCCGGGACCGGATCGTGTTGAGCGTCACGGATAACGGCCCCGGCGTGCCCGAGGCGGAGCGTGAACTGGTCCTGCGGCGTCTCTACCGCATGGATCGCAGTCGAACCTCGCCGGGGGCGGGTCTGGGGCTGAACCTTGTCGCCAGCATCGCCACCCTTCACGGCGCGACAGTGGGTCTGCACGATGCGATGCCGGGTTTGCGCGTCGAACTGGCCTTCCCCGCGACCCGGACTAGCTGAGCGGTGCAGTCGAGAAGAACTGTTTATTGAGGGCGCATGTTTGATTGGATCGTATCGCTGTTGGCACGGGGTGGATATGTCGGTGTCGCGGGACTGATGTTCGCGGAGAACGTCTTTCCCCCCATCCCGTCCGAACTGGTCATGCCCCTTTCCGGGTATCTGGCGGCGCAGGAGACACTGGCGCTGATCCCTGTGATCCTGGCCGGAACGCTGGGATCCGTGGCGGGCGCGGTGCTGTGGTACTGGATCGGCCTGCGCATCGGTCAGGAGCGCCTCAAGAGATTCGCCCGCAACCACGGCAAGTGGTTGACCCTGTCGCCCGAGGACGTGGACGGCGCGTCGCGCTGGTTTCGCGATTACGGCTGGCGGGCCGTGTTCTTCGGGCGGATGGTGCCGGGGGTGCGGACCTTTATTTCCGTGCCCGCCGGGGTTGCCCGGATGCCGATCCTGCCGTTCCTGGCCTTCACCACCGTGGGCAGCGCGATCTGGACCACCTTGCTGGCCTACGCGGGCTATCTGCTGGAATCGCAATATGAGAAGGTGGCGGATTGGCTGAACCCGATCTCCACCGTGATCGTTGTGGGTATTGTCGGCTACTATATCTTTCGGGTGATCCGGCAATCGCGTTAGGCTTCTCGCGGGGAATGCGCGGGTTCGGACAGCGCGCAAGGTATAATGTCGAGGCTGTCCAGAACGGTGCGGCCCTGATCGGCAGCAAGGGAGTATGTCGAGATGAACGCGATCTACTGTGGGCCTGCGCCACTGCCGCAGGAGATCTGGGGCAGTTGGAACTTCGATCCGATCCTGCTCCTCGCACTGGTCGGGCTGGGCGTCACCCTTCGCCGCGAACCTGCCGGGATCGCAGCGGTGGCGCTGCTGTTCCTGGCGTTCGTGTCGCCGCTCTGCGCCCTGTCCTCGGCACTGTTTTCCGCCCGGGTGGTGCACCATGTCATCCTGATCGTAGGGGCCGCGCCGCTGCTGGCGCTGGTGACAAAACACCGGGTCCGGGGCGGCGTCGCCCTGCCCTTCGCCGTCTCGACGATCATCCTGTGGCTCTGGCATCACCCGGTCGCCTATGATCTGGCCCTGTCCAACGTTGCAGTCTACTGGCTGATGCAGCTCAGCCTGCTGGGCAGCGCGATCTGGTTCTGGAAAGCCGTCTATACCGCCGAAGTCTCACCGGTCGAACGTTTCCTCTTCGTCCTGTTCAGCTTCGCGCAAATGGGCATGTTGGGCGCCGTGCTGACATTCGCCCCCACTGCGCTGTATGCCGCGCATTCCATCGCCCCATTCGACTGGGGCCTGACGCCGCTGCGCGATCAGCAACTGGGGGGGCTGATCATGTGGGTGCCGGCGGGGGTTCCCTACGCCGCGATTGCCGCACTGCTGGCGCGTTGCAGTTGGGGTCGGCTGAGGGAGGATATGGCGTGCCGGACTGGATCGTAGCAACGATACCGATCTTCAAGATCGTGCACATTGCCGCCCTGACCCTGTGGTGCGGCGGTTTGCTGGCAATGCCGTTGATGCTGGCCCACAGCGACCGGTCCGTGATGATGGACGACTATCGGCTGATCCGCCGCGCCACCCACCTGACCTATACGTTATGCGTCACACCTGCCGCCGTCATCGCGGTGATCGCCGGAACATGGCTGATCTTCCTTCGAGAGGCCTTCGTGCCATGGATGTTCGCGAAGCTGGTATTCGTAAGCCTTCTGGTCGTGGCCCATGTCTGGACCGGCAACATGCTGGTCAGAACCGCCGAGGATCCCGCCCGCTATGATCCGCCCCGCGCGGTGCTGCCGCTGGCGGCGGTTCTGGTGCCTGTGATCGTCATTCTGACCCTCGTGCTGGCCAAACCGGGATTTCACTGGATCGACTTTCCCCAATGGATGCTCGAACCGCGCGGCGGTCAACTTCCCTTCGACGTGCCCAGCCGATAATCGAAAACGAGCTTACCGCCATGCCAACCCGTGAAACTGACCACCAACACGCACAGCCCCGACAGCATCAGTCCATAGGGCAGGACGGCCTGTTCGTAACCGTAGAGCCTGTATCCCCAGTTCGCCCCCAGCAGCGCCAGAAGCGTCACCGCGATGATGAAATGTGTCCATGCCGGCGCCCGCGCCCGGATGCCGGAGACGAGCAACAGCTCCGCCGTGCCGGACAAACCGGCGAGCATTCCGAACAGGAATCCGGTTCCCGCGGCCCACAGCGCGGCTCGCGCCCAGAACGCATCCCCCGTCCACCAATAGAGCATATCGGCCCCCAGCACACAGAAGGTCAGCGCCACCGGAAAGGCGACCGACATCGCGTGAATGGGGTGCCCCAGAACGGCGATGCGCGATTCCGTCTCCTCGAATCCCGGCAATTCACTGATCGGGTCGATCAGGTCATCCACTTCCCTGTCATCCTGCTTCGTCGCCATATCGCCCCGCATTTTCGGCTTATCCTCGCTCTGACAACTCTTACCGCGCTTTGCGGTTGCGGGGGAGTGCTTTCTACCGTCGATCCGGCGGGACCGGCGGCGCGCACCATCGCGACGCTGTGGTGGGTGATGCTGTCAGGCGCGGGGGTGATCTTCGCGCTGGTGATGGTGCTGCTGGTTCTACCGTATCGTGCGCAAAACGGGCCGAAGGGCGAGACGCGGCAGATTCGCGTCTGGATCGTGGGTCTGGGCCTGGCCTTTCCGATGACCGTCCTCGCCGCATTGCTGGGATATGGCCTGTTCGTGGGGGAACAGTTGCTGCCCCGCGACTTGCCCGATGTCGTGCGGGTCGGGGCCGAGGGGCGTCAATGGGCGTGGACCTTCACCTATGAGGACGCCCCGGGCACCACCACGCAGGACGTGCTGCATATCCCCGCCGGTCGGCCCGTCGATGTGGCGATCACGACGGCAGACGTGATCCACAGCTTCTGGGTACCGCGTCTGGCCGGTAAGCTGGATGCGGTGCCGGGACGCGCCAACATCCTGCGGATCGAGGCGGACGCGCCGGGCGTCTATCAAGGGTTGAGCGCCGAGTTCAGCGGCGCGGGCTACGATCGGTTCACGTTCTCCGTCACGGCGCATGACGCCGCCGGATGGCAAGCGTTCCTGAGGGGGGATGAGCGATGAAGGCACTTGAGCGTCACCGCAAGCTGACCACGATCTGGGCATCCGAACCGGGATTTCGCGGATGGTTTTCGACCGTGAACCACACAGATCTGGGGCGCATGTTCCTGACCACGGCGTTTTTCTTCTTCATCGTCGGCGGATTGCTGGCGATGCTGATCCGCGCGCAACTGGCCACGCCGCATTCCGCCTTCGCGGGAGCCGAGATCTACAACCAGATCTTCACCATGCACGGGACCATCATGATGTTCCTGTTTGCGATTCCGACATTCGAGGGGCTGGCGATCTATCTGCTGCCGAAAATCCTCGGGTCGCGCGACCTCGCCTTTCCCCGCCTGACGGCCTACGGCTATTGGTGCTATGTCTTCGGCGGGTCGATGTTGCTGGTCGCGATGGTGCTGGGCATCGCACCTGAGGGCGGCTGGTTCATGTATCCGCCCCTGTCCGGGCCGATCCATTCGCCGGGGATCAACACGGATTTCTGGCTGATCGGCATCACCTTCGTCGAGATCTCGGCCATCGCCGCCGCGGTCGAGATCACGGTATCCGTTCTGAAGTATCGCGCGCCGGGCATGTCATTGGACAAGATGCCGATCTTCGCATGGTACGCGCTGATCACCGCGTTGATGATCCTGACCGGATTTCCGCCACTGATCCTCGGGTCGGTGTTGCTGGAACTGGAACGAGCCTTCGGATTGCCGTTCTTTCAGGTGGATCTGGGGGGCGACAGTTTGCTGTGGCAGCACCTGTTCTGGCTGTTCGGCCATCCGGAGGTCTATATCATCTTCCTGCCTGCGGCGGGCGTCATCTCAACCGTTTTGCCGGTGATGTGCCGCACGCCGCTGCTGGGCTATGGCTGGGTCGTCGCGGCGGCGGTCTCGCTCGCATTTCTGTCTTTCGGATTGTGGGTGCACCACATGTTCACCACCGGCATTCCGCATATGGGGCTGGCGTTCTTCTCCGCCGCGTCCACGCTGGTTGCGGTGCCGACGGGGATTCAGATCTTCGCGTGGATCGGCACGATGTGGAAGGGCAAGCCGGACCTGCGCCTGCCGATGCTGCATATTCTGGGCTTTTTCTGCACATTCGTGATCGGCGGGCTGACCGGGGTGATGGTCGCCGTAGTGCCGTTCGACTGGCAGGCGCACGACACCGCGTTCATCACGGCGCATCTGCATTACGTGCTGTTCGGCGGGTTCGTCTTTCCGATATTCGCGGGGCTGTATTACTGGCTGCCGCATTTCACGGGGCGGCAGAGATTTTTCCGGCTGGGGGAGTTCGCCTTCGCGCTGATCTTCGTCGGATTTCATGTGACGTTCCTCGCCATGCACTGGGTCGGCCTGCTGGGGCAGCGGCGGCGCATTCCGACCTACGCGCCCGAGGATGGCTGGACCACGATCAACCTGATCTCCTCCGTTGGCAGCTTCGTTCTGGCCATCGGGATCGCCATGGTCCTGCTGGATGTGATCCTGCATGGGCTGACCTTTTATCGCGGGCCGCGCAATCCGTGGAATGCGGGCACGCTGGAATGGGCAATGACGACACCGCCCCCGGCCTATAACTTCGCCAGCCTGCCGCATGTCACCGGGCGGGAGCCGCTGCATGACGACCCCGAGCTGCCCGCACGGTTGGCGCGGGGTGAGGGATACCTCGGCACGCCAAAGCATGACTGGCGCGAAACGCTGACCGTCGATATCGCCAGCGGCCGACCGGACATGCACGTCATCTATCCGGGCAACACGCGCCTTCCGATCGTCATGTCGGCGGTGACGGGCCTGTTCTTCTTGTCATTGCTGCTGAAATTCTACTGGACGGTGCCGGTCGCCGTGGCTGGCGTCATCTGCCTTGCGTGGCGATGGGTGTGGAAGCAGGGTCGGAAGGACGATCTGGAACCGATGTCGCTGGGCCGCGGCCTAAAGGTGGCGAATGCCGCGATGTCGCGCAGATCGCCGGGCTGGTGGGGAACCGCATTTCTGTTGACGGCGAACGCGACGTTCTTCGGCTCTCTGCTGTTTGGCTTCGCGTTTCTGTGGACGGTCGCACCCGGCTGGCCGCCCCCCGCATGGTTGGCCGCGTCACCCTTCGAACTGGGGGCGGGCTTGGCTGGCGCGGTTCTGTCCTCGGGGGCGATGCGGCATACGATGCGGACAAATCGCAAGGGCGGCAAGCCGGTACTCGGCCTGATCCTGACGCTGGCGGGCGCACTGGCGATTGCCTTCGCATGTGCGGCGCTGATGACCCGCGCCCCTGCCCCGGTGGAGCATGCCTATGGTGCCACGCTTCTGGTTCTGGGCGGATACGGCCTGTTCCATGCCTGCCTTGCCGCGCTGATGGTGGTCTTTCTGATCGCGCGCGTGCGCGGCGGCTATACCTCCAGCGGACGACAGGCAGAATTTTCGATTGTGACCCTGTGGGTCGATTACGCCGCCGTGATCGGCGTGCTGATCCTGCTGGTCGCCCATGCATCCGGTTTTTCGTCATGAAGGATATTCTGCGGATCCTCATCGCGCCTCTGACATGGCTTGCCGCCTTCAGTGCGATCTACGGATTGCACGGCGTGTTATGTGCGTCTGGCATCAGCGGCCAGACCCTTGGCATATCCTGGGTGCGGCTGATTCTGATGGGCGCCTACATCCTGGTCATACTGGGCCAAATCGCGCTGGTTGCGGTGCTGTACCATCCGAAATTCGCCTCACGCTCCAGCTTCGTGCGGTTTGTCAGCCATGCGACCGGATGGGTCGGCCTTGTGGCGGCGATCTGGTCTTTGGCCCCCGTCGTGATGACCAGTCATTGCGGGTGAACGGGGTCTCGGACCGGCGCGGCGTACAAACTGAACCGCGCTTTTAAGATTGAACCCAAACCGTCCCCGCTCGTTGGTTTCCATACGCCAAAAAGGGGGTGTTCATGGCAGATCAAAGCGAAGCGATCATCGTAATCACCGGTGCGGCTGGAAAAATCGGAAGCGAACTGTCCCGAAAGTTGAGCGCATCATACCGGGTGATCGGACTGGACTTGCCCGATGCGGTCGGGGACGGACAGGACGATCTGATCGGGTGTGACATCACGGACCCCTCCTCCGTCTCACAGGCCATGGATACCTTGCGCGACAAGGCCGGCGGACGCCCCGTGGCCTCGGTGATCCATCTCGCGGCCTATTTCGATTTCAGCGGTGAACAACGCCCCCAATACGAGATCGTGAACGAGAATGGCACCCGCAACCTCTTGCGCGGATTACAGGAACTGGAGGTCGAGCAATTCGTCTATTCAGGCACGATGCTGGTTCATCGCCCCGGTGTGCCGGGGGAACGGATAACCGAGGAGACCCCGATCGAACCGGGCTGGGCCTATCCCCAGTCCAAGGCCCGCACGGAGAAGATCATCCGCGAGGAAGCCGGTGAGATTCCCGTGGTGTTTCTGCACCTCGCCGGGCTTTACGACGCTGAAACCGCGGTTCCCACCCTCAGCCATCAGATCGTCCGCATCTATGAGCGCACGTTCAAAAGCCACGTTTTCTCCGGCGATCCGCATGCGGGACAGGCCTTCATTCACAAGAGCGACATGCTCACCGTGTTCGAACGGGTGGTGGAGCGGCGCGAGGTTCTGGAATCCGGTGAGGTGATCCTCGCCGGGGAACCCGACACGATGAGCTATGAGGCGCTGCAGGACCGCATCGGAAAGCTGATCCATGGCGAGGAAACATGGTCCACGCTGGTGGTTCCCGCCCCCATCGCGAAACTGGGCGCGAAGGTGCAGACCGATACCGAGCCCGTCGTGCCCGATACGCTGGACGAGGGGGAAAAGCCGTTCATCCGGCCGTTCATGATCGACATGTCGTCGGATCACTACGCGCTGGATATCTCCAAGGCGCGAACCCTGCTCGACTGGCAGCCGGAGCACGATATCTCACAGGATCTGCCCGCCTTGATCGACACGCTCAAATCCGATCCGCTGGGCTGGTACGAGGCGAACGGCATCACGCCCCCGCCCTGGCTGAAATCGGTGGATGCGCGCGGCGCCGACGCGGAGCAGTTGCGCCAGGACCATGAAACCGAGTTCCGCACCCTCCACCGTAACAACCTGTGGGCGGCATGGGCAAATGCGGGGCTGGGCGTCTGGTTATTGACCTCGCCCCCCTTGCTGAACCACGACCATGCGGGGCTGGTAATCAGTGACGCGGTCGCAGGCGTGCTGCTAGCCGTTGCGGGACTGCTGTCACTGTCATGGCGCATGTCCTGGGCGCGGTACTGCGCGGCGGCCATCGGATGCTGGGTGATGTTCGCGCCGCTGGTGTTCTGGACGGATAGCGGTGCAGCCTACCTCAATAGCACGATCACCGGCATGTTGGCGGTGGCGTTCGCCCTGTGCCTGCCGCCGACGCCCGGAATCTCACCCGCTGCGGCCCGAACCGGCCCGACCATACCCAAGGGATGGGACTATTCGCCATCGGACTGGTTCCAACGGCTGCCGGTCATCCTGCTGGCTGTGGTCGGCTTGTTGGTCTCACGATATCTGGCCGGGTATCAACTGGGGACCATCGACAATGTCTGGGAGCCATTCTTCGCCGGGACCGTGGACGGCAAGAACGGGACGGAGCAGATCATCACCTCGGACGTTTCGAAAAGCTGGCCCGTCCCCGATGCCGGCCTCGGGGCGTTGACCTACGCGCTGGAGATCCTGGTGGGCATCATCGGTTCATCCCGGCGGTGGCGCACCATGCCCTGGCTCGTCGTGGTGTTCGGCATCATGATCGTGCCGCTGGGCGCAGTCTCGATCTTCTTCATCGCGATCCAGCCGATCCTGATCGGGACCTATTCCACACTTGCCCTGATCGCGGCGGCGGCGATGGTCTGGCAGATCCCGTTCTCGCTGGACGAACTGGTCGCGACGTTTCAGTTCCTGCGCCGCAGGCACCGCGCGGGGCAGCCGTGGATGCGCGTGTTCTTTACCGGCGATACGGATGAGGGACCCGATGACGCGCCTGTCGATGATTTCGAGCAATCGCCCAAGGAGATCGTGGTCGACATGCTCAGCGGTGGCCTGACATTCCCCTGGACGCTGATGGCCTCCATAGGGATCGGCATCCTTCTGATGTTGTCGCCGCTGGTGTTTCCATGGGGCAGCGGTGTGGCGGCGACCAATCATATCATCGGTGTGCTGGTGATAACCGTTTCGGTGACGGCGCTGGCCCCGGTGGCACGGGCCGGACGTTTTCTGAACGCGCTGATGGGTGTGGTCCTGCTGTTCGCGCCGTTGGTGGCCGCAGCAAGCTTGGCAGCGCTGGGATTTTCAGTGGTGGTTGGTCTGGCCCTGATCGTGCTGAGCATTCCGCGCGGGCCGGTTCACAGCAGTTTCGGAACATGGGACCGGTTCATCTGGTGACTGCCACACAGGACTCGAAACAGGATCGGGGGCGGCGTGTAGGGAACGCCGCCTTCCGGGAGTGTCTGTCGAGACGTCCGGGCGCAGTTACAGTCTGGCCAGCAGCTCCGATTTCTTGGTCGAGAACTCTTCCTCCGACAGGGCACCTGCATCGCGCAACTGCGCCAATCGCGCGATCGTGCCGAGGATATCGTCCGTGTTCTGCGGGGGCTGTGTCGGGGCCTGATTTGAGGCCGTGTCCTGACCCTGCGTATCGAATGGCATGTTCGTTGGTTCCGGGCCGAAATCAGGGTTCCCCGCCGGTGCCGGGGGCGCGGACATCGTCGATTCCCCCTGCGAATTCTGATCCACAACCGGAAAGGACGACAGCGCGAACTGCCCGAACTGGCTGGAAACGGAAACGCCGCCGAACGGATCGCTCAGCCCTGATTGCTGCTGGCTGAACCCGCTGATCTGGTGATCGCCCGTGTCCAGCAACACCAGCGCCCCGCCATTGCCGTGGTCAAAGGCCAGACGGCGGGCCTGTGGAAAATAGGCGTATCGCGCCTGGTTCTGCCCACCGGAGGCCGCAGGCTGGCCCAGCCATTCGGGCCAACTGCCGCCGCCCATCGTTGTCTTGGGTTGCTCGAAGAACAGGGTCGAGGCCATGGCGTTCGACAACTCGCCGCACAGGTTGGAAACCGTGTTTTGCAAGCCGGAGTTGAACATGTCGCCGACCATCGTCATGCCGCCGGCCATCCACTGACCCGACCCGCCAAGCTCGGGTACGTTGAACTGCGCCATCGTACCGCCCCCGTTCGAGACGGCGCGCGCCATATGCTCCACCGCGCCCGAGGAAAGACCATAGCGTCGCGCGATCTCCTCGATGGTATTGCGGCCATTCGCTGTCAGGTTCGACATTGGAATTCCTCTCAAACTCTCCACCATGGGTGGGTTGATGCCTCATCCGGGACCGCTGGGCATAAGTCAACTCCAGCGACGGGAGATTCCCGTGATAGGGCCAACTTGCACCATTTCAGCGTCCCTGCGACCGGAACGGATCGTCGCAAACCCCCTTTGAAACGACGACGCCCCCTGAACACCTGAAAAAATCTGCCTGAACATTGCCCCAACGCACAAATCGGGGGTACGCCGGGGCCGGGTTCTGCTATCTCAAGCATATGGACATCGTACTTATCACCACAATAATCGCATGTTTTTTCGTTGTCATCGGCGCAGCGGAACCGCTCGCCGCGCGGGTGCGCCTTCCGTACAGTGTGATCCTGGCCGTGATCGGCGTGCTGATCGGTATGGGAGCGACCTTTCTGCTGCGCACGGAGCTGACGGATGCCCTGAATCCCATGGCAGAGGCGATTCTGGGTCTGCCGATCCGATCCAACGTCTTTCTGTACGTCTTTCTGCCCACATTGCTGTTTCAGGCCACGCTGGGGATGAACCTGCGACGTATGGTTGATGACTGGGTGCCGATCATGGTGATGGCCGTGGTGGCTGTCGTCGTGGCCACGCTCAGCGTCGGGTACGCCCTGTCATGGGTCAGTTCGCTGCCACTGGCGGCTTGTTTGCTGGTCGGGGCGATCGTGTCCACCACGGATCCGTCGGCGGTGGTCTCAATCTTCCGGTCGATGTCAGCCCCGCGTCGCCTTGCCCGCATCATCGAGGGGGAGAGCCTTCTCAACGATGCCGCCGCCATCGCCCTGTTCGGCCTGTTCATGGGATTCGTCATGCTGGGAATGCCCGACCCCAGCTTGACCGATGCACTGACGCAATTCCCGGTCCTGATCGCGGGCGGTGCGCTGACAGGCTGGCTGGCCGCGCGCATCGCGGTGTGGATCATGGCGATGTTCAGCAATCACGAACTGGCGCAGATCACGATCTCCGTCGCGCTTCCCTACCTTGCCTATATCGTGGCCGAACAAAGCATCGGCGCATCCGGTGTGATCGCCGTCGTGGCGGCGGGGTTGACCCTGAACCTGACGGCGCCGGGCCGGTTGCCCCCGCAGGCCTGGACCAACCTGCGCGAGTTGTGGGACGTGCTGGCACATTGGGCCGGGGCGTTGATCTTTATCCTTGCCGCATTGCTGATCCCCCGCCTGCTGGAGGAAGCCAGGGTCGAGGATTTCGCGCTGGTCGCGGTCGTGATCCTGGCCGCGATCATGGCGCGGGCGTTGATCCTGTTCGGGCTGTTGCCGCTGCTGACGAAACTACGGATGTCGCCCGCGGTGGATCGACCCTACAGGGTGGCGATCCTCTGGGGGGGATTGCGGGGTGCTGTGACGCTGGCGCTCGCACTGGCCGTGACCGAGAGTTTTCGCGTACCGGACGGCATCCAGCGGGTTGTCGGCATCCTTGCCACGGGCTTCACCTTGTTCACGTTGATCGTACAGGGCACGACGCTGCGCTGGATCATCGGGCGTCTGGGGCTTGATCGGCTCGCCCCGCTGGATGAGGCCCTGTCCCGGCAGGTCGTCGCGGTCGCCCTTCAAACCGTGCGTGAGGACGTGGCCCGCACCACCGAAAACTACGATCTGAGCCATGACATCGTCCGTTCCGAAGCCAAGCGTTTCGGGGAGCGGCTGGACGATGCCGTCAAGATGGCCGAGGAAGGCGCCGATATTCTGGACCGGGACAGGATCGCACTGGGTCTGATCGTGCTGGCAGGTCACGAACGTGACACCATTCTGGTACGGGTTCGGGAGCGGACGATCTCCGCCCGTATGGCCGAAAAGGTCATTTCCGACGCCGACCGGCTTATCGAAGGGGCGCGGACCCAGGGGCGAAACGGATATCAGCGCGCCGCCCGGAGAAGCGTGGCATATGGCAAGACGTTCCGCACCGCCGTCGCCCTGAACAGCAGATTTTCGATCTCCGCCCCGCTCGCCCAGATGACCGCCGACCGGTTCGAGCTTTTCCTGTCGCAACGCCTGATCCTTCGCGATCTGGACGGGTTCATCGACGGCCGTATCCGCCGGATCCACGGCCGCCGGGTGGCGGAATTGCTGCACGAACTGCTGTCGAGGCGCATCGAAATGGTCGAAACCGCGCTGGAGGGTTTGCGCCTGCAATATCCCGGCTACGCCGAAGAGCTGGAACGACGGTTCATCCGCCGCACGGCCCTGCGTCTGGAGGAACGCGAATACGTCATGATGCGAGAGGACGGCCTGATCGGAGCGGAAGTCTACACCGCGCTGATGCAGGATCTCATCGCACGCCGCGCCGCCGCCGAAAATCGCCCACGCCTCGACATCGCATTGCAAAGGACCGCTCTGGTTCAACAATTCCCCCTGTTCGCCGAATTCGACGAGCGGGCGCTGAAACTTTTGGGTCGCGCACTCGAAGCGCGCTACATCAACGCGGGTGAGGTCATCATCCGCAAGGACAGCGCCGCGAAGAGTGTGTTCTTCATCGCGTCGGGCGCGGTGGAACTGGAAACCGCCGGCCAGACATGGCGTCTGGGCCGGGGTGAGATGTTCGGGCAGATGGCCATCCTGATGAAAAGATCCGTACGCACCGAGGCCCACGCCATCGCCCCCACCACCGTTCTGGTCCTGGACGAAGATCGCTTCAGACGTATGCTCAATCGCAGCAAGGCCCTTCGCGAGGCAGTTCTGGCCAGCGCCCGAAAACGGGGCATCGAGTGGTCCGAAGACGCCTTGCGGCAAGACCCCGCTGACCCTCAAGCTGGCGCGGCAACAGATAAGGCGGCCAAGCGCCGATCCAACTGAGGTCCGGGCGGATTTGCGTGACGGCTACCCTGCATGGGTTGTGGCTGGTCCAAGGTTACCAGTGATCCCTCCGCAAGCGCGGCGAACACGGCCAATTCCTGCGTGAGAGCTATGGACAATGCGCCCCGGCGCATTTAAACGACGTCTCGCGCACCGGCATTGATGAGCCGGTGTTCCAATGGGCGGCAAACACCGCCCCCATTGAAAGCCCCTATAGCTCAGCTGGTAGAGCAACTGATTTGTAATCAGTAGGTCCGCGGTTCGAGTCCGTGTGGGGGCACCATAACTTCATGATTTAGCTGAGAAATTTTACCTTATAGTTGGTCGAAAATTTCTCTTGTTGGGCAACGTGACTAAAACGTGACTAACGCTATCGGTCCAGAATCTGCCGAGCTTCGTCTGCTATGGGGAATGAACAGAAGGCACAGTTGGTGATCGACGCGATGAATATGGCGATCAGGACAGGTGAAATCCGCGATACCCCATTCCTCAATAGCCAATATGGCCTATGTGATCGACAACAAGTCATTGTCCGAGAGGTAATGTCCAATAACTCATTGTCCGATCCGGCGGCCCCGCATCCTGAAGCCTTCTGCAAAAAATTGAGCACCCCGCATGCAATTCATAGAAAACAAGACCTTCGATGAGCTTCGGATCGGTGACAGCGCGGAACTGACGCGCAAGCTGACCACACAGGATATCGAGCTGTTCGCCGTCATGTCCGGCGATGTGAACCCCTCCCATGTCGATGAGGCCTTCGCCAAATCCGACATTTTTCACAAGGTTATCGCACATGGCATGTGGGGCGGCGCACTGGTTTCGGCGGTGCTGGGTACGGAACTGCCCGGCCCCGGCACGGTCTATCTCAATCAGAACCTCAGCTTCCTGCGCCCGGTCGGACTGGGCGACACGGTCACGGTCCGGGTCACCGTCAAGGACAAGGCGAGCGAGCATCACCACGTCACGCTCGACTGTCTGTGCCTGAACCAAAGCGGCGAAACCGTGATCGAGGGGGAGGCCGTGGTCATCGCCCCGACGCAAAAGGTCCGCCGCCCGCGGGTTGTTCTGCCGGAGGTTCACCTGCACGAGCGCGCCGCCCGGTTCCAGGATCTGATCCATGCGACGGCCTCGCTTCCCGCCGTGCCCACGGCCGTGGTCCATCCCTGCGATCCGCTGTCACTGCAAGGCGCGCTTGAGGCAGCGTCGCAAGGCATAATCATCCCGGTTCTCATCGGCCCCCGCTCCAAAATCGAGGCGATTGCGCAGGAAATCGGACGCCCGCTGACCGACATCAGGATCGTCGATGTTCCCCACAGCCACGCCGCCGCCGAAAAGGCCGTCGCCCTCGCACGCGCTGGCGAGGTGGGCATGCTGATGAAGGGCAAGATACACACGGATGAGCTGCTCGCGCCTGTGGTTGACCGCAAAACCGGCCTGCGTACCGAACGGCGCATCACCCATGTCTTTACGCTGGATGTGCCGAATTACCCCAAGCCGCTGATGATCAGCGATGCCGCGATCAATATCTTTCCCGACCTGGCGGCAAAACGCGACATTGTCCAGAACGCCATCGAACTGGGTCAGGCGCTGGGGGTTGCCTGTCCGAAGGTTGCGGTCCTGTCAGCGGTTGAGACCGTCACGCCCAGCATTCCGTCAACCGTCGACGCCGCCGCATTGTGCAAGATGGCCGCTCGCGGGCAAATCACAGGCGGGGTGCTGGACGGCCCGCTTGCCTTCGACAATGCCATCTCTAGATCAGCGGCACAGACCAAAGGCATCGTTTCTGACGTGGGGGGCGATGCCGACATCCTGATCGTGCCGGACCTTGAGGCTGGCAACATGATCGCGAAGCAACTGATCTATCTGGCCGGGGCGGATGCGGCGGGCCTGGTTCTGGGCGCGCGGATTCCGATCGTGCTGACCAGCCGGTCTGATGGCGTGATGTCGCGGCTGGCCTCCGCCGCGATGGCGCAGCTTTTCGTTCACCGTCGCGCGGCGGACATCTCGCTATGACCGGCGATATCCTGACATTGAACGCCGGGTCATCGAGCCTGAAATTCGCGATTTTCGAAGCGGAACAGCCAGACGCGCGCCCCCGCATTTCCGGCAAGATCTCGGGCATCGGCGGCGCGCCCGTCTTTTCTGCGAAAGATGAAGCAGGCATCGCCCTGACCTCGACACAACTTGCGAAGCTCAGCCCGGCATCCAGCCACGAGGACCTGATTGCACTGCTGCTGAACTGGCTTGAGCGGCATCTTGGCGACCGATCCCTCACGATGGTCGGGCATCGGGTCGTGCATGGCGGGCGTAATTTCAGCCAGCCCGTGCGCCTTGACGATAATGTCCTCAGGCAGCTGGATGAGCTTGTGCCGCTGGCCCCCCTGCACCAGCCCCACAACCTTGCAGCAATCCGGGCCGTGGCGAAATGGCTGCCGGACCTTCCCCAGATCGCCTGTTTCGACACCGGGTTTCACCGCACGCAGGACCCGCTGGCCACCGTGTTCGCCCTGCCCCGCGCGCTGAGTGACGAAGGCGTCATCAGATACGGGTTCCACGGCCTGTCCTATGATTACATCGCCGGTGTGCTGCCCGACAATATCGGCGCGAAGGCCGAAGGCCGGGTCATCGTCGCCCATCTGGGCAACGGGGCAAGCATGTGCGCGATGCAAAATCGCAGAAGCGTCGCGACAAGCATGGGCTTCACCGCGCTGGACGGCCTTATGATGGGGCGCCGTTGCGGTGCGCTGGACCCCGGCGTGGTGCTGTACCTGTTGCAGTCCAAGGGCATGGACGCGACGCAGATCGAGGCGCTTCTCTACCAACAATCCGGTCTGCTCGGCGTGTCCGGGATCAGCAACGACATGAGGGTGCTGGAGGACAGCGACGCGCAATCCGCCCGCGATGCCATCGACCTCTACGTCTATCGCGCGGCCAGCACACTGGCAGGCCTTGTGCCCGCGATCGGGGGTCTGGATGCCCTCGTGTTCACTGCGGGAATTGGCGAAAACTCCGCACATGTCCGGCGGGCGATCTGCGACCGGTTGCAATGGCTGGGGATCGGGGTGGATGAAGCCGCGAACGACGCCAATGAAACTCGGATCAGTTCGGCGGACTCCGCCATTGATGTTCTGGTGCTGCCCACCGACGAAGAGGCTGTGATTGCCGCCGCCTGCCGGACCCTGATGGAACCTTGAGGACAAAAGCTGACTCTGTCACCCGGCGGGAATTGATGTTTGTCAATCCGCGAGTCTGCGAATCTGCTTTATGGAAGGCAGCGAGACCGGGACCTCTGCAAAACCAGAACCCGCGCCATCGCCGCCCAGTCACACAAGGCCAGTCACACAAATCCAGTCACACCAGAAAGCAGGAGACCGGAATGACAAATCTCAGCAAGACATTCGCGAACATGCAGGACATGGCGAAGTCGACCCCATCCGCATTTGCGGCTCTGCCGGCGTTCGGTCTTCAGAGCACCCACTTCTGGCAGGCGCAGGATACTTTTCTGAAGGAATTCGAGGCTTTCTCCTCCGCCTGGTTCAAGCGGCGTCACGAAGGCACGCAAACCGCGCTTGATGTCAGCAAACAACTGGTTGACGACGCGATGGGAAATCCGACGGCGGCGATGGGCATTCTGACAGGATGGCAATCCCATTCGATGGAACGCTTGGCCGAGGACGCGAAAGACTACATGACGATGCTGACGGCCTGCGCCGCATCCGCCACCGTAAATGAAGTCGAAGCCTTGGAGGAAAGCGTTGAGACTGCAAAGCGCGTAACAAAATCCACCAAGTCTGAGCCGGTTTAAGCGCAGAGCACGCCAATAGCGGCCAGCAATTGACAAACGTCAAACGACGCTTCGATCCGTGATCTAGAATGGCGGGGAACGTCAGAGGGAATTCTCCATGAAAAACAGCACGATCCTCATCGCCGTGGGCAAGGACGCCCCCCTGGATGACCTTGCGCGAAAGCTCGAAACAATTCGTGCCATTCCGGCAAGGGTGGACATTCTCCTTGTCGGTGTGGTGCCGCATTTCCCCTATTACGAAATCGGTGCTCCGCCATACGGCACCACCGTCACCCCGCCGGAATGGCAGGATGCCCTGTCCGAAACCAAAACCGCGCTGAAAGCCAAGCAGGACGAGATCGAAACGCTCCTACAGCAGCATGATATTGATGGCGGAATCTCGGTTATTTCCGCTGACGCCTCGCAGGTTTCCGACATTATTGCCCCGCACGCCATGCTCTGCGATATCGCGCTGGTCAGCGAAGATCTGCGCGAGACCGATTTCCTGTTTGCGCAAATCACCCATGGCATCCTGTTTCGATCACCTGTCGGGATGATATTGAACGCGCCCGACACACAGGTGCTGGCGCAATCCAAGCGGGTCTTTGTCGCGTGGAATCCCGAATTGCACGCCGCGCGCGCGGTGCATCAGGCCCTGCCCATCCTGCGACAGGCCGAGGAGGTCACAATCGGCATGGTGGATCCGGTCATGAGGACATATCGCGCGGGCGAGGATCCCGGCGTGGATCTGGCCAAATGGCTGAGCGGCCATGGCTGCAAGGTCACGATCCAGCAATATCCCAGCGGCGGCCGCGATATCGGACGCTCCATTCTGGACCGGTCCAAGGAGATCGGCGCCGATCTGGTCGTCATGGGCGCCTACAGCCATTCCCGCGCCCGGCAGGCTGTTTTCGGGGGCACGACGCGAACGATGATCGAGCAAACGGAACAAGCGGTCTTTCTCGCGCACTGACCCGTCCCCGCTCGACGGCACACATGGCCGCCCGTCCTGTCTGGGCCGGGCGGCACCTGTTCGGGGGCGTCGCTATTCGCGTGAAAAGCAGCCATGAATTGCGGAATGCTCCGGCATGTTGCGAAGGAAAGCGCGGTCGCGCGGGGTCACTTCCAACTATCCGCCATCGCTCGCAAGACATCGGCGCGGCTGATCTGGCCGACCAGGCGTCCATCCTCCAGCACGGGAAACCGTCGTAGAGAGCCATTCACGAACCTCTCGGCCGCCGTCAGAATGTCCTCTCCGGCCTCCATCGTGGCGACGTCCCTTGTCATATGCCGGGCGACCGTCGCGCCCCAGTCACGATAATAGCTGGCCTCGATGGCGGCACGCAGACAGTCCTTTTTCGACAGAACACCCACAAGCGAACCCTCGGCATCGACCACGGGCGCGCCCGAGATGCGATGCCGCAAAAGCGTGTGCATGGCTTTATTAATCTCGGTGTCGGGGGACAGGGTGATCAGATCGCGCGTCATGTAATCCGCGACAAGGGCAACGTTCTTCATGTCTTGCCCTCATTCCTGAGGCGACAGGACTTGCAGTCGATTCCCGGATGGCAGGCCAGCCCCCCGCAACTGCCCTTGATCGGCGCGCGCCCGAAAAGGACACCGATGGCAAGGCCAGAGACGGCCAATAGCAGAACAGCAAGGGCGAGGATAAAGGTGTACATCGCAGCTCTCCTAACTGACCACATGGTCGCGAAAACCAGCCGTCATGACCTCGACCGGCTGTGCCGTTGACCCGATGATAAAGAGGGCAGGAATATCCAGCCGTCGCGCCATTTCGACACCGTCCACCGGGCCAGCGGCGCAAAGGGCGGTGGCAAGCACATCCGCCCGCATGGCCGTCGGCGCCAAAACGGAAACCGAACGCAGCATGGGCGATGCCGGCGCACCCGTTTGCGGGTCGATGATATGGCTGGCACTGACCCGGCCCGTCACGCCGTTGGCCGCGTGACCGGAGGTGGCAAGCGCCAGCGGTCCCGGCGCGACAATTGTCCAGGCGCGCAGCAGTGCAGTGGAGGTCGGATCGGCTATGGCAACGGTCCAGGGCCTGCCTTCGGGGTTTTGGCCCAGGGTCCTGACCTCCCCGCCGACGTCCACCAAGGCGTTGCGCATGCCACGCGCCCTCATCGCCTCGACGATGCGGTCCAGCGCAAACCCCTTGGCTATCCCACACAGATCGAGGGTCAGATCGACCGATGATTTTCGAAGCCGGTCTGCCGCGACCTCGATCCCGGTATAGCTGCCTGCGCCACCGGTAATCGGGCCGAAGCCCAGCCGGGACACGAGCGGGCCGACGGTCGGGTCAAAATGCCCGCCGGTCATCCCGGCAACCTCCAGCGCCTCCCCGGCAACCGTGCAAAGCGCATGGGGCATCTGCTGCCATTCCGTCGTGCGGGCGGCATTGAATTTCGAGATATCCGACTGGGCTATATAGGGGGACATCTGCATGTCGATATCGGCAATTACACCCTGCACCACGCGGTGAACGCCCAGCAGATCGCCCGAAGCCGCCGTAATCCGCCAGCTGGAACCGAAGGCCAAACCTCCGATTGACTGGCCTCCTATTGACTGGCCTCCGATTGACTGGCCTCCGATTGACTGGGCCCCCCCGTCTTGGCCTGCCGCGAAGACACCGGAGGGTGGGGCAACGGCAAATCCGATAGAAGACAGCATCATATGTCGTCGTGTCAGCATCATGTTCACACTCCGAAATCGTCGTTGAAGATGTGGTCAGGCTCAACGCCGAGATCATCCAGCATCGCCAGAACCGCCTGCGTCATCAGGGGTGGGCCGCAAAGGTAGTATTCACAGTTTTCCGGTGCGGGATGATCTCGCAAATGGTCCTCATAGACGACCGAATGAACGAATCCGGTGCGTCCGCTCCAGCCATCCGTGTGCTGAGGATCAGAAATCGCCACGGTCCATTCGAAATTGGGGTGTCGGGCCGCCAGCGCGTTGAGCTCGTCTATATAGTAAAGATCGTCCGCCGAACGTGCACCGTACCAGAACGTGATCTTGCGCGACTGATCCTGCCGCGAAAGCTGCTCGAATATCATCGCGCGCAACGGCGCCATTCCGACGCCGCCGCCTATGAACACCATCTCGCGTTCGGTGTCCTGCACTCGGAACGACCCATAGGGACCGGAGGCGCTTATCCGGTCGCCTGATCGGCGTGAAAACAGATATGACGACACCACACCGGGCGGCGCATCCGGCACCGATGGCGGCGGCAGGGCCAGCCGGATGTTGAGGACCAGCAGGCCGGCTTCGGTATCCTCGGGACGATTGGCGACCGAATAGGCCCGGGTGACTTCGCTTCCGGTTGAAATCGACAGATGGCGCAGCGCGCTCCATTGATCCTCGAAAACCGGCGGCACGTCGATCTGTTGATAGTCCAGCGAATAGGGCGGCGCGGTGATCTGCAAGAAAGACCCGGCATGAATGTCCGGCAAACGTCCCGTGGGCATCTGCAGCACGACCTCGCTGATCAGTGGGGTAAGCTGCCGCGTTGATACCACGTTCAGCTCGAACGTCTCCGCCGACAGCAATGCCTCGTCAATCTGCAAGGCCATGTCCTCGCGCAACACGACCTGACAGGCCAGATGCATCCCGGCGCGCGCCTCGCTTCGGGAAAATCGCGCGGCCTCGACCGGCAACAGGTCGGGGCCGTCCGGTATCTGCACCCGACACAGACCGCAGGTCCCTGCCCCGGCACAGGCCGATGGGATCAGGATGCCGTTATCGGTCAACGCGGTCAGCAGCTTTTGCCCCGTCCGGGCCGGGATTGTCGTGTCGCCGTTGACCCTCAATGAGATCGAACGATCCGGCACCAGAGCGGCCCGCGCCGCAACGACAAAAATGGTCTGAAGCAGGATCAGCGCGATCAGAAGCAGACTGCCGACGATGATTTCCGTCATAGCCCGACCCTCGCAAACGCGGCGAAGCCGAGCGACATCAGCCCGGTTACCAGAAACGCACTGCCCAACCCCTGCAATCCCCGCGGCATGTCACTGTATTCCAACCGCTCGCGGATGGCGGCAAAGGCGATGATCGCCAGCGCCCAGCCCGCACCACTGCCAAAGCCGAAAACGACGGATTCCGCGAAGTCGTATTGCCGCTCGACCATGAACAGGCTGCCGCCCAGAATCGCGCAGTTCACCGTAATCAGCGGCAAGAAGATGCCCAGCGCGCGGTAAAGCGGCGGCACATAGCGATCCAGAAACATCTCCAGCACCTGCACCACGGCGGCAATGGTGCCGATAAAGGCGATCAGCTTGAGAAAGCTCAAATCGACATCCGCCAGACCCAGCCAGCCCCAGGCACCATCCTGCAAAAGACCATTGAAAATCAGGTTGTTGATCGGGACGGTCACGGTCTGAACGACGATAACCGCCATGCCCAGTCCAAACGCCGTCTCGAACCGCTGCGATACTGCCAGAAACGTGCAGATGCCCAGAAACGATGTCAGCGCGAGGTTTTGATGAAACAGCGACGCCAGCAAAAGATCGGTCATTGCTCCACCTCGGATCGGGAGAGTTGATGTTGCGGTTTTTCAATCTGTTCCACACGCACGGACCGAATGGCCCAGATCAGCAGCGCGATGATGAAAAAGCCGCTTGGGGCAAGCTGCATGAGGCTCAAAGGTTCGAACCAGCCGCCCTCCGCCTGGGGGAGGAGAAGCGTGTAGCCCAGAAGCGAACCCGTTCCCAGAACCTCCCGGATTGTGCCGACGATGATCAGCACAAGACTGTAGCCCAACCCGTTGCCCAGCGCATCCAGTACCGATGGCCCGATCGGGTTGCGCGTGGCGAAGGCCTCGGCGCGGCCCAGCACCAGACAATTCGTCACGATCAGGCCAACGAAGATCGACAATTGGCGACTGACCTCGAACGCAAAGGCCTGAAGCAATTCGTCAGCAACGACCACAAGCGTTGCGATCACCACGATCTGAACGATAAGCCGAATGGCATTCGGGATATGATTGCGCATCAGGCTTATGGTGGCGGAGGACAGTACCAGAACGGCGGTCAGCGCGCCTGACATGACAAGAGCCGTCTGAAGCGTCGTGGTCACGGCCAGCGCCGAACAAATACCCAGGATCTGCAACGTCACCGGGTTGTTGGCGATCAGAGGTTCCGTCAGGTAGCGAAGCGTAGCGTTCATGTCACATCCCCTCTTCGCGAAGGCGATCGAGGAAGGGGCCGAAACCGTCATCGCCCAGCCAATAGCGCAGCATATTCGCCACGCCGTTGCTGGTGATGGTGGCCCCGCTGATGGCATCGACCTCATGCGGGCCTTTCGCCTGCCCACGAACGACGTCGATGACGATCTGCCCGGTTTCGTCCGTGACCTCCTTACCCGCCCACAGGTCTTGCCACTGCGGTGTTTCAGCCCGTGCGCCAAGTCCGGGCGTCTCCGCCTGCTCGGTGATGGTCAGGGCCGCGATTGTCGTCAGGTCGGCGTGCAGCGCCAGGGTGGCACGCAATGTGGACTGATAGCCCTTGCCGCTGACCGGAAGCACGACCAGCAAAATATCGCCGTCACGTTCCAGAAGATATACCGGTGCGATCCGTGCTCTGCGGCCCAACCGGGCCAGATCGGCCTCGGGCTGGATTTCCACACTGCGCTCCGGATCGTTTTCGGCCTCGCGCAGATCATAGGTTTCGGGATCCGGCTCCTCGACAAAGGCGCCAGTTTCCAGATCGACGAGCCGGGTCGTCAGCGCATCTACACCTGCCTCGGCCATGATATCGCGCATTCCGGGCAACGTATCGAGCATCTGCTCCATCCGGGCCGCGCGCTCGGCCTCCAGATGCGCGTCTTGCAGGGGTTCCAGCGTGACCGAGGCCACGGTGACCACAACCGCGCTGAACACGGCCGTCAGAAACGCGACGCCAAAGATCTTGACCCGGTCGTCATTTGGCCGGGCCAGAAAGCCGCGCCATAGGGATACGGGGCTACGCATGTCGCCCACCCCCTTTGTTCCCGGCCCGTCTGCGATAAGCATGTGCGAGAATGACCAGACGATCGAGCAAGGGCGCGAAGATGCTGGCAAGAAGGGCCGCGAAAACCATCGCCTCGAACGGCAGTATGGCACCTTGCGAGAAATTGACGAACAGACCGCCCGCCAACACACCGTACAGCCAGCGGCCCGCCCGTGTCGTGCTGGACGCAGTCGGATCGCAAACCAGAAAGACCAGCCCGAATGCCAGCGTCGCGGCAACGGCCCCCGGATCGGTCACGGGCCCGCCGATTGACAGCAAGACACCGGCGGCGACACCCGCCCCAAGCATGACGCGCCAGCAGACCAGACCCATCAAAATCAGCAGGACAGCGCCCGGCACCGTCGCAAGACCCAGCATTGCGCCCGGTATCGGAAGTTCGACTTGCGGAAACGAGATCATCAGCAACGACAGGACCACCGTCGCCGGGCTGAGAAAACCGAACCCCCGCCCCCCGAACACCTGCTCTGCCAGCACGACGCCAAGCGAGATGGCAAGGATCAGTTGCCAGTACGCAAGGTCAGGCGGGCAAAGGATCGTGACGATCAGCGCCGTGGTGATCCCGTGAAAGCTGAACCCCCGCTTACGAACAAGGCAAAACAGCACCTCCCACGCCAGCGCAACGCCACCCGCGACAAGGAAAAGCGCGACAAATTGCAAAGGCGCGCTCCATGCGACCGCGACAGCAGGCAGCATCAGCGCCAGCGTCTGTGACAGCGTCACACCGGCAACGGTTCGCGGGGCGGCAATTCGAGGGGTGGGAAAGGTAATCACGCGGCGTCCAACTCCAGCTCATCCAGAACCCGGCGCAGCATCGCGGCATAATCGGTTCCGCTGGTGCATCTGCGCGTCAGGGCGGCGACGTCCTCCTCGATCAGACCCAGACATCCCAGACGTTGTGCCGCGTCACTGTCCCCCACGCTGAGGGCCCGCGCCAGGGGGATGGCGTAGGTGTCGGTCGCCACGGCTTTCTCCATCGAGGCGGACGGGATCAGCGGCCTGAATATTGTAGCCCGCCGTGCCTGCCGCGACGGGTCAGCGGCCTGCGGGCGCGGTTCCAACAAGCTCACCTGATCGTCGAAAGGTCCCAGAAACTGCGCATCCCGGCCCGTGATCGGATTGCCCGAAAGGATGTGGGCAGCCCCGCCTTCGCTGAGTTCTGCAAGCCGGGCACCAAGGACGCTGCGCACCAGCTTCGGCGTCGCTGCTTGCGGACCCGTGATCGAGACGACGCGCCGCGCCATATACGTGCCGGTCCCGAACAGATGTCCGATCGCGATCACATCCTGATAACTGATGCTCCACACCGCCCCCCCGAAATCCACGGGGCAAAGCCTGTCGATCTGTGTTCCCGGCAGACCGGCCGCCATCGTGCCGGAAAAGCTGGCATGAATGATGCGCTCCCCCTCCGGGCCGAGCGGCTTGCCGGGGGATTGGCACAGGAAAACATCTGCGGGCGTCAGCTTGGTCAGGACGCTGAGCCCAAGGTGGAAGGCGTCGCGCTGACCCTCCAGAACAACTGCCGGATCAGGGGCTTGCGGCGATGTGTGAACTGCATTCACGACAATCGCATCCGGCACGGCGTCGGGCGCCGGCATACGGCCAAAGGGGCGTGTCACGAATGCGGACCACATTCCCCGCGCCTGCAAAATCTCGCGCGGCGCGGCATCCGGCATCTTATGGGGTGAAGGCTTTTCATTTTCGGGTGCGACAGTGACAACGCACAGATCCAACGTTCGGCGTGAACCGTAGGTCAGCTTCGACACCACCCCTGACGCGGGAGAGACAAAGGCGATCTGGGGTTGTTTGCGATCTGTGAACAATGTCTGGCCGCAGGTGACGCCCTCCCCTTCGCTGACAACAAAGTGCGGGCGAACCCCGGCGATATCCCGCCCGAGCAAAGCCACTTCGCGCGGCAATCCGATATTCTCAACCTGCTGCGCCGGTGCGGGAGTTTGCGGCGCGGGGTCGCCTTGTCTGATGTGAAAATGTCTCAATCTGCCCATCCTGTCGGCATCTGGCGAACGCGCTGCATCACCCTGCAATTCGCACCGAAGCTAGATGTGAAACACGGGGCCGAGATTGATATTTCTCAATCCAAAACCGCTCCGCCCGTTTATCACTGTTCATGCGGCAGAAAGGGACGTTCCATGAATCGAAATATCCTCGGGACCATGATGACAGCCAGTGGTGCGGCTTTCGTAAGTGCGACTTTCGTCGGCGTGGCCGCAATGGCCCAAAGCGAAGCGCCGGATATAGCAGCGATAACAGAAGCATGGCTTGCATCGCCCCACGCCGACCGAATGTCGGAAGCGTTTACGCATTGGGACGAGGAAGGCGAGATACCGGGCACCTGTGCCGTCTGCCATTCCGGGGAGGGGATCACCGATTACCTCAGCGGACCCATCAGCACACCGGGCCTCATAGATCATCCGGTCAGTCTGGGAACCCCGGTGAATTGCACCGCTTGCCACAGTCCCGGCGCGTCGGAGCTTGAATCTGTCCCATTTCCGTCCGGCGTCACGATCGACACCTTCGGGTCCTCCGCCGTGTGCGCGGTATGCCACCAGGGTCGCAGCTCGACCAATACCGTCGCGGCCGCGACCGATGGTCTGGAGGATGACACCGTCTCAGCGGATCTGGGCTTCGTGAACATCCACTACGCCCCCTCGGCGGCCACGCTGATGGGTGGCATCGCTCATGGCGGGTTCGAGTATCCGGGGAATGTCTACAAGGGCCGCTTCGATCATGTGCCCAACCTGAACACCTGCACGAGCTGCCACAGTCCGCATTCGCTGGAAGTCGAGATCGAGACCTGCACCACGTGCCATCAGGGCATCGCGAGTTTCGACGAGATCAGGATCTCACCCACCGATTTCGATGGCGACGGCAACACGGCCGAGGGCATCGCAAATCCCATCGCCGACTTCCACAGACGCCTGGAGGAGGCCATTCAGAAATACGCCGCGGAGGTCACGGGCGTTTCTATCGCCTATAACTCGGCAACCTATCCGTATTTCTTTGTCGATACGGATGGCGACGGAACCGCGTCAGAAACCGAAGCCGTCTTTCCCAACCGGTATCAAGACTGGACGCCCCGCCTGTTGAAAGCAGCCTATAACTATCAACTGGTTGTCAAGGAACCTGCGATCTTCACCCACAACCCGCATTATGCGCTTCAACTGCTTTACGACAGCCTTCAAAACCTGTCCGAAAAGGTCGAGGTCGATATTGCCGGATTGACCCGTCCCTGAGCGAAACCGCACGTGCATCACGATGTCCGAAACGCCTACCATGCGCCTCAAGGGCGGATCAGATCGCCGTGACCTCGCAGCGTTGAAACAACGCCTCGGCCTCGTCCCGGGAACACAGTTCCGTGGCCGGCGTGTTCACCGTCGCACAGGCAGCGGCGACACCACGGCGAAGCGCCTGATCCGGCTGTTCGCCGCGTGCGAATGCCAGGATCATTGCACCGACCAAGGAGTCGCCCGCTCCGATCGTGCTGCGCACCGGCACCTTGACCGCTCGGCAGAAATATCGCGCGTCCCGCGTCACCAATACCGAGCCTTCTGCCCCGCGCCCGGTCACGACGATCCGGGCCACGCCGCGTTCGATCAGATCCAACGCGAAGGTCACGCTGTCCGCGATGGTTTCCATCGCATGACCCGCCGCTGTCTCTGCCTCCTTGCGGTCAATCCTGAGAAGGAAAACCGGATCGACGGGGTTCGCGGTCAGATGGGCAAGCGGGGCCTGTGATGTATCGACGATCAACCGGTCAGTCAGCCGCGAGATGGCCTGCTGCACGCGAGAGGGGAAGTCGTCGCCCAATCCCGGCGCAACCCCGCCGCTGAGGACCACGAAGTCATCCGGCCCCACGACATCCGATATCGCCGTCAAAAGCCGCGCCCCCTCATCCGTGGTCAGCGTTTCCCCCGGAAGGTTGAAGCGATATTGCGCGCCGCTGGTGCCATCGGTCACGGCAAAGCTGAAGCGCGTTTCCCCATGTATTGGCACGGGAACCACCGGAACGCCCTCGACCTTCAGCAGTTGCAACAGCGTCTCACCCATGGCACCGCCGACCGTGACCAGTGCCGTGGCGTCCCCACCCAGCTTTTGAATTGCGCGGGCGACGTTCACACCCCCGCCTCCGGCGTCGAGACTGGGTTGCGCGCAATAGAGCTTCGGCCCGGCGACGACCTCATCCACCGACGTGGCAAGATCGACGGCCGAATTCAGCGTGATCGTCAGGATGTTGACCATGAATACCCCTCCTGTTCATGCGCCGCGTGGCAGGCAACGCCAAGTGCGTTCTGTTCCGCAACGGCGCCTATTCCTTGACATAGGGCTTGCCGTCCGCCGCCGGTGCCCGTGCGCGTCCGACCACGCCGGCAACGACGACAATTGTCGCGATATAGGGGGCCATGGCAAGGAACTCCGACGGAATCGGCGTGCCGAGAAGCGCCAGCTTTTGCTGCAAACTATCGGCAAATCCGAAGATCAGCGCAGCCATGAGGGCACCGACCGGATGCCACCGCCCGAAGATCATCGCCGCCAACCCGATGAAACCACGCCCGCCGGTCATCCCCTCGTCGAACCGGCCGACAGAGCCTAGCGTGAACCAGGCCCCGCCAAAGCCCGCGACCATCCCCGCAATGGTAACATTCACGTAGCGCGTGCGATAAACGTCGATCCCCAGTGTATCTGCGGCGCGCGGATGCTCGCCCACCGCGCGGGCGCGCAGGCCATGCCGGGTGTGAAACAGATAGTAGGTGGCGAGTCCGGCGAGGATGAAGGCCCCATAGACGAAGATATTCTGGCTGAAAAAGACCGGGCCAAGCACCGGCAGATCGCTCAGCACCGGGATCTCCACCGCGCGAAACACCGGCGCGTTGTTGAGCGCGCGATATTCCTGAAAGACCTGGCTGGAGATGTAGCTGGTCAAACCCAGCACGAACAGATTGATGAACACGCCCGCGATAATCTGATCCATTCGATATGTCACGACCAGCGCCGCCAGAACGAAACCGAACACACCGCCCACGGCAACCGCCGCGGCCAGCCCTGCAAGCCCCCCGGCCAGCGACCCCACCAGCGCCCCGGTAAAGGCCCCGGCCAGCAACATCCCTTCGATACCTATGTTCACCACGGCGACCCGTTCAGACAAAACGCCCGCCAGCCCCCCGAGGGCGATCGGCACCGCGCGCACCAGGCTCGCCTGCAACATGCCGGTCAATGAGAACGACTTGCCCGCCGTCGCCCAGACTAGAAACGCGGCCACCGCGATGATCAGGCCGATGCCCAGAAACCGCGCGCTCCACCTTGCGCCGCCGCGCAGGAACAGGCGCACACCGAAAAAGGCCAGAAGGGCCGAGGCGACATAGACGAAGGCTCCGCCCGGAACGACCAGATTCGGAACCGGCCAGACATCGGTCGGGCGCGACAGGCGGAAGGTGGCGACCCCGCTTGAATCGGGGGCGAGGAAAACCGCGATCAAGGCACCGAGAGCGATCAGGATGCCGCCCGTGATGCGGGTTTGCCGTTGTCGCGCTTTATCAAGTAGGACGGTCACGACTTGTTCTCCCTCTTGCCCGCTTTTCTGAACCCCCAGGGAAAGATCGCCTTGACCAGAAGGGGGGCCGCTATAAAGACGATGATCAGTGACTGGATGATACCGATCAGATCTATGCTGACCCCTGCATCCACCTGCATCTGCCGGCCGCCGGCCTCCAGCGCGCCGAACAGAACCCCGGCAAAGAACACGCCGACCGGATGCGATCGACCCAGAAGCGCCACCGCGATGGCGTCGAACCCGATCCCGGCGGAAAAGCCGGGCGTCGCGCGGCCCAGAATGCCAAGCGTCTGGTTGGCCCCTGCCAGCCCCGCCAACGCCCCCGCGACGGCCATGGCCAAAACGATGGTCCAACCCGCGCTCATACCGGCAAAGCGCGCGGCGACGGCGTTTTCACCGCTGGCGCGAAACTCGAACCCCAGCTTGCTGCGAAACAGCAGCCAATAAGCAAACGCGACCATGGCCAGCGTCAGAAAAAGACCGGCATGCAGGCGCAGGTTGGCGTCGAGAAAGGTCAGCAGCTTCGGCAATTCGGCGGCGTCGGGCACGGATTTGGAGATCGGATCGGCGCGATCTTCCTTCTGAATGAAAGGCGTGCGCAACAGATAGTCGAGCAGCCGGAAGGAAATCAGGTTCAACATGATGGTCGTGATCACCTCATGCGCGCCGGTCGCCGCGCGCAGCCATCCCGCGATACCTGCATAGAATGCACCCGCCGCAGCCCCGGCGAGCAGCGCACCGGGAAGCGCTATGAAAGCCGACATATCGCCAAGGGCCACACCGGCCACCACGGCGGCCAGCCCGCCCACGACGATCTGGCCCTCGGCCCCGATGTTGAACAGCCCGGACCGAAAACCAAGCGCAAGCCCCAGACCCGCCAGAACCAGGGGCAAGGCCGCGGTCAGCGTTTCCGAGATCGCGTTGACCGACCCGACAGAACCTTTCAGCAACGCCACATAGGATTGCGCAATGGTTGCGGGTGAAACACCCGTGGCGGCCATCACCACCGCGCCCAGAACGAGCGCCGCGACAAGCGCGAAGAGCGGCACGATCACCATGTCCTCCAGCTGCGTCCGGCCAAACACCCTGCCCTGTGTTGCATCGGTCATTGCATCGCTCATGTCGCCGCCCCCGCCATTGCCAAACCGATCGTTCCCTTATCGACCGGAGCCTCATGCGGCGTGTATTCAGCCACGACGCGGCCCTTGAACATCACCAGAATGCGGTCGGACAACGCCATGATCTCGTCCAGCTCGGACGACACGATCAACACGCCGTCGCCTTCGTCGCGCGCGGCGATCAGGCGTTCATGGATAAAGGCGATGGAGCCGACATCGAGCCCCCGCGTAGGCTGCCCCGCAATGACCAGCCGCGTATCGCGCGACAGTTCCCGGGCCACGACCAGCTTTTGCTGATTGCCCCCCGACAGATGCGCGGCGGCGGACCGCACAGACGGGGTGCGCACGTCATATTCCCTGGCCACGGCTGCGGCATCCTCGTGAACACGGTGCCAGTCGATACCCGGACCCTTCGCGAAGGGGGGGCCATAATAGCTGTCCAGCACCATGTTCTCGGCCACGGAAAAGTTTCCGATCAGCCCGGCGCGCTGGCGATCCTCGGGGATATGCGCGATCCCCATCCGGTGCCGTGCACGCGGCGAAGCATTCGTGATGTCTGTGCCGTCGAACCCTACCCGTCCGGCGACCGGGCGGCGCAATCCGGCGAGCGCCTCGATCAGCGCGGATTGCCCGTTCCCCTGAACCCCCGCGATGCCCACGACCTCACCACTATGCACCTGAAGCGTCAGATCATCGACCGCCACGGCCCCATCGGGACGCAATATGGTCAGTCCCTGAATGTCGAGGATGACTTCACCGGGCGCGAAGGGCGCGCGGGCCACGTCGAGATCGACCGGATGTCCCACCATCATTTCCGCCAGTTCCGGGCGGGTCAGTTTCTTCGGATCGCCGCTGCCCACGATCTCCCCCCGCCGGATGACGGCGATCCGGTCGGATACCTCCAGGATTTCGTTCAGCTTATGTGTGATGAAGACGATAGCCTTGCCCGCATCGCAGAGCGAACGAACGATCTGAAAGAACTCATCGACCTCCTGCGGCGTCAGAACCGCCGTCGGCTCGTCCAGGATCAGGACGTCCGCTTCCCGGATCAGGACCTTGATGATCTCCACCCGTTGTTGCACGCCAACCGGAAGCGTCTCGATCGTGGCATCCGGATCGACCGTAAGGCCGTATTGCGTGCTCAACCTCTCCACCTCGGCCCGCGCCGTCTTCAGGTCGAGGTGATCGAGCTGGCCGACAGGTTCGATGCCCAGGATGACATTTTCGGTCACGGTAAAGACCGGGACCAGCATGAAATGTTGATGCACCATGCCGATGCCCGCACGGATCGCATCGCCCGGACCCGCGAAGGTCACGGGGCGACCGTCAATCAGGATCTCACCTTCCGTCGGTTCGTAAAGACCGCACAGAACGTTCATCAGCGTCGATTTGCCTGCACCGTTTTCCCCCAGCAGGCCCAGTACCTCGCCCGGCTCAATGGTCAGATCGACACCCTTGTTGGCGACGACCGGACCGAACCGCTTGGTGATATTCTTCAACTCCACCCGCATGTCAGCATCCTAATCCGACACGGATATGGTGCCGGCGATGATGTCTGCGCGCAGGGCCTCAAGCTCGGCCTTCAACGTGTCCGGCACCATGGCCTCCATGTCGTGGAACGGGGCCAGACCGACGCCGCCGTTTTCCAGGCCGCCGACCAGCACCCCCCCGTGGAAATCGCCATTCATCGTGGTTTCGATCACGTCAGCGACGGTGGCATCCATACGTTTGGTGATCGACGTCAGATAGACGTGCTGCCGCTCGGTATCGGTGAAGTAGAGGTCGGCATCCACGCCGATGATCATCAGCTTCTCGACACCAAGCTCATCGGCCAGCGTGGCGGAGCCGAGGCCGACCGGGCCCGCGACAGGCAGCACGATATCGGCGCCCTCATCATACAAGTTCTGGGCAAAGGCCCGCCCGTCATCGAGGTTGTCGAAATTGTTGGTGAACAGCCCTTCGCGGGTGTCTATGTTCCAGCCGAGCACGGTAACGCCGTCGTTCTTGACCGAATTCCAGTGATCGACGCCCTGAACGAACCCATCCATGAAAATCGTCACCGGCGGGATGTTGATGCCGCCGAATGTGCCAAGGATTTTCGTCTTGCTCATGCCGGCGGCCAGATAGCCTGCCAGAAACGCCGCCTGATCCGTGGCATAGACCTGCCCCAGCACGTTGTCGATTGGCGGATCATATGAAAAATCCACAATGGAAAACGGCTGATCCGGATTGGCAATTGCCGCCTTTTCGGTCGCGTCCCCTAGGAGGAAGCCAACCGTGATGATGATGTCGCAATCGCCATCAACCAGCGAATTTATGTTGGCGTCATAGTCTGTCTCGGCCTGGGATTCGAGGAAACGGCCTTCGATCCCGAGAGTCTCGCTGGCGTCCAGCACACCCTTCCAGGCGGTCTGGTTGAAACTGTTATCGTCGATGCCGCCGGTATCTGTGACCTGACACGCGGTGAAGGCAAGCGCCGGGCTGGCGAGCGTCGTGGCGATCAGCGCGCCACAGACCATCAAGTCTTTCCGAAAAAGCACTCTCATCTTCCCGCATCCTTTCATGGTTGCCTCCATCCTTGATTGCCAACCCACTGTTCAAGGCCGGTTGAACACGAACGGGATAGCCTGATCGCCCGGTCGCCGATTGATATTCGTCAAGGCATCGCGCCCCGCGCATTCCATCAACATGCAAGAGCGTGGATTTGATAGAACAGGTGAGATCGTGGAAATCGAAACAGTGCTTCTGACGCTGGGCGGTATGTTCGTCGTGGGATTGGCCGCTGACCAGATCGGGCGTCGGACATGGGTGCCCCGGGTCACCTTGCTATTGCTTTGCGGGCTGGTTGCAGGGCAGATGGAGTGGATTCCCGACGCATTTTCAGACGCCTACGAATACCTTTCCGTCACGGCCCTGACATTCGTGGCCTTTCTGCTGGGCGGATCGCTGAAAGTGGCGGATCTCAGGCAAACGGGGCGTCGGATTCTGAGCGTTTCCATCGCGATTGTTCTCACCACCATCGTTGCCGTGTCTTTCGGTCTGATCGCACTGGGCGTCGAACCGGGATTGGCTGTCGTGCTGGGCGGTATCGCCTCTGCCACCGCACCGGCGGCAACGACCGACGTCATCCGCCAATCGAACATCGACAATGGTTTCACCCGTACTTTGAAAGGCGTCGTGGCCGTCGATGATGCCTGGGGTTTGCTGGCGTTCAGCCTGTGTCTGAGCTATGCGCATTCGATCGCGGCGACGACACCGGGCCTGCATGATCTGTCCGTCATGCGCGAAATAGGGGGTGCTATGCTATTGGGCCTTGCCATCGGTGCGCCCGGTGCGGCGCTGACCGGGCGCATCAGCGCGGGGGAGCCGATCGAGGTCGAGGCACTCGCGCTGGTTTTCCTGACGGCGGGTCTGGCGCTCTGGCTGGAGGTTTCCTTCCTCTTGGCGGGAATGACGGCGGGGGCGGTTATCGTGAACTTTGCAACACATCACGACCGGGCCTTTCATGAAATCGAACATATTCAGTGGCCCTTCATGGTGCTTTTCTTCCTGTTGGCGGGGGCGTCGCTAGAATTCGAAGCATTGCGGCAGGTCGGATTCCTCGGATTGGCATATATCGTGCTGCGCGTGCTGGCCCGCATTGGCGGCGGGTGGATTGGCGCCTTGATCGGAAACGCCCCCCCGCGTGAACGGCGCCTCTACGGCGTAGCCCTGCTGCCGCAGGCGGGCGTCGCGGTCGGCATGGCCTTGATTGCCGCGCAGGCATTTCCGGAGCTGGCCGACCGGATCATCGCGCTGACCATTGGCACGACCATTGCGTTCGAGCTTGCAGGCCCGGTCCTGACACTCTGGGCCATCCGCCGCACCGCGACCCCCGGCGACGACACCGATAGCAAGGTGCGGAAAACTTGATCGCCCCCCAAGCCGTCGCGTGCCGGAGTTGTTTCCGCAAACTGCATCGGCTTGAATGTGCAGTATCGGATGGGCCCGCTTGATCTGGCTCAAAGCCAAGACATTTTCGGAGGTTAGACAGAACCCATGGCGAAAGAACACGGTCACAGCCCAGATGAAATTGCCGACCGTCTGGCGACGGGCGGGCGTGGGGGCAACCTCAAGGACCTGATTTATGGGGCCATCGACGGCACGGTTACCACATTCGCCATCGTCGCAGGCGTCGAGGGGGCCGGGCTGTCCCATGGGGTCATCCTGGCTCTGGGTGCTGCCAACATCCTGGCCGACGGTTTTTCCATGGCCGCCAGCAATTATTCCGGGACCAAGGCCGAACTCGACGACCGCAATCGCATCATCGAGATCGAAAAGCAGCACATAGCCTTCCATCGCGACGGTGAGTTGGAGGAACTGCGCCAAATCCTCGCGCGGCGTGGCCTTGAGGGGGACGTTCTGACAGGGGCTGTCGATGCGATTTCGCAAAAGCAGGAAAAGTGGATCGGACTTATGCTGACCGATGAATACGGATTGCCGCGCGAAGAGCCCGATCCCCTGCGGGCCGCCCTGGCCACATTCGGCGCGTTCCTTGCCGCCGGTGCGATCCCGCTCCTGCCGTTCATTCTGGGGCTGGAAAGTGCTTTCCAGATTTCCATTGCCGCGACGCTCATCACGTTTTTCTTGATCGGCACCGGTAAAAGCAGGTGGTCGCTGTCGCCTTGGTGGGTTTCGGGTCTTGAAACGCTGTTTATCGGGGCCGTTGCCGCCATAATCGCCTTTTTCGTCGGATCGCTGTTTCAAACCGGCTGACCGTTTTGACCAATATCAAACCCGCGGATCGGAGCCGTGCAATTCTTTGGGATAAACGGGGTCGCAGATGTTCACGAACGCGGTGAAACTTTTCTCAATCGCTGGTTTCGATATAAAGCTCGATCCAAGCTGGCTGATCATAGCTGCAATCATCACGTGGAGCCTGGGACAGAACTATTTCCCCCACACCTTGCCGGGGGAAAGTCCGGGCATCTACTTTATCATGGCGATCGTCGCGATGATCCTGTTCTTTGCGTCTCTGCTGCTGCACGAACTTGCCCATTCCGTCATTGCGAGGCGCTACGGCCTGAAAATCGGCGGCATCACCTTGTTCCTGTTCGGTGGCGTGGCCGAACTGGAAAGCGAACCACGCGTTGCGATGGAGGAGTTTTGGGTCGCTATCGCCGGACCGGTCATGAGCGTTGCCCTCGCATTCGGGTTCTGGGCACTGAGCCTGATTGCCCAACTTGCCGACAGTCCTGCGGCGGCAGTGGTTGTGTTGTCCTACCTTGCCACGATCAATCTGATTCTGGCGCTGTTCAATCTGGTGCCTGCCTTCCCGCTCGATGGCGGACGCATCCTGCGGGCATGGCTGTGGCACCGCAGTGGCGACATCCAGCGCGCGACGGGGACGGCCACGAAGGCCGGGGTCGCCTTTGCCTATGTTCTGATGGGTCTTGGGCTTCTGGCGCTGTTCCAGGGTGCGGTGATCAGCGCGATCTGGCAGATCATGATCGGTGGTTTCCTGCTGGTCGCCGCGCGGTCCGCCTATCAGGAACAAATCACGCGCGTGGCCTTCTCAGGCCGCACGGTCAGCGATCTGATGCGGCGCGAACCGATCACGGTCGGGCCGGATCGCAGGCTGTCGGACCTCGTCGATCAGGTCGTGCTGCGCCACGGTCTCAGCTTTGTTCCCGTCGTCGAGGATGACATCCTTCTGGGGCATATCGACCGTGCGATCCTTTTGAAGATTGACCGGGAGCATTGGTCCAGCACCCGCGTCGGTGATGTTTTCGCGGGATTGGACGAAACGCCGACCATCCCGCCCGACACGCCGGTGGAGGACCTGATGAAATCCATCGCGAAGACCGGTCAGCGCAAGTTTCTGGTGGTCGACGGACACAGCCTTCTTGGCCTCATCTCCCTCTCGGATATCGTCCGGCATCTGGAGCTTTCGGACCTCGTGGTGGCACGAACACGCTCATCATCCTTGCCTTGACCCTCAGTTTTCCCCAAGACTACGCATAAATTGCGGGGTGCTATGGAAAGCGCGGTTACAGGCAAGGCACTTCTTCACGCCGTTCTCGAAGCGGCCGTGGACGCGATCATCCTGTCGGATCGGCATGGGATCATCATGCGCGCCAATCCGGCGGCCGGCGCGATGTTCGGCCACGCGACCGACGACATGATCGGCAAAAACGTGAGCATGCTGATGCCCGAAGCCTTGGCAATCAAACACGACGGCTTCATCCAGCACCACATCGAGACCGGCGAAAAACGTATCATCGGCATCGGGCGTGAAGTCGAAGGCCTGCACAGCGACGGCACCGTCTTCCCGCTGCATCTGTCGGTCGGGCGCGCCGAGGTGGACGGCAGGCTGATGTTCGTCGGCATCCTGCACGATCTGACGAAGCGCGCCCAGACCGAGGCCGCGCTGGCCCGGTCACAGCGCCTCGACGCGATCGGCCGGATGACGGGCGGTATCGCGCATGATTTCAACAACCTGCTGACGGTCATCATGGGCAATCTGGAATTGCTCGACGCGCGCGCCCCCGACGATGCGCAGGACGCCCTGATCCGCGATGCGCTGGAGGCAGCGGAGCTGGGCGCTGACCTGACATCACGGCTGATGATCTTCGCGCGGCGCAGCAACCTGAAACCGGTGAAGTCGGACCTGCGCAAGCTGTGCGATTCCACGCTTGTCATCTTGAAACGCACACTCGGCGCGCAGATCGGGATCAGGACGGAATATGCGCCAGATATCAGCCTGGTTCTCGTCGATCCGGTGCAGCTTCAATCGGCCCTGATGAACCTTGCCCTGAATGCCCGCGACTCGATGGATGGCAAGGGCGAATTGCTCATCTCCATCGCGGATGTCACCATTGACGACACCTATATGGCGCAGGAAATCGACGTCGAGCCGGGTCACTACGTGCGGCTGTCGGTCAGCGATAACGGCGCGGGCATGACACCCGAAGCACAGAAACACGCCTTTGAGCCATTCTTCACCACGAAATCGGACAGCGGCGGAAACGGACTTGGCCTGTCGATGGTCTATGGCTTCGTGCGCCAGACAGGCGGGCACATCACCCTTTACAGCGAGGAGGGGCTGGGCACGAGTTTCGGCCTCTATTTCCCGTCCCTTTCCGAAAAAAGCGCATCAGCGGAAAGGTCGCATACCGGGCGGTACGCTGCACAGGCGCCTTTCGGCAAGGGGCGAAAGGTGCTGGTGGTCGAGGACAACCCCAATGTGCGCAGGCTGTCGGTGACGCGCCTTCGCGATCTGGGGTTCGAGGTTGCCGAAGCGGTCAACGGGGACGAAGCGCTCGCCTTGCTTCGGTCCGGTATCCAGATCGACATCGTATTTTCCGATCTGATCATGCCCGGCAGCCTCAGCGGCTATGAGCTTGCCGCGCAGGTGGCGGTGGAGTTTCCGCATCTCAAGGTTCTTCTGACGTCGGGCTATGCCAGCGATATCGTCGCCGCGCGAGGGGCCGTGGGGGAAAATCACGACGTGCTGCACAAGCCCTATCGCCAGTCCGATCTGGTGGCACGGCTTCAGGCGCTCTTGGTCGATGATCCTGAGGGATGAACCACTTCGACCTCGCAGGCCAGTGTGTAGCCGACACCGCGCACGGTCTTGATCAGGCCCGGCTCTGACGGTCTGCGCTCGATCTTCTTGCGCAGGCGCGCGACCTGGTTGTCGATGGTCCGGTCGAGCGGGCTCCAGTCCTGACCGCCGGTCAGATCCATCAGCTGATCGCGCGACAAGACACGCTTGGGACGTTCCAGAAAGACAGTAAGCAGTTTGAAATCGCCGCTTGTCAGTGAACTGTCATTGCCCTCACGGTCGATGATCTCCAGCCGGTCGGGCACGGCGGTCAATCCGTCGAACAGGTAGCGTTCGCTCTCATCGCTGTCGCGATGCGTGTCGGGTGTCCCCCCTGTCCTGCGCAAAACGCTGCGGACCCGGGCGATCACCTCGCGGACATGGAACGGTTTCGTGATGTAATCATCGGCCCCGATCTCCAACCCGACGACGCGGTCGATGACGTCGTCCTGACCCGTCACCATGATGATCGGCACGGAGGAGACGCGCCGGATCTGTCGGACCAGATCCAGACCGTTCTCGCGGCCCAGCTGGATGTCGAGGGTGATCAGGGCGATCGGGCGGGAGGCCAGCAGGTCGATCACGCCATCGCCGGATTGCGATTCGATGACCTCATACCCGTCGCTTTCCAGCACATTGCGCAGGAGGGTCCTGATCTTTGCCTCGTCTTCAATGACGAGAATGGATGCTTTTCGCATCGCAACCCCCTGATCCTGCCTGTTTTATGCTTCAGAAGCGCAGCATCCGGGCCACGCTTCGATCATCTTCATACAAAAAGATACACTTTCAGACAACTTCAACGCGAATAGAGTTACGCCGCGCACGCATGTTGACACCCAAATGGAAAATGGGGGCCACAAGATGTATGTCACGCTATCCGCCGATTATCAGAGCCGCACCGCGGTGCCCAGTATCTCCAGACCCTGCCTTAGCGCTCGCGAAGCGCAGATAAAGGCAGGTGCCTATCTGTTCTACGAAGGGGATGAGGTGACCTGGCTTTATCAGGTAACCTCGGGGGTTCTGCGCCTGACGCGTCTTTTGGAGAATGGCCGCCGTCAGGTCATCGCGTTCGGCTATCCCGGCGATGTCGTGGGCTTTCCCGCCGCAGGCTGTCACCACACCGATTGCGACGCGCTGGTCGACACGTGTCTGCAACCCTATCGCAAAAGCCTGCTTGAAAACGGTGAGAGCGATATCGAGTTGCACGGCGAGCTTTTGCAGGCCGCCTTGAGCGAAATCAGCGCCATGCAGGATCACTTCATGATGCTGGGTCGCAAATCGGCCGTCGAAAAGGTCGCGTCCTTCCTCAACGTGCTGGCAGGTCGGGTCGGGCGCTATGAGAATGGCATCGGCAAGGTGGATCTGCCGATGCGCCGCGCCGACATCGCCGATTTCCTGGGCCTGACGACCGAGACCGTCAGCCGCACCCTGACCCAGATGCGCAAGAGCGGGATCATCGAGATCGAGAACATCCATACGGTCGTCATCCTGCGACCGACGGCGCTGACATCCCTTGCCCAGGGCGACGAGGACTGAGGCGCGACGACTTGCTCGCCTTTGACGTGGCCAGGCTGCCAGTTCTGTTCGACCACAACAGGCAGCCTGGCCATCGCCCTTCATTGCGCGACGAAACCGCCGTCTACCGGGATGTTGGCTCCGGTCACAAAACTTGCGCCGGGTGAGCAAAGCCAGACGATCAGTTCCGCCACCTCTTGCGGTTTTCCGATCCGGCCGATCGGGTGCAGCGGGCTCATCATCTCGTCGGCAGTTTGCGCGCCCCCCGTTGCTTGCTCGGAAAGTGAATCGAGCATCCGGGTGTCGATCCCACCGGGACAGACCGAATTCACGCGAATTCCGCTTTTCCCGTATTCCAGCGCGGCGTTCTTGGTCAGACCGTTCATGCCATGCTTGGTCGCCACATAGGGTGACAGGTTAACAAATCCCACCAGGCCCGCTATGGATGCCAGATTGACGATGGCCCCGCCGCCGTTTTCCTGCATCTGCCGTATTTCAGCCTGCAGGCAGAGGAACCCACCGCGCAGATTGACCGCGATCACCCGGTCGAAATCCTCCACCTTCTGATCGAGCAACGGGGCGATCCGCCCTTCGATCCCCGCATTGTTGACCGCGCAGTCGAGCCTGCCAAACGTGGCAACAGTCTCTTTGATCAACGCAGCGACCGCTTCGGGATCCGACACATCGGCGGCCACACTGGCGGCCTCTCCACCCGCGTTCCTGATCATGTCGGCAGTTTCTTCCGCCGCCGCCAGATCAATGTCGCAGACAACGACCTTTGCGCCCTGCTCCGCGAACTTCAGCGCCGTCGCACGACCGATTCCCGCGCCCGAACCGGTTACAAGAGCGACCTTACCATCAACGATACCCATCCTGACCTCCTGCAGTGATTGGATGGTGTCAGCATGAAGCATCGCACCCACCCGCCTGTTGAGGAATGTCAACGCCCGGCGGGGCGAGCTAACCGCGTATCAGACCCGAACGCCCCACCATGTGCGCGAAGAGACGGTCCGGCGCAGGGCGGGGCTCAACCCCACACAAAGGATCATGATCGAGAACAGGCACCAGACCGCCGGCATCTCGTTCGGGTCACTGGTCAGCATCCAGGACAGCACCGGCCCCGCAAAGACGTGCAACAGAACGAAACGCCATGCCCCGTAAAGCAGCGGCAGGACGAACACAGCCACCATATAGGTCGGAAAGCCGGAGCCGAAGCCGAACGCGGATTCAAGCGGCACCAACAGCCCGTTATAAGGAATATCCCACGCGATATGCCACGTGCCCGAAACCGTGCACAGTTGATCGGCGCAAAGCGGTTGGCCCGGGACGCAGCGCCCGAAAGCCTCCACCGGGACAAGTTGCAAGAGCATGACCGCCGCGGAAACCCCCGCAAGCCCCAGAACCCAGCCCTGCACCCGCTGCCTGACCTGCGCAGGGACGAGTTGCAGGACGAACAGATTGATCACGATCGGCTGAAACACGATGTGCAGATAGGACAGCAAGGTGACGGCGCGGTTCTGGGGCGTTCCACATTGGCCCAGCACCCCGTATCCTGCGACCTGCAATGCCTCCATCGCCGTAAAATAGCCAAGTGTGCCCCAGATCGCAGCGGGCTGCCCCCGGTGCCAGGCAAGGCTGGTCGCAACCGAACCGAAGCCTACCATCGCGACCGAGGCTTCCACGCTCCAGCACATCGCCTAGACGCCTTCGTATCGGGAAAGCCTGCGGATCATCGCCTCGCGTTCATCCAGAAGGTCCAGCACCATCGCGATACCGGCCGTGTTGATCCCCAGATCGCGGTTCAGGCGGCGTGCGCGTTTGGCGCGTGCGATGCTGACGCCCTCGAACCGCCAGCGCCGGACCGTGGCGCCCATGGGTTCCAGAACGCCCTCATCGACCAATTCGATCACCCAGGCTTCATCCGCCTGGCAAAACCGGCACAGGTCTTCCAGTGTTAGGGTGTCGAGGATTTCCGTCTCGGGTGTTGCCTTCTTCATGGCCTATCCTTTCATCTGGGCGCGCGGATCGAAGGGCAGTTCCCTCGCCATCCGTTCGAACAATGCGCGCGCTTCATCTGTGGACACGTCGGGATTCACGATCTTCAGCGTGGCGAATATGTCCCCCGGCGACCGCCCCGGCAGGCCCTTGCCCTTCAGCCGGAGTTTCTGGCCGGAGCGGGCGTTTTTCGGGATGCGCAGATCAACCTTGCCGCCGGGCGTGGGCATTATCACATGCCCACCCAGCGCGGCCTCCCACGGGGCGACGGGCAGCGTCACGTAAAGGTCCGCCCCTTCGGCATGATAGGTGGGATGCGCCGCGAAGGAGACCTCAAGGAAGAGGTCTCCAGCCTGACCACCGCCAGCCGCCGGTCCGCCCTGCCCCTTCAGGCGGATATGCTGACTTTCGCGTATACCCTTCGGAATGGTGACGGAGATCTTGCGGTCCTCCAACGAGACCTGCCCGGAACGGTCAACCACCGGCATCCGCAGGTGGAGAACACGGGTCGCGCCGCGATAGGAATCCTCGATGTCGATCGTGATGCGCGCATGGCTGTCACGACCCTGGCCCGCATTGAAATCACCATGCGAGGTCGCGCCGCGCCTGAACAGGGTCTCGAAAAAGTCGCTGAAGCCCTCGTTGTCGTGCGGGCCGGCACCTGTGAATTCGAAACCGCTGTCCCAACCGGGTGGCGGTTGAAACGGGCCCGCGCCCTGCGGCTCCGCCCCTAATTGGTCATATGCCGCCCGCCGTTCGGGATCCTTGAGAACCTCATGCGCCTCGTTCACTGCCTTGAAACGCGCCTCGGCATCGGCGTCCTTGTTGATGTCGGGATGAAATTTCCGCGCAAGCTTGCGATAGGCCTTGCGGATATCGTCCTGGCTCGCATCCCGCGCCACGCCCAACGTCTTGTAATAATCCTCGAAATCCATGCTGAACCTGTCTTGATTGCAGTTTGACCAAGGGTATCACGGCGACCACGTTCCGCATTGATCAATGTCAGTTCCGCGCCGCCACAGCTGCCCCTGATGACGGTCGCGAGCATCTCAGACCAGATTACTGTCACCCTGACACCTGGCAACAGTTTCGCGTTCACCAATTGATGAGCGTCAATTGCCGCGTTGCGCGACCGGATAGACAGCGATCAGAATGCGGGAACCGGACATTGGCCACCGAAGCCCGGTCGTATCAATGTCGGCGCCGACCACGCCGCTTTTCACGGAGGCAAAGAGCTAAAATGGCAGTTACTTCCACTAGATCTCAACCCGCAATCACCCTGGCGCGATTGCGGAAAATCTGGTTCTGGATCGGGATCGTGATGATTGTGCTCGGCATCGGGGCGCTCCTCATGCCGGTGGTCAGTTCGCTGATCCTTGGCATCCTGATTGGCTGGCTTTTGTTCATAAGCGGTGTCGTGGCCGTTGCCTCGTCATTCTCGTTCCGTGGAACTGGCCTCTTTGGCTGGCAGCTTGCAGGGGGCCTCGTGCCGCTGGTGGCGGGGGCTCTTCTGATCGTGTTTCCCGCGCAAGGCCTGATCGCGCTGACGGTTCTGGTGGGACTCATTTTCCTGCTGACAGGTGCTGCGCAATCCTCCTTCGCGTTCTGGGCGCGCCCGGCCCGTGGGTGGGGATGGATCCTGGCTTCGGCTTTGATCAGCATCGCATTGGGTGCGTTTGTCCTCGTGGCCCTGCCGGAGGCGTCAGCGGTCGTCCTTGGCGTGCTATTCGGCATCGATTTTGTCAGCACCGGCATCTCCATGGTCTTGATTGCCATTTCGGCGCGGCACGTCGTTTGAAGCTATGCCCCGCCCGGATTGACGGATGTCAAACGCCCGATCGCTCGGTCCATTAGGCAGGGTCAAATCCGGCCCCTTACAACAATCGAGCCCAGCATGAAAAATCCCAGATATCTCCTCTACACCGCGATTGCCGTGGTCTGCGCCGTGGTGGGTTTTCTGTTCTGGCAGGACACCGGCAACGGCACGGTTCCCGAGGGGTTCGCCCATGGCAATGGACGCGTCGAAGCGGTCGAGATCGACGTCGCCTCGAAACTTCCCGGCCGGATTGAGACGATCCTGGTTCGAGAGGGTGAACTGGTCGAAGCCGGCCAACCGCTGGCCGTGCTCGACACACGTCAGTTGACCGCCAACCGCCATGAGGCGGAGGCGCAACTGCTCCGCGCCGAGATTTCGGTTGAGAGCGCCCGGCTGACGATCCAGCAGCGTGAGGCCGAAGTGCGCGCCGCCGAAGCGGTTCTGGCCCAGCAGCAATCGGCCCTTGATGCAGCCCAGCGCCAGTTCGCCCGTTCCGAGGCGCTGGCAGGCAACAGTGTCGCGTCCGAGCGGCAACTTGATATCGACAGGTCGAACGCGCTCGGCGCCGAGGCCGCAGTCGCCTCGGCGGAGGCGATGCTCGCGGGGGCGCGGATCGGGGTTTCCGCAGCCGAGGCAGCGGTGGTCGGGGCCGAAGTGGCGGTGACGGCGGCCACGGCAATGATAGAAGCGATCGACGTGCAGATCGAGGACAGCACGCTGAAGGCACCCCGGCCGGGGCGGGTGCAATACATCGTTGCCCAAGCGGGTGAAGTGATGGGTGCCGGCGGGCGGGTGATCAACATGATCGACCTCAACGATGTCTACATGACGTTCTTCCTGCAAACCGCGGCGGCAGGGCGTACCGGGCCGGGAACCGAGGTTCGCCTGATTCTGGATGCGGCACCGGACATCGTCATTCCCGCCGAGATCTCCTTTGTCTCGGACGTGGCGCAATTCACCCCGAAAACGGTTGAGACCGAGATCGAGCGCGAAAAGCTGATGTTTCGGGTCCGCGCCCGGATCGCGCCGGAGCTGTTGGGAAAATACTTGGATTACATCAAGACCGGACTGCCCGGCGTCGCCTGGGTTCGACTGGATCCCACACAGCCCTGGCCGGAGGAAGCTGAAGGCAGGGTGCTGGAATGACGGCCACCGGGCCTGTGGTGCGGGCGGAGGAGCTTTCGCTTCTCTATGGCAAGGTCCGCGCGCTCGATGCGGTTTCGATTGACCTGCCGGGGGGCTGCATCGTCGGCCTGATCGGGCCGGACGGGGTGGGCAAATCCAGCCTTCTGGCGCTGATTGCCGGGGCGCGGAAGATGCAGGCCGGGCAGCTTGACGTGCTGGGGGGCGACATGCGCCGCGCGCGGCATCGCGCCCGGGTCTGTCCGCGCATCGCCTATATGCCGCAGGGGCTGGGGCGCAATCTCTATCCGACGCTCTCGGTGCGGGAGAATGTGGACTTCTTCGGCAGGCTTTTCGGTGAGAGCCGGCAGGAGCGCGAAAGACGGATTGCCGATCTGCTGGAGGCGACCGATCTGGCCCCCTTTGCCGACCGCCCGGCGGCCAAGCTCTCTGGCGGTATGAAACAGAAGCTGGGTCTGTGCTGCGCGCTGATCCACGATCCCGACCTGTTGATTCTGGACGAACCGACAACCGGGGTCGATCCCTTGTCGCGGCGTGAATTCTGGTCCCTGATCGCGCGTATCCGCGCGACGCGTCCGGGCATGAGCGTGATCGTCGCGAGCGCCTATCTGGAGGAGGCCGCGCAATTCGATCATCTGGTCGCCATGGATGACGGCAAGGTGCTGGCCACCGGCAGCCCTGCCCAGATCATGGATCGCACCGGTACCGCCAACCTTGAGGAAGCTTTCATAGCACTTCTTCCGCCGGAAAGGCGCGACCGGCACCACGATCTGATCGTCCCGCCACTGAACCTTTCAGACAGTGACGGCTACGTTGTCGAGGCGGAGAACCTGACCGTCCGGTTCGGGGATTTCGCAGCGGTCAAGGATGTGAGCTTTCGCATCGCGAAGGGTGAGATATTCGGTTTTCTCGGCTCAAACGGCTGCGGCAAGACGACGACGATGAAGGCTCTGACGGGGCTTGTCGAACCTGTCGAAGGAACCACGCGGATCGACGGCCGAACGGTTGATGCCCGTGACATGGCCACGCGCAAACGCATTGGCTACATGACGCAATCCTTCTCGCTCTATTCCGAACTGACGGTACGCCAGAACCTCGACCTTCATGCCCGGCTGTTCGACATGGCGCACGACGGCATCGCGCCACGGATCGACGAGCTTGCGCAGCGGTTCGATCTTGAGGGGGTCCTCGACAGCTTGCCGCTGCGGCTACCGCTGGGGATCCGGCAGCGGCTGTCGCTGGCCGTGGCACTGATCCACCGGCCCGAGGTGCTGATCCTGGATGAGCCGACCTCGGGTGTCGATCCGGTCGCGCGCGATATCTTCTGGCAGGCGTTGGTGGACCTGTCGCGGAATGACGGCGTGACGATCTTCATCTCCACCCACTATATGTCCGAGGCGGCGCGATGCGACAGGATTTCGCTCATGCACGAAGGTCGCGTGCTGGTAAGCGACACGCCCGAAGCCATCCGTGAGGGTGCGGGGGCCGCGACGCTGGACGATGCTTTCATTCATCACCTGGAACGCGCGCAAAGCGAGAGCAGCACACCTGCGGCCACGCATCAGGCGGAACTGGTCACCGAAGGGGCACCCGTCTCATCCCCGCGGCGGGGACGGTTCAGCCTTGCCCGATTGCTGAGTTTTTCATGGCGCGAATGGCTGGAGCTGCGCCGGGATCCGATCCGCCTGACGCTTGCAAGTGTGGGCAGCGTGATCCTTATGATCGTGCTGGGTTACGGCATTTCGATGGATATCGAGGATCTCAAATTCGCGGTTCTGGATTTCGATCAGACCATTACCAGCCAGTCCTATGTCAACGATCTGGCCGGTTCGCGTTATTTCGAGGAGCAGCCCCCCGCGGTCGATCATGCCGATATCGACCGGCGAATGCGCGCGGGCGAAATCGGTCTGGCGCTGGAGATTCCGCCGGGCTTTGCCGCCGATATCAAACGGGGCCGCCCCGTGCAGATCGCGGCCTGGTTCGATGGCGCCATGCCAATGCGCGCGAATACGGTGCGGGGCTATATCCAGGGAATGCACGTTCACTGGCTGACCGATCAACTGCGCCAAGTCTATGGCGACGATGCCGTGAGCGGCAGCTACAGCCTGCAAATGCGCTATCGCTACAATCCGGATGTGGAGAGTCTGGCGGCCATGGTGCCCGCCGTGATCCCGCTTTTGCTGATGCTGATCCCGGCGATGCTCGCCGTTCTGTCCGTCGCGCGGGAGAAGGAAACAGGCTCCATCATGAACCTGTATGTCACCCCGGCCAAGCGGCTGGAATTCCTGCTGGGCAAACAGGTGCCGTATGTGGTGCTGGGCTTTCTCAACTTTCTGTTGCTGCTGGCATTGGCGGTGTTCGTCTTCGGTGTGCCGGTCAAGGGCAGCCTTCTGGCGCTATCGGCGGGGGCTCTGGTATATGTCATCCTGTCAACGGGACTGGGACTGCTGATCTCGGCCTTCACCCGCAGTCAGGTCACGGCATTGTTCTTCACTGCGCTGGCCACCCTGATCCCCGCGGCGCAATATGGCGGCATCATTGATCCGGTTTCCTCGCTGGAGGGCATGGGCCGCGTCATCGGTGAGGTTTTCCCGACCAGCCATTTCGTCACCATCTCACGCGGGGTGTTTGCCAAGGCGCTGGACTTCGGCGATCTGGCTGGATCCTTTGCGCCGATGCTGTTGCTGGTGCCGGTGCTTGTGGCGCTCGGTGCGTTTTTCGTGCGCAAGCAGGAGGTCTGAGCGATGCGTCCCAAGCATGTGCTACACCTTGCGATCAAGGAATTTCGGGGGCTGTTGCGCGATCCGCTGCTTCTGGCGCTGGTGCTGTATGCCTTTACCCTGGACATCTACACCCATGCCACCGCCATGCCCGAGGCGCTGAACCGCGCGACAATCGGCATCGTGGATGAGGACGCCTCCCCCCTGTCCCGGCGGCTATCGGATGGGTTCCTGCCTCCCTACTTCGTGACCCCTGACCAGATTGACATAGCCCGGATGGACGCGCGTATGGATGCGGGGATCGATACCTTCTCGCTGGTCATCCCGCCGGGTTTTCAGGGTGACCTCGTCGCGGGCGAACGGCCCGAATTGCAGCTTAATGTGGATGCGACACGGGTCAGCCAGGCCTTTACCGGCGCGGGCTATATTCAGGCGATCGTCGATCAGGAAATCACCGGCTGGTCCGGTCAGGAGGCTGCGGTGCCGATCGAGCTGGCCCTGCGCGCCCGCTTCAACCCCGCACTGGATCCCGCATGGTTCGGGGCATTGACGGCAGTGATCAGCGCCGTGACCATGCTGTCGATCATCCTGTCGGGGGCCGCCCTGATCCGGGAGCGGGAGCATGGTACCGTCGAGCACTTGCTGGTCATGCCGGTCAGCGCGGTCGAGATCATGACCAGCAAGGTGCTCAGCATGGGCGGCGTGGTGCTGCTGGCAACGGGGCTGTCGCTGACCTTCATGGTGCAGGGTGTTCTGGGCGTGCCTGTGGCCGGCTCCATCACGCTGTTTCTGGTGGGGGCGGCGCTGCATCTGTTCGCCACGACCTCGCTGGGAATCCTCCTGGCCACCATCTCCGGCTCGATGCCGCAATTCGCCATGCTGCTGCTACTGGTGCTGCTGCCGCTGGAGATCCTGTCAGGTGGAATGACCCCACGGGAATCCATGCCCGAGGTGGTGCAATACGTCATGCTGGCGGCACCCAACACTCATTTCATCACGCTGGCACAGGCGGTGTTGTTCCGGGGCGCGGGACTTGCCGTGGTCTGGCCGCAATTGCTGGCACTGGCGATCATCGGGTCGGCAATGTTCGCGTTCGCCTTGCGCCGGTTCCGCGGCTTCCTGCGGTAGCCGCTGCGTTCGCAGACAAAACCCTTTGGCCGCGCACGGCGACGTGACGGTTGGGTGATCGAAAGCAGCGGGAATTCCCGATACGGCGCACTCAGCCCCGGCGGTGGACATGGACGTCCGGCGCCGGGCTACTCTGCTGGCACAGGCTGGGCGGCCTCGCTGCTTGCCCCACCCTCTTCGGCCCGCCCATTGCCGCGCGACTTGCTGGCAATGATCGTGTAGAACATCGGCACCACGAACAGCGTGAAGAGCGTGCCGATCATCAGGCCGGTGAAGATCACCAGACCCATTGCCTGACGGGCAGCCGCACCGGCACCTTCGGCCAGCATCAGCGGCACGACGGCCAGTGCAAGGGCCGCCGTGGTCATCAGGATCGGCCGCAGCCGCACCTTGGCCGACTCCACGATCGCATCGCGGATCGACATCCCCTCATCGCGCCGCTGGTTGGCGAACTCGACCAGCAAAATACCATGCTTGGTGATGATGCCGATCAACGTGATCAGCCCCACCTGAGTATAGATGTTCAGCGTCCCCAGGCCGAGATTCAGCGGCAGGATCGCGCCGAAAATCGCCAGCGGGACCGACATCATGATGATGAGCGGATCGCGGAAACTCTCGAACTGCGCGGCCAGCAGCAGATAGATTACCACGACCGCCGCGCCGAAGGCGACGAGGATCGTGTTGCCTTGCGTGACCTCCAGCCGCGACTGACCGGAATACTCGATGAAGAAGCCGTCAGGCAGCACGCGTTCGGCGATCTCGACGATGACGCCGAGCCCCTCACCCGTGGTCACGCCGGGCAGCGGCAGCGCCGAGATCGTGGCCGAATTCAGCTGGTTGAACTGCTCGATGGCCGCTGGTGAGGCATTGGTCGACACCTCGATCAGCGATGACAGCGGGATCATCTCACCCGTGCTCGACCGCAGGAAGTACTCGCCCAGCCGTTCGGGATTCTCGCGGAAGTTCTGTGGCACCTGGGTGATGACGTCATAGCTCTGCGATTCGCGGTCGAACTGGCTGATCGCGCCACCGCCCACCAGCAGGCTGAGCGTGCTGCCCACGTCGCGCACCGGAACGTTCAGCGCGGCAGCCCGATCGCGGTCGATGGTCACGGTGACCTGTGGCGCGTCGAAGGCCAGCGAGTTCTGCACCACGATAAACCGGCCCGTCTGTTGGGCTTCGCGCTGGATTTCGGCGGCGACCTCGTAGACTTGCCTCGGATTGCCGGTGGACTGGATGACCATCGAGATCGGCAAGCCGCCGCCTGCGCCAGGCAGCGACGGCGGCGCGAAGACCAGCGCCTCGACCCCGTCCACGGCCGAAATGCGACCTTGGATGTCGGCCTTGATCTCCGCCTGGCTGCGCTCACGCTCGGACCAATCCTTCAGCGCCCAGATCGAGAAGGCGGTATTCGTGGCGCCGCCCACACCGACGATCGAGAACTGCGAGCGCACTTCCTCGATGTCCTGGGTGCGCTCACCGATTTCGGCAGCGTAGCCGCTGGTGTATTCACTTGTGGCATAACGCGGGGCTGTGACCAGTGAGAACAGGCCGCCCGAGTCCTCCTCGGGCGCAAGCTCGCTGGGCGTGTTGAGGAACATGAAGCCGGTCAGTCCAACGAGGACCAGCACCATCAGCATCGTCACCGGCCGGTAATCGAGCGAGCTTCGCACCCGGCGCTCATACCAGTTCGACACCCGGTCCGACGTTCCGTCGACGACCCTCTGGAACCGGGTGTGTCCGCCCGAACTCAGCAACCGCGCCGACATCATCGGCGTGATCGTCAGCGCGACAATGCCCGAAATCAGCACCGCGCCCGCCAGCGTAAAGGCGAATTCGCGGAACAACGAGCCGGTGAGACCGCCGGTGAAGCCGATCGGGATGAACACGGCGACCAGCGTCAGCGACATCGCGACGATCGCCAGCCAGATTTCCTGCATGCCCTTGATCGCCGCCGCCATCGGGGCCATCCCATCCTCGACGTGGCGGTGAATGTTCTCAACCACGATGATCGCGTCGTCGACCACCAGGCCGATTGCCAGAACCATCGCCAGCAGCGACAGAAGATTGATCGAGTACCCCATCGCATAGAGGAAGAAGCAGACGCCGACCAGCGACAGCGGGATCGTCACGATGGGCATCAGAACCGAACGAAATGACCCGAGGAACAGCAGGATCACCAGAATTACGATGATCACCGCCTCGGCGATGGTCTTGAAGACTTCCTCGATTGAGGCGCTGATCGTCTCGGTCGAGTCGTAAACCATCGAAACGGTCATGCCCTCCGGCAGGCTCGCCTGGATTGATGGCAGTTCTTCGAGGACCGCGCTCGCCGTATCGAGCGGATTGGCCGATGGCGTTGGGAAGATGCCGATGAACGTGCCGGGCTGTCCGTTGAAACGGACCACCGTATCGGTGCTCTCGGCCGCCAGCTCGATCTCCGCCACGTCTCGCAGTCGCACCACATCATCGCCATCGGAGCGAATCGGGAGGGCCCCGAAGGCCTCGGGCGTCTGGAGCGTCGAATCGAGCGTGATTGAGTATGAGACCAGATCGTTCTTGGTCCGCCCGGGTGCCGACAGGAAGTTCGAGGTGTTGATCGCGTTCAGCACCTCCGTCGCCGTGGCGCCCCGGCTGGCGAGGCGCACCGGGTCGATCCAGACCCGCATCGAATAGTTCGCGGCGCCAAGGATCTGAACCTCGGCCACGCCCTCGATCGTCGACATACGGGGCCGGACCACCCGTTCGAGATATTCGGTCAACTGCTCGGGGCTCATGTTCTCGTTCTGAAAGGCAAGATACATGATGGCGAACTGCTGGCCGGTGCCCTTGAGGATCACCGGGTCCTCCGCTGCGGTTGGCAGCTGGCCGCGAACCTGTTGCACCTTGGACATCACCTCGGTCAGCGCGATATCCGGGTTGGCGCCGAGCTGCATCTGAACAGTGACGGAGCTGCTGGAGGGGCGGCTCTGCGAGGTGACATAATCCACATTTTCGGTGGTCGAGACCGCCGCCGCAATCGGCGCTGTCACAAAGCCCTGGATCAGGTCGGCGCTGGCACCGGGATAGATCGTGTTGACGGTGATGACCGTCTCTTCAACTTCGGGATACTGGCGGACCGGCAGGTTGAACAGGCCCTGGAAACCCAGCAGCAGGATCAGGCAGCCCAACACGGTCGACAGGACGGGGCGGCGGGTAAAGAGCTCGGGAAGGCTCATTCGGTAGCCTCCGCCGCGCGTCCCGCGCCGATGAACGCGTTCGTATCGCTATCCTCGTCCGCCTCCGGTTCAGGCGCGGGGTCGGGAGATGCCTCGGATGCCTCCGCGCCAGACAGCTTGACCGGCAAGCCGTTCGACAGCCGGTTCTGGCCCGCGACCACGATCCGATCGCCTGCGCTGACGCCCTCGACGATCTCGACCAGGTTATCCTGGCGCGAGCCGGTCTGGACGAAAATTTGTTTCGCCATCAGTTGCGGCTCTTCTTGCGTGCTGTTTTCGGCCGGCACGACGGAATAGACGTAATCGCCGTAGAGGCTGGTCACGACCGCTGTCTGCGGCAGCGCCACCACGTTCTCCATGTCTGGCAATGTAACCCTGACCCGAACGAACTGACCGGGGCGGAAGACCTTGTCCTCATTCTCAAGCTCGGCCCGCACTTTCACAAGGCGCGTGGCCGGATCGATCCGCGGTTCGATCGCGGTGATGATGCCGGAACCGGTCGTCCCCGACTCTCCGGCCAGGGTGACCGATTGGCCGATGTCGATCTGCGCCAATTCCTGTTCGGGCAGCGAGAAATCGACCCGCAGCATGTCTGTGTCCTGCAGGGTCGCCACGGTGCTTCCGACAGTGACGAACTGGCCTACCTCGATCTCAGGGATACCGATCTCACCGGCGAACGGTGCTTCGAGCACCTTCTGGTCGAGGATCGCCTCGATGCGCTGCATCTGCGCCAGCGCGGAATTGGCGGCGGCTTCGGCCTCCTCGATACTGGCGGTTGCCGTAATGCCCCGGTTCCCAAGGGATTCGGCACGTTCCAGCGTCTGTTGGGCCAGGTGCAGCGAGGCTTGCGCCGCGGCGAGGTCCGCCTGCTGGATCTCGTCGTCGATCCGGACCAGCATCTGGCCTTTCTCGACGCGATCATTTGCCTCGAATCCAATCTCGCGGACAACGCCGCCCGTCTCGAATGCGAGATCGATGCCGCGGCGCGAATAGATCGTGCCGATCGCCTCCAGCGTCGGCGTCCACGGACCCGCCTCTGCAACGACCGTGTCCACCGGCAGGGCGGGCGTGGGCCGATTGGCAAAGAAATCCGTGATCGCCTGATCACGAAACTTGTTGAAACCAACGACGCCGCCCACCGCGATTGCAAGGAGCAGGACAGCAATTATTAAGCGTTTTATCATGAATTCGGGTCCCGGTCTTTACAGTCAAATCGGCGACGATGCCTGGTTCGAACGCCAGTCTGCCTACTGTACCGTCCGGTCGGTATTGTCAATAAAGAGGTTCGATGGGCCAGACTTCGTTGCCGGGCTCAACAGGTTGGATGCGCGAGACCGCATGATAAAAATGGCCGAGAACACGACCGCGTGAAAATCCGTTCCGGCACCTTTTTGATCTCGATAATCCCGTCGCACGCGTTATATGATGCAACGTGACGCCCCGCTTGATGCCGGTGGATTGTCCCAACTTTTCGTGCACATATGCCATCCCCCAGTCTTGTCGGCCTGTACCGGCGCACTACAATAACGCCAGTTATCGCTCGGATGCGGGGAGCCGATCGGCGCGGGAGCTGATCGCCAAGTGAAAGGAACAGCCAGATGTATAATCTCACAGTCAACAACCGAGAGGTTTCCGTCGATGTTCCGGGGGACACGCCTCTCCTGTGGGTGCTGCGCGATGAGTTGCGGCTGACCGGAACGAAGTTCGGCTGCGGCGTGGCGCAATGCGGGGCCTGCACGGTCATGATGGACGGGATGACTCGTCGCTCTTGCGTGACGCCGATCGAGATGGCCGACGGTGCCTTCGTCGAGACGATCGAAGGGCTCGACACGCCTGAATCACAGGCGGTGCAGGCGGCCTGGGTCGCGAACGACGTGCCGCAATGCGGATGGTGCCAGTCAGGCCAGGTGGTCAGCGCGACCGCGCTGCTGACCGAGATCCCGCAGCCGACCGACGATGATATCGACAATGCGATGGCCGGGAACATTTGCCGTTGCGCCACATACCAGCGCATCCGCAAGGCGATCCATGACGCCGCCAGCACGCTGGAGGGATGATCCGATGACCGAACACACACGCCGCCAATTCCTTTCCGCCTCCGCCGGGCTCGTCGTCGCGGTGACGCTTCCGCTCCCCGGTCGGGCGCAATCGGGTGCCGCCGCCATTCTCGGGCAGGATGCGCCGACGCAGGGCGACTTCGCCCCGAACGCCTTCATCCGCGTCGCCCCCGACGACACCGTGACCGTCCTCATCAAGCATATCGAGTTTGGACAGGGCCCCTATACCGGGCTCTCCACGCTGGTGGCCGAGGAGATGGACGCCGACTGGTCACAGATGCGCGCCGAAGCGGCACCGGCGAATGCCGAACTTTATGCCAATCTTTTCTTTGGCATGCAGGGGACCGGCGGCTCCACCGCCATGGCCAATTCCTACATGCAGATGCGCAAGGCAGGTGCTGCGGCGCGTGCGATGCTGGTCGCTGCCGCGGCCGAAGAATGGGGCGTGCCCGCCGGTGAGATAGAGGTCGCGCAGGGTGTCGTACGACACGGGGCAAGCGATCGCAGCGCCCGCTTCGGTGAGCTTGCCGAACGCGCCGCCGGCATGACGGTGCCCGAGGATCCGCCGCTCAAGGATCCGGGGCAGTTCAAACTGATCGGCACCGAGGTCCAGAAGCTCGACACTAAACCCAAGTCCACGGGTCAGGCGACCTTCACCCTCGATGTCTACCGCGAGGGGATGGAAACCGTCGTGGTCCGCCACCCCCCCTTCTTCGGCGGGCGCGTGGCGAATTTCGATCCAGCGCCAGCGATGGCGGTTCCGGGTGTCGTTGCGGTTCGTGAAATCCCCTCCGGCATCGCGGTCTACGCAACCTCGACCGCTGCGGCGCTCAAGGGGCGCGAGGCTCTCGACGTCGAATGGGACGACACCGAGGCCGAGACCCGCTCATCCGAAGAAATGCTTCAGGCATTCTCCGAAGCAGCGGCGGCAGAAACGCTCGTTGCCGAGGAAGCCGGCGATGTCGATGGCGCACTCGAAGGCGCCGAGCAGGTGATTGAGACCGAGTTCCGCTTCCCCTACCTCGCACATGCGCCGCTTGAGACGCTCGACGCGGTGATCGAGATGCGTGACGGCGTTGCCGAGCTGTGGATGGGGTCGCAATTCCCATCGCTCGACAAGCCGACTCTGGCCCAGACGCTGGGTGTCGACCCCTCGAATGTGATCATCAACGTCATGTTCGCCGGCGGCAGCTTCGGACGCAGGGCTCAGCCTGACGCGCATCTGGCGGCTGAGATCGCGGCCATCGCGAAGGCAGCGGGACGCAACGGGTCGTGGAAGCTGCTATGGACACGCGAGGATGACCTGCATGGCGGCTACTACCGCCCCATGACCGTGCACCGGATGCGCGGTGGCATCGATGCGGAGGGCAACATCGTCGGCTGGACCGACGTCCTCGCCAACCAGTCGATCATGGCCGGCGGGCCGATGGAAGCGATGATGGACAAGGGGCTCGACCCCACGGCCTATGAGGGCGCGACCAAGATGCCCTACGACCTGGTCAATTTCCGAACCAGCTGGGCGCGAATGGAAAGCCCCGTTCCGGTGCTGTGGTGGCGTTCGGTCGGACACACCCATACCGGCTACGCGACCGAAGTGTTTCTCGACATGCTGCTCGAAGCGGCGGGCAAGGATCCTGTGCAGGGCAGGCTCGACCTGCTGCGTGCGGATGCCGGGCGCGACCGGGCGGTGCTTGAGCGCGTCGCCGCCATGGCGGGCTGGGATGGCCAGCGCGTGAAGGGCGATCGCGGCTACGGCATTGCTCTGCACGAGAGCTTTAATACCTATGTGGCGCAGATCGCAGAGGTCTCTAACGATAACGGCATGCCGCGCGTTCACCGCGTCTGGTGCGCGGTCGATTGCGGCGTGGCAGTCAATCCCGGTGTGATCCGGGCGCAGATGGAAGGCGGCATCGGCTACGGCCTCACCGCGTTGCTCTACAGCCAGATCACGCTGCTGCCGGGCGGGCGCATCGCCGAGAACAATTTCGACGATTACCGGATGCTGCGTATCAACGAGATGCCGGCGGTGGAGGTCGAGATCCTCGACACCGACCACGACCCGAGCGGCGTTGGCGAACCCGGAACGCCACCGATCGGCCCGGCCGTCGGCAATGCATGGAGAGCGCTGACCGGCCAGACCGTGACGCGACTGCCTTTCACCGTGGGAGTTCAGTCATGAAAATGTGGAAAGTCTCAACCGTTGCGCTGATCGCAATCCTGTCCGCCGCATCGAGCGGTTGGAGCGAGGAGGTAAACGGCCTGCGCACGGTCGACGAGTTCGACGGTTTTACGGACGAAACCGCTCGCTCGCAAGCGCTGTTCGAGGAGATGGCGAAGGTCATCCAGCATCCGCGGTGCCTGAACTGCCACCCTGCGGACAACACACCGCGGCAGGGCATGGAAATGCGCATCCACGAGCCGCCGGTGGTTCGGGGCGACAGCGGGTTCGGTGCCCCGGGAATGCGCTGCAACACCTGTCACGGCAGTGAGAATGTCGATTACGTCTCTGGTGACGGGTCGATCCCCGGCCACTCGCCATGGATGCTGGCCCCGATCGAACAGGCCTGGATCGGCAAAACGGTCGCCGAGATCTGCGCACAGATCAAGGACCCTGAACGGAACGGCGGGCGAACGCTGGCTGAACTGCATGAGCATAATGCCCATGACGGGCTGGTCGGCTGGGGCTGGACTCCGGGAGAGGGACGCGAATCCGCACCGGGTACACAGGAACTCTTCGGCGAGCTGACGAATGCCTGGATCGAGGCGGGCGCAGCCTGCCCGGAGGGATGACGCGCGCACCCAATCAATAGCGTGTGGGGAGCCGGTCATGTAGGCTCGGATTGAGGGGCTGGGGAATTCTGTGAAGAACCCCCTGCCCCACAGTTGAATTTGTCCCATGAGTTAGCTCCGGGCGAACCAGGTGATCGCCGCCAGCGAAGGTCCGGTCCTGCGATACGCGCGGCCGACGACATCCCTCACCGTGGGGACGGCTAATCAATGTTGCAACAAATTGCGTATGTCCGAGAATCGCCAGTCAGCGTGGCAGTTGTGCTCAGGCGAAGACGTTGACGCTCTCAGACGCATCCCGTGTCATCAAGCGGCTCAGAATGGCGTCGTGGTTGGATTCTACCTCCTTCGACGGTTCATGATGGCTCCCGCAACGCCCGCGATACATCCGACCAGCGCCCCGAACCGGATCTGACGGACTGCGCACCGCGCAAATAATGCTTTGAACTTCGTGGTGGAGGGGGTAACTCGCCCCGGAATTCGGCTGTTTTGATGTTTAGGGTGAGGCTAGAAAACACGCAAATCCTCGAAATTTTGTGAATAGTTTCCGCCCCCCATATCGGCATGCCTGTTCCATATCGAACGCTTCGATTCCGTTTGCCGATCACGTTTTTACCAACGCGGTCTGGGCATGGAACTACGGCAAGGTGCGGTTCGTTATTTTAATGATTCATCTTAGGAAACGGAGGTCGGACATGGGACGCCTGGATAACAAAAGAGTGGTCATAACCGGGGGTGCAGGTGGCATTGGAGCGGAAACCGCCAAGCTATTCCTCAAGGAAGGTGCGAAGGTTGCGCTGGTTGATCTGGATCAGGATGCACTGAATAACGTCGCTGAAACGCTTGAAGAACACGGCAAGGTCGTTGTCATCGCTGCCGACGTGTCGAACGAAGCGGATGTGGAGCGATACGTTCAAGAGGCGAAGGACAAGTTGGGCGGTATTGATGTTTTCTTCAACAACGCGGGTATCGAAGGAACCGTCGCACCGTTGATTGAACAAAAGGTAGAGGATTTTGACAAGGTCATGGCCGTAAACGTGCGTGGCATGTTTCTGGGCCTAAAACATGTGATGAAGGCCATGAGCGAAAGCGGCGGAAGCATTATCAACACGTCGTCGGTAGCGGGCCTGTCTGCGGGTCCGGGCCTGACACCCTATGTCACGTCCAAACATGCGGTGGTCGGCCTCACACGCAACGGGTCAGCCGAGGGTGCTGGTCAGAATATTCGCGTGAATTCGGTGCATCCCGCACCTGTTAACACGCGCATGATGCGCTCTATCGAAAAGGGTTCGAAACCCGAGGACGCCGCTGCTGCTAAGGCGGAGTATGAAAAGCGGGTTCCGCTGGGTCGCTATGGCGAACCCGACGATGTTGCGCAGCTTGTACTATTCTTGGCCTCCGACGAATCGAGCTTTATCACAGGTGCCCAATATGTCGTAGATGGGGGCATGACCACTTGATCTGATACCGAAATCTTCGGGCGCGAGGGCTTACACGCCGACTTCATTGTCAGGGCGATACTAACCAATACTGCCAATGAAGACATCAATCGAAAGCTGGCGAGTCCGAAAGCCCCCAACAAGCAGTGTCATTTATACAGAAGGTCGTAAGTATAATTAAGGTCACGCCAAATCCTTCAATAAAATCAAAGATATTTGGCTCCGGCGGTAGGGATCGAACCTACGACCAATTGATTAACAGTCAACTGCTCTACCGCTGAGCTACGCCGGACCATGTCTTTCGACTTGGCGGGGTGTAGCAAAGGCATGGGGGGGCGGCAAGCGCAATCTAGCGCAATTCCGGCAAAAAGTTACGGGGTGCGTCCGCCATATTCCTGCGTGACTTCCAGCGCAATCTTCCGGACCTCGTGACCGAGTTCCGCCAATCTCTCCCCGCTCAAGCGCGACTGGGGGCCGGAGACGGAAATTGCGGCGATCGGGTCGCCTGTCTCACCGAAGATGACCGACGCTGCACAGCGCAATCCTTCGGCATGTTCCCCATCATCCGTGGCGTATCCGGCGGATTGAGCCGCGTTCAGAGCAGTGTTCAGAAGGCTCCGATCGGTGATCGTGGCGTCCGTCAATCTGATCAGGTCGTCGGATGACAGTGCGCGTTCCCGGCGGTCCTTCGGCATCATTGACAACAGGGCCTTGCCGGAACCGGATGCGTGCATGGGCAACCGGCCGCCGACCTGGGTGATCGCGCGCATTGCGTGTCTGCTTTCGACCTGATCCAGACAGACCACTTGCCCGCCGCTTTCGACGAAAATGTTGGCTGTTTCGCCTGTCGTCTCAACCAGACGCCGCAGGAATGGCTTGGCCACGTGCAACAGATTGCGGGTTCGAACGAAGGCGGACCCGGTGACGAAGGCGGTAACCCCGATCTGCCAGATGCCCGCGTTCATGTCGTATCTGACGAAACGCTCACTCTCCATCGTGGTGAGCAATCTATGCGTGGTCGAGGGGGGCAGATTTGCGCGCTCCGCCACTTCCGTCAGCGTCAGGCCGCTATCTGAGGCCGCGATCTCTCGCAGCAGGGTCATCGCGCGTATAACCGCCCGCACCTGACCGGCGCGTTCGTTGGGAACCGTCTCGTTGCTGTTGCTGCTCATGCGAGGTACGTAGTTCGGGCATTTCGACTGACGAGGGGGAACACGGCAGTTTGAACTGCTCAGGAGCATTGTTTCGCCATTTGACCCGAGGTTTTGGAAGATGATCCATTTGCCAGACAGCCCCAGCCTGCATGTTGAGGATCTGCACAGTGACAACGCTCCGGCTGTGGTCCTGATACATGACTTCCGTCTGGATCGGCGCGTCTGGGGTGATGTGGCAAAACGTCTGCCCCAGCAGGTGCGATGCGTCATACCCGATTTACGTGGATACGGGCACAGCCCCGCCCCGGACGGCCAGTGGTCGATGCGCGATGTGGTCTATGACCTCGCGAACACTCTGTTTTCGCTGAATATACGCGATGCGGTCGTTGTCGGCTCGGGAACTGGCGGCATGATTGCGCAGGCACTGGCCGCCGAGGTGCCCCAGACCGTGCGCGCACTGGTTCTGATCGGAACCGGGGCCAAGCTGGAGACGGAGGACAGATGGCTGCATCGGGCACAGGTTCTGAGCGGTCTGCCCGACACAGCGCGCGCCCGGCAGTTGCTGGACGCCGCGACTTATCGCGCACCTGACCCGCATCTGTGCGAAATCGCGGCCTCGACCCGGCCGGACACCTTGCGGCGGATGTGCGAGGCGGTGGCCCACACCGATCTGCGCCGCTCGACCGATGCGCTGCGCTTGCCTACTTTAGGCTTGGTCGGGCGCGACGATCGCATCACGCCGCCGGATCTGATGCGTGAAATGATCGACGGCATTCCCGGTGCCTCGCTGGAGTTGTTGCCGCGCTGCGGTCATATCACGGCATATGACGCGCCTGAGGCGACGGCGGATGCGATCAACGGATTTCTGGACCGCACCGGGCATCTTCTACCCGATTTCGACAGCAAGGACCCCTCCTGATGAGTTTCACTCCATTCGACAGCCCGCTTTATCGTGAACTGGTCTCGGACACCGAACTTGCCGTGCTGTTCAGCGATGCCGCGGAAATCCGCGCAATGTTGCTGTTCGAGGGGGCATTGGCCGATGCGCAGGGTGAGTTGGGCATCATTCCGCTGGAAAGCGCGCTGTTCATCTCTCGCAGCGCGCGGGAGGTTCAGCTCGACCCCTCCGCGTTGACCAAGGGACTGGCTGCCGCCGGTGTCGCTGGCCCTGCCCTCGTTGCCGCCTTCCGAGCGGAGATGAAGGCCCCCGAGCACGCGCAGTGGGCGCATCACGGTGCCTCCTCGCAGGACCTTGTCGATACAGGTCTGGTGATCCGCTTGCGGCGTGCCGCCGATATTCTGCAACAGCGGATCGAGGTGCTGGCCGAAACGCTCGGCGCGCAGGCGACCCAGCACGCGCATGTCGTGATGGCCGCGCGCACCCGGCATCAGATCGCGACGCCTACGACGTTCGGCGCGCGGGTCGCGACATGGCACGCCCCCCTGCCCCGCCACCTGCAACGGCTGTCGCAATTGCGACCCCGGGTGCAGGTCGTCAGTCTGGCAGGTGCGTCGGGGACCGCCGCCGCGTTCGGCCCGCAAGCGGTTGAGGTGGAGGACCGTGTCGCCGGCGCGCTGGGTTTGGCACCCTCGCTGCATCCGTGGAATGCAACCCGCGACGGCCTGGCGGAATTCGCCGGTTGGCTGGCCCTGGTCAGCGGCTCGATGGGCAAGATTGCGACTGATGTCCTGCAACTGATACAGGCCCAGCCGCCGCAGATCGGGCTTTCCTCGGGCGGCGGATCCTCGACCATGCCGCACAAGGCGAACCCCGTCGCGGCGGAAACCATCGTCGCCCTGGCGCGTCATGTCGCGACCCTGTCCTCCTCCCTGATGCATTCCCAGCTTACCGAAAGCGACCGCGACGGGGCCGCGTGGGCGCAGGAGTGGCTTTGCCTGCCGCAGTTGATCTGCGCCACGGGGGCCGCGCTGCGGCATACGCAACAGATGATCGAGGGGATCGTGCCCGATGCGGATGCGATGCGCGCGACGATCGAGGCCACCCACGGCACGATGTTCGCGGAACCTGTGACCTTTGCCCTGGCCGAACATATGCCGCGCCCCGAGGCCGCCGCGCTGGTCAAGGAGGCTTGCACACGCGCCGGTCCCGTCCGATCATTGCGCATGATCCTCGAAGCGGAAAGCCCGGTGGTGCTCGACTGGGATGCGCTGTTCGATCCGGTGGCGCAATGTGGCCGCGCGGTTGCCCTCGCCCGTGCCCCTGCGAAAGGTGGCGATGATGACCGCGAATGAGATTATCGCGATGCTGGACCTCGCCCCGCACCCCGAGGGCGGCTGGTACCGCGAAACATGGCGCGCGCCGACCACCGGCGATGCGCGGGCCAGTGGCACCTCGATCTATTTCCTGCTGGCAGCGGAGCAGTTTTCCCACTGGCACCGCGTCGATGCTGCCGAGATCTGGCACTGGTATGCCGGCGCGCCGCTGGTCCTGTCGTTGAGCGAGAATGGCCACGACGCCGAGGCGGCGATCCTGGGCCCCGAACTGACCGCCGACCAAAGACCCCAGCGCATCGTTCCGGCAGGATGGTGGCAATCCGCCACATCGCTGGGCGAGTGGACGCTGGTGGGTTGCACCGTCAGCCCCGGCTTTCAGTTCGCGGGGTTCGAACTGGCCCCACCGGACTGGCGTCCCACACGTCGGGGGAGCACGCCGCGAGGGGATTGAGGACGTCGCCACGAACCGCTAGACGTTTGCCAACTATGCAGGAGCGCACAATGGCCGATACCGTCGTCGAAGACCCCCAGATCTACCTGATCACTCCGGCCAAATTCGAATTGGCGACGTTCAGCGAAACCCTGCAAAGGGTGCTGGATACGCGTGAGATCGGCTGTGTCCGCCTCGACATGCCGGGGGCCGAGGCTGGCGACATCGCACAGGCCGCCGATCTGTTGCGCGACATCTGCCATCAGCGCGACGTGGCGCTGGTGATCGCGGATCATTTCCGCATGGTCGGCGTGCACGGTCTGGACGGGGTGCATCTCAGCGATCCACGTGCGGTGCGCGATGTGCGCCGCGAACTGGGGGCGGACGCCATTGTCGGCGCATTCTGCGGCAGTTCGCGTCATGTCGGCATGAACGCCGGGGAGGGCGGTGCGGATTACGTCACCTTCGGTCCCACCAGCCCCGATCCCCTGCTGGGGGACGGGTCCGTCGTCGATCTGGATCTGTTCGACTGGTGGTCAAAGGTTGTCGAGGTTCCCGTCGTGGCGGAGGGCGGCCTGACGCCGGAGCTGGTCGCCAAGCTGACCCCGCTGGTCGATTTCTTCGCCGTGGGGCGCGAAATCTGGTCAGAGGAAGACCCCGTCGCCGCGATGCAGACACTGGGCCTGCCGCGCGGCGACTGATCCTCAGCTATAGTCGCGCTGATCGTCGATGACCTTGCCGTCGTTGGGCAGGCTTCCCTTGGCCACGACTTCGACCTTTCCGCCCAGTTTGAGGATGTCGCGCACGCTGCCCGAGACTGCCTCTACGTTGACATCATCCGCCTCGACCTGAACCAGCATCTGGTCCCGCTCATCCTGGCGGGTGGCGGTAACACGGGCGCGGGCGATCTCGGGGTGGCGGGCGACCAGAGTCGCGACCTGCTCCGGCCGGACGAACATGCCCTTGATCTTCGCGGTCTGATCGGCGCGGCCCATCCAGCCCTTGATGCGCATATTCGTTCTGCCACACGGGCTTTGCCCCGGCAGGATCGCGCTCAAATCGCCGGTCGCGAACCGCACCAGAGGGTAATCGCGGTTCAGCGAGGTAACGAGGACTTCGCCCACCTCGCCCTCCGCCACAGGATCGCCGGTGCCGGGGCGCACGATTTCCACGATCACGCCCTCATCGACGATCATCCCCTCCATCGCCGGGCTTTCATAGGCGATGTTGCCCAGATCGGCGGTCGCATAGCATTGCAGGCAGTGGATGCCACGATCCGCGTATTCCGCACGCAGCGACGGGAACAGCGCGCCGCCCCCGACGACAGCACGGGTGATGGCCAGCGACAGGCCAAGTTCGTCCGCCTTTTCCAGAATGGCCTTAAGGTAATCGGGCGTACCCGCATAGGCCGTGACCCCCAGATGCGCCGCCGCCTGGGCCTGAAGCTCCGTCTGCCCAGTTCCGGCGGGAAAGACCCGCGCTCCGACAGCCGCCGCGCCGCTCTCGAACATCATGCCGGCAGGTGTGAAATGATAGGAGAAGCAGTTCTGCACCAGATCGGCACCGCTGAGGCCCGCCGCATGTGCAAACCTGCCCATCCGATACCAGTCATCGCCCGTGCCACCCGGTTCGTAGATCGGTCCGGGCGATTGAAACGCATGCTGCAAACGCCCGACGGCGAACCCTCCGAAGGGCGGGTTGGCCTTTTGCGCCGGTCCCAGATCGGATTTGCGCAGCACGGGCAAGGTCGCCAGCGCCTCACGCGAATCCACCCTGCCCGGCTGGCCCAGATGTGCCGCCATACCGGGTGCATAGCTCACCGCGTGGTCGATCAGCGCGGCGAGCGCGGCGCTCTGATCCTCCTCCCGCTGCTCAGGGGTTCTGGTCTCAAGCGCATCGAAATGGGTCATATGAGGTCCGTAAGGTTAGGAGGGTAATTTATAGGTCGTGGGATCGTCGCTCTTGTCCAGGACGATCTCATCGTTGGATAGCATCTTCTTGGCCACACGTTCCACCGTCTGTTCCCAATTTTCGACGGGCTCACGCTCATCCGGCAGGACGGCCACGGCAGATGCCAGTTCCTCCTGCGGGACGGGTCCGCTTTCCAGCAGTTCCAGGATGCGGGCGTGGATGGCCTGCGCGGTTTCTTCGGTTACGGTCATATCAGCCTCCGATGACAATTCATCGGTACAAGCTAGATCGCCCCGCGCGGACTGCCAGCATCAGTTCAACCACCGTTTGCGACGCCGGTACGAACGCACATCGCGAAAGCTCTTGCGGCCCTCATCGCCAACGCCGAGATTTTCACGCAGATCGGTCGCTGGTCACGCACTTCCAGCCCCTTGTCCACCTGCTCCTGACCGTCGCCGATCGCCGACTTTGCGGAACAATTGTCCAGGACGTAGGCGATCTCCTCCGCCACGCCGTCCTGATAGATCGGAGCGGCAACACCACCGGCCCCGCAGAGGGCGGTCATCGTGACATACAACTCGGGCCGGTTCGGCCAAACTCCCTGTAAATTTTGCACTCAAAAAAAGCCGCCCCGGAGGGCGGCTTCGCATTGTCGATCAAAAAGTGATCAGGCGTCCACAGGCTCGCTCGTCAGCGCCTTGTTTGACCGGATTTCGATCTGTCGGGGCTTCAGCGCCTCGGGGACTTCACGAACCAGATCAATGATGAGCAGACCGTTTTCGGTCCGCGCCCCGCTCGCCCGAACGTGGTCGGCCAGTTGGAACCGCTTCTCGAACGCGCGGGTCGCTATCCCGCGGTGCAGGTAGCTGCGATCCTCGTCGTCGGTTTCCTTCTTGCCCGATACGACAAGCTGTCCGTCACGCGCCTCAATCGACAGTTCATCCTCCGCAAATCCCGCGACGGCGACCGTGATCGCGTAAGTGTCGTCACCGGTTTTTTCGATATTGTAAGGGGGATAACCAGTCTGGCCGTTGTCGGACACGGTGTCGAGCAAGTTGAACAGGCGGTCGAAACCGACAGTGGAACGGTAGAATGGCGAAAAGTCAGTATTACGCATGATGCATCCTTTCATAAGCGATACTATTGCTTGAGCCTTCCTTGCGCGGACAGGCCCGGTTCTGTGCGAGGCCCGGTCACCGGCACCTCACATCCCCTATTTGGGAAACCACCAATCGGTGTTCAAGAGGGTCTCACTCGCGTCCGAGCTGCTGCGCGATGCTGGAACCTGGGCGTCTGATGCCCCGATCCGCGTCCCCGTGCACGATGTCGGTCAGCACCGAATCGAGGGCCCCTTCGTCAATCGCGGCGCCATAGGCCACCTGCTGATCGCCGCCGCGCATCCCGATGGCCGACACGACCGACGATATCCGCGGCCGCCCGTTGCGCACAGTAAAGACCGGGCTGCCCGACGCGCCGAAGGTCACGTCGCAATCCATCACGACGAATCTGTCCTCGACGGCAATCGTGTCGCACGGCTCCTGAATCGAGGGGGCCTCGGGCCGGTCCGCCGCATAGGACACCACGACGATGGGATCACCCGCGCGCGGTCGCAATTCCCGCTCGAACGGATGAACCTCGTTGATCGGGGTCACCAGTTCCAGCACCGCGATGTCGGACGTGATCTGTCGTTCGCTCAATTCGCGCAGGGGGTCGTAACCGCGATGTACCATCACCCGTCGCACCCGGCGGTGCGCGATATAATCGCCGATATAGTATCCCGCGACGAAGTGCAGTGCATTTGGCCTGACCGGCAGGCGCGTCCGGTCGGAAAACACGCAATGGGCCGCCGTCAGCACCAGATCGGGCGCAATCAGCGTGGCGGTGCAGAACCCGCGGCCGTCGATGTTCAACCGCCCCACGGCGCGCCAGTCCGCCGCCTCGGTTCGCGACAGCAGCCTGCGCCCCTCGGCCTGTGCGGCACCGGCCCACAGCAACACTATCAACAGCACGTATCGCATGAACCCTCCGCCGCGCGACCTTGGCAGGCTGCGCCGGAGGGATCAATCGTTCTTGATGAGCGCGGGCGGTTTCGGGCCGCCTGTCGCCCAGTCGAGAAGTTCGACCGTGTGCACGACAGGCACGCCTGCTGCGGACCCGATCTGCATCATGCAACCGATATTGCCCGCTGCGATCACATCGGGCTGCGTTGCCTGCAGGGTTGCGACCTTGCGCGCCTTCAACTCGCCCGAAATCGCGGGTTGCATCAGGTTGTAGGTTCCGGCGGAACCGCAGCACAGATGCGGGTCGCGCGGCTCCACCACGGTAAAGCCCGCCTTTTTCAACAGCTTCTTCGGCGTATCCTTGATTTGCTGCCCATGTTGCAGCGAGCAGGCGGAATGATAGGTGACGCGCAGCGGTTCGGCGCGGGCGTTCAGGTCCAGTCCCTCCAGCACCTCCGAGATGTCGCGCGCGATGGCCGACACCCGCGCCGCATTCGCGGCCAGCGGATCGTTTCGGAACATGTGCCCGTAATCCTTGACCGTCGTGCCACAGCCGGAGGTGTTGATGACGATGGCGTCCAGCCCCTCGCCGTCCATCTCCGCCACCCAGGCCTTGATGTTCGCGGCGGCGGAGGCATGGCTCTGCCCCTCGCGGCCCATATGGTGGGTCAGCGCGCCACAACATCCCGCACCGCGCGCCACCACAACCTCGACCCCGTGCCGGCGCAGGATGCGGATCGTCGCGTCGTTGATATCGGTGTTCAGCGCCTTTTGCGCACATCCCGTCATCAGTGCCATCCGCTTGATCCGGGGCCCCTGCGCGGCGAAGGTCTGCGGCCGATCGTTGGGCGAGGGCGAGGGAATGTCGCGCGGCGCCATGTCCAGCATCGCCCGCAATCGCGGGTCCGGCATGAACCGTCGAAACGGCCGCCCCAGTCGCGCCAGCCCCAGTGCCGCACGAAACCGCCCTGAATAGGGCAGCACCTGCGCCAACGTCCAGCGCAATGCCCGGTCCATGAAGGGGCGTTTGTAGTTCTTTTCGATATAGGCGCGGCCATGATCGACCAGATGCATGTAATGCACCCCCGAGGGGCACGTGGTCATGCAGGCAAGGCAGCTGAGGCAGCGGTCGATATGCTTGACCGTCTTCGCGTCAGGGGTGCGTTCATTCTCCAGCATATCCTTGATCAGGTAGATGCGTCCGCGCGGGCTGTCCAACTCATCCCCCAGCACCTGATAGGTCGGGCATGTCGCGGTGCAAAAGCCGCAATGAACGCAACTGCGCAGAATCTCGTTCGAGCGTGCGATGGCCGGATCGGTGAGCTGCTCGGGGGTGAAGCTGGTCTGCATGTGACGCGATCCCTAGATCATCTTGCCGGAATTGAGGATGCCGCGCGGGTCGAATTGCGTGCGCAGACCCTGGCTGAGCCGTGCCACCGGCATCGGTTCGGGCTGGAACGCCCGCTTGTCGGTGCCGCGCATCAGCGTCGCGTGGCCGGGATATTCAGCGATGCGGTCGCGCAGCACGGTGCCCTGCGGCATGCGCAGCCACACCAGCCCGCCCTGCCAGTCGTAAAGGGCCGGATGCCCCCCCGCCGCCGCGACGACACGCGGTCCGTCGGATGGCTTTACGCAGATCCGCCAGATATCGCCCTGCCCGTCGCATAGCGGCCTCGCGTCCCGAATATCCGCCCATATCGCGGCGCTGTCATCCTCAATGATTTGCGCAGCACCCCGGCTCGACAAATCCTGTGACAGCGCCTGCGCACGGTAGCTGACGGATTGTTCCAGCCCCTCGATCCGAACCAAAGTACGCCCCGAGGCCGGATCATGCGCGGCACCTGAAACGTCGTAGGGGGATCGCATGGCCGCTGCCAGCAGGGCCACCGCCGCCCCGTCGTCCAGACCCGACCAGACCAGCGTGGCGACCGATTGCGGTTTGGGCAGGACCTTGAACGAAACCTCGCTCAGCACCCCTAGCGTGCCGTGACTGCCCGCCATCAGCTTGACCAGATCGTAGCCGGTGACGTTCTTCATCACCCGACCGCCATTCTTGACCACATGCCCCTCGCCGGTGACGAAGCGCACGCCGATCAGGCTGTCGCGACAGGCACCGACCTTTAACCGGCGCGGACCGGAGGCGTTCGTTGCCACCACGCCGCCGATGGTCGGTGTGCCTGTGGTGCCCAAAATGCCCTGGTGATCCATTGGTTCGAAGGGCAGCATCTGCCCCTCCGCCGCCAGCGCGGCCTCGACCTCGGCCAGAGGCGTGCCGGCCCGCGCCACCAGCGTCAGCGCCCCCGGATCGTATAGAGTGATGCCGCTGAGGCCGGATGTCTGCAACACCGCGTCCGCCCGAACCGGATTACCATAGGGGCGCGTGCCGCCGCCCCGGATGGCCAGCCGGGTCCGCTGCGCGTGGGCGGCGCGCACCATCTCGGCCAGCTGCTGCTCCGTATCGGGGGTCAGAACCGTGTCGGTCACGTCGTTCATGTCAAACTCCTGTCCCCGCCAGCAAGGGTGTGGAAAGCATCGCGCATCAAGCGATCGCCGCGTCCTGCGTCTGGCGCTGCGGAACATCCCGCGCCGCGCGCCGCGCCTCGGTCGCGTCCAGCGGAAACACCTTGGCCGGGTTCAGCAACCAACCGGGGTCGAAAACATCCTTCACCCGGACCTGCATTTCCAGATCGGCGGCGTCGAACTGCACGTGCATCAGGTCGCGTTTCTCGATCCCGACGCCGTGTTCGCCAGTCAGGCAGCCGCCGACCTCAACGCAGAGCTTCAGGATCTCGGCCCCCAGCGCCTCGCAGGTGTTCAGATCGCCGGGTTTGTTGGCGTCGAACAGGATCAGCGGATGCATGTTGCCGTCGCCCGCGTGAAAGACATTGGCCACGTCCAGACCGAACTCGGCCGACAATTCGCGGATGCGGCGCAGAACGAAGGGCAGTTCGCTGACCGGAATCGTCCCGTCCAGGCACATGTAATCGTTGATCTGCCCCATCGCGCCGAACGCGGCCTTGCGCCCGGCCCAGATCGCGGCGGATTCCGCCTCGGACTTGCTTTCGCGCATCTCGACCGGATCGTGCGTGGCAGCGATGGCCTTGATCTTGGCGAGTTGCTCGTCGATTTCGGCGTCCGAGCCTTCGACCTCGACGATCAGCAGGGCCTCGCAATCGGGATAGCCGGCCTGGGCGAACCGTTCGCAAGCTGCGATGCAGGGGCGGTCCATGAATTCGATGGCCACGGGCAGAAGGCCCGCGCGGATGATGTCGCTGACGCAGGCGCCCGCCACCTCGTTCGCGTCGAAGGCCAGCAGGATCGGGCGCGCGCCCTCCGGCTTCGCGATGATGCGCAGGGTCGCCTCCGTCACCACGCCCAACTGCCCTTCCGAGCCGCAGATCAGACCCAGCAGGTCGTAGCCGCCGGAATCCATGTGGGCACCGCCGATCTCGACGATCTCCCCCTCCATCGTGACCATTGTCACGCCCAGCAGATTGTTGGTCGTGACCCCGTATTTCAGGCAATGCGCCCCGCCGGAATTCATCGCGATATTGCCCGCGATGGCGCAGGCCAGCTGGCTGGAGGGATCGGGCGCGTAAAAGAACCCGTCCTGTTCGACCGCGCCGGTCACGCTCAGATTGGTCCGGCCGGTCTGCACGCGAATGAAGCGATTGTCGTAATCCGTCTCGATCACCTCGGTCAGCCGGGCCACGCCCAGAATGACCGCATCCGCCGTGGGCAAGGCCCCGCCCGCGAGTGAAGTGCCCGATCCGCGCGGCACAACCGGCACGGCCTCCTCATGACAGATGCGCAGCACCGCCGCGACCTGCGCGGTGGTGGCGGGCAGAACAGCGGCCAATGGCGGGCACTTATATGCGGTCAGCGCATCGCATTCATAGGCGCGAACCTCATTGTCGGAATGGATCACGGCCCCCTCCGGCAGAACCTGCTTCAGACGCGCGACCAGATGCGCCTTGCGCGCGATAATGGCCTGATTTGGGTCCGGCATCTGCATGTTACATTCCCCCGTTCCGCGAATTGGTCCAGATGTATGACCAATTCCAGCACACGACCAGCCATTTCCGGCCTATGCCCGGCCCAATTCCGGTGTAGCCCGCCTTTGCGCGCATCGCCGCTTTCCGATGCTCATTGCTCAGCTTACTATCAAACCGATGTGAAGGAAGGTCAGACAATGCAAATCGACGTGAATATCCTGCTGAACAGCTTCGATCTGCTCGACCTTGTGGCACTGGCGCTCTTCTGGTCATGCTGGCTGACAACGACCTTCCTGATCGAGAGGGATAACGCGAAGCGCCCCTCCGTTCACGTCCTGATGAAGCGTCATCGGTATCGCTGGATGGAGGAGATGGCCGCCCGCGACGTGCGCATCTTCGACAGCGCGATCCTTGCCAGTATCCAGCAGAGCACCGCGTTCTTCGGCTCCACCACCTTGCTGGTGATCGGGGGGATCGTCGCGATTCTGGGCAAGCCCGAAACCTTGCTGTCTGCGGGTGAGGGCCTGATGCCGGACTGGTCCAGCCAGACCTTGCAACTGGAATTGCTGATGGTTCTGGGGATCGCGTTCTATGCGTTCCTGAAATTCGTGTGGTCCAACCGACTGTTCAGCTATTGCGCCGTGGTCATGGCATCCATGCCCAATGACGGCACCGTGCCCGAGGCCGGGCGTATCGCGATCCGCGCCGCGCGGCTCAATTCCTACGCGGCCCGCAGCTTCAACCGGGGTTTGCGGGGGATCTACTATGCGTTGACAGCCATGGCCTGGGTGCTGGGCGCGGAGGCGTTGATCGTGGCGACCGTGGTCACGACGGCTGTGCTGATCCGGCGGGAGTTCTTCTCCCGCTCACGCAAAGCGCTGATCGCCAGCTAGCGGCTCTCGATCCGCCATGCGCCCAGGATCAGCGCGGCTGTCAGCAAGAGCATCAGCCATGCCGGGGCCAGCGGGGTCAGGCTGACATTCTCAACCGTGTAGGCATCGCGGTCAGCCAGTCCCAGCCAGCCGCGCCCGGCGGCGTTGCGCCCCTCGCGCACGCGCCGCAGATCGGGAACACCGTCCGAGACGCGGATCGCACCGCCATCGGTCGCGTCGATCAACGGTTTCAGAACTTCGTCGGTGGACAGGGCGTTCTCGAACTCCTTGGGCGCGGCATTGCCAACCGCCGCGACGCCGGTGACATCGCCATCGCGCAATCGCCATAGTCCTTGAACAGGGTCCTCGATGCGGACCTCCCAGCGACCGGGCCCGACCTCGACCATCTGCGGCGTCAAGATCGTTTCGTCCGGGGCCGTCAGTTCCAATGTCGGCGCTACGTCACCCAAAGTGCGCCGCGTGACCAACAGATCGCCGCTTACCTCATCCCCCAACAGGACTTCTTCCTCCAGCTCAGGCTCCTGCATCAGCCAGTGAGCCAGCCGCCGCAACAATTCCACCTGCGGACCGCCCCCCTCGTATCCGCGCGCCCACAACCATGCGTGATCCGAGGCGAGCATCGCGATCCGCCCCTGCCCCGGCCTGTCCAGGATCAGCAGGGGTCTGCCGTCCGGCCCCTCCATCACCGTATCGCCAGCGGTCTGTTCCAGGTCGATCAACCGGAACCACCGGCCCCAGCCGGGCACACCATCGACCGCCGGGCGCGGAGCGTAATCCTCCAATCCCGCCGTGACGGGATGGCGGGCACCAAGCTCGGATATACGGGGCAGATAGCCCTCCTCGATCACCCGCGCGGTGGGATCGGCCGGCAGCACCCGCGCCAACGGCGTACGCCACAGGCTCTCCACCCCGGCAAAGGCAGGACCCGATGCGACGAGGACCGCGCCGCCATCCTCCACATACCGGGCGATATTGTCCAGATAGGACGGCGGCAGAACGCCCCGGCGTCGGTAGCGGTCAAAGATGATCAGATCGAATTCGTCGATCTTCTCCATGAACAATTCGCGGGTGGGAAAGGCGATCAGGCTCATCTCGAACACCGGCACGCCGTCCTGTTTCGAGGGGGGGCGCAGAATGGTGAAATGCACCAGATCGACCGCTGCGTCGGATTTCAGCAGGTTGCGCCATGTCCGCCCCCCTGCGTGCGGCTCACCCGAGACGAGCAGGACCCGCAGCCGGTCGCGAATGCCGTTGATCTCGATCAGGGCGGTATTGTTGCGCGACGTCAACTCTCCCGCCCCCTCCGCGACCGAGGCTTGCAGCACGTTCATGCCGCCGCGCGCGATCGGCACGTCGAAGGTAATGTCCTCTCCTACCGGGACGGACAGGCGCAGCACGTCCTCACCGTCCAAGCTGATCGACAGGGTCACCGCATCGCGGTCGCGCGGAACGAAACCCAGTTCGTCGACGCGCAAGGCCATCTGCACCGTTTCCCCCACGATGCCAAAGGCAGGTGCGGCCACGACCGACAGCTTGCGGTCCCATTCGCGCGGCTGACCCGTCAGGACCAGATGCAGTGGCGCGTCCAGTCCGGGCGCGTCGGCCATGTCGTGAACCTGTCCGTCGCTGAGCAGGATCGCCCCCGCGATCCGGTCAGGCGCGACCCCGGCGAGCGCGTCGGACAGCGCGCGCATGGCCAGGGTTCCGCGCCCTTCATCTGCGCCGGTTGCGTCGCCCACCTCGACCCGCCGCCATTCCAGCGGCGCATCCGGGTCCAAGGACAGCGCATCGAGCGAGGCCGAAAGCTCCTCCTCCGCCCGCGCGATCTGGTCGGGCCGCATGCCGAGGCTCTGACTGTCCGAGCGATCCACCAGCAGGAACGCGATATCGGTCAGCGGCGCACGGTCCTCTTCCTTCAGGCTCGGCCCGCTCAGCGCCAGCAACAGGACCAACCCTCCCAAGCCGCGCAGCGCCCATCCTGCAAGCCGCATCCACGCCGCGTAAAGGCACAGCGCGGTCAGCCCGCCTGCCAGTGCCACGATCACCACCATCGAAACCAGAGGGGAAAATACCACGCCGCTCATTGTCCCAACCTTTCCAGCAAGGCAGGCACGTGTACCTGATCCGATTTGTAGTTCCCGGTCATCACATACATCACCAGATTGACGCCGAAGCGCAGGGCCATTTCGCGCTGACGCTCCCCCGGCACACCGCGTCCGACGGGGCGGATGAAATTGCCCAGATCGTCCACCGCCCAGGCGCTGGCCCAGTCATTGCCGCCGATGATAACCGGGCTGACACCATCATTGAGGTTGCGAAACGGCACGCCGTCCACATCCTCGGGGGCGAAGGATGCCTCCGCCCAGACGGGTGCGCCGACATAACGGCCCGGAAAATCGTCGAGCAGGTAGAACGCCCGCGTCATCACGTGATCCGGCGGGATCCGCTCCAATGGTGGCAGGTCGAGTTGTCCGGCAAGGCGGCGCAACTGCGCATTTCCCGGCCCCTCGGCCCCGACGGCCAGATGGGTGTCGCGGGTGTCGAACAGGATCATGCCACCGGTGCGCAAATAGGTGTTGATGCGGGCGACCGCCTCGGGCCCCGGCGGGGCCTGCGCGTCGGTCACGGGCCAGTACAGCATAGGATAGAAGGCCAGTTCATCCCGCTCGATATCCACGGCGACCGGCTCCGCCGGTTCGATGGCCGTGCGCCGGGCCAGAACCAGCGACAGGCCCGACAATCCAGCGCGACTGATCCTGTCCACCTCTGCGTCCCCGGTGCGCACATAGGCCAGAACCGTTTCGGACGTGGCATAGATCGCACGGGGATCGTCGCGCACCGCCTGCGTCTCAACTGCCTGCGTATCCACATTCTGCGCCTGCACATCCTGCGCACCCATCACGAACAGAAGGGCCAACCCGCCAAGACCCGCCCGCGCCGCCGGTCGCAGCCGCCCGCCCAGCGCCAGCGTCGCCAGAATATCCAGCATCAGTGCCAACATCGCCCCGCTCAGGAACAGGCCCGTCAGGTCCCGCTCCGCCCGAACGGTATAGCCGCGCGTCGCGGTGCCCGCAGGCAAGTCCAGACGCTGCAGCGCTGTCGCATCGCGCATGACGTTATAGGCATGCCCCCGCACACCGGCGCGGTACAGCCCCGGCGGCGCGTCCGGCCCCGGCGCCTGCGCCAACCTGGCACCTGCAACGCCTGCGATCCGGTCGGCGTCCGTGACCTCCCCCATGCCGTCGAGAACCCGTTCAGGGGTCCAGATCGCACCTTCGAGTGCGGCCTCGCCCCGCTCCCCGGATTGGGCAACCCGTGCGATCCGGTCGAGCATCTGCAGAAACAGACCTGACAAAGGCAGGCTGGACCAGCGCGGTGTCGCCGTCACGTGGAACAGGATCACCCGGCCGCGTCCCTCATCCCGGGCGGTGACCAGAGGGGTGCCGTCCTCCAGCGCCACCAGCGTGCGATCCGCCAGATCGGGATCGGGCTGCGCCATGACCTGTGAAACGACGTCCACATCCTCGGGCAAATCCAGACCATCGAACAGGGTGCCCTGCGGAAAGGGCCGCAACCGCTTGGGGTCGCCCCATGACATCGCACCGCCCAGCGACCGGCCCCCCTCGCGCAGACGCACGGGCAGAAGGCTGTCCCTGACCATTTGTCCGGTGGCACTGGCCGCCATGCGGGGTCCGGCGAAGCGGACCAGCAGACCGCCCTCACGCACCCAATCCTCCAGACCTGACCTCTCCTCCTCCGAGAAGTTCGCCACATCGGCCAGCATCACGATATCGGGGCTCGCATCCAGCACCTCGGCCAGGGGTGGCTCGACAAGTTCGGCCACAGGCTGGAGCGCGGTGCGCAGATAATGCAGTGGAGCCGTCAGCGATTGCGCCTCACCGCTGCGCCCCCCCGCGACGAGGGCGATGCGGCGGCGCTGCAACGCGTCATCCGTCAGGACGGTCGCCCCCGCGGATTTGTAAGGCGCAGAAAGCGTCAGCCTGCTGACGCGGTTGCGCAGTTCCAGCGGCAGGTCTATCGCCACGCGCGTTACCTCATCCCCCGGCGCCAGAATCTGCCCGACCTGATCCAGCACACGCTCGATACCCGCTGCATCGGTTCCGATCACCTGAACGGATACCTCCTGTGCGGGGGCACCGGGGGCCCGCAGGATATGCGTCACCAATTGACCGTCCTCGAACATCGCAGGGGCCAGCGCCAACGCCACATCCTCCGGCAGGACAACCTCCACCGGGCCACGAGCGGAGAGGGCCTCGACCAGATTGTCCGCCTCACCCAAACCGTCGCTGATCCAGATGCTTGCGCCGATATCGCCCATCTCATCCAGCCGCGCAGCGAAGGCCGCGCGGTCCGGGGCCCAGCCCGCAGGCCGCATGGTGTCGAGGACACCGGCCCAATCCGCAGCGGCCCTAGGTGCCAGATCAGGCGCGGCATCGGAGAGGGAGACCAGGTGCACCGCCCGACCGGCACGATCCGCGCGATCCAGGATCTGGCGAACCTCGCCCTGCCGGGCGCTCCAATCCGGGGCGCTGGCACAGCCGCCATCCATCACGATCAGCAACGGCCCGTCCGCCCGCTCCGGTGCGGGGGCGGGGTTCAGCAGCGGCCCGGCCAGCCCCAATATGGCCAGCGCCAGAACCGCCATGCGCAACGCCAGCAGCCACCACGGCGTGCGCGCGGGTGTCCGCTCCGTATCCTTCAGCCCGAACAGCAGCGAGATGCCGGGAAACGCCCGACGCATCGGCGCGGGCGGTGTCGCCCGCAGCAACCACCACAGCACCGGCAGGGCGAGCAGAGCCGCCAGCAACGCGGGCGTCACGAATCCGATTGCGCCAAAGCTCATCATATCAGCGCCGCTCCCCCTCGATCACGCGGTGCAGCCACAACAGCGCTCGGCTGGCCGGTTCCTGCACACGGTGAGTGGCAAAGGACCACCCCGCGCTGCGGGACCGCGCGCGCAGCATGTCACGCCGCGCCGCCAGCTTTGCCCGGTATCCATCGCGCAGGGCGCGCGCCCGCTCCGCCTCGAACGACAGGGCACCGGACATCGAGCGGAACTCCGTCCGTCCGTCGAAGGGGAACGTCTCCTCGCTCTCATCCGTGATCTGCAACAGAACGACGCGCTGCCCTTGCGCCGCCAAGGCGTCCAGCGCAGGCATTAGCAGGGGGTCCGGTGCCAGAAAATCCGAGAGGGCAACCAGCAGACCGCGCCGTCCGTCAGGCATGGCGGGGACGCAATAATCCTCATGCGGCGTCATACCGCTCAACAATCCGGCGATGCGGTCCACCTGCCCCCGCCCCGCACCCGGCGGCAGATCGGGAGCGGCCAGGCCGACACGCTCCCCCCCGCGCACCAGCAGCAGCGACAGGGCACACGCCAGGACGGCGGCTCGGGTCCGCTTGCTTTCCCCGTGTTCGGGGTAGTCCATGGACAGCGCCGGATCGACGTTCAGCGTCACGGTCTGCGCCGCCGACCACTCCGTCTGGCGGACGAATGCGGTATCGGACCGGCCCGAACGGCGCCAGTCAATCGCACCCGCGGCATCACCGGGGATCGCCTGCCTGTATTGCCAGAACTCCTCGCCTATGCCGGCCCGTCGGCGGCCATGTTCGCCCAGCACGACTGTCGCGGCCAACCGTTCGGCCCGCGCCAACAGGGGCGGCAGGGCACCCGCCGCGCGTCTTGCCGCGCCTTGCAGATTATCTGATGGACCGGATCGCATCGTCACGCTGCGGCAGCCGTGCCAAGCTCCCGCTCGACCAGACGGGCGATCAGATCGGGCAACTGCACACCCTCCGCCCTGGCGGCGTAGTTCAGCGCCATGCGATGCGTCAGAACCGGCCCGGCGAGAGCAGCGACATCCGACAGATCGGGTGCGAGGCGATTGTCGAGCAAGGCCCGCGCCCGCACCCCCAGCATCAGCGCCTGCGCCGCGCGTGGCCCCGGCCCCCACGCGACCGCGTCGGTCAGATCGCTTGCGGCACCGGAATCCGGTCGCGCCGCGCGCACCAGATCGAGGATCGATTCAACCACCGCTTCGCCCACCGGCATCCGGCGCAGCATCGACTGCATCGCCATCAGGTCGGGCGTGTTCAAGACCGGCTCCAGCACGGCGCTTTCAGCGCCGGTGGTCGCCAGCAGGATTGCGCGTTCATCGTCACGGTCGGGATAGCTCACGTCGATCTGGAACAGGAACCGATCCAGCTGCGCCTCGGGCAATGGATATGTACCCTCCTGCTCGATCGGGTTCTGGGTGGCCAGCACATGGAACGGGGCGGGCAGGTCGCGGCGCATCCCGGCCACGCTGACGTGATGTTCCTGCATCGCCTGCAACAGGGCCGATTGCGTGCGGGGGCCGGCGCGGTTGATCTCATCCGCCATCAGAAGCTGGCAGAAAACCGGCCCCTTGATGAAACGGAACGCGCGGCCGCCATCGGGCGCTGTCTCCAGCACCTCCGCGCCCAGAATGTCCGAGGGCATCAGATCCGGCGTGAACTGCACCCGGTTTGCGTCCAGCCCCAGCACGGTGCCCAGCGTTTCGACCAGCAGCGTCTTGGCCAGGCCCGGCGCGCCGACCAGCAGGCCGTGCCCGCCTGAAAGGATCGCCGCCAGTGCCAGATCCACCACATCCGCCTGACCGATGACCCGCCGCGCGACCATCTCTCGCACCTGCGACAGACGCGCTCCCGCCTGCTCGATCTCGATCAGAAGTGAATCGCTCATACTGCATCCCCTGTTTTGCGCGGAATAAGACCTACTATGTATAGAACACGTAATCTGACTGCACCGAAAGGCACGGACCCGTGAACAGTGAAAAAGCCGAAACAGCCAAACCCAGCGCCGATGGCATCATCAGCGCCGTAAAGCGCGCCGCACCGCGCGGAATTCCGCCGGTCGAGAAATGGGATCCGCCCTTTTGCGGCGATCTGGACATGCGCATCGCGCGGGACGGAACGTGGTTCTACCTTGGCACGCCCATCGGACGCAAACCGCTGGTCAAGCTGTTCTCCTCGATCCTGAAGAAGGAGGGCGACGACTATTTCCTCGTCACCCCGGTCGAGAAGGTCGGCATCACGGTCGAGGACGCGCCCTTCGTTGCCGTCGATTTCAGTGTCGAGGGGGAGGGCAAGGACACCACCATCACCTTTTCCACCCATGTCGGGGACACGGCAACCGCAGGCCCCGACCATGCGATGCGAATCGTCCGCGACCCCGAAACCGGTGAACCGTCGCCCTATATCAACATCCGCCGCAATCTGGATGCGCTGATAGATCGCAAGAGTTTCTATCGCCTCGTCGATATCGGGGTTGCGCATCAGGTCGAAGGCGAAGACTGGTTCGGGGTCTGGTCCGAAGGCGTGTTCTTCCCCTTCATACCGGTGTCGGAACTGAAATAGATTTCACAGGTGTATCATGCGTTCTTTCGTTGTGTTTATGGCAGCCGCCGCGCTTGCTGGTTGCGCTGTACCGCCCCAGAACACCGCGACCCCCGGCCGTGAGGCTGCGGGCACGGTGTTGCTGGCCCGATCCGGCCTGATCGTGGAGGATTCGCGCGACAGCCTGCTGGCGTTCGGCACGGCGCTGCCGTCAGTCGAAATGCGCGTGACCCCGATCCTGGGCCCGGTGGTGACCCGCACGACCCGTGTGGATTGCGGCCCCGCGCCGGTGTCCCTGATCGCGTTCCAGGATATCACCCTCATCGCGCGCGACGGGCAGCTTGCGGGCTGGATGACAGATGAGGACGGCTTGCGCACCGATGCAGGCATCGGCCTGGGCAGTACCGAAACCTCCCTCACCGCCGCTTACAAAACAGAATACACCCTGGATGCGCTGGATCGGGAGTTCGACGCGGAGGGATTTCACGGCACCGTCCGGAACGGGCGGGTCAGCAGCATGTGGGCCGGAACGTCCTGCCCGTCATGACGGCGATCAGCGGTGGGGGGCATATGCCCCCTGCCCTCGCAGCGCTACCATCCCTCTTCAGCTGTCGAGATATTCGGCAAATTCGTTCAGAACGGTCTTGTAGACAGGGCGTTTGAACGGAACGATCGCGGCGATCATCTCCTCTGGCGTCATCCAGCGCCAGTCGGAAAATTCAGGATGATCGACCGCGATGTCGATCACATCCTCCCCCGCATCCAGCCGGATCAGATACCAGATCTGTTTCTGCCCGCGAAACCGGCCGCCCCAGCGGTTGGGAATCACATCGCGCGGCAGATCATAGAAATGCCAGTTGGCTGTCCGGGCCAGAACCGTGACATGCTGCGGTTGAACGCCGGTTTCCTCCTCCAACTCGCGCAGGGCGGCGGCCTGAGGCTCCTCACCGTCGTCGATGCCGCCTTGAGGCGCCTGCCATGCGCCGGCGGCGCCGTGCATACGCGCCCCCGCGAACAGCCGTCCCGCACCGTCCGTCAGCATGACGCCGACGCACGGGCGATACGGCAGGGCCGCGATATCATCGTCGCTCAACATCACCGATCCGAATACACGGACAACCCCTTGAGGATGTCGAGTGCATAGGCGAGTTGGAAATCGTCATCGCGCAGCAGTGCGTCCGCTTCTAGGCGCGCGCGTTCCTCCTCCAGCTGTTGCAATTCCTCGGGCGTCAGGCTGTCATTGCGGATCGAGCCGCGCAGGTCAGCCTCGGATCGGCGGGGGATAACGCCGTCTTCCTCAACCTCGCTGGCCAGACGTTGTCCGACGATGACGTCCGGCTCGATGCCCAGCGCCTGAATGCTGCGCCCCGACGGGGTGTAATAGCGCGCCGTGGTCAGACGCATCGCGCCGTTCCCCTGCAACGGCATGATCGTCTGGACGGACCCTTTGCCGAAGCTTTTCTCACCCACGATGATCGCCCGCCGGTGATCCTGCAACGCCCCCGCCACGATTTCGGAGGCGGAGGCCGAACCGCCGTTGATCAGCACGACCATCGGCAGCCCCTGCGCCAGATCGCCCGCACTCGCATTGTAGCGGTCGCTGTCCGCCGCGGTGCGCCCGCGAGTGGATACGATCTCCCCCTGCTCCAGAAACGCGTCGGAAACATAAACTGCCTGATCCAGCAAGCCACCGGGATTGTTGCGCAGATCCAGAACGACACCGCGCACGTTGTCGATGCCGCCCAGTTCCTCGACCTGTGCGGCCATCTCCGCCTCCAGATTGGCGAAGGTCTGCTGGTTGAAGGTGGTGACGCGCAGAACGATCGCCCCCGACTCTACCCTGCCCCGCACGGCGCGGATCTGGATGGTGTCGCGGATGATGCTGACCTCGAACGGTTCGACGCCCTCACGCACGACGGTGATGACGATCTCCGATCCGACGGGGCCACGCATCAGATCCACCGCCTCGTTCAGGTTCAGGCCCAGCACGCTTTCACCATCGACGTGTGTGATGAAGTCGCCCGCCTCGATCCCGGCCTCCGCCGCCGGGGTGTCGTCGATGGGAGAGACCACCTTGACGAAACCGTCCTCCTGCGTGACCTCGATGCCCAGACCGCCAAATTCACCGCGCGTCTGTTCGCGCATGTCGGTGAAATCATCCGGCGGCAGATAGCTGGAATGCGGGTCAAGCGATGTCAGCATCCCGTTGATCGCATTTTCGATCAGCTCACGGTCGTCCACTTCCTCGACGTAATCGGCCCGCACCCGCTCGAAAATATTTCCGAACAGGTCGAGATACTCGTAGGTCGAGCGCGGTCTGGTGTCGTCTTGCGCCAGCAGGGGAGCGGCCAGTTGCGTTGTCGCCAGTACACCTGCCAGCGCCCCCGCGACCCCCGCTACGAACATCTTGTTCATGGATTTCTTCCCCAATGTCTTTTTTCTCAATTTTCTCACTCAATCGAAACCGAACCACGGCGTCGGATCGACGGGTACGCCCTCATGGCGCAATTCCACATATAGAACCTGGCGCTGATTTGGGCCGGATTCGGTGGCAGGTTCAACCCCAAAGCCCGCGACCCCTCCGCGCGATTGCGTGAGGGTGCCGACAGGTTCACCCGCCAGGATGACTTCTCCGGCCTGTCTTTGCACGTCGTTCAACCCGGCGAGGATCATCAGCCAACCCTCCGCCGGTTCCAGCACCGCGATCTGGCCGTATTCCAGAAACGGGCCGCTATACCGCAGGGAGGCGGTCCACGGTGCCGTGACCTGACGGACACCCTCAACCCCCAGAACGATGCCGGGGCGCACGGTTCCATCGGCATCGCGCGCGCCATATGCCCGCAGAACATGGCCCGGCGCGGGCAAGGGCAAGGTTCCGCGCGCCTCCTCAAACCGTTGCGGCGATCCCGTGGCCATGGCCGCGCTCTCACGCGCGAGCAGCCGGGCGAACGCCTGAAGGTTCTGGCTGTCCGCCCGCAAACGCGCAACCAGCGCGGGTTCCGGCTCAGGGGGAACGGTTCTGGCGTCCAGCGCGTCACGCAGCGCGATCCGCGCCTGTTGCACGCCCGCCAGCCCGTCCCGCATCAGGTCTTCCGCCCGATCCTGCTCATTGGCGACGATATCGAGTTCGATCATCATGGCCCGCAGCTCGTCCGCCTCCGCCTGCAGGTGGGGTACGATGGCGGCCATCATCTGGGCTGCCCGCGCGGCCCCCTCCGGTCCCGAAGGATGCAGCAACAGCAGCGGCGCAGGTGCCCGACTGACCCGATGCAAGCCGCCCAGCAGGCGCGCCAACCGATCCCGATCCTGCGCCATGCGCGCGCTCAGAACATCCGCGCGCAATGCCAGATCGCGGCTGGCGGACCGTTGCGCGGCCAATCCCGTTTCGTATCCCTGAACCACCCGCCCCAGCACAGAGAGCCTCCGCTCACCGCGCGGCGCGGATGCCAGCCCCTCAGCCGCGTCGCCGATCAGACGCGCCGCCCGCTCCGTCTGCTGCACGGCATCCGTCTGTGCCAGGGCACCGGTGGCCACCACCAAGCCCAGCAAGGCCGCGATGATCCGCATCAGGCGATCAGGCTCCGCCCCGTCATCTCCTCCGGTTTCTCAAGGTTCATCAGATCCAGCAAGCTGGGCGCCAGGTCGGCCAGACGGCCGCTCGACAGGGTCGCCCCCTTGGGACCGCCGACCAGGATCACCGGCACGGGGTTGAGCGTATGCGCCGTGTGCGGCTCACCAGTGGTGGGATCCACCATCACCTCGCAATTGCCATGATCCGCCGTAACGATCATCGCGCCGCCCGCGCTTTCCAAGGCATCCACGACACGGCCCAGCCCGGTATCCACCGCCGCGCAAGCCGCCATCGCCGCCTGCAAATCGCCGGTATGTCCCACCATGTCGGGATTGGCATAGTTCACGACGATCAGATCGTATGTGCCGCTTTCAATGGCGGCGACCAGCTTGTCCGTTACCTCAACCGAGCTCATCTCCGGCTGCATGTCATAGGTCCGCACGTTCGGAGATCTGGGCATGGTGCGATCCTCACCCTCGCTGGGAACCTCGACCCCACCGTTGAGAAAAAACGTCACATGCGGATATTTCTCGGTCTCCGCGATACGAAACTGGTGCTTTCCCTGTGCGGCAACCCACGCGCCCAGCGTGTTGGGAATGTCTTCGGACGGGAACATCACGTCCAGATACGCGTTCAGGTCCTCCGAATACTCGACCATGCCACATGCCGCCGCCAGATCGATCTTGTCCCGCTCGAACCCGTCGAAATCCGGCGCAACGAAGGCGGACAGGATCTCGCGTGCACGATCCGCACGGAAGTTCAGGAACAACACGCCGTCCCCATCCGCCATGCCGGAATATCCGCCCAGCGCGGCGGCGGCGATGAATTCGTCCGTCTCCCCCCGATCATAGGCGGCGGCAATGGCGGTGTCGGCATTGGCCATCGCATCGCCGGTGCCCTTGGCGATCAGATCATAGGCCGCCTGAACCCGGTCCCAGCGATTGTCGCGGTCCATCGCATAGAACCGCCCGATCAGGGTTGCGATCTGCACGCCCTGCGGCAGATCATGCTCCAGCGCATAGACCTGCTCACGCGCTGATTTCGGGGCCACGTCCCGCCCATCCGTGAACAGATGCAGCTTTACCGGCACACCCGCTGCGGCCACCACCTTGGCCGCTTGCAGGATGTGACGCTGGTGCGCGTGAACCCCGCCCGGGGAGGCCAACCCCATCAGATGCGCGGTACCGCCGCTGTCCTTGAGCTTGCGTATGAATCCCGTCAACGCCGCGTTGGTGTCAAAGGAACCGTCCTCGATCGCCTTGTCGATCCTGGGCAGATCCATCCAGACGACGCGTCCCGCGCCGATATTGGTGTGCCCAACCTCGGAATTTCCCATCTGTCCGTCCGGCAGGCCGACATCCCGCCCATGCGCGGCCAGCGTGGCATTGGGACACTCAGCCATCAGCCGATCGAAGACCGGCGTCTCGGCCAGGGCCACGGCGTTCGCTTCGGTCTGCTCGCTTATTCCCCAACCATCGAGGATACACAGGATCACGGGGCGTGGTGTGGACATGGGGCAACTCCTAAATGCTGCACATGACATAGGACGCTACCCATATGTCGGGCAAGCCTGCGGCGCACTTTCGCCAAATATCCCCGCCAACATCCCCGCCAACATCCCCACCGGTGGCATCCTTTATCCAGACTTGCGAAAACAGGCCTCCTTGGCCTAGATGCGCGAAACCGAACACAGGGGCGCATTGCATGAACATCCTCATCCTCGGCGGCGGCGGGCGTGAACACGCGCTGGCATGGGCCATATCGCAGAATCCCAAATGCGATCGGCTGTTCTGCGCGCCCGGCAATGCCGGAATAGCCGAGATTGCGGAATGCGTCCGCATAGACCCTGAGGATTCCGCCGACGTCATCGCCTTCGCCGGGGAACATGCAATCGATTTCGTGGTGATCGGGCCGGAGGCTCCGCTTGCCGCCGGTGTGGCGGACGAATTGCGCGATGCGGGCTATCTGACCTTCGGTCCGTCCAAGGCCGCGGCGCAGGTCGAGGCATCCAAGGCCTTCACCAAGGAATTGTGCGATGCAGCCGGCGCCCCCACCGCCGCCTATGCCCGCTTTACCGATGCCGCCCCGGCGAAGCAGTACATCGCCGCCCAGGGTGCACCGATCGTCATCAAGGCGGACGGCCTCGCCGCAGGCAAGGGCGTGACCGTCGCGATGGATGAAGCCACCGCGCTCTCCGCCATAGACGACTGTTTTTCAGGTGCGTTCGGCGCGGCGGGCGCGGAAGTCGTGATCGAGGAATTCATGGATGGTGAGGAAGTTTCGCTGTTCGTACTGACCGACGGCACCGCCATGCTGCCGCTCGCCTCCGCGCAGGATCACAAACGGGCCTTCGATGGTGACGAGGGGCCCAATACCGGCGGTATGGGCGCATATTCCCCTGCCCCCGTGCTAACGCAGGAATTGCTGGATCAGGCGATGTCGCGCATCGTCGCCCCATGTCTGGCCGAACTGCGCGACCGGGGCACACCGTTTTCAGGCGTGCTTTATGCGGGATTGATGATTCAGGACGGTCAGGCGCGGCTGGTGGAATACAACGCCCGTTTCGGGGACCCGGAATGCCAGTTGTTGATGGCGCGGATGGGTGCACAGGCGCTGGATCTTCTGATCGCCACGGCAGAAGGCAACCTTGCCGACGCAAAGGTCGCCTGGGCGGACGATTACGCCATTACCGTCGTGCTTGCCGCGCGAGGGTATCCCGGCAGCTACGCCAAGGGTGAGGATATCGGCCTGCCCGACCTGACCGGCCAGCCGCTGGTGCAGATATTCCATGCCGGAACGAAGGACGTGGAGGGGCAGCTCGTCTCGAACGGCGGGCGCGTGCTGGCCGTCACCGCGCGGGGGGACACCCTGCGCGCGGCTCGCGATCTGGCCTATTCCGTGGTGGAACGTATCGACTGGCCCGGCGGATTTTACCGAACCGATATCGGCTGGCGCGCGCTCTGAGCGCACGGAAATAGCTGAACGACCGGGAAGACCTGCGCCACGAACCTGCGGCGCAGCCATGTGGCTCTGACGTGCGTGTCAGATCTGCTTTTCAGGCATCCGAACGACCAGCCCGTCCAGCGCGTCCGTCACCTTGATCTGGCACGTCAGGCGCGAGGTGGCGGGATCGGGCTGCCATGCGAAATCGAGCATGTCTTCCTCCATCGGATCCTTGGCCGGTAATTTCTCGGCCCAGGCGCCATCCACGTAGACATGACAGGTCGAACACGCGCACGCGCCGCCGCAATCCGCCTCGATGCCGGGGATGTTGTTGTCGCGCGCGCCCTCCATAACGGTCAGACCGTTGGCTACGTCCACGACGTGCTCGGTGCCGTTATGCTCGATGTAAGTGATCTTAACCATGTCGGTTTCCTCAAGAAATTCTATCCGTGTCACACGGTTTCTAGCGCCAAGCATGAAGCAGCCACAACGGATAACTTTGCGTCGCGTCAGATCGGCGTCCCCGCCGCCGTTAACCACTTTTTCAGCAATTATTAGGATTTTATATAAATATGGATCATATGTATCGAAACAGTTTAGTAAAATTGGAGCGGTTTCATGGAGTGGACGATCGACCTACCCGACAGCGATGCGGAACAAGCGGTTCAGCAGAGCCGTACCGTTCTGACCTCCGATATCCTGGTGGGGCACGTCATGGACACCCCGTTGCAGGGCAATCGCGAAATAGGTGAGGGCGATGACACGGTTGAGGTCTTGGCCACCGCCGACAGCTTCGACTTCGCACTTGAAACGCCTGAGATTGACATCACCGCACCGGCGGACTTCACTCCCATCCCCATGGACCGTACCCGCCTGGATGAAGCGCCGGTGAACTCAGTTCGGCAGGAAGCACCGACGCCGGACGGAACCCTCTGGAATGTCGAGGTTTTCGAGGAGGGCCGTCAGGTCATGACGCCTGCAAACGATCTGATGCAGCAGGCCACGGGCAACCGTATCGACGGCACCGAACTGTTCGGAACGCGCCATGACGACATTCTGACCGGTACGATGGGTGACGACGTCCTGAACGCGGCGAAGGGGGATGACGTGATGACTGGCAGCGCCGGTGCGGATGTGTTCGTCTTCAGCCAGAGCAGTACCGGCAGGGATCGGATCACCGATTTCACCACGGGTGAGGATCACCTCTACTTCGCGGCGGAAACGATCTTCGATCTGGGCGAAATCACCATGACGCAGGAAGGTGACGATGCGTTGCTGAGCTGGCATCGCGGCAATTCCGAGCTGCTGTTGGAGCAGGTCAATCTTGCCGATCTGAACGCGGACAGCTTCATCCTCGCCGCCGCGTAATCACCGCCCCGCGATGCGGGACGGTGTAGCGTTAACCCTTATTGGTCCAGATCGAGCGCGACGAAGCGCGGCTCACCGCCGTCGCGCACCAGCATCAAGACCGATTTGCGACCTGCCGCTTGCACTTCCTCGATGATCGCGACCACATCCGACGGGGCCGCAACGGTTCGCTGGCCGACCTCTGCGATCACCTGTCCCGGACGCATGCCGCGCTCATAGGCATCGCTGAGTTCATCAACCGCCGTGACGACGACGCCATCCACCGAATCGGGGATGTCGTACTGCTCCCGCATCTGGGCCGTAATGCCGCTCAGGGTCATGCCGGCGATCTCGGCCTGCTCGGGCTGGGTGGTCTTTCCGTTCTGCCCTTCGGAATCCGCCTCGACGGTGGAGCTGTCCTCCAACCGACCCAGCGTTACCAACAGGGTTTTTGTTCGACCGTCGCGGAACACGATGACACGCACAGCTTTACCCACCTGGGTCGCGGCAACCACGCGCGGCAGTTCCCGCATCTCATCGATTTGCTGACCGTCGAAGCTCAGAATGACGTCGCCAGCCTCGATTCCGCCCTCGGCGGCGGGGCCGGGGGGGACATCCGCGACCAGGGCGCCCCGCACATCCTCCAGCCCGATCGCCTCGGCCACGGCCTCATCCACGGGTTGAATGCGCACGCCCAGCCAACCGCGGCGGGTTTCACCGAACTCACGCAACTGATCCACCACGCCCGTGACGACAGCCGAGGACATCGAGAATCCGATACCGATCGACCCGCCATTGGGCGACAGGATGGCGGTGTTCACGCCGATCACCTCCCCCTGCATGTTGAACAACGGGCCGCCCGAATTGCCCCGGTTGATCGCCGCATCCGTCTGGATGAAATCGTCGTAGGAGCCTGAAAGCTCCCGATTGCGCGCCGACACGATACCGGCGGAGACGGAAAAGCCTTGCCCCAGCGGATTGCCGATTGCCAGCACCCAGTCCCCCACGCGGGCCAGATCGCTGTCACCGAACGCGACGAATGGCAGCGGGTCCTCCGGCTCGACCTTCAGCACGGCGATATCGGTACGGGGATCGGTGCCAATCAGCTCGGCCGGCAGTTCACTGCCATCCAGAAACTCGACCATGATCTCATCCGCCTGCTCGATCACGTGGTTGTTCGTGACGATGTAGCCATCAGCGGAAATCACGAAGCCCGAGCCAAGAGCCTGCGCGCGACGCTGCTGGGGCGCACCTTCCTGCCGGTCCATGAAATCGCGGAAGAAATCCTCGAACGGCGATCCCTCGGGGATCATCGGGGACAGGCCGGGGTTTTGCGCGGTAATGGTCTGACTGGTCGTGATATTGACCACGGACGGGCTGAGCCGCTGTGCGAGATCGGCGAAACTGCCCGGGCGCGATTGTGCCTGAACCGGGCCGGCATCCGCCGCGATCACGGCAAGGCCCAGACAGGTCGCGAACACGACATGGCAACTCTTGCGGATCACGTTTCTTACTAGGGTCAAATTCTGTCCTCCTGAACGCATTTGGCGAGCCCCGTTCACGGCCCTCGCCTGTAATAATATCTGTCCGCTGACTGTGGCAAAGACAACACAGGGTTCATCGCATCGTTTCACACTTGCGTGAGATTACGTAGTCCGCGCCTGCAATTTCGCAACCAGGGCCTCGAACGCTTCGCCGCGCGCCTCGAAGCTCGCAAACTGGTCGAAACTGGCGCAAGCGGGGGCCAGCAGGACCGTATCGCCGGGTTTCGCAGCGGCGTGAGCCTGCGCGACCGCCTGATCCAGGGTGCTGCTGATCCGGTGCGGATATGTGCCGAGCGATCCGGCAAAATCCTCTGCGGCCTCTCCGATCAAATAGGTGCTGCTGACCCGGTCCATCAGGGGCAACAGGGCGTCGATGCCGCCCGCCTTGGCCACTCCGCCCGCGATCCAGTGGATGTTGTCGAAGGCCAGTAGGGCCTGCGCCGCCGCATCCGCGTTCGTGGCCTTGGAATCGTTCACATAGCGGACACCGTCGATGGTCGCGATCACCTGACAGCGATGGCGCAGGCCGGGATAGCTGCGCATTCCGCCCTCGATCTGCCGTGGCCCCAAACCGAGCGCGCGGCCCACCGCAAACGCGGCGCAAGCATTCTGATGGTTGTGCGCACCGGGCAGACCGGCAATGTCGCGCAGATCGAAGGACGCGACCTGACGGCCCTTGCGCCATTCGGCAAGGTGCCCCTTGCGCGCGAAAACTGACCAACCGTCCCCCGTCAGCCGCTGCCCTGAGGAGACCCTGATAACCGGATCGCCCGTCGCGGCCTCCTCACGCAGTTGCTGCGCCAGATATCTGCCCTCGACCTCATCCACTCCGATGATCGAGCGTTCGGGACCGCCCTCCGCGAACAGGCGGCGCTTTGCTGCGAAATATCCCCCCATACCGCCGTGGCGGTCCAGATGATCGGGCGAAAGGTTCGTGAACACCGCGATATCGGGGGACAGGGCGCGGGCCAGCTCGGTCTGATAGCTTGAAAGCTCCAGCACCACGACACCGCCATCGCGGCCCGGATCCAGGTCGAGCACACCACGCCCGATATTGCCGCCCATCTGCACGGACATTCCGGCAGCTTGCAGGATATGCGCGATCAGTGCCGTCGTGGTGGACTTGCCGTTCGAACCGGTAACGCAGACCACGCGGGGCGGACGCTCGAACTCATCCCAATCAGGGGTGGCGAAGCTGCGAAAGAACAATCCGATATCGTTGTCCACGACCGCATCGTGCCGCCACGCCTGTTCGATCGCGGGATGCGGGGCGGGATACAGATGCGGAATACCGGGCGAGGTTATCAGCGCGTCGATCCCGTTCCAGACATTCTCGCGGGTCAGATCGGCGATGGCGAACCCCTCAGCCTGCGCGGCTGCGCGAGCGGCCTCACCATCATCCCAGCAGATGGGAATCGCATCGCCTGCCGCCAGCGCACGCGCCGTGGTCAGGCCGGAGCGGCCCAATCCCAGCACCGCGACCTTGCGCCCCGCATAACCGCGCACTGGAATCATGATCCGCCCCCAATTTGCTCAATAAATATTCCCGGTGAAGGCGGTTTAACGCAGCTTCAGCGTGGCCAGTCCGATCAGGGCGAGAATCAGCGCGATAATCCAGAACCGAATGACGATCGTGCTCTCGGCCCAGCCCTTTTTCTCGAAATGGTGGTGGATCGGGGCCATCAGAAACACACGCTTGCCGGTCTGCTTGAACACCGCGACCTGAATGATAACGCTCAGCGCCTCCACCACGAACAGGCCGCCGATGATGCTCAGAACGATCTCGTGCTTGGTGGCGACGGCAATCGCGCCCAGCGCGCCCCCCAAGGCCAGCGAGCCGGTATCGCCCATGAACACCGCGGCCGGTGGCGCATTATACCACAGAAAGCCGAGGCCCGCGCCGATGACGGCGGCACAGAAAACCGTGATTTCTCCGGTCCCCTCGACATAATGCACATCCAGATATTCGGTGAAGTCGGTCCGGCCCACGAAATACGCGATGACCCCGAACGAGGCGGCCGCGATCATCACCGGCATGATCGCCAACCCGTCCAGCCCGTCTGTCAGGTTCACGGCATTCGCGGCCCCGACGATGACGATCATCGCGAAGGGGATGAAAACGAAGGAAAGGTTCAGCAAGACATCCTTGAAGATCGGAAAAGCCAGCTGGCCTGACAGCTCCGGCGTATGCAGATACATCGCCCAGATCGCCGCCGCACCTGCCACTGTGAATCCAATGGCCAGCCGCACCTTGCCCGAAACACCCTTGTGATTGCCCGCGCTGACCTTGGCATAATCGTCGGCAAAGCCGATTGCCCCGAAGCCGAAAGTGACCATCAGTACCATCCACACCCAGCCGGAATCGAGCCGCGCCCACAGCAGGGTGGAGATCAGCAGCGCCAGCAGGATCAGCACGCCACCCATGGTGGGGGTTCCGGCCTTTTCGATGATATGACGTTCAGGCCCGTCCGCGCGGATCGGCTGGCCCCGTTTCTGCCGTCTGCGCAATTCGTCGATCAGCGGGCGACCGAAGGCGAACCCGATGATCAGCGCGGTCAAAAACGCGCCACCGGATCGAAAAGTCAAATATCTGAACAGGTTGAAGACGTCGCCGCCGTCGGAAAGATTGGTAAGCAGGTAAAACATTAAGCGTCCTCATCCTCGGTACTCTGCGCTGGAACCGCCTGCCCCAGTTTCAGCACCGCGTCAACGACCCGCGACGCGCGTGAGCCCTTCGATCCCTTGACCAGTGCGACATCGCCCGCATCCAGCAATCGCCCGGCCCGCGCGGCCAACTCGTCCGCCGTCGCGTACCATTCGCCGCGTCGCGACGGTGGCAGCGCCTTGTGCAGGGCACGCATCAATGGACCCGCACAATGAATCCGGTCGATCCGCTCGATGGCCCGCAGGTCCGCCAATGCGGCGTGATGCCGTTCGGCGTCTGGTCCCAGTTCGAGCATATCTGTCAGGAACGCCACCCTGCGCCCCTTGGCCACGCGCCCGATGCCGTTCTTCGGCTCGGCAGCATCCAGCACATCAAAGGCCGCCGCCATCGAGGTGGGATTGGCATTATAGGCGTCGTCGATCAACAACAGCGATCCGTCGATGGCGGCCTGACCCAACCGGATGCGCCAACGCGCGCCGCGCCCGTCAGGCGCGCTCCACCGGCCCAGACGCATCGCGGCCTGTGCGACATCCGCGCCGACAGCCTCGACCGCGGCAAGGACCGCCATCGCGTTCATCGCAAGATGTCGCCCGGGCGTGCCAAGCTTGAACAACAGCCGATCCCCGCGCACCCGCGCAATCGCGCAGGTGGTGGCGCCGCGCAATCGGGTGGAGATCAGGCGAAACATCGGGCGTCCCGCCCCGCCGAAGGTCACGATGCTGGCCCCCGCCCGCTCCGCCCGCCGGCGCACCGTGCGGTAGGTCGCATCATCCCGATTGAGGATCGCCGTGCCCCCCGGTTCGAGACCCGCCACGATGGAGGCCTTTTCCCGCGCGATGCCGCGAACGTCGCTGAAGGCCTCTGCGTGAACGGCGGCGACGGTGGTGACTATCGCCACATGCGGGCGGGCCAGACGCGACAGGGGTGCGATCTCTCCCGGTGCGTTCATCCCGATCTCGATCACGGCAAAATCCGCCTCTCGCGGCATGCGTGCCAGAGTCAGGGGTACGCCCCAATGGTTGTTGAAGCTGCGCTCCGCCGCGTGGACGATGCCAACCTCGCCCAGAACCGAGCGGAGCATGTCCTTGGTTCCGGTCTTTCCAACCGATCCGGTGACGGCGATCACCTTGCCGTGCATCCGGGCGCGTGCAGCGATGCCCAGTTCCTCCAGCGCCTTCAACACGTCCGCTACGATCAGCAGTGGGGCATCCTCGGCCACGCCCTCGGGCCGATGGCTCACCAGCGCGGCCGCCGCGCCTGCGGCAAGCGCCTGCGCCACGAATTCATGCCCGTCGCGCACGTCCTTGAGTGCGACGAACAGATCGCCGGGCTGCAATTCGCGTGTGTCGATGGACACGCCGGTCGCGCTCCACCCCTGGGGGCCGGTGCCACCGGTGGCCTGCTGCGCCTCCTGTGCTATCCATAGAGGTGTCATGACGGCTCCCCCCCGTGCTGGGCGTGCTGGTCGTGGGAGATATTCCCGCCGGATGCATAAGACGCCATCATTCCGCCGTCACCGCCGAACGTCGCGCGACCTCCACATCATTGAACGGCAATGTTTTATCACCGACGATCTGACCCGTCTCGTGACCCTTTCCGGCGATCAGCAATGTATCGTGCGGACCCAGCATCGCCACCCCGGCGGCGATCGCTTGCGCCCTGTCCCCGATCTCCCGCGCGCCTGGGGCCCCGGCCATGACGGCGGCGCGGATGACGGCTGGATCCTCGCTGCGCGGGTTGTCATCGGTGACGATCACCACATCCGCAGCCTGCGTTGCGGCCTCACCCATCAGGGATCGCTTGCCCGGATCGCGGTCGCCCCCGGCACCGAGGATGCAGATCAGCTTTCCCTCGACATGCAGACGCAGCGCGCGCAGCGCCGTGGCGATGCTGTCGGGCGTATGGGAATAATCGACGTAGATCGCCCCGCCCGAGGTGGCATGGGCGGCCAGCTGCATGCGCCCGGCGACCGACTCCAAAACCTCCAGCGCGGCAAAGACATCCGGCGCGGCACCGCCGCATGCCAGCGCCAGTCCGGCGGCCAGCAGCGCATTTTCCGCCTGAAAGGAGCCGATCAGCCGCAACGATGCGGTATGCTCCGCCCCCCCATAGGCGAATGTCACGCGCTGGCCGGAAGCCTCGAACGTCGTATCGCACAGGCGCAGGTCCGCTGTAGAAGTCCGACCAACGGTCAGAACCTTGCGCCCTGCCCCCGTGGCGCGCGCGATCATGCGCTCACCCGCGTCGGTATCCAGATTTATCACGGCGGTAGCGCCCTCGGGCAGGACGCGGTCGAACAACAGGCCCTTCGCGGCCTCATAATCCGCCACGGTCGCGTGATAGTCGAGGTGATCGCGGCTCAGATGGGTGAAGGCCGCCGCGCGCAATCTGACACCGTCCAGCCTGCGCTGCGCCAGGCCGTGGCTCGACGCCTCCATCGCGCCGTGGGTGACGCCGCGCCCGGCCAGATCGGCCAGCAGGCGGTGCAACGTCACCGGCTCGGGGGTGGTGTGGCTCAACGGTGCGCTGACCGCGCCCTCGACGCCCGTCGTGCCGAAATTGACCGCACAAAGACCCATCGCGGACCAGAGCTGCCTTGTGAAACTGGCGACGGAGGTCTTGCCATTCGTCCCCGTCACGGCGACCATCGTTTCGGGTTGCGCACCGTACCAGCGCGCCGCAAGCCCCGACAGGGCCGCACGGGCATCCTGCGCGACCAGCCACACGGCACCGTCATCGGGCGTCGCATGGGCGTAGCCATCCTCATCCGTCAGGATCGCGACGGCTCCAGCCGCGAGGGCGTCGGATGCGAAACGGGCACCATGCGCGTTGACCCCCGGCAGGGCCGCGAACAAAACGCCGGGTCGCACATCGCGGCTGTCCACCGCCAGACCCGTGATCTGCGGCGAGCCGGAACCACGGCGCAGATCCGTCAGCCCCAGCGAGTCCAGCGTTCTGGGCATCATGTTCGGTGCTTCGGTCACGCTATCGTCCATTCCTTCAGGTCATCGGCCTGCCACCGAATTTCCCGCGAGTTGTAGCCCTGCGCCATCCCCGACAGGCAACGCGCAAGGCAAGTTGTGTCACTGTGCAACGCGCGCCAGTGTGGTGGTCCCCTGATCCGCAACGATGACCTCGGGCGTCGGTCGCATCCCCAGGATCGGTGCGATGCGCGTCACCAGCATTCCCATCGTCGGTGCCGCCGTCCAGCCTGCCGTGCGCCGGATCATTCCGGCGGCAAATGTCTCCGGCTCATCCAGCGAGACGACGACGACATAACGCGGATCGGAAGCGGGAAACATCCCCGCGAATGTGGCGATCACCTTGTCATCGGCATAACCGCCTGCGATGGGCTTGTCCGCCGTACCCGTCTTTCCGCCGACCTGATAGCCTTCGATATCGGCGTAGCTGGCCGTGCCACGTGACACGACGGCCCGTAGCATCTGGTTCAGCGCCTGCGAGGTTTCGCGGCTGACCACGCGGTCTTCCTCGGTCGGGGCGGGTGCCCCTGCCAACAGCGTCGGGCGCACGCGCAATCCACCGTTCACGATGGACGCATAGGCAGAGGCCAGATGCAGCGGTGTCGCCGCCAGCCCGTGCCCGTAGCTGATCGTCATGGTGCTCAATTCGGACCAGCGCGGCGGCAACAGCGGCCTTGCGCTGCGCGCCTCGGGCAATTCGACGGGTGAGGCATCGAAGAAGCCCAGTTCGCGCAGAAAATCCTGCTGTGCCAGCGTTCCCGTTTCCAGAGCGATCCGGGCGGACCCGATATTGGAGGATTGGACCATGACCTCCGTCAGGGACAGTTCCGGTCCGTAATTGTGAAAATCGCGAATGCGAAACCGGCCCCAGGTCAGCGGGCCGCGCGTGTCGATGATCGTGCCGGGGGCGGCCACTCCGCGTTCCATCGCGTTGGCGGCCGCGAACGCCTTGAACGTGGAGCCGAGTTCGTACACGCCCTGCGACGCCCGCGAAAACAGCAGATCGCCCTGCGGCCCGCGCGGTGCCGGGCGATCGTTCGGATCGAAGTCGGGAAGCGAGACCATCGCCACGACCTCACCGTTTTGTGCATCCATCACGATGGCGGCGGCACCGATTGCGGTAAAGTTCTCCATCTGGGCGGCCAGCACGTCGCGCACCGCGTTCTGAACACGCATGTCGATGCTCAGTTGCAGCGGAGTATTGACCTGCGCCGGATCGCCGAGGCGGTCGTCATACTGGTATTCGATGCCGGCGACACCTTCCAGCTCCGCCGCGCGGGCGCCTTCCCGTTCGTATCGTGAGCCGCCCAGAATATGCCCGGCCCGCTGCCCCTGCGGGTAAACGCGCGTCTCACGCGGGCCAAAGTAAACGCCGGGCTGGCCCAGATCGAACACCGCCTGTTGCTGCTCGGGGCTGATCTCGGAGCGGATCCAATGGAAATTGCCGGGGCCCTCGAACTTCTCCAGCAGGGTTTCGGCGCTCAGATCGGGAAAGATCGCGGCCAGTCCCTGCGCCACGCCGGCCTTGTCCACCATTTGCCGGGTTTCGACATAGATCGCGTTCGTCACCATGTTCGTCGCCAGCAGGACGCCGTTGCGATCGACTATATCCGCCCGGTGCGCCCGGATCGGATCGCCCGCGATTTCGCGCACAGGCTCCTCGGGATCGGTTGCGGCGATCAGCGCCATCTTGCCGCCCACGGCGGAAAACCCCATGACGAACACGGCGCAGAGCAGCCATAGCCGCCATTCGGCACGGCGCCGCTCCTCGGACCGACGATTGCGCAGCACCGCCGCGCGGCGCTCAGCCTCGGCCAGATCGGGATCCAGCCCTTGCGATCGGGCCGCGATCACACGTGCCAGCGGTCTGAGGGGAACCCGCATCATTGCGCCAGCCCCGCCTCTTGCAAGGTCATGGGCAGACGCCCCTCACCCAGGGCCACGGCCCGCGTTGGCGCAGGAACGAAGATGTCATGCACGGGATAGGCCACCATGCGCAGTTCCCCGAAATGATCCGGGTGCAGCGGCATCAAGCCCAGCGTGGCAAGGTGCAGTTCGACCAGAGCCTCCAGCCGCTCGGGCCGGTTCAGCCAGGCCCATTCGACACGCAGCACCGAAATGGCCTCACGCTCCGCCGCGATCTCCCTTTGCAGGGTCGCCACCTGCTCCAGCGCGGATTTCGTGCGGTAGTTGACCTGATAGGCCCAGAACGCCACCCCGACGACCAGAGCGATGGCCAGCACGTAGATCGGAGATTTCATTTCGACCCTCCTTCGGATGACAGCAAAGTCCGGTCCAACCCCGGCAGGCCGAGGCCCGCCACATCCGCCGCGAACGGCGCGGCAACCGTGCGGCGCGCGGCGCGCAGTTTGGCGGAACGGGCGCGCGGGTTGCGCTCCAGTTCCTCACGCCCTGCCGTCACGGCCTTGCGCGTTATCATCTCGAAACTGGGGGGCGTCACGTGCTGCACCGGCGCGTATCTGCTGCCGCCGCCGCCCTTGCCCGCGCGATCCGCCAGAAACCGCTTCACGATCCGATCCTCCAGCGAATGGAAGGTCACGACGATCAGCGTGCCGCCGGGTGCCAGCATCCGCTCGGCCGCCAGAAGGCCGCGCACCAGTTCGGCCAGCTCCTCATTCACGGCGATGCGCAGCGCCTGAAAGGTGCGGGTCGCGGGGTGCGGCTGACCCGGTTTGCCGCGCGGCACTTCCTTGCTGATGATCTCAGCCAGAGCCAGGGTCGAATCCGCGACCGGCCGGGCCGCGACGATGGCCTTCGCGATGCGGCGCGAGGCGCGTTCCTCACCATATTGAAAGATGATGTCGGCCAATTGCGCCTCGGTCGCGTCATTCACCAGATCGAACGCGCGCAGCCCGTTGCGCCCCATGCGCATGTCCAGCGGGCCATCCTTTTGAAACGAGAAGCCCCGCTCCGCCTCGTCGATCTGCATCGAGGAAACGCCGATGTCCAAGACCACGCCGTCCAGCGCGTCGGCCCCGGCATCGCGGGCCAATATGTCGAGTTGCCCGAAGGTTCCGGGCAGGAAGGTGAACCGGTCGGCATAGGGCTGCGTCCAGGTGCCCAGCTCCGCCTCCGCCCTCGGATCACGGTCCACGCCCATGAGCCGTTGCGCGCCGGCGTCCAGCAATGCGCGGGTGTATCCCCCCGCGCCCAGGGTTCCGTCCAGCCAGACACCGCCGACCGGGGACGCGGCGGCGATGACCTCATCCAGCAATACGGGTATGTGTGGTGCGCCGGTCATGCCAGATACTTCTGCTGCGCCGCGCGCATCAGGACGAACAGATCGTCCGGGGCGGGTTCGGCCTGCAACCATTCCAGCATGTTCGCCTTGTGCGCGGCATATTCGGCTGGCGACCAGATCTGAAAGCTGTCGATGAGGCCGACGAAAACCGCCTGATCGGTGATGTTTGCCTTCGCCTTCATCTCCGCCGTCAGTCCGAACCGGCCGTTGTCGTCCAGCGTCAGATTGTCCGATCCCGCGGCCAGCAGCGCCGACAGGGCGTCACGTTCCTTGGCGAATCGCGGAAGCGCCGCGACATCGTCGTCGATCTTGGCCATTTCATCGGTGGTATAAACGTTGAGACATTTGCGGCGGTCCTGATTCTTGACCACGACCATCGGCACGGGCGCGCCTTCGGCCCACCCCTCGACACCTTCGAGAACCCGGCGAAACGGCGCAGGTACGGAGACGCGACCCTTCGCGTCCACCTTATGCGTCGATTCTCCACGAAACCTCAGCGCCACGCAACCTGTCCCCTGTTAGTACGCACAGTATAGGGCTTTAATAGAAACGGCGGGTGCGCCGCTCGATTGCACACCCGCCGACTGTCCCTCGAAGATCTACCGACGCATTGGCTGCATTGGTTCGGTTTGCGCCTTATTATACTGCTGTCGTGCCTTCTTTTTGTCTCAGACGAGAGCTTGCCTGTATGAGTTCTGCCAACTCCCGGCCGAATTCTTTGAACGATCCGATCCGGTTCTGCTCTCGTCTGTGAATGTTCTAGCATGGGAAGACATGGGAAACAAACAAATTTGATGGGATTTGAGCACAATCTGGCAGGACGCAGTTTACCGGAAACGGAGGCGAAGCAGGTGAAGCACAACCTGTCGTGACAAACGCCCAGCACACCCACTACATATAGCGAAGTCTCGCGCCCCATATCGGTGGGAGAAAATTGCACGTCTGCCCATATGTGCCCGCAAGCGCCGGAATCTGATGTGCGGAGGGTCTATAAGCCGGATTCTGTCCAGGAGGGCTTGAGGCCTTCCCTGAATGATCATTCCTCTGGGCACACGTTTACACGTGGCCTCAAGCAGCCAACCCGAATCGTCGGGGCGAAAGCAGCCCCGGACCCGAAGGCCCACGCGATTCCTATTCGGCCTTGCTCCCGGCGGGGCTTGCCATGCCCGGTCTGTTACCAGCCCGGCGGTGGGCTCTTACCCCACCGTTTCACCCTTCCCCGGCCGCAACCGGGGGGTCTGTTCTCTGTGGCGCTGTCCCTCGGGTTACCCCGGCCGGGCGTTACCCGGCGCCGTGTCTTTCTGGAGTCCGGACTTTCCTCGACGTTGCCGCCGCGATCATCCAACCCTCCGCACGGCATCCTGATAGCGCCGCGCGCGCCACGACGCAAACCACTTTGCGGTGGCAAACTGGACGGTCCGCCCGTTTGTGCGTTTCGCCATGATGCCTCCGGCGGGGATATTTGGTGAAAGTGAACAGGTCAGGCGGATTCGGCCAGCAGGGCCGCGTTGCCACCTGCGGCGGTGGTGTCGATGCAGACATGGCGTTCCATCACGCTCCGCTCCGCCACCTGGGCGCTGCCGACCAGCGGTACGATCGGGCCGGAGCGTTGTGCCAGGGCCTTGCGCAGCGCGCGTCGCGGCTCCGTTGTCACGTCGGAGGCTACGACGGCGATGTTTCGCAATTGGGTCAACGCCTCGACCGGCAGAACGCCGTCGATCCCTTCACCGGCCGTCGCGCCGGGTGCGACGATGACAGCGCGGCAACCGGACTTTGTCGCCTCGGCCATCTGTGCCCGCGCCGTTTCGATGCTGGGGCCAAGGCACAGAACGACACCACGGCCCAGCGTGGACAGCCGGTTCGATTCGCCCGTCGGGCCGGGCAGATCAATCTGCTTCAGTTCGGCCTTCGGTCCGACGGCCTGGTCGAGCGCGCGCTGAACATCATCGAGGGGGGCAACCCTGCCCGCCCCCTGCGGTTCACGTGCCTTCGCGGTGGCGGTAAAGCGTGGCAGGTAGTGAGGTCCGCCCGCTTTGGGGCCCGTGCCCGACAACCCCTCCCCCCCGAACGGCTGCGATCCGACGATCGCGCCGATCTGGTTTCGATTGATGTAGATGTTGCCGACCTCCAGCCGGGCGCAGACCTGCTCCACCCTGTCGTCGATGCGGCTGTGCATCCCGAAGGTCAGGCCGTAGCCTCTGGCGTTGATCGCATCCACGACCTTGTCCAGATCGCGCGCATGGAAGGTGGCGACATGCAGAACGGGACCGAAGATTTCCTCCTCCAGCGCCTCGATTCCCGACACCTCTATCAGGGCGGCGCTGGTAAAGGTGCCGGATGCCGGCTTCGACAAACGCTTGCGCAGGCGGCCCTCGGCCTCGGCCCGGGCCACATGCGCCTCGATCTTCTGACGTGCGGCGTTGTCGATCACGGGGCCGATATCGGTGGACAGGTTCCACGGATCGCCCGTGACCTGTTCGTCCATCGTGCCTTCGAGCATCCTCCGGAACGCCGGGGCCACATCCTGTTGCACATAGAGCACCCGCAGCGCGGAGCATCGCTGCCCTGCCGACTGAAACGAGGACATCACGATATCGCGCACCGCCTGTTCAGGCAGAGCGGTCGAGTCCACGATCATGGCGTTCAGGCCGCCTGTCTCGGCTATCAGTGGGGCGTCGGGCGCCATGCCTTCAGCCATTGCGCGGTTGATCCGCATCGCCGTAGCGGTTGAGCCCGTGAAGCAGACGCCGCCGATACGCGCATCGGAGCTGAGGGCAGCCCCCACCACAGACCCCGCGCCCGGCAGGAATTGCAGCACCGCGCGGGGCACACCGGCCTGATGCAGCAGTCGCACCGCCAGCGCCCCGATCAGTGGGCTCTGCTCCGCCGGTTTGGCCAGCACACCGTTGCCGACAGCCAGCGCGGCGGAGATCTGACCGCAAAAGATTGCCAAAGGGAAGTTCCATGGGGAAATGCAGGCGAAGATACCCGCAGGTGCCAACCCCTCACCCGCTTGCCCGGCATAATATCGCAGGAAATCCACAGCCTCCCGCAGTTCCGCGACACCGTCGATCAGGGTCTTGCCCGCTTCACGGGTCAGCAGGGCGAAGATCTCTCCGAATGCGTCCTCCATCAGGTCGGCGGCGCGCCGCAGGACAGCTGAGCGCTCGGCCACGGGGGCGTTCCAGATCGTCGCATGTGCGATTGCCGTCTGCACATCCGCGAAGCTGGCATCGCGCACCGTGCCGACAATATCGTCGGGCCGCGCCGGGTTCACCCGCTCGACCGCCTCGGTCGGCGCGGTGGCCACAGCAAGCATCGGCGCGGCTTGCCACCTGTGGCTTGCAAAGGGCGTGCGGGCCGCCTCGATTTCGTCGAGCGTCGTGAGGTCGCGCAGATCGAAGCCCCGCGAATTCGCCCGGCCCGGAAAGATATCCGCCGGGTCCGTCACCGATGGCTGGGTCCGCGCGGCCTGCCATGCCGCGAAGGGATCTGCGGCGACCACGGCGGGGGGAACGTCCGCGTCGACGATCTGGTTCACAAAGGACGAGTTCGCGCCGTTTTCCAACAGGCGCCGCACCAGATAGGCCAGCAGATCGCGATGCGCCCCGACCGGTGCGTAGATACGGCACCGCGCGCCCGGCTGACGCAGCACGATGTCATAGAGCGCAGCCCCCATGCCGTGCAGGCGCTGAAACTCGAACGTCTGATCCGGCTGCGCCATTTCCAGCACGGCGGCGACCGTATGGGCGTTATGGGTCGCGAATTGCGGATAGATCCGGTCGGTCAGGCCCAGCAGTTTTTGCGCCACGCAGATGTAGCTGACATCGGTGGCGGGTTTGCGGGTGTAGACCGGAAATCCGGGACGTCCCTCGACCTGTGCGCGCTTGACCTCCGTGTCCCAATAGGCGCCCTTGACCAGACGGACCATGATCTTGCGGTCCAGATTTTCTGCCAGCGCATACAGCCAGTCGATCACCGGGGCTGCCCGCTTGCCATAGGCCTGGACCACGACGCCAAAGCCATCCCACCCGGCCAGTTCGGGATCCGACAGCACCGCCTGGATCACGTCGAGCGAGATGTCGAGGCGGTCGGCTTCCTCGGCGTCGATGTTCAGACCCATGCCTGCTGCGCGGGCCTGTCGCGCCAGATCGGTGGTGCGCGCGACCAGTTCGGTCATCACCCGCTGCCGCTGCGCCACCTCGTAGCGGGGATGCAGCGCGGACAGCTTGATCGAGATGCCGGGATTGTCGCGGATGTCGTCGGCGGTGCAATAGGGGGCCAGCTTCGTGATGGCATCGCGATAGGCTTGCATGAAATTGTCGGCGTCGCGGGCGGTCAGGGCCGCCTCTCCCAGCATGTCGTAGGAATAGGTGTAGCCTTCGGACTGGCGCTGTTTGCCACGCTTCACCGCCTCCTCAATGGTGCGGCCCAGTACGAATTGATGGCCCAGTTCCTTCATCGCGCGGCCGACGGCGGTGCGGATCACCGGCTCACCCAACCGTTTGACCGCACCGTGCAGCGTTGCGGCAACGCCCTTGCGGCGATCCTCCTTCAGCACCTTGCCCGTCAGCATCAGCGCCCAGGTGGATGCATTGACCAGTGAGGAGGACGATTTCCCCAGATGTTCCCCCCACGAGGACGGCGCGATCTTATCCTCGATCAAGGCGTCTATAGTCTCAGGATCAGGCACACGCAGCAGCGCCTCGGCCAGACACATCAGGGCCACGCCTTCGTCCGTCGAAAGGCCGTATTCCGCGAGGAACACCTCCATCACTCCGGGTTTCGCGTCAGTGCGGATCGCCTCGACCAGCGCGGTGGCGCGCGTCACGATTCGGGCCCGCATGTTGTCGTCCAAGGGCTGTTCGCGCATCAGAGCGTCCAGCGCCGCTTCATCAGGGGCGACATGCAAGGTACGGATCGTGGCGCGCAAGGCGTCCAGACGGGGCGTGCTCTCAACGTTCATTGAGGAAAATCCTTGATCAGGTTACACTTGCAGTCTACCCCCCTTCGGAAAGTTTTTTCGCCTGCGTTTGCAGTTTATGAAAGCAAATCGCCTGAGATTTCGGCCCATTTGCGGGAAAGTTGAGGTTATATCCATGAATGACGGTCAACTGGATGTTTTCGACCGGAAGATTCTGACGATCCTGTCGCAGGACGGGCGGATCGCGGTCACGGACCTCGCCCGGCATGTGGGCCTGTCCAAGAGCCCCTGTCAGGTGCGGATGAAACGCTTGCAGGCCGATGGATATATCCAGGGATTTCGCGCCCAGCTCGACCCAGGCAAGATGGGGTTGGAGCATGTCGCCTTCGTCGAGGTTCGCCTGACGGACACGACCGAAACCGCGCTGAAGGCCTTCGCCGCCGCCGTTCTGAAAGTCCCCGAGATCGAGCAGTGCCACATGATCGCGGGCGCGTTCGACTATCTGTTGAAGGTGCGCACGCGCGACATCATAGGGTATCGGCAAGTGTTGGGGGAGAAAGTCTCCGCTCTGCCCTTCGTTGCCAGCACCTCCACCCATGTTTCGATGGAATCGATCAAGGACGATGGGTTCTGAGGGATACCCGCCGGTCTTGCCCCTGTCAGCTTGCGCAAAACGTCGCAATGCGGGGTGGCGCGGAAACTGCCCCTTGACCCTCCAGTCACTGGAAGCCTTATGTGACAGGGCGAAGGAGTTCCCCATGCCCAACATTACGCTGCAAATCCAGAACATGACCTGCGGTGGCTGTGTCGGCCGGGTCGAGGCCGCATTGGCGAAAATGCCATCCGTGCAGGATGCGCACGTCAACCTTGCGACGAAAACCGCCAGCATCACCACGACGGATATTGCCGGCACGACCGAAGGTCTGGCCGCTGCCGGCTATCCCGCGCAGGAGACCACGACGGAGCTGACCATCAACGGAATGCATTGCGGATCCTGTGTGGGGCGTATCGAGCAGGCGCTGATGGCATCGCCCTATGTCGTCGGGGCGAAGGTCAACCTCGCGGCGGAAACGGCGCAGGTGCGCCATGTCGGTGAGGTCGATCTGATCGGCATCGTGCGCGACGCCGGATATACAGCCGAAATTGCGACGGACGACCTGCATACCGAGGAGAAGGCGGACGAGACGGCGCAGATCCTGCGTCAGGTCATCATCGCCGCGATTCTGGCGATGCCGGTTTTCATCCTGGAGATGGGCGGGCACCTGATCCCCGCATTTCACATGGCGATCGAGCGCAGCATCGGCCTTCAGACCAGTTGGATCATCCAGTTCGTGCTGACCACCGCCGTGCTGGCCGGGCCGGGGCGGGTCTTCGCCCGGTTGGGATGGCCCGCCTTGCTGCGGGGCGCGCCGGACATGAACTCGCTCGTGGCACTGGGCACGACTGCGGCGTGGCTCTATTCGACCGTGGCCACCTTCGCGCCCGGATTGCTGCCGGAAAACAGCCGCGCGGTCTATTTCGAGGCCGCCGCCGTCATCGTCGTGCTGATCCTGCTGGGCCGCTGGATGGAGGCGCGCGCCAAGGGCCGTGCCGGGGCCGCGATCTCCGCCCTTGCCGGATTGCAGCCGCGCACCGCGCGGGTCGAGGTGGACGGAAAGGTCGAGGAACGCGACATCGCCCGCATCGTTACCGGCGATCTGGTGCATGTCAGACCGGGGGAGCGCATCGCCGTCGATGGCATCGTCACCAGCGGCAACTCGCATGTGGATGAAAGCATGATCACCGGCGAACCGATGCCCGTGGACAAGAGCGACGGGGATGCCGTGACCGGCGGCACGGTCAACGGCAATGGCGCATTGGTGGTTCGGGCACAGGCGGTCGGGCGCGATACGGTTCTGGCCGGGATCATGCGCATGGTCTCCGACGCGCAGGCCGCGCGCCTGCCGATCGAGGCGCTGGTGAACCGGATCACCCTGTGGTTCGTGCCGGTGGTGATGGGCATCGCGGCCTTGACCGTCGTGGTCTGGTTGCTCTTCGGCCCCTCGCTGGCCCATGCGCTGGTGGCCGGGGTTGCGGTCCTGATCATCGCCTGCCCGTGCGCCATGGGCCTGGCGACGCCGGTCTCGATCATGGTGGGCACAGGCCGCGCGGCCGAACTGGGCGTTCTGTTTCGCCAGGGCGACGCGCTGCAAACCCTGCGAGAGGTCGAGGTGGTGGCCTTCGACAAGACCGGCACCCTGACACAGGGCCGCCCGGAACTGACGGATTGCGAGACTGCGGATGGCTGGACCCGTGAGGAGGTCCTGGGACTGGTCGCCAGTGTCGAGGCCGGGTCGGAGCATCCCCTGGCCCGCGCGATCCTGCGCGCAGCCGATCCCGTGGCTAAGGCGGAGGCATTTCAGGCGCTGACCGGGCTGGGCGCGCAGGCCACCGTTGCGGGCAGGACCGTTATGGTCGGCGCGGATCGCCTTATGGCGCAGCAGGGCATCGCGCTGGGTTGGGCCGAGGCAAAGGGCGCCGAGATCGCGCAGGCCGGGCGCACACCGCTCTATGCCGCCGTGGACGGGGTTCTGGTCGCCGCGCTCGGCATCGCGGACCCGGTCAAGGAAACCGCCCGCGCCACGGTCGAGGGTCTGCGAAAAGATGGTCTGCGGGTCGCCCTGCTGACCGGCGACAATCCCGTCACCGGACAGGCCGTCGCCGCGCAGCTGGGCATAGAGGAGGTTCACGCCGGTCTGATGCCGGATGACAAGGTGGCGGTGTTGCGCGACATGAACGCCCGCGTGGCCTTCGTCGGCGACGGCATCAACGACGCCCCCGCCCTCGCCGTGGCGGATGTGGGCATCGCACTGGGTTCCGGCACCGATATCGCGATGGAAAGCGCGGATGTCGTCCTGATGTCCGGCGATCCGCGCGGGGTGCGGGATGCGCTGCATCTGAGCGAACGGACCTTGCGCAACATCCGCCAGAACCTTGGCTGGGCCTTCGGCTACAACGCCCTGCTGATCCCGGTGGCGGCGGGTGTGTTTTATCCGCTGGCGGGCGTATTGCTGTCACCAGCTCTGGCGGCGGGTGCGATGGCGCTGTCCAGTGTGTTCGTCGTGACAAACGCGTTGCGCCTGCGGCGTGTGGGAGGGGTGCGATGAACATCGGACAAGCCGCCGAGGCGACAGGACTGCCTGCCAAGACCTTGCGCTATTACGAGGAAATCGGGCTGGTCAAACCCGCACGCGATCAAAACGGATACCGTCGGTTCGCCACGGTGGACTTGCACAACCTGGCCTTCGTGGCGCGGGCACGGGCGCTGGGATTCACGATCGAGCAGTGCCGCACCCTGCTGGCACTGTGGCAGAACAAGAGCAGGGCGAGCGCAGACGTGCGCGCCCTCGCCCTGGAGCATCTGGAACACATCGAGGAAAAGATCGCGGATTTGACGGCAATGCGCGACACCCTCTCCGTTCTGGTGACGGAATGCGCGGGGGACGACAGGTCCGACTGCCCGATTCTGACCGATCTGGCACAGCCGGACCGCCGGGGCCCGGACGCTGCATCGCAGGCGTCACCACCCCGGCCGCCCCGCGTCAAAGCTTGAACTCCCCGTCCGACAACGCAGGTGAAATTGCCGGGCACGTCACGTAATCGGGGGCACGCCCTCTCGACAAGCGCGGCCTGAGCGCATAGTGCACCTGCTTTGGTATCGTTTTGCCTGTCCAAGCTGCTCTCTGGGGTGCGGCGTCCGGGTGAAAGCGTGAGGGGCTGACGCCCCGCCTTCATCCCGACCTCTGCGTCGATAAAATTGAGAGAATGCTCGTGAAACAAGCTCTTGCCGATGCGCTGGAACAGCGCGGCTATACAGATTTGACCCCCGTTCAGGAGGCCGTGACCAAACCCGAGCTGGAGGGCGCGGATCTGCTCGTCTCCGCCCAGACCGGATCGGGAAAGACGGTGGGCTTCGCGCTCGCCCTTGCCCCGACCCTACTGGGCGAGGCTGAAACCTTCGATCAGGCGCAGGCCCCGCTGGCCCTGATCATCGCCCCGACCCGCGAGCTGGCCTTGCAGGTCAAGCGTGAGTTGGCCTGGGTGTACGAGAAGGCCAACGTGGTTATGGCGTCCTGCGTCGGCGGCATGGACATGCGCGATGAGCGTCGCGCCCTGTCGCGTGGTGCGCATATCGTCGTCGCCACGCCGGGACGTCTGCGCGACCACATCCAGCGCGGCTCCATTGATCTGAGCGCGGCGCGTGCCGTGGTGATGGATGAGGCAGACGAGATGCTCGACCTCGGCTTCCGCGACGATCTGGAGTTCATTCTGGAGCACGCCCCCGAGGATCGCCGCACGCTGATGTTCTCCGCCACCGTGCCCAAGGCGATCGGTGAGCTGGCCAAGCGCTATCAGAAGGACGCGGTGCGCGTCACCACGCTGGCCGAACGTTCGCAGCACGCCGACATCACCTATCACGCGATGAGCGTGGGTCAGCGCGATGCGGAAAACGCCGTCATCAACGTGCTGCGCTATTACGAGGCGCCCAGCGCCATCGTCTTTGCCAACACCCGCGTCGTGGTGAACCGCCTGACGACGCGCCTGTCCAATCGTGGTTTTTCCGTCGTATCCCTGTCGGGTGAGTTGTCGCAGAATGAGCGCAGCCATGCCTTGCAGGCGATGCGTGACGGGCGGGCAAAGGTCTGTGTGGCGACGGACGTGGCCGCACGCGGCATCGACCTGCCCAATCTGGAACTGGTCGTGCACGCCGAACTGCCCTCGAACCATGAGACGTTGCTGCACAGGTCGGGCCGGACGGGTCGCGCCGGGCGCAAGGGCACCAGCGCCCTGATCGTCACCCCCAAGGATCGCCGCAAGGCCGAGCGTATCCTGAAATTCGCCCGCCTGAACGCCCAGTGGGGTGAGGCCCCCTCCGCCGAGGCCGTGATCGCCAAGGATGAGGAGCGGATGCTGGGCTCCGACGCATGGCGCGAACCGATCCAGGAAAACGAGGCGGAGATGGTCGCGACCCTGACCTCCAGCTACGATCCCGATCAGATCGCGGCCGCCTATCTGCGCCTGTACCGCGAACGGCAGTCCGCGCCCGAGGAACTGAGCGCGGCGGGCATCGACGCGCCACGTCAACCGCGTGAGGCCTTCGGCCCCAGCACCTGGTTCGCCATTGCGGGCGGTCGTGCCGCCGGGGCCGAGCCGCGCCGCCTGTTGCCGATGCTGTGCAAGGCGGGCGATCTGACCAAGAACGATATCGGTGCGATCCGCATCCAGCAGGACCAGTCCTATGTCGAGGTGCGCCAATCCAGCGTTTCGAAATTCATGAACGCTCTGGGATCCGGCATGACGGTCGAGGGCGGGACCAAGGTCTCGAAGCTGGACGGCGCCCCGGATCTGGGCGCCCGCCCGCAACGTGCGCCGCGTCCCCCCCGCCCGAAATACGACCCTGACGCCCCCCGGACGGAAAGTGCCCCCCGTGCGGAGCGTGCCCCCCGCGAGGAACCGCAGGTCGCCGTGGATGCCAAGCCGACCGACTGGAACGACGCCCCCGCCCCGCGCCAGCGCAAGCCGAAACCCGAGGAACGCCGCCGGGCCGAGGCCGCGCGTGGCAGCAAGCCCGCAAAGCCGAGCGGCACCCCGGTCGGAAAACCTAACTCCAAGAAAAACAAGGCCCGCGCTGCCGCTGCCGCCGCCGAGGGCAAGCCCCCCGGCCGCCCCGGAGCAAAATTCCGCGCAGGCGGTCCCGGCTTCAAGAAGCGCGACAAGCGCTGAATCGTGACGCCGCCCCCTCACTTCTGTGCAGGGGCGGCTTGCTCAAACTGTCAAAGCGGCAATTCCGCGATCAGCACCGCAAAGGACGCGCCGTGCATGTCGCGATCCGCACGCGTACCCTGAATGGCCGGGCGCGGCGCGCTGAACTTGACGACGTTCAGATTTGCCAGATCGAAACGTTTCAGAACCCCGGGATCGACCTGCAAGGCTGCCGCCACATCCGCACTGTCCAACCCCTGACTGATCCGGGCAAAGGCATCGGGCGTGCCGCAGAACACATCCACAGTCAGCCAGAACGGGCCGGCATTCTTCGACCGGACCTTGTGAGCGATGTCCCCGACCGTGCTCATGCGCCCACCTCGATGACGTCCAGATGGAAGGCTTCCATCGGATCGTCCAGCGACAGTATGTGGTTCAGGCAGAACTCATGTATCGCGCCGCGCGGCATTTCGGGCGGTGAGAACGGAAAGGCGAAGGTCGGCATTTCCTCATCCTCGCTCAGCGGGTGGTGCAACAGGTAGGGGTTCAGCATCTTGGCGACTTCCATCGACAGTGCCTCGGTTCCGGCGGTGACGATGCCCATCACTCCGACCTCCGTCCCGGATTTTGCCGCAGTGTCGAGCGGACCGAGCGTGGAATCCAGGCCGATAATGCGCAGCTCAATGCCGAAATCGCCTTCTACGCGGGCCTTCGCCTTTGCTGTGCACTTGACCACGATGTCGTCGCACCAACTGCGGATATTCGCGACATATCGGGGATCGCGGATCAGCGCGATACTGACCGTCTGGAACCCACTGCGACACGCGCCCTCCAGCTTCACGGTATAGGGACCGGGAACCCAGGCGCTGCCCTCGACCCGGACGGATCGGTCGTCACACGCGGTATAGACGGCATCGCTGACGTCGAGATATCCGCCCGGCTCAAACAGTCGGATCGGATCGCTGTTCTCATACAGCATGTGGGCGGACACGGTGTGCGGCGTGGCGCGCACCCCTTCGCCCATCGGCTGCATGGTAAAGCCGGTTTCGTCGAAATCTATCAGGATCGTGCCGGAATTGGGATGGGTGGTCGCCAGCGCGCCACACTCCCCGATCTTGGCCCCGTGCCACGCGCCACCGGGATGGCAGCCCCGTTGCAAGGGCAATGCCGCGATGATCGCCGTGTCCGTCGTGCGCCCCGCAATGACGATATCCGCGCCGGTCTGCAAAGCGGCGGCGATCTGCTCCGCCCCCGCCAGTGCGACGATATTGGTGCAGGCATCCAGCACATCCGCGTCGAGAGCGGAAGCGGGCGGCAGGGGCGCGATGCGTCCCGCCTTCAGCGCCGATTTGAGAATTTCCGCATCCTGACCGCTCTTGAGCACGGCGATCTTCAGCTTGCTGTCTGTTTCGGCAGCGATCTCCCGCGTTATATCGACCAGCCAGTCCACCGCGTCGTCCGCACCGCAGGTTCCGGCGGTTCCGATCACCAGCGGCGCCCCGGCCTCGGCACGTGCGGCCATCAATTCGCGCCACTCCGCCTTTGTGGAATTGCGCGAATATTTCGACGTGCCCGTGCCCAGATAATGCGGACCGCTGTCAGTGGAGCCGCCGTCGATCGCGATGATGTCGGGCCGCATCGCAATCCCACGTGCGAGGGCCGCCCGGTCATAGCCCAGACCCAGCGCGCCGGATGGTATGAGAACACGCACCATCAGTCCGTCACCGCCTGCGGTTTGCGCAGCACGCCGCGCAGGAACATCGGCGCGATGAACCCCGCGATTGCCGCGACCCACAACCCGATCGAGATCGGGCTGGAGAACAGATACGTCATGTCGCCGTCGGACAGGACCATCGCCCGGCGCAGCGCATTTTCCATGTTTCCGCCCAGCAGGATGCCCAGGATCACCGGAACCGTCGGGATATCAAGCTTGCGCAGGATATATCCCAGCCCCCCGAACCCGATCATCAGCAGCAGGTCGAAATAGCTGCCGGACAGCGAGTATATTCCGACGAACGAGATCATCGTCACCCCCGGCAGCAGCACCCAGGCCGGGACCATCAGGATCTTCACGAAGATCTTCACCATCGGCACGTTCATCAGCAACAGCACGAAATTGGCGATCAGCAAGGAGGCGATGAGGCCCCAGACGACCTCCGGCCGGTCCGTGAACAGGGTCGGGCCGGGTGTGATGTTCAGCGTCATCAGCAGCGCCAGAAGCACCGCAGTCGTGCCCGACCCCGGAACGCCCAGCGTCAGCATCGGCACCAGCGCCCCGCCTGCGGCGGCGTTGTTGCCTGCCTCGGGGGCGGCGACGCCCTTGGCCACGCCGGTTCCGAACCCGCCCTTGGGTCCGGCGATGGATTTCTCGACCATGTAGGTCAGGAACGATCCCAGCGATGCGCCCGCCCCCGGCAGGATACCCGCGATGAAGCCCACACCCGAGGATCGCAGCATGGTCGGCGTCGTTTCACGAATGTCCTTCCACGGGATGCGGACCTTTTCCAGCTTCACCCCGATGGACGATCCCTTGCCGTGGCTCTCGATAAAAAAGAAGACCTCGGCAATGGCGAACAGACCCACGATGGCGACGAGGAAGTCGATCCCGTCCATCAGATGCAGATTGCCCCCCGTCAGGCGCGGCAGGCCCGAATTGTTGTCCACGCCGATCATCGCGATGCCCAGACCGATGCAGGAGGCCAGCGCAGCCTTGGCCTGATTGTTCGATGCCATACCCCCCAGCGTGCAGAACGCCAGCAGATACAGCGCGAAATATTCGGATGGCCCGAACAGATAGGCCACGCGGGCCAGCATCGGGGCCAGCAGCATCAGGCCGATGGTCGCCAGCAGCGCTCCGACGAAGGAGGCGACGCCCGACAGGACCAGCGCATCGCCCGCCCTGCCCGCCTTGGCCATGGGATAGCCGTCCAGCGTGGTCATCAGCGCAGGCTCGTCGCCCGGAATGTTGAGCAGGATCGAGCTGATCCGCCCCCCGTACATCGCGCCATAGTAGACCGCCGTCATCAGCACCAGCGCCTGCGTCGCGTCCAGGCCCAGCGTGAAGGTGATTGGAATCAGGATCGCCACACCGTTCGACGGGCCCAGCCCTGGCAGGGCACCAATGATCGTGCCCAGAAAACAGCCGATAACCGCCAGCATCAGCGTGTAAGGCGTCAGTGCGACCGAGAAGCCGAGCGCAAGGTTGGCAAGAATGTCCATGTCAGAACAATCCCTTCGGCAGCGGAATCAGGCCGAGACCCAGCGCATAGCGAAACAGGACGAACAGCCCGACCGACAGGGCGACACCGGTAACGGCGGCCGCAACGGGCCGGGGCGATAGCTGATAGCTCAACACGCCAGCCGCGATGGCGGTGGGCACGATGAAGCCGAGGGGTTTGAGCGTATAGGCATAGCCGACCAGAACCAGCACCGCGACGACCAGCGAAACCCATGTGCGACCTGTCGGCCATGCCGGATCGGGATCGGGGCGCACGATCATGGCCAGCGCGCTCAACGCCGCGACCGCACCCACCAGAATGGGGAAGGCTCTGGGACCGACGGGATCTGCCAGGAAACTGGTCTGGATCTGTGTGGCGCTCGCGATATAGGCGAGCGCCACGAAGAGTGCCACCAGACCGAAAATACGGTCTGAGGCCATTACTGGATCACTCCGATTTCCCGGCTGAGCGTGTTGATCTCAACCACCAGGCCATCGACATAGGACTGGAACTGATCGCCCACCATGGTGAACGGCGCCAGTCCGTTCGCGGCCATCGCCTCGACCCACTCATCCGAATCCGCCACTTGCTGAAGCTTGTCGGCCCAGCTTGCGAATTCCTCATCCGAGATACCGCGCGGCACGTACAGCCCGCGCCAGTTGACGGCGACGACATCGTAGCCCTGCTCACGCGCGGTCGGGATATCCTCGAAGCCGGGCACGCGTTCCTCGGTCAGGACGGCCAGCACGCGGATCTCGTCTGTTTGAAGGAAGCCGACGATTTCGGACATATCGCCGGTCATGGCCTGCGTGAAACCGCCGACCGTCTGGGTGATCGCATCCGCGCCACCGTCCACACCGATATATTTCACGGCGCGGATGTCGTCGAATCCGGCGCGCTGAAGGATCATCAGAGGCTTGAGATGGTCAAAGCCACCCACGGCAGACCCACCGGCAAACGCGACGGAGCCGGGATCGGCCTGAATTGCGGAAACCAGATCGTCCAGCGTCTGATACTCACTGTCGGCGGCGACGACGATCACACCCGGATCGGCACCGATGGCCCCGACGAAACGAACCTGATCGGCCGTGGCACCGGCATAGGCGTTTTGCGCCAGACGTGTCGTGGTGGCAGAGGATGCCGCGATGATGACATCGGCATCGTCGTTCCGCTCGTTCACCACGTGGCTATAGGCCAGACCACCGCCGGCCCCGGCCATGTTGGTGACCTGCACCGGCTGATCGACCGCGCCGATATCGAACATGATCTTGCCGATCTGACGGCATGTGAAATCCCAGCCGCCGCCGGGGTTTGCGGGTGCAATGCACTCCGCCGCCGTGGCGGCAACGGGGGCTGCGAATCCCAGAACGGCACTCGCAACGAACGCCTTGAACAGACGGTTTGTCATGTGATCCTCCCATTTGACTTGGCTTATAAGAATGCCAATGCTGGACTGAGACCCCTTCAACCTGACACCAACCTGTCACGCTGGCCAAAAAAGTGAACCATGCGATTCTTGCTGATCGAGGATAATGCAAAGCTGGCCAGCGCCATAGTCGAGCGGTTGCGCCTCGACGGTCATGCGGTGGATCATGCGGGAACGCTGGACGCGGCGCAGGCCTGCCTGGATGTGGCGCAATACGATCTGATGCTGCTCGACATCATGCTGCCCGACGGCGACGGGCGGGCTCTGCTGAAAAGCCAGCAGAACGTCAGCGACCGCTGCCCCGTGATCGTCATCACCGCGCGCTCCGCCGTGTCGGATCGGGTCAGCCTGCTGGACCTCGGCGCGGACGATTACATCACCAAGCCGTTCGATTTTTCCGAACTGGAGGCCCGGTGCCGCGCCGTGATGCGCCGTCAGGGCCGCGCGACCGACAACCGGATCAGCATTGGCGGCACGACCCTGGACTGCACCACCGCCGAACTGTCGTTCGACGGGCAGACCATCGCCCTGCGCAATCGTGAGCTGCGCTTGCTCGAAGTGTTCTTCAAGGCGCCGGGCCATGTGTTTTCAAAGTCCCACCTGCTCGACCGGATGTTCTCCCTCTCGGACGAGGCTTCGGAAAACGCGATCGAGGTTTATGTCGCGCGTCTTCGCAAGCGGCTGGACGGTTCCGACACCCGGATCGAGACGGTTCGCGGCCTCGGCTACCGGATGGTCCCTGTGTGAGGGCTCCAACCGTCACCGGTTCGATCCGGCAAAGGCTCTTTTTTCAACTCGCCATGGTGGCGGCAATCCTGTCGGTGGCCTTTTTCGTGATCGTGCGCAGTGTGGCGGAACAGGCTGCCGAGAGCACGCAGGACGACATTCTGTCCGCCTCCGCCACCGCGATCGCGGATTCGCTTCGTTCCGAGGGCAGCAACGTGATGCTCGACCTGCCCTATTCGGCGCTGTCGATGCTGGGCACGTTGAGCGAGGATCGCGTATTCTACCGTGTCTTTACCGGTGACGGCACGCTGACAGGCTATGACGATCTGCCGCTGCCGGATCGCACGCCGCAACGGGGGCAGCCCGCCTTCGCCACGTTCGATTATCGCGGCGATCAGGTGCGCGCGGTGTCCGTCGTGCGCCCCGTGGGAACGGGCACGTCCGCGCGCGACATCATCGTCACCGTCGCACAGACCCGGCTGGGGCTGGAGCAGACCTCACGCACGATCACCACCACGGCGATGGGGGTCGGGGCCGGGTTTTTTCTGGTGGCCACGGGGTTGAGCCTGTGGGCCGCATCCGCCGCACTGGCCCCGATCGAGCGCCTGACCGGAGCGGTAGCGCGGCGCGGCCCCCATGACCTGCGGCCCGTCACGGCGGATACTCCGGCCGAACTGATGCCTCTGGTGAACGCGCTCAATTCCTTCATGGCGCGTCTGCGTGCATCGCTGTTGCGCAACGAGGATTTCATCGCCGAGGCGGCTCACCGGGTCCGCACTCCGCTGGCGACGGTACGCGCGCAGGCGGAAATCACGCATCGCAAGCTCAACAAGCCCGAACATCGGCGCGCCATGAGGGAAATGATTCGCGCCATCGACGAAAGCGCCCGCTCCGCCGGGCAGATGCTGGATCACGCGATGGTCAAGTTTCGCACCGATACGCTGGCTGGCGATAGGCTGGACATGTGTGCGTTGATAGGTGAGGTCTGCGACAGGTTGGGGGCGACCGCCGACCTGAAGGATATCCAGATCGTGCGCGATCTGCCGGACGAACCGATCCCCGCGCGGGGGGACGGCATCCTGCTGCAGGCGGCTTTGCAAAACCTGCTCGACAATGCGATCAAATATTCGCCCGAGGACAGCCGGATCGTCGTGCGGGTCGAACAGGGCTTCGATCTGAAAGTGTCGATTCAGGACGAGGGGCGCGGCTTCGGCGATGCCGATCTGACCCGGCTCAAGACCCGTTACACCCGTGGCGCCAATGTCGGGGACATCGTCGGTTCCGGTCTCGGATTGACCATCGCGGATGAGGTCACGCGCGCCCATGGGGGGCGGCTAGAGATCGTCACAAACCAGACGGGGGTCGGTGCATGTATCTCGCTCATACTGCCCAGAATCTGATCGCGGGCCTGATCGCCGCCGCGCTGATGGCGACGCCGGTCGCGAGCTATGAGATACAGGAGCGCAGGATATATCCCGCGCAGGGCGAAACCTCCGTCCTGCGGGTAATCTCCACCGCCGATCTGGACGTGTTCGATCCGATTCTGGCAGCATTCCAGGCGGACAATCCCGGTGTCAGCGTCGATTATACCGTGACAGAAACTGCCGACCTGATGCAGGCGCTTTATGAGGAAGGCGCATCCTTCGATCTGGCGATCTCCTCCGCCATGGATTTGCAGACGAAACTGGCGAATGACGGCTTCGCGCGGACCTATACCTCCCCCGCGACGGAGGCATTGCCCGATTGGGCACGTTGGCGCGATCAGATTTTCGCCTTCACACAGGAACCCGCCGTGGTCATCGTGTCGGATGCGTTCTTCGAAGGGCAACAGCCCCCTGACAGCCGCGACGCCCTGATCGCGTTGTTGCGCGAAAGCCCGGAACGGTTTCGCGGTCGCATCGGCACCTACGATGTCCGCCGGTCGGGCTTTGGCTATATGATGGCCACGCAGGACAGTCGCAACAGTGAGTCCTACTGGCGATTGATGGAGGTGATGGGACGACTGGACGCGCAATTGTACTGCTGCTCGGGTGAGATGATCCGCGATGTCGCCACCGGCCATCTGGCGCTGGCCTACAACGTTCTGGGCAGCTACGCGCAATCGCGGCTGGCCATGACGGACGGGTTTAGGATCGTTCAGTTTGGCGATTACGTCAACGTCATGCTGCGCACTGCGCTGATCCCGCAAACCGCCGAAAACATCGACGACGCGCAGACCATGGTCGATTTCCTGACCCGGCTGGGCACGCGCCCCGATCTTGTCGCGCTCTCGGAACTGCCGGCAATCGCACCCGATAGCTTTCAGGCAAATACCGCCCTGCGCCCGATCCGTTTCGGCCCCGGTCTGCTGGTCTTTCTCGATCAGCTAAAGCGGGGGGCGTTCCTGCGCAACTGGGAGGATTCTCTGCTGCAAGATTGAACAGCGCCGGACGCCTGAATCGAAACAACGCAATCTCGCAAGTGCATTTTGTGTTTCGAGAGGTGAGAATAGTGCACCATTTCTCCATTTAGGCCTGTCAAATCCCCTAACACGGACGACAGCCGCATCGTGGTTCTCGACAACGCTACCGGGATTACCTCGTCCGATTATCGCGCTCTGCGCCTGCTCGGCAACGGAGTTCACCCTCTGGCAGCAGCACATGCGTGGCACACTCTCGCAGCTGCCCATGGCCTCGGGCCCGTGGATCTGGCGACCAAGCCAAGAGCCGGAGGGCCCAGCGCAAATGAATCTGTTTGAAGGATTGCTCCCATGAGCATGCAGGGACGGATCGGTCGTGCCGGTGGCGCAAAGGTGAAACGCGCGCTGGGCGTGCAGGCAGCGCTGGAATGGGCGTTCCGGGTGGAAAAGGCACAGTTGGAATTGCCCCAACCAAAGGACGTGGTCGAGGAAGGCTTCGGATTTGGCCTGGAGTATGTCCTGATGCAGCGTGCTGCGCTGGGCTGCAAGGTCGACGGCGGCCAGCCCAAGATGGGCAGCTACACCCACGCGGATGCAGAGGTGATTGCCGCCACCGTCGCCGCAATGCCCGACAGTCTGGGCGGCATCCGCATGGCAATCCGCATCGCGGAACTGGCCCGTGTCGGGCTGACCCCCGATTGGATGCCAGGCGTTGTTCCCCGCTGTGTGCCGGTCGAGACGCGGCAAAATCAGCACGGTGTTCGGGCCGTGACGGAAGTTGTGGGCTCCGAACGGGTGCTGACCCGGGGCAAATGGCGCACGGTCGAAGTTCTGGCCTGCCCGGTCACCTGGCGGCCGCATCCGCAACAGATCGCCTCCGCCCGTCGCGGCTATGAGGATTGGTGGCAGGCGCTGGACTGGGTGCGCGATGGGCTGATAATGGGGCGGATGCTGCGGGAGGTCGAGGTGACGGCGGCGATGCCGAAAGTGCGGCCTTGGCGCTGAGAGTCGCATCGACCTTACTGGAAACGGCATCTTGTCAAATGGCATATAACCTATATATTTGTGTCATAGAGGATTTGCCATGCAGTTTGCCACAATCGAACCCACCGCGTCCCGACCGGACCTTCCCGCCATCACGGATGAGGAGGCCGCCGCCCTCGCGCGCACCACCGTGAACCTGTTCCGCGCCTGGCAGCTCAGCGACATCGAGGCCCGCACCTTGCTGGGCGACATGGCCCAGCGCACATGGGCCCGCTGGAAGGACGGCAGTATCGGCCGGATCGACCGCGATTTGCGGGCGCGCATGGCAATCCTGATGGGGATTCACAAGGGCCTGCGCTATCTCTTCACCGATGCGGCGCGTGGTTACGCGTGGATCAGAAAGCCGAACGCAGCCTTCAACGGCCAAAGTGCGCTCGACGTGATGATGCGCGGCGAGATCACCGACCTGATCGACCTGCGCAGCTATCTGGACGCCGAGCGCGGGGCATGGTGACAGCGCCCACGCGCCGCGTCGTCTGGCCGCGCAGCGCCCGGATCATCCGCTCGATCTATCCGCCGATTGACCTCTTCGAGGATATCGCTGACCCTGCCGATTGGGAGGCACTGGCCTCGGCTGAGGCCAAGTTCAACCCGCGCATCCGCGACAGCATCGGTGATTTGGCGAAGGTGCCGGTGGCGCGGCGTGTCACCGGGCCGGGCGCAAGCTGGGTGATGGCGGCGTTTGTTCATTGCTCGCCACTTCGACCGGGGCGGTTCTCCGATGGGACATATGGTCTGTATTACGCAGGCGACAGCACCGAAGTGGCTATCGCCGAAACCATCCACCACCACAGCAAAACCATGCTGGCTACGAATGAGGCCTCCGGCTGGACATCGCAGTTCCGCGAGCTGATCGGATCGGTGGACGCGGACATGGACGATGTCACGGGGATGGCCGACCTGCTGGATCCCGACAACTACCGCCCCTCACAGGTGTTCGGCGCTGAGCGGCGCGCGGCGGGCTCCGATGGCATCACTTGGCCCAGTGTGCGCTATCAAGGCGGCCGCTGCATCGCCGCATTCTGGCCCGATGTCGTGCCGATCCCGACGCAAGGCGCGCATTACGCATATCACTGGAATGGCAGCGCGGTCGATTACGTCAAAAAGCTGGATACAGGTGAGATTATGAGCGTGCGCTAAAGCGGAGGACTGCCTCATAGCGCGACCTCAAATCAGCTTACAAAAGGTTCAGTAATTATCGGTCGCACGGCAATCTGATCGACGCTAAGCTGACGAAAAGTTTTTCTTGAGGCGTTTATGACTGCTGTTGATCGAATTCTTCAATCTTACCGTGATGCAGCCGTCACCGAACGTGAAAAGGGTACGTACTTCGAACGCCTTGCCTCTGCTTTCTTCCTGAACGACCCGGTTCAGGCCGAAGAATACGAAGCGGTCTGGTCGTGGTCCGCATGGGCGCAGGCGAACGGCTGGGACGGCAAGGATGTCGGGATCGACCTTGTCGCCAAACTGCGCAACGAGGATGGCTTCGCTGCGATCCAGGCAAAATTCTATGCCGCCGATACACGGATCCAGAAATCGCATATCGACAGCTTCATCTCGGCCTCTGGCAAGGACCCGTTCCGTCGGCGGGTCGTTCTCGACACGACAGAACAAGAGTGGGGGACAAATGCCGAGGAGATGATCCGCGGTCAGGCAATCCCTGTTGTCCGGATCGGGCTGACCGATCTGCGGGAAAGCCGGATCGACTGGACGATCTTCGAGGCACGGGGCGAGATCGTCTTGGCGGCGAAGAAAACCCTTATGCAGCATCAGCGCGATGCACTTGCAGACGTCAGCAGGGGCCTGGCTGCGGCCGATCGTGGCAAAATGATCATGGCGTGCGGCACGGGCAAAACGTTCACCTCACTGAAGATCGCCGAGACCATCGCGGGCAAAGGCAAGCGCGTTCTGTTCATGGTGCCGTCGCTGGCGCTGATGTCCCAGACGGTGCGCGAATGGACCAATGACACCGAAACGCCGATCCGTGCTTTTGCCGTCTGCTCCGATGCCCATGTGGGCAAGCGCCGCAAAAGCACCGATGACGTGGCCGAGATCGAGATCCACGATTTGGCGTTTCCAGCCACCACCGATCCGGCCAAGGTTGCCGAAAATGCGCGCGAGGACGATCCCGAGCGGATGACCGTCATCTTCTCGACCTATCAGTCCATCGTCACTCTGACCCGAGCGCAGGAAGCGGGCCTGCCTGCATTCGACCTCATCATCTGTGACGAGGCCCATCGAACGACCGGCGCGACACTTGGTGGCGAGGAAGAGTCGAACTTTGTCAAAATCCACAGCGATGATCATGTCGAGGGCCGCAAACGTCTTTACATGACTGCCACGCCCCGGATCTTCGGAGATAACGTTCGCAGCAAGGCCGACGAGGTTGGTGCTGAACTCGCATCAATGGACAACCCCGACCTCTTTGGCGAAACCCTGTTCTATCGCGGCTTTGGCTGGGCGGTGCAGAACGGTCTGCTGACCGATTACAAGGTCATCGTCCTGGCGATGGACGAGGGGCTGGTCAGTGCCGCGGTGCAAAAACGGCTCGGCGATGCGGGCAGCGAACTGGTGCTGGACGATGCCACCAAAATCATCGGTTGTTACAAGGCGCTGACCAAGATCGACCTTAAGACCGACGTCACCGCCGATCCCCATCCGATGCGGCGCGCGCTGGCGTTCGCCAAGGACATTCGCAGCTCCAAGCTGATCCGCGATGAATTCACCGCCGTGGTTGATGAATATCTGGGCCAGGACGGCTTGATCGACGATGAACCTGCCTCAGACCACCTCCAGTGCGAAATCGAACACGTCGACGGTACCTTCAACGCCAAAACGCGCAGCGCCCTCCTGGATTGGCTGAAGGCCGACGCAGGCGAGAACACCTGCCGCATCCTGACGAACGCGCGCTGCCTGTCCGAAGGTGTCGACGTGCCCGCCCTCGATGCGATCATGTTCCTGCACCCGCGCAAAAGCCAGATCGACGTGGTGCAATCGGTTGGCCGCGTCATGCGCAAGACCGACACCAAGAAGATGGGCTATGTCATCCTGCCGGTCGGCGTTCCCGCCGGTGTGCCGCCCGAACAGGCACTGGCCGACAATGAGCGCTACCGCGTCGTCTGGCAGATCCTGAACGCGCTGCGCGCCCATGATGAACGCTTTGACAGCACCATCAACAAGATGTCGCTGGGGCAGGATATCAGCGATACCGTCGAGATCGTCGGCATCAACGCCGAGTCCGAAGAGCTCCGATCCGTCACCGCCGTTGTCGACACGCTGCCAACGAAGACCAAGGCTGCCGGTTCGGGCATCGGCTCGGACAGCGGTGGCAACGGCGATGAGGTCATCGAGGGCCCGGGACCGACCCAGACGGAGATGACTTTCTCCATCGACGAATTCTCCCGCGCCATCATGGCCAAGATCGTCAAGAAATGCGGCACCCGCGACTATTGGGAGGATTGGTCCGCCTCCATCGCCGAAATCGCCAAAAGCCACATCACCCGCCTGACCGCGCTGCTGAAAGACCCCGACAGCGACCCGCGCCGCGCCTTTGACGGGTTTCTGGCCGAACTGCGCGACGATCTGAACGACACCATCTCCGAAGGCGACGCCATCGAGATGTTGGCCCAGCACATCATCACCCGGCCCGTGTTCGAGACCCTGTTCGAGGGGCACAAGTTCACCGCCGAAAACCCCGTGTCACGCGCCATGCAACGCGTGCTGGATGTGCTGAACGAGGCCAACCTCGACAAGGAGTCCAAGGACCTCGAAAAGTTCTACGCCAGCGTCAAGATGCGCTCGCAGGGCATCACCGATCCGCAGGCCAAGCAAAAGCTGATCGTCGAGCTTTACGACAAGTTCTTCCGCAACGCCTTCCCCCGCACGACCGAGAAGCTGGGCATCGTCTATACGCCGGTCGAGATCGTCGATTTCATCCTGCATTCGGTCAACGAAATGTTGCAGGAGCATTTCGGCCAGACACTGGGGTCCAAGGGCGTCCACATCATCGACCCCTTCACCGGCACGGGCACCTTCATCACCCGGCTGCTGCAATCGGGCCTGATCGCGCCCGAGGAACTGGAGCACAAGTTCCGCCACGAGATCCACGCCAACGAGATCGTGCTGCTGGCCTATTACATCGCCGCGATCAACATCGAGGCGGTCTATCAGGGGATCACGGAAAGCCATGAATACGTGCCCTTCGAGGGGATCTGCCTGACCGACACCTTCCAGATGTATGAGGGCGACGACGAGCTCGCGCTCTACATGCCCGACAACTCCGAACGCCGCACCCGGCAGAAGGAGCTGGATATCCGGGTGATCGTTGGCAACCCGCCGTATTCGAAAGGGCAAGGTAGCGAGAACGACAACAACGCGAATGTTAGCTACGCGGGTCTTGATAAGCGCATCCGCGAAACTTACGCGGCGGCATCTGACGCACACCTCAAGACGGCGCTTTATGACAGCTACGTTCGCGGCATTCGCTGGGCTTCGGACCGTATAGGGGATGCCGGCGTCGTCGCCTATGTCACAAACGCGGGCTGGGTCGAAAGCAACGCCGCGGATGGGATGCGTGCCTGCTTGGCGAGGGAATTTACGGATCTCTATGTTTTCCACCTTCGCGGCAATCAGCGCACCAGCGGCGAACGGTCTCGCAAGGAAGGCGGCAAGATATTCGGGTCGGGCAGCCGCGCACCGATCGCCATCAGTGTCTTTGTCAAGAACCCAGTTGCCACTGAGCATGGCCGGATCTTCTTCCATGACATCGGCGACTATCTGGACCAGAAGCAGAAATTGGCGATCATCCGCGACTTTGGAGCAGTGAAGGCAATCAGTAATGCGGAAAGATGGCAGCGGATCACGCCGGATGATAAAAACGACTGGCTGAACCAGCGTGACACCAGTTTCGATGCGTTCATCCCAATCGGGAATAAGAAGGACAAGTCTTCTATATCGCTGTTTGGTAATTTCTCGCAGGGTATCCTCACGAGCCGCGATGCGTGGTGCTACGGTTCCTCTCGGAGTCAATTGATCTCCAATATCTCTGGCATGGTTACGCGCTACAATTCCGAAGTTGAAAGGCTGAAATTAAAAGGCCAGCTAAGGCAAGCTAAGGATCATGTTCTGCGTGATGGTTCCAGGATAAATTGGTCGAGAGCGCTATTGAATAGCGTCACGCGCGGTCGCACTATAGATTTTAAGGAGGAACACGTTGTAAAAGCGACATACCGGCCATTCGCCAAGCAGTGGATTTATTATGATCGTCATCTGAACGAGATGATGTATCAGAATGAACGTCTGTTTCCCAAAGGCGTTGCAGAGAACATGATTATAGCCACAACCGGAAACGGCGGCTCCCGTGGGTTTTCAGTTTGCCTGCTCGAAACTCTGTTCGACTTCAACGCGATGGAGGCCGGGTCCCAATGTTTCCCTCTCTACCTCTATGACCAGCAGGACGAGGAACCGGGCGGCCTGTTCGAAGGCCAGTCCTCCGGCCTCCAGCGCCGCGACGCGATCACCGATGCCGGGCTGGCGCATTTCCACGCGGCCTATCCGGGCGATGAGATCACCAAGGAGGACATCTTCTACTACGTCTACGGCCTGCTGCATTCGCCCGACTACCGCGACCGCTACGCCGATAACCTGACCAAGGAACTGCCCCGCATTCCCTGCGTGAAAACCTACGCCGATTTCCGCGCCTTTGCGGACGCCGGTCGCGCGCTGGGCGATCTCCACGTCAATTACGAAACGGTGGAGCCATACCCCGTCACCTACAAGCAGGGCACGCCCGAGCTGTGGAACGTGGGAGACGCAGAGGCCTTCTACCGCGTGACCAAGATGAAGTTCGGCGGCAAGGCCCGCGACAAGGACAAGACCACGGTGATCTACAACGCCAACATCACCATGACCGATATCCCGCTGGAGGCCTACGACTATGTTGTCAACGGCAAGCCCGCGCTGGAATGGGTGATGGAGCGCCAGGTGGTCAAGACCGACAAGGCCAGCGGCATCGTCAACGACGCCAATGATTACGCCAATGAGACCATGAACAACCCCGCCTATCCGCTGGAGCTGTTCCAGCGGGTCATCACCGTGAGCCTGGAGACGATGAAGATCGTGGACGCGTTGCCGAAACTGGACCTGCCGGAATGAACCTCAAAACGCTGCTCATCACCCTCGCGCTGATCCCGTCTGGCGCGCTTGCGCAACAGGGCTTCAGCTGTTCCTACGGCGACCGCGGTGCCTGCCTTGGTTTTGGCGAAACGGTCTGCTCCAGCAGCGGAATGTGCGTGAATGAAAACGCCGCGTGTTTCGACCGCTACCAATGCGATTACGAAGGCTTCACCTGCCGATCCAACGTGACCGAATGCACCGAGGCCCATGACGCCCTGCTGCGACGACACAACGAGCTGGTCGACGATTTCAACGAGAACCTCGAAATCGCGAGGGGGATGGCGGCGCGATTGGATGATGTGGAAACCTGCCTGATCTACGCGAACACGCTGGAGGACGCCAAACTATGCGCGCCATGACTGCCCATCTGGCACGCCGGGTCTTTTGGGCAAAAGCAGAATGCCGCCCGGATCCATTCGGCCCGTTGCGGTATTGTTCAGAAAGGGTGTCCCATGGCGCTTTTTAACTGGCTGTTCGGCCGAACCCCGGAATCGTCTCAAACTGCCGCTACTGGCCAGCGGACGCCAGAAACCGCCCGCCCCTCTCCCAGACCTGCCTTCGCCCACGCAGACCGCGTGCCGGAGGGCAGCTTCCGCTTCATCGCACTGGACGTTGAAACCGCCTGTAGCGATGTGGCCAGCATCTGCCAGATCGGCCTGGCCTGTGTTCAGCCCGACAATCAGATCCAGACCTTCTCGATGCTGGTCAATCCAGGCACACGATTTGACCCGTTCAACATACAGCTGCACGGCATCGGACCTGATCATGTCGCCAATGCGCCCCATTTCCCCGATGCGTTGGGGTCGATGCTGCAGCTGCTGACAAATCATCACCTCGTTCAGCACAGCAACTTCGACAAGCGGGCTATGAATGCCGCCTGTGGTTTCTGCGGGATCGACACCCCGGACCTTCGCTGGAGTGACAGCGTCAGGATTGCGCGACGTGCTTGGCCAGAGTTGAAGGGGAACGGCGGACACGGGCTGGCGAACCTGAAGCGCACGCTGGATCTCCAGTTCCATCATCATGACGCTGGCGAAGACGCGCGTGCCGCGGCGATGGTCGTGCTGCACGCCGAAACTCATCTTCGACTTCCCTTTGAGGAACTGATCAAGCCCGCCCCCAAAAAGAAAAAGAGCTATCCAGCTGCAATCACTATGGACGGTGATCCTAATGGGACATTGGCCGGATCAATCGTGGTCTTCACAGGTGCGCTGGGCATGTCGCGAAGCGAAGCCGCAAACCTGGCTGCCCACGCCGGAATGACCGTAAAGGCCGGGGTCACAAAGAAGACAACGCATCTGGTCGTCGGAGATCAGGACCTGACCGTCCTTGCCGGGCACGCCAAAAGCAGTAAGCACCGCAAAGCGGAAGAAATGCGCGATGCTGGTCATCCCATTCGGATCATGGGGGAAAGTGAATTTAAAAATCTGCTATCAGGAGGTGTTGCCGAATGAACCGAACAAAATTTCTAGTCCTAGCTTCCGCTACTGCGATGATTGTATCGACGGCACAAGCACAGAACATCTATGCGGATATTGCGACCGGAATGGCGGAGCAAGGCATTGCTGAAGCTGAGAAGCTGTTGGAGGCTGCGCCTGGCCTTCTGGATGAAACGCTCAGACGCGGTGAGGTCGGTGAAGAATTCGAGACCGCTCAATATTGCAGAGGAGCACTACAATCCGCCATCAACCTTGGCGCGGCCGTGTCCAATATCATGCCCTTTTCCGAGGTATGGACCCTTGAGGATCAAAGGGGGCCCGTTGGACGTTTTCGCATCATGTTGAATGGCGAACAAATCCACACTGATGTCTACTGCGAAGGCAGCCTTTTGCGTTCTGTTCTATTGCCTTGGGGACCTGGAAGTTCGGATCCTGACCCAGTTCAAATCACGACGTTCAGCGCAATTGCAGGAGCAGCTCTCAACCTCAAGCTTCAGGGCGCTTTTGATGATCCAGAGGTTGATGCGGCAGCGGCACCCAACGCGGACACGTCTCAGACAACCGACACTTCAAGTGATATGGACTCAGCACAGAATGCCGACACCACCTTTGATGTTGCAAGCAGTGCTGCGTTGGCGAGTACAATTCAAAGGTGTTGGAATGTTGGATCGCTGTCGGCCGAAGCGCTCCAGGTGAATATCAGGGTTTCTGTCAGTCTGGAAGAAAACGGTATGCCTGACGTCAACAGCATCACGATGTTGTCTCATAACGGAACGAGCGAAGCGGCGGCGAGACAAGCGTATGAAGCCGCGCGGAGAGCCATAATACGTTGCGGAGCAAATGGCTTTGAGCTGCCGCCTGATCAATATGAGCAATGGGAAACACTTACGCTGGAATTTGACCCAACGCAGATGCGCATTCAATAGCGGGCTTCGGTTGCGAGTTCTGCTACCCCCCATGCCTTGGTTCCTCCCGGGCGTGATCCTTATACGGGGGGGCGCAGCGCGGCATTTTGCTAGCGACTGGCTTCTTCACCGGGGAATCCAGGCGGAAGCCACCTCAGCGGCGTGACGGAATAAAGTCACTATATTACAGAAGCTTACGCTGGCCTGTTCAACTCTCAGGGTGGATTTTACTATTTTTGTCAAGAATCCACCCTGGGAATCCAGAGAAGCCACCTGAACAAGAAGCCAGCCAGCGGAAGCCACCTGTCCGGAAGCCGTTGATTCCAGGCGGTTTTCGTTTGACAAAGCTGCCCCCCTTGACCTACCTATTAATCATCGAAGAATAGCGCCCGGAGGAAATCCCTCGCGGGCGCTTTTGTTTTCCTGACATCACGGATCCCGATCTCACGGCCTTGGCCGCGTGGCTCGGCATGTCCACCCCGCCTAAAATGAGAGCCCTCCCATGGACCTTGTCTTCGCACCAAGCGAGATCGAGACGTGGCCGATTGACCGGCTGCGCCCCTATGCCCGCAATGCCAAGATGCACGGCGACGACCAGGTGGCCAAGATCGCGGCCAGCATGGCGAAGTTCGGCTGGACCGTGCCCTGCATGGTGGCTGACGATGGCGAGCTGATCGCGGGCCACGGCCGGGTGCTGGCCGCAACGATGCTGGGCCTGACCGACGTGCCGGTGATCCGCCTCGGGCACTTGGATGAAGCCGAGCGGTGCGCCTATCGCATCGCGGATAACAAGCTCACCGAGCTTGGCGAATGGGATGAGGCCATGCTGCGTGATGAGATCGCGGGGTTGCTGGCTAAGGATTTCGACCTGTCGCTGCTGGGCATCACCAACGCCGATCTGGACGCGCTTTTGCAGGATCCGGATGCGCTGGGCGGCGATGGCCCGGTCGAGGGCGAGTATGACATGCCCGAACCACCTGCCACGCCGGTGTCCGTTCCGGGCGACCTTTGGCAGCTGGGATCGCATCGGCTGATATGCGGCGACAGCACTTCCGCCGATGTGGTCGGGCGGTTGCTAGACGATGTGACCCCTCTGCTGATGGTGGCGGCGGACATCGCCCGCGCGGTGTCGCTGGGCAGAAGAGGCATGTGATGGCATTTCATGAGGTCCGGTTTCCAGACAATATAAGTCGCGGCGCGCGCGGCGGGCCGGAGCGGCGGACCCAGATCGTGGAGCTCGCTTCCGGCGACGAGGAACGCAACGCCAGCTGGGCCAACTCGCGTCGCCGCTACGATGTCGCCTACGGCATCCGCCGGGCCGACGATCTGGCGGCGGTGGTCGCCTTCTTCGAGGCGCGCAACGGGCGGCTACACGGATTTCGCTTCAAGGACTGGGGTGACCACAAGTCCTGCCTGCCCTCGGGAACGCCATCGCCCACCGATCAGGTAATTGGCACCGGCGATGGCACGATGACCGCCTTCCAGCTGGTCAAACACTACGCTTCGGGCAGCCAGACCTGGACGCGGACGATTGCAAAGCCAGTCGCGGGCAGTGTCGGGATATCCCTCGACGGCGCAGAGCAGGTTTCGGGCTGGTCGGTCGACAGCACAACCGGCGTCGTCACTTTCAGCGTCGCACCGGGCGCGGGCAACGCGATAACTGCAGGTTTCGCCTTCGACGTACCGGTCCGCTTCGACACCGACGCCCTCGACGTGACGCTCGACCTCGAGCGGCTGGGCTCAATCACATCCATCCCGCTGCTGGAGATCCGCAGATGAAGACCCTCACCCCTGATCTTCAGGCCCATCTGGACGAGGGCACGACCACGCTCGCGTGGTGCTGGCGCATCAGAAGGGCCGATGGCATCACCTTTGGCTTCACCGATCATGACCGAACCCTCAGCTTTGACGGCACCGACTTCGAACCCGAGAGCGGGCTCACGGCGTCCGAGGTGCGTTCCGGCTCGGACCTGTCCGTCGATGCACAAGACGCAGAGGGCGTGCTGACCTCGGACCGCATCACCGAGACCGACATCCTCGACGGCCGCTGGGACAACGCGGAGGTCGAGGTCTGGCGGGTGAACTGGGCCAAGACCGGCCAGCGTGTGCTGATGCGCCGCGGTGCCATTGGCCAGATCCGCCGCGGGCGATTGGCGTTTGTCGCCGAAGTCCGGAGTCTCGCCCATGTGTTGGGCCAGACGGTCGGGCGCACGTTCCAGGGGACCTGCGATGCGGCTTTGGGGGATGCCCGCTGCGGGGTGGATCTGGGCAATCCAGTGTTCAGGGGCATCGGCACGGTCACCAATCTGCAGCGCGACCGGGCGTTCACCGCCTCAGGGCTGGGCGCTTTTACATTCGGGTGGTTTACCTTCGGCACGGTGGAGTGGACCGGCGGGGCCAATGCCGGGCGGCGCGCGGAAGTAATCGCCCATGATGTCATCGATGGTGACGCGGGGCTAACACTGCTCGAAGCACCGGTGCGGCCCATCGCTGAGGGCGACGCCTTTATTGTCCGTGCGGGCTGCGACAAGCGGATCGAGACCTGTGGCGCGAAGTTCGCTAACACCACCAACTTCCGTGGCTTTCCCCATATTCCCGGCCAAGATGCCATTCTGCGCTACGCCAACAAAGATGGCGGACACGAAGGGGGCGTATTGTGATGTCCCCGGTCGTTGCAGCGGATCCCGCGCGGGTCATTGCAACCGCGCGCGCTTGGCTTGGCACGCCATATCACGATCAGGCCAGCTTGCGCGGCGTCGGCTGCGACTGCCTTGGCCTCGCCCGAGGCGTCTGGCGCGAGGTCGTCGGCCCCGAGCCGTTCCCGATCCCGCCCTACAGCCGCGACTGGGGTGAGACCGGCCCGCGCGAGGTTTTGGCGGATGGGGCGCGGGCCATGATGTCAGAGATCGCATCATCTGACGCCGGTCCCGGCGCGCTCGTGCTCTTCCGCATGGCCCCACGCGCCATTGCCAAGCATGTCGGGATCCTCACCGGGCCCGGCACCTTCCTCCACGCCTACGAGCGGCTCGGCGTGATCGAGGAACCGCTCACCCCCTCCTGGCGGCGGCGTATCGCTTTCGCTTTCCTCTTTCCCCAACCCTGAGATCACCCCATGGCCAGTCTTGTTCTCGGTGCTGCCGGTGCCGCTATTGGCGGCAGCATCGGCGGTACGATCCTTGGTGTCAGCGCCATCCCCATCGGCGGCTTTGTCGGTTCCACCATCGGCTCCGTGGTCGACAGCTGGATCATTTCGTCGCTGGCCCCCACCCAACGGATCGAGGGCGCGCGGATGGACAATCTGCGCATCACCTCCGCCACCGAGGGCGCAGTGATCCCGCGCGTCTATGGCCGCATGCGGGTCGGTGGCAATATCATCTGGGCCACGGATTTCCGCGAGGAGACCAGGACCACCACGCAAGGAGGCGGCAAGGGTGGCGGCGGAGGTGGCAAGGTCCAAAGCACGGAGTATTTCTATTACGCCTCCTTTGCGGTCGCATTGTGCGAGGGCCCGATCACTGGGGTTGGCCGCATCTGGGCCGATGGCAAGCTGCTGGACACTGCCGGGGTCACCTGGCGCTGGTATCCGGGCGATGAGGCGCAGCCAGTGGACCCGTTCCTGTCGGCGAAGATGGGGGCGGCCAACACACCCGCCTATCGCGGTACCGCCTATGTCGTGTTCGAGGATCTGCCACTGGGGGATTACGGCAACCGCATCCCGCAGATGAGTTTCGAGGTGTTTCGGCCTTTGGCGGACGCGGACACGGCCGAGGGGCTGACTCGCGCCGTCACCATGATCCCCGCGTCGGGCGAGTTCAGTTACGCCACCCAAGGCATCCGCAGGGGCAGTGGCGGCGCGCAAACGCCCGAGAACCTCAACGCGGTGTCGGACACCGCCGACATGGTGGTGGCGCTGGACCGGCTGCAGGCCATGGCGCCTGCGGTGGAGAGCGTGTCACTGGTCGTGGCCTGGTTCGGCGATGATCTGCGCGCAGGCAATTGCAAGGTGCGGCCCGGCGTCGAGGTGTTGGAGAAGACCACTACGCCGCAGACATGGAGCGTCAATGGCGTGAGCCGCGCCAATGCCATGCTTGTGAGTCGAGACGCTCAGGAGCGCCCGGTCTATGGCGGCACGCCCGCTGATTTCGCAGTGGTGCAGGCCATTCGGGAGATGAAAGCGCGCGGGCTCCGGGTGACCCTTTATCCCTTCATCCTGATGGATGTGCCGCCCAACAGCACACTGCCGAACCCCTACAGTGATAATTCTGCCGAGATCGGCCAACCCGCTTTCCCATGGCGGGGGCGGATCACCTGCTCTCCGGCCGCGGGGTATGCCGGGACAGTGGACAAAACCGCAGCCGCGGCCGCGCAGGTGTCCGCGCTCTTCGGCGCGGCAACGCCCGCAAACTTCAGTACCTCTGGCGAGAACGTCAGCTGGACCGGGCCCTCCGGCGATTGGGGCCTGCGCCGCATGGTGCTGCATTATGCCCATCTCTGCAAAGCGGCGGGCGGCGTTGACGCCTTCCTCATCGGCACCGAGATGGCAGGGCTGACCACGATCCGCTCGGGTGCCAGCACTTATCCCGCCGTGCAGGCGTATCGGGATCTGCTCGCGGATGTGCGCTCCATCCTCGGGTCCGGGACGAAGATCGGCTATGCCGCTGACTGGTCGGAATACTTCGGGCACCAGCCGGGCGATACCTCTGGCGACGTGTTCTTTCACCTCGACCCGCTCTGGGCCGATCCGGAGATCGATTTCGTCGGCATCGACAATTACATGCCGCTGTCGGACTGGCGCGACGGGTTTGAGCATGCGGACGCGGTCGAGGGCTGGCCCGCGATTTACGACCGGGCCTACCTGCAGGGAAACATCGCGGGCGGCGAAGGCTTCGATTGGTTCTACGCCTCCGACGCTGATCGCGCGGCGCAAGTTCGCACGCCGATCAGCGATGGCAGCACCGCCAAGCCGTGGGTTTTCCGCTATAAGGATCTGCGCAGTTGGTGGTCGAACGCACACTATAACCGTCCCGGCGGGGTGGAGAGCGCAACGCCCACAGCATGGATGCCGGGGTCCAAGCCGATCTGGTTCACCGAGCTGGGCTGTCCCGCCATCGACCGGGGCACCAACCGGCCGAACGTCTTTTCCGACCCCAAATCCTCCGAGAACATCACGCCGTATTTCTCACGCGGCTGGCGCGATGACACGATCCAGCGCGCCTATCTCGAGGCCACCTGTCTGTTCTGGCGCGACGCCGCGCACAACCCGGTGTCACCGGCCTATGGCGACCGCATGGTGCATGTGCCGGAATGCGCCGCCTGGACATGGGACGCGCGGCCTTATCCGTTCTTTCCCGAACTCACCGACGTCTGGACCGATGGGGCAAACTGGCGGCTGGGGCATTGGTTGAACGGTCGCCTTGGAGCCGTGGCGCTGGCCGCCCTCGTGCGTCACCTCTGCCTGCGCGCGGGGCTGCCCGAGACCCGGATTGATGTCACCGGCCTCTGGGGTGCCGTCGAGGGCTATGCCATTGGCGCGTTGGAGAGCCCGCGCGCATCAATCACTACCCTGTCGCGTCACTTCGGGTTCGATGCGGTCGAGACCGAGGGCATGATCCGCTTTGTCATGCGCGGGCGGGCCGCCGTCGCAACCCTCGGGCCCGACGATCTGGTGTCCGCTCGTGAGGGCGATGTACTGGAACTGACGCGGGGCCAGGAAACCGAACTGCCGCAAGCGCTCAAATGGCAAGTGGCCCGAGCTGACGAGGACTACGACGCGGCGCTTGTCGAGGCGTGGCGCATCACCGTGGACACCACGCGCATTGCCTCAGAGAGCTTCCCCATGGCGGTCCCGCCCGAGGAAGCCGAACGGCGCTGCCGCCGCGCGTTGATGGAAGCCTGGACCGGGCGAGAGACGGCCGCGTTTCGCCTGCCACCCTCGCGACTGGCCCTTGATCCGGCGGACGTCGTGACGCTCAGCCATGATGAGCGGCACATCTCGCTCCGGCTCATCTCAATTGCCGATGCAGAGGCCCGTGGGATCGAAGCCGTTCGCCAGGACCGCGAAGCCCACGACCTGCCACCCGGATCGCCACGCCCATCGTCCTTGTCAAAAGCCGTGGTGTTCGGAGCGCCCGAGGTGGTGCTCATAGATCTGCCGCAGCTGACCGAGGGCCAACCGGCGCATCGCCCGCTCATCGCAACGCACGCCACTCCTTGGCCCGGCGAGATGGCCGTGTTCCGCAGCCCCTCAAGCGATGGGTTCGAGCTTCTGACCACCTTTGGCGGTCGCGCCCGCATCGGAACGCTGGTCTCGGATTTCTTCGCAGGCCCCACGTCGCGCTTTGATCTCGGCAATACACTGGAGGTCGATCTGCTCTCCGGCATGTTGGAAGGTGTCACGGATCTGACGCTATTCGGCGGTGCCAACGCACTGGCAATTGAAAGTGCGCCGGGTGTCTGGGAAATCCTGCAGGCGGGCAAGGCGGAGTTGATCGCACCAAGCCGGTATCGCCTGACACGCCTTCTGCGCGGCCAGCGCGGTACGGAAGGCCCAATGGCCAATCCGGCACCGGCAGGCGCGCGGGTTGTGGTGCTGGACGAGGCTTTGGCATCCTTGCCAATCGCCGAGGGTGATCTGGGGCTGCCGTGGAACTGGCGCATCGGCCCAGCCAGCCGCCCGGTCAGCGACGAGACCTATGTCGCACAGACATTCACGCCCGCTGGCATCGGGCTCCAACCATTCTCTGTGGCCCATGTCGAGCAGCCATGGCGCAGGCCACGCATGCCTGGCAATCTAACAATCCGCTGGATGCGCCGATCAAGAGCGCTCGCCGCCGACAGCTGGGGTGGGCTTGACGTACCACTCGCCGAGGAGCTGGAAGCCTATGAGGTCGAGATCCTCGATGGCAGCACGGTCAAGCGGGTGCTGACCACCTCCACGACAAGCGCGGTCTACACCGCCGCCCAGCAGACCGCCGATTGGGGCGCACTGCTCGCGCCCGGCGATACGCTTGATGTCCGAATCTTCCAGCTCTCCGCCCTTGTCGGTCGGGGGGCCGCCAACACCATCACGCTCCAACTCTGAAGGTCCTCTCATGTCCGATGCCACGACCAACCTGCTGCTGCCCTACATCCTGGCGGCGCAGGCACAAAAGCATGTCACCCATAACGAGGCCCTACGGCTGCTCGACGGGCTTGTGCAACTTTCCGTCCTCGACCGGGACCTGACCGCGCCGCCCGGCAGCCCCGCAGACGGCGACCGATACATCGTCGCCTCCGGCGCGACCGGCGACTGGGCTGGCTGGGACCTGAACGTGGCGCTCTGGACCGATGGGGCTTGGCTTCGCCTGCCGCCCCGGACCGGCTGGCGCGCATGGGTCGAGGACGAGAAATTGCTGCTCGTTTACGATGGCTCCGCATGGGTCGGCACCACGCCTGCGTCTTTGCAAAATCTATCATTGCTGGGCCTCGGAACAAACACCGATGCATCAAACCCGTTCTCGGCCAAGCTGAACGCCGCGCTCTGGACGGCGAAGACCGTGGCCGAGGGCGGCACCGGCGATCTGTTCTACACCATGAACAAGGAGACCGCAGGCGACGATCTCGGGCTCACGCTGCAGACCGGCTTCGTGACCAAGGCGCTGGTTGGGATCTTCGGCTCCGACAGATTCCGCGTCGCGGTCTCGGCCGATGGCAGCACCTTCTTCGACGGACTCAGCGTCGATAACGCCACCGGCATCGTCGATCAGCCCCAGCTGCCGCGCTTCAAGGCCTATACCAACTATGACAACTACGTGGGCGTCGGGACCTGGACCAAGATCGGCCTGAACAACACCGACTACAACGATCAGGGCGCGTTTGATGCCGCGAACAACTATTTCGTGGCCCCGACGGACGGCACCTATCTCTTTGGCGCGACGTTGCTCTACAAGGCCAATGCCAGCACCGCGGCCCGCATGCGCGGGCGGCTGGTGCTGAACGGCACCACGGAAATTCGGGGCGCAGGCGGCGAGATCGGCGGCGCGCATGTGTCACTCGCCACCGCGCTTGGCCTGCAAACCATGGTGCCGTTGACGGCGGGCGATACCGTCGAGCTGCAGGGCACTTTCCGCGCTCAGGACGGATATTTTGCGGCCGACCAGACGTCCTTCTGGGGCTCGAAGATCGGCTGACGCCCCTGCGCAGATCACTGAAAGACAGCACTATGACAGACCGGAACTCCCTCGCGCAGGAGGTTGGCGCGGCCTTCCGCGACCATGGCCTGACGGCCGCAATCACCGCTCTGATCGGCGGCACAATCGCCTTGCTGGCCTCCGTCGCGCGCAAGGCATTTACTAACGACGCCATGCTCGCCCGGCTTGACCGCGAACTGCTCACCGAGCGCAACCGCATCGAGCGCCAGCGCGCGGAAGACCGAAAAACCGACGCCGACCGGCTGGCCCGGATCGAGGCCGACATCCATGCCATGCGCGCCCTGATGTTCGAAGCGTTCCAGCGCGGCGGCGGCGACTGACAATCCGCCCGCCTTATCGACCTTTACCTCGACCGCTCCTGTGGCGGTTTTTTGTTCTTGGAGGACCCCATGACCACGATCTTTTACGACCATTGGCGGGATGTGCCTGAAAGAGCCTGGCGCTGGCCGAACTTCTCGCCCGCCGAGATCGCCTGCCGGGGCACCGGCAAGCTGCTGATCAACGAGCCCGCGCTCGATAAGCTGCAGGCGCTACGGGTCCTTCTGGGCAAGCCGCTGATCGTGCGTTCCGCCTACCGCAGCCCCGAGCACAACCGCGCCGTCGGCGGTGCCACCCGGTCCAAGCACATGGACGGTGCGGCGTTCGATATTGCTATGTCGAACCACGACCCGGTAGCCTTCGAGGCGGCGGCGCGGGAGGTTGGGTTCCTTGGCTTCGGCTTCTACCCGCGAGCCGGGTTCATGCACGTCGACCTCGGCCCGGCACGGCATTGGGGCGAGCGGTTCCCGGTCCGGGCGACGGCATCTGCAGCCGAAACCCCGCCTGCGCGCGAGGTTCTGGCGCAGAGCCGCACCATGAAAGGCGGCGGTGCAGCGGGTGTGGCGACAGTTGGCGCGGCCGGGGTCGAAGTGGCACAGCAGGTGCTGGCCGACACGCAGACTGCCATCCTGCCGCTGGTCCCGTATCTCGACACCCTGCGCTGGGTGTTCATTGCCGTGGCGCTCGGAGGCATCGCAGTTACGATCTACGCCCGCCTTGATGACTGGAAGCGAGGGCAGCGGTGATGGCCTGGATTGCAGCGATCCTTGCCAGCCGCCCGGCGCGCAAGGCGCTGGGCCTGGCTTTGGTTGCTATCACCATCACCCTGTTCCTTCTGAATCTGCGCCGCGCCGGTGAACGCGCTGGGCGGCTGGCGGAACGGTTGCAAAAATCGGAGAAAACCCATGCCATTCAACGCCAGATGCTTGATGCTGCCAGCCGCCGTCCCGCTGACCGCGATGCTTTGGTTGAGCGGTTGCGCGATGGTCGGTTCTGACGCAGGCGCGTCATGTCCGCCTGTGGTGCCCTACAGCGCCACCGACGAGGCGCGCGCCGCAGCCGAGGTGGCCGCCATGCCAGAGGGTGCGGTCGTGGTCCGAATGCTCAGCGACTACGCCGTGTTGCGCGACCAGGCGCGGGCTTGCCGATGAAAAGGGGCGAGAAAATGGCCTGCGGGAAACGCCCGAAACCTCGAGCGCAACTGCACGCCCGGTCCGTTTCGCGGATTCACAAGTTCAAAGAATGGCAGCGCGCCGCTGCACGGACATGGTGACATGCGACCTCTCCCTCTGGCGCGTGTGGGAATGGGCACAATTGTGCACCCATGTCAGGGCCGTTTCCGACGCCTCGGCTTGGAGGCGGCGGGCCGTTTTGCCGTCGCGATCTTCGCCTTGCCAACACAGGTCGGATAGCGAACGCAGCCGAGGAACCCTCCGTATCTCCCCTTGCGCTCGACCAGCCAGCCATCTTTGCAGTCTGGACAGCTTGGATAACTGACCCCGCAACCACATCGAACCTCGGTCGTGCCTTCCGCCTGGCGTGGCAAAGCGGTACCGCAGGACGGGCATGCGGGCAGCAGGTTTCCACAATGCTGAACATGCTCACAACGATACCAGATGCGCCCGTCTTTCCCGGTCACGCCCAGCAACCGCCCACCACATTCTCCGCAAACATGAACGTCGGGTTCCGCATCGGGTGCTGCAGCTATGTCGTAAGCAGGATCCTTCCTGAGTTCGGTGACAAAGGACGACGGGCGCGAGTGCGAGGCGAGAAGTGTCAGGGTATACTTGGCCCGTGTCATGGCGACATACATGACACGCCGTTCTTCAGCGTTCTCAAATGCCTCTTCTTCCGGTGAGACGAGAGTCAGCAGAGGATCGTCAACGATCTCCGAGGGAAATCCGATCCGACCGCTGTCGGCATTCAGGAGGATCACGTGATCGGCTTGCAGGCCTTTCGAGGCGTGAATGGTCTTGAAGGTGATTTGCAGGCGCGGGAACCGGCGCCGCAAATCGCGCATGCGTGGTTCATTGAAACGGTATCGCCCAAGCAGCAGCACACTTGCTGGCTTGGCGTCTGTGTTTGGCCGTGTCGATAATGCGGCGAGGACGTCAGACAGCTTTCGCTCATCCTCTGCACGCGGCACAGCCACGATACTGATGGCTGGTTCTGTTGCTGTGCTAGCCGGGATGACCTGCTTTTCGATCTGGGCGGGGTTGCGAAGCACGAAGGTTCTAGCCGCAAAAGCGATCTGGTCGACCGACCGGAAGGTTCGACCAAGATCGACTGTACGGTGCACGCCCGAGGCGTTGTCGAACGTGCCGCCAAATTCGGCTCCAAATTGGCGCATGAGGTGAATGTCGGACCCGGCAAAGCGAAAGATCGACTGCCAGTCGTCGCCGACGGCAAAGATGCGTGCGTCCGGTTGCTGGGCCTTCAGCGCTTTCACCAGCCGCGCACGGCTTTGCGAAATATCCTGGAATTCGTCGATCAGTATGTGACGGAACGGGCTGACGTAGCGGCCGGTCTCGGCGTATTGCGCGGCGCGGAGGATCATGTCCTCAAAGTCGATCCGCCCCTCAAGGCGCTTCTGGTATTCCTCAAAGACCGGCGCAAAGACGTCTAAGAAAGCCTTGGCACGTTTACCGAGCTTCATCCGGTCGGATTTGGTTTCGCAGTCGTCGAGGCTGTAACCACCGCTTTTGAACTTGCGAAGGAAGGTTCCCAGCAGCTTCGAGAAATCATCCACCTGGTTGAGCTCGACGATCTGGTCGTAGATTGTGTCGGCTGGGCGGGGCTTCAGGGTCACATGCGGGGCAAGCTTTTCCGCAAGGCCTGTCAGCAAACGACCTTCCTGCCGCTCATAGCTGTAGGTCTCAATCAGGGTGGTTTCATGATCGGCGTGGACCTGACGCTTCCACTCCATGCCAGCCAAATATGGCTCGCGCTCCACGAACGGGGCCGTGACCAGCCGCTCGCTGCCATCCGCCATTTTCTGACGACGCACACCAAAATGCTCGATGTAGATACCGCTTTCGGTCAGGCGAAAATCAGGCTGGTAATCGCGTCTGCCGGTCTCCGGGATCTTGTGCTCGTAGACGGGCTCGTACTCGTATTCGACACCATTTTCGTAAAGCCAGTTGGCGATCTGGAGTTCTTCATAGCTTTTGACTTTTTCACCCTGAAGCGTGCGAAGATCCTGACTTTCCATGTGGGTGTAGAAGTCATGCTTGTTCTTGAAGTCCCATTCGGTTTTGGGCTCAACGAGGAAATGCGCGAAAAACTGGATGATTGCCTGCGACACGTCTGACAACTTGTGGACGAGGTCCTTCAGGATTTGCTTGATCAGATTGCTGAAGGCCATGTCGTCGGTGGCGTGATCCGCCAACGCGGGCTTTGATCCTTCAACGATCCCAATGATGTCATAGGCAAGCGCGTGGAACGTTCGCGCAACAATCGGTACGCCCGACCGTGCCTCAACGCGTTCGGACATCTCCTCCGCTGCGTTCTTTGCGAATGCCAACAGCAGGATTTCCTCGGCCTCACGGATGCCAGCCTTGAGCAGATAGGCCGCCTTTGCAGTGATCACGCTGGTCTTGCCGGATCCTGCCCCGGCAAGGACCAGTGTCGCGTCTTCATCCACCACGACCGAAAGTCGCTGTTCTGGCGTCAGAGGCTGGCTCTCGATCGTGTCGAAAAAGTCTTTCCAGTGGTCCAATTCAGCATCGACGAAGGCAGCGATGCTTTTGGACCGTGCCGTCTGCGGATGCGTGGCAAATTGCTGAATGACCGAAATACGCTTGGACCCATCGGCGCCGATGGCTTCGGGCTGGAGCTTTGACAACAACGACGCATCAAGAGCGCGCGCATCATCCAAAAGGGGCGCAATCTGGCACGCCGCCGGATAGCGGCTTGGGTGCGCCAGCGCCTGGACACCTGCATGAATGCGATCAAACCGGCTCGCTTCCTTTTCGAGGGCAGCACGATTGAAGCGGATCCAAGCGGCTTTGAAGATTTCGGAAAACGCCGCTGCCTCAACTTTGGCCGCGGCCTTGAGAACCACATCGCCGCCAGAATCAGAAGGGATCGTCAGCATGGCACCAAACGCGCCCTTCCGAACCACTGGCGCCGCATTCACAGCTTCAAGGGTCAGAGACTGCTTGCGACGACCCTTGGTGATCTGGAGAAGGTCCCCATTGAGCTCCAGTGCTTTGGCCGTTTTGCCAAAGGGGTTCACAAAGAGTCCAAGCAAGGGGCGTTGTTGTAATCGAATCAATGATCTGGCCCTCGTCGTCTTTGCACGAGAGCTTGGGCTGCCCCTGCCATTGACTTCAACCGTGATCGGCCACCGTTCCTAACGCTGCTTACCACGGTTCAAAGTGCACGAAACCGTCGATTCGCTGGAGGACTCGCCAAACGTTGAGGTGGCGTTGAGGTGGAATGCACATAAGCAAAAAGCCCCGCGAGATGCGAGGCCTAAGGCTTTGGTATTGCTTGGTATTTTTGGTTGCGGGGACAGGATTTGAACCTGTGACCTTCAGGTTATGAGCCTGACGAGCTACCGGGCTGCTCCACCCCGCGCCAAAATCATTCATCATAAGAGAGCGGAGGAGGTATTGACAGGTTTGGCGGTGACCTACTCTCCCACGTCTTGAGACGCAGTACCATC
>NZ_JACJUQ010000029.1 GCF_014235845.1 Pontivivens nitratireducens | reverse complement strand
TGGGTCGCCCGGTGGTGAGGGCGGCAGAGCCGCGTCCCTGCGGGCCGCGGGGGAAGCGGACACCAAGGCTGCCTGAGACTGAATGCAACGTAAGTATATAATTGACAGCTAGGTATATTATCGTAAGGTAGGGACAGCCTTGGTGGAAGGTGGCAGGAAATAGGGGGTCTTTCTTCGCATGTCTCGCTCAAAACGCCTCACAGATGCGGACCGCATGGAGATCGTTCGTGAAGCTGCGGAAGGTGTCTCGACATCTGTGCTGGCGGAGCGGTTTGGCGTGTCGCCTCGGGCAATCCAATACACCTTGAAAGCTGATGCCGAGCGCCAGACGGATGCCGCGATCCCGGTCTCAGCTGTCAGTGTGAAGGTCACGGCTGCGGAGCTGGCGGCGCTCGACGCGGTGTTGGCGAAGGCGGGGATCGAAAGCAGGGCCGAGGGGCTGCGGCGGCTCATTCAGGCGGCAGGCGGGGTGTTCGTTCCGGACGCGCAGATGGCAGCTGAGATGGCGCGCTATCGCGCCGCTCTGCACGAGGTCGGCAATGGGGTCGCGCAGATTGCCAAGCAGATGACGCAGGCCAACCGGCAGGGGCAGGGGGCCGTGGGGGGCACGCGTGCCGAGTTCTCCGAATTGCGCCTCGCGCAGATGCGCGGGCTGGCGCGGTTCATTCTGGATTCTGCTGACGAGATCGATCTGCTTCTGCGCCGCCGTCGCGACGCGATGCAGCTGCAGGCCACGGTCGCGTTGAGGGAGTTTGCCCATGCGGCTGAATGATGCCGTCCATGCCGTCACGGGCGAGGTTTTTCGGGATGGCTGGAGCCGCGTCCGGGGCTCAATGCAGGGGCTGCACGTGGCCAAGCAGACCCAGCTTGTGCGCGCGGCGGCAGGGCACCGGCCTGCGGTCTTCAAGGCGATCCGGGGCGGGGGTACACACAACAAATCGCAGCTCGCAAACCAGCTCGATTACCTCACCACCAAGTCCACCCATATCGTGGACAGTAGCGGGTTCCTGGATGGCAAGACGAAGCTCGAGGCGGGCGACATCAAGGACCTCACCGAGCGCTTTGCGAAGCGCTGGGATGCGGGCTTCAAGCCCAAGCTGGGCCAGGCGACCCATATGCTCATGTCCTTCCCCATCGGCACGCGCGGGGAGGATGTGCGCGACATCGCGACGGATGTGGCCGAGCGGTTCTTCCAGACCGACGCGGGGCATTTCGACTACATCATCGCGGTGCATGAGGACCGCGATCACCCCCATGCGCATCTGGTGCTGAACCGCCGCTCGCAAGAAGGCGAGTTCTTCTTCCTCGGCCGCAATCACCGCTTCAACTATGACGACTTCCGCCTCGCCATGGTCGAGGAGGCCGAGAAGTATGGCGTGCGGCTGGAAGCCACGCGCCGGGTGGATCGCGGGGTTGTGCATTACCCAGCCCGGACCAGCGAGGTCTACGCCGCGAAAGAAGAGGGGCGCGCACCCCGCGAGCGGGAACGTGTGGGGACCGACCTGACCCGGACGCTGGCGGAAATCGCCAACACCAGAACCGTCTACCATTCGCTTGCCGCGGAGGCTTCGCGCGAGGCCCGCGAGGATATTGCCGCAGCCCTCTTTCGCGCGGGCGAGGTGCTGGCGCATGGCGGGCAGGTGGACCGAACAGGAGATGTGTATATGGCCGAGGATCAAAGCTTTGAGGATTTGAAAAGCCTCTATGCGGAAAAGCTCGCGCGGGTGCAGGGCATGATCGCCGAGAAGTCTGACGCGGAACGTCCCGTGCTGGAAAAGCGCCTCATCGAGATCCAGACGCAGGTCCAGCACATGCAGCCCTTGGGGCTGCGATCATCCACACTGTCAGAGACCCCCTCGGAGGGCGGGATCTATTCCGAAGCCAATATTGACGCCAGCCAGCGCGAGCGTCTGGCAGAGCCCGATCTGAGATCGCGCATTGACGCGTCACTACGGGGCACGGGCATCAGCACATCCGAAGTGGTGGCCCGGATCGAGACCGGGGCCTCGAGCGCTGCACTGGAGCATCAATGGATCGCCGATGATCTCTCGAAGGTGGCCGAGGCGCGCGATCTGAATCTCGAACGCCGCGCCGATCTGGAACAGGCGCGCGACAGTCTCAACGATGTGCATGTCGCGCTCGGCACGCTCTTGGAACGGGAGAACGTGCTGCGCCGGGATGGTGTCATGGAAGCGGAAGCGGTCAGCGAGCGGTTCCATTATCATGAGGGCGCGGTGCGGGCGATGGAAGGAACAATCCGTCAGGAGATGCGCGCCGACGGCCTGACCGCGCAGCAGATCGAGGACCGGGATTGGGAGGTTGTCTCAAAGGCGGAGCGCCGGATCGAGACGGAGCAGCGCGCGTATCTCGAGGCACACCCGGATCTGCTCGCACGCCCTGGCGATGTGATTGACCGGTCTGAGCCTTACAGGGAGACCATCACCGATGCGGCCCGCGCCAGCGAGATCACCCGCGAGGTCGACCGGATCATGGAGGGACGCGACCTCCGCACGCCCTTTGCAGATGCTGTCACGGATGAATTCAGGGAGCGCTATCCGGACATGCCGTCCCACCTCGCCCGCGGGCTCGGCGCGACCTATGCGGCTGTCGTCGAGATCCGGGACACGGAGGCCATCAATCAGGTCCGCCGCGAAACCGAGATGCGCGACGGGCTTGGGGTTGGCACGCGCGACGACATCCTCGCAACCCGCGATGGAACGCCGATGCGGTCTGACCGTGCCGACCGCCTCGCAGATGAGATTGCGCGTGTCGTGGACCATGAGCGGGCCGGGGAATTGTCCGCGCCCTTCGAGACCGAGGCGGAGCGGGACGCCTTCCGCGACGAGATCGCGCGGGTGCTTGATAACCGTCAACTTGAGCGGCTCACATCCGGCGATGCCGATGCGCTGGAAAAGGTTCTCGAGGACCGTCTCGACCGGCTCTATGTCGCCAAGGTTTACCTGCAATCCGATGCCGCGACGGCCAACACGGAGGCCTTGCGCCAGGTGGTCGATGATCTTGCCGATACCGAATACGAAAAACACCGCACCGCTGACGTGGATGGCGAGACCGAGCGGGGGCAGGTCCATTGAGCGCCTCCATGGGAAAAGCGCGGATCGCCACAGGGGTCTTTCTGGTAACGCTGGTGACCGGGGCCATAGGCTATACCATCGCCTCGGCGGTGCTGACCTACCAGGATCTCGGCTTCGGGGCCGAGATCGACTTTGCCTATATCGCGCAGAACTACATGGCGATCCTCGATCGCCGCCCGGAGGACGCCCAACTCATCCACCTGATCATCGGCAGCTTCGCCGCCGCCGGCCTCATGCTGAGCCTCGCCCTCTCGGGGTCCGCCCTGACACGGTTTGGCCAGACCCATTGGCAGACCGCGCGCGAGATGAAGGCCAATGGCTTCTTCGGGGCGCCGGGCACCGGGTTCATCCTCGGCAAGCTGGGGCCGCCGGGCTCCCGCGCCAACTACATCTGCTCCAAGGTCTTCCCCCATGCGCTGATCGTGGCCCCCACGGGCCGCGGCAAGACCACGGGCTTTGTCATTCCGAACCTGCTGACCTGGCAAGGCTCCGCCGTGACGCTCGATGTGAAGGGCGAGTGTTTCGAGGCCACGGCCCGGCACCGCGCAGCCCAAGGCGACAAGGTCTATCGCTTTGCCCCCACCGATTGGGAGGGCAAGCGCACCCATCGCTACAATCCGCTTCTGCGCATCTTTGAGCTGAAAGATCCCGCGCGCCAGCAGATGGAATTGCAGCTCTTGGCGACGCTCTTTTTGCAAAGCGACAATGACCGGGTGCAGGGCCTGCTCAAAGGCGGGATCGATCTCTTCGTGGCGGCAGGTCTGCTGGCCTTCCAGCGCAAGCGCCCCACCTTGGGCGAGATCTATCGCATCGCGGCCTCCGGAGGGAACAAGCAGAAGGAATACTTCGCGCGGGGCCATGAGGTCGACAACAGAGCCGCCAAGCTGATCTTCACCCGGCTGGCCTCGACCAACAACGATACGCTGACCTCTTATGTTTCGCTCCTGATGACCTCGGGGCTCGATCAATGGCAGAACCCGGCCATCGATGAGGCGACGGCGGTCTCGGACTTTGATTTCCGGACGATCCGCAAGAAGCCCTTTTCGGTCTATCTCGTGGTCCAGCCGCTGATGGTGAAGCCGCTCGCGCCGCTGATCCGGCTGTTTTTCTCCGATCTCCTCTCGGCCATGCAGGAAAAGGATCCCGGGCCAGACGAGCCGTGGCCAGTGATGATCATGCTCGACGAGTTCAACCGTCTCGGCAAGATGCCCATCGTGGTCGAAAGCATCGAGACCCTGCGCACCTATCGCGGTCACCTGGCCGTGGTCACGCAAACCATTCCCGCCCTCGATGAAATCTACGGTGAGAACACCCGCCGCGCCCTGCAGGGCAACGCGGGCGTGAAGCTCTATCTGACGCCTTCGGATGAAAAGACCGTCGAAGAGCTGAGCAAGGCGGTTGGCAAGACCACGAAGACCGTCATCACGCGATCCCAGTCCATCGGCAAGAACCCCTTTGAGGGCCGTAGCCAGTCCACGCGGACTGAAGAAAGCTCTTTATTGCCCGAAGATGAGGCGCGCCGTCTGCCCCTCGACGAGATTGTCATGGTCATCGATGCCCAGATGCCGGTCCGGGCAAAGCGGATCCAGTACTTCGACGATCGCCTCTTCAAGGCGATCCACGCGGCGCAATCAGGCGAGTTGCCGTTTCCGAAGCCGGGGGGAGGGGGGGAGCAGGGCAATCTGCCGTTGAGTATGCGCGCCATGCCGATGACACCGCCGTCAAGCGGGCCCCGTGATTCTGAAGCTGATGTGGAGCGGGCACGCGAGGCTGTTGAAGGTCGACCGTCTGGCCAACCCGACGTCGTCTCAAAGAAGACCGCGCCCGTCGTTCAAGCTGTCATTGCAGAGGAACAGCGGCAAATGGAGATGGTTTTTGAGGGCCCGGTCGCGGATGCCGAGACAATGGGCGTGGAAGATGAGGCGCAGATGCGTTCCGCCGTCGATGGCTTGGACGACATGGAAGCGATGTTGCGAGAGGATGGAGGTCAAAAGCTAGTTGCTCGATAGGATGGCGGGTGCGTTCAGGATGTTTGCAGCCGCATATTTAGGTCTGACGTGTCGCATTCGCTCAGTGTTCTAAGCACAGCGACAGAATTTTTTCGGCATAGACCTGAGAGGCGTGTTCTACCGAGCTCTTCGTCACCAAAAAAACCCACATCAAAAGTCCAATAATTGCGACTCCGCAAAGCAGTGCTCCGAGAACGAACGCAGTCGACCTGATCTCTAGATCATATAAGAAATATGCACTGCCAAGAGCCACCGTGGTGGTGATTGCAATGCCCAATGGTTTCAACCCGAGCAAATTGCGCGCGAACCCATACGCAATGTTCTCATTCAACAAGAGGCTTGCTTCTGTTTGCGGACGTGTGTGCTCAAGCAACCAACGTATTGCTAGCAAGCGGTCATCCTGAGCGTTCTTTGGGTCCTGGGTCTCATCAACCAAACTCGGCAAGATAATTTTGCTATGTTTCTCAATGTATGAGCGACACCTCGTCTTCATGGTCTTGGGTAAACGATCATCGGAAAGGGAAAGCAAAGACGCAGTATGGAGACGTCCAACTCGGCTGCCCAGTTTGCGCTCAACATTTTGACCAGACTTACGCGCCAACCGCGTCAACGCGAACAGGACCCCGCAAGTGATGACAAATGCAGCTATGGCACCCAATTGGGTCCAAACAGCTGGGAACCAAACAAAGACAAAAAGGAGCGCGGGCAACAGCGTCAAAAGCGCCGGATTGAGACGGGCAATCCTATCGTAGCGGTCCATACCGAACATCTTATCCATCTGCATGACCTTGTCGATGAAGATTAGGCATTTTCGTTTCCTCCGAGTTCGGAGGACAAGCCCACCGCCTCTGCGATAAGCTGACGATACCCAGTTGGGGTTCTAATAATCATCAGAACGGGAAACAGCTGTCCAATCGCGAGCTTGGCTGCTGTACTGAAATCAATTGCAGAGGGACCAGTGGACGCAAGGTGATTGTGCCACGTTCCTAGCGCGTAGAGAGTGTTTCCCGAAAATTTGGACAATTGTGCGAGCTGCTCACTCAAACCTTCGGTACCCAGAACAAACTCCGTTTTGGAAAACCTGCTATCGGGCGGAGCTGGAATCGTATCTACGACTTGGAAGACGTTACCGATGGCCGAGAAGCGCCCGACCAAAACACCGCCGGTTTCAGATCCCGGCTTGCGCGCAATTTCAGCGTCAATCTCTGTCGTAACCCGGCGGGCAAGCCGCGTTTCAAGCCCATCCATCTTGGGTCCTTTTACGATGGTATAGGGTTCGACGCTGTGGCTTTCCCAATTCTGGGAAAGCCCATCGGCCTGTAGGTGCCCAATGTTGAATTGCCCACTTTCATCTACATACCTCCCGGAAAGTACGTCGCTTGTTAGCGTCGCGAGCGGAGCCGCCAACATAGAAAGCCGAGCGTCTGAGGCGATCATCGAGAAGCTCGAGCATCCTTGACCAATGATGATCTCGTCTGCGCTTTGGCCCATCACTTTAGATCGGAGAGCGTCGTCGCTACGTAAATGGTGATAGAACTCGGTCATCAGGTCGCTGCTACTGGGGTTGGCGCGCTGGCCTGACACCGAGAAGAAACCAATGTCACTATCACCCATCAGGCTTGCTTCCATCACCCGTGGTGTCTTGCCCTGCGCCCAATCTGTAGAGCTCAGGGTTTCCCGCAGAACCGCAGAGGCGGTAGTGTTCAATATTGCTTTGGATTTTTCGAGCTTCAGCTTTCTGCGAAACTCTTTGGTACGCAGCACAGTGTTGGCATCAATCCGATACCCATCCGTCTCCTGCGCAAGTTTGCTGACGTCATGTGCAAATTCCCCAGCCTTGGAAGAGTAGAACATCGAATCCAAATCAGCAGAATACGGCAAGCAGGAATGTCGCGCGTAGTTGTGCGGTTCCATGGTGTCGTTGTCTATGACCGATATCGGGGCACGGCCTGACCGCGCGAGATGCATCGCAATTTTCGAACCTAAGCTTCCACAACCTAGCATGGACCATGAAAGCCATTGCGAGCTGGGATCACCATGCGAGGTTCTTCTTAAGACATCGATCGAGATCGAATCTCTGTGGCCCGCCAAACGGACACTCGCATTTGATGTCGGCTTGAGATCATCCACAGATTTGAATTCTATCACATATGGGCAGATTTCAAGAGGTGAGGCTTGGCCAATGAGATTGAACGGCCGGCGGGCGATCAATATCACTGTGACTGGCAACGCCTTTTTGATGGTATAGCCGTCGAGCTTCGAACGCAGCCACTTCATCCTCTCTGCCAGCATCTTGCCGCAGCCGTAGAATTCAGCGCGTTCGTATAACTCCGCAACATTGCCTACTGTCTCTGGGAGATAGCGGTCACAGATGATTGGCTTACCGTTTGGATGCTTGCCGGGCCACACAATCAGTCCAAGGCTATATCCCGTCCATTCGTTGTCACTTTTCGGGACCTGTCCAAGGGATTTAAGTGTCTTTTCATCAATTTTGACCTGCTCATCGCCCTTTATACAGATTCGATAGTAGGGGTCGGACTGACCCATCTGCGCAAAAACCCAAGTACGGTGCCAAGTCCCGCCGGACCTACGTTTGACCACACTGCGGATCTGCGAGGCATCTCCAACAATAAGGTCGTTCAAGTGGTCACGCCGAACAAATTCCCAACCATGTTTTGGATCATTTAGTTTCAGCATCGCTGCTCGATCGAGCCAATCCAGAAGTTGCTGGAGAAGCGCAAGAATACCGCCCCCGGACTGAATTAGCTCACGTGGAGATCCGAAAACGAGGCAGGGTTCGGGCGCTGAACCGGCTGCATTTGGCTGTAAGTGAGGATGGGACCGGTCAAAGTCTTCCCGTAAACTCGGGCGCGGTGCAAACAGAGGGTAGGAGACAGGAAACGATAGTTTGACGGGTTCAACACGCCGTACTCCCGACGGGCTTTCGCCTCGAAACCGAGATGGAAGTTCTGATTTGATTTGCAGAGTCACATCCACCGGACTTTCGTCATCAGCCCGCGACGCAATAGCTATGCCGATTACTTGAGGGTGCCTGTCCAGTGTGCGAATTGCACGGGCAATGGCTACGGGAACGGCTAGAAGATCATCGACGGTTACCATGCAGCTGACTCATGCCAAGTCTGACCCACAACCATGAGCATGTGCCTCGACTCCAAGAGCGGACGATGAAGAGATAGCGGCTGCCATTTTCAGGGAGGCAACTTTTGGACCATGTTCGGTGATTTCCATCTTCAGCGGCTTGTCACCTTTTTCGTCCTCTAAACACCGGAACTCCCCATTGATATCCGCTTCGCTCAGAATGGCTTCATATTCCTCCTTTGCGCGGATACAGGGCGGGTCGTTGTCGTCGTCGACGACACTCTTACTGCTCGCGAGGATTATTGCACCGCCGTTTGCTTGCGAAAGAGCTGATCGGGCATCTTCAGAAACTACCGCATCTTTTCCCTTTTTGGACCAGCTGTCGTGCGACAGTGACCGCCAAGAACAATGATGGGGCGCGATCAATACATCATATGCAAGAACCTCGGGAGTTTCAGAATATTCCGCCCAAATTTTCTCCCAAATCGCCACTTCGGCGTCACCACCAAACAGGTACTGTGCGGCGTTTTCGGTATCATCTTTCGCAAGCGTAAACTGAGTGATGACACTAGAGTTATTCTTGCTGAGTAACTCCTCTTCGTCTTCATCGTCCGTGACCGGCAGCGGAGCCAACAAGACCGCCTTGAAACTGTCATCTGCTACGCCGCAAATCTCGGAAAATGTCTCGCCTGTCTTGATCAGAATTTCAGCCAAATCATCCGTCTTACCGTCCGCATCCTCGCTCAGGATCAAAATTCTGCTTCCGTCTTCTATATCTTTGTCCTGGCGGAACATTTCAACGCGTCGACGCGCTTCTGTCGCCCAAGCCTTTGCGTCAGCGCAAAGCTTGTTGGTACTGCTGGCACGTCTAAAAACAATTGGGGAAGACCACATCTCGCGAATTACGATCTTGTCGTCTTCGGGCGACCAATCCTCAATTTTTCCGAGATGAAAATGGTTCTGCAGTCCAGAGCAGTGATCCATGTCCGGATGCGTCAGCAAGAATGCATCGACAAACAGACGTCCGTCGCAGTCACGGTCAAGCGCTTTGCGAAGCTGTGCTCCAACATCAGGCGCAACCTCATCTTTATCATCAGCAGCGGCAGTAATATTTATGTCCACGAGAATATAACGGCCACTCTGTGTTTTGATTAGGCTCATGTCACCATTGGCGACTTTGAAATGCGAAGTTTCGACGCTCATCAGTACTGCTCCTTAGCTTGAAAACCTGAGTGACGCGCCTCCCACCGAATCGAACAAGTTTATGCTTTGTTCTTACCATAGTTGATCGAGGATAACCTTTCAACAACATGTTGTGTCTCGCAATAGGCATCACCAAAATTTTAGTACTGACAAAGGTCTGTTTTTAGAACCTACGCCGCCGCGTTGATGGGATGCGCAGATGTCCACTTCGTTTCGGGCCATCACCGCTTGCCAAGGCGTCCCAACCTTGAAAGCTGCGCCAGCATTCGGGCTCCTGTGCCGGTCCCGTCGCTGGGAGGAGCAGCGGTTGGCCCTCCCGCAGTATTGGGTCGGGTAGGCAACGCTTGTACACCGAAGAATTGGCGCGCACGCAAGGCTGCATACTCCGCCCCCGTTGCACCTCCGATGGCGTATCGGTTGTAAACCTGTTGGCTACCTGCAAGCCCTCTGGCGAATGCATAGCTGCCGCCGAACCCGGCCGAGAGAGCTGGCATCATGATGTTGCCGGAGATCGCCCGAACCAGGAAGGGCGTGGCTATGATGAAGCCCTTTGCCATGAGCACCATCATGAAGAAGGGAATGAGCGCGCCGATGTTGGAAGCGCCTTCCGGGTCGCCCAACTCAGCAAGAAGTGCACGCGAGACACCAGTGATGGTCGCGAACACGCCGGCTACGACGATGGGGTACATCGCAAAAGAAATCAGCGCCGAAAGCCAGCGCGCGAAATAGTCCTTGGTCACTTCAAAAAGGGTCAGGAAGATCATGACCGGAGCAATCCCGATCAGAAGCGCGATCATGAGCCGTGACGCAACGACGATGAACGCCGCCAAGCCACCGAGGATCGAGAGCAGCAAAACCCCAAGGGTGTCCAACAGGGCACCGGCCATCCAGTTCAGTTCAGACCCCGCGGCATTCAAATAGTCCCCGAGCGCCGCGATCAGGTCGTCGAACTCCTCTGCGAAGGTGCCGGACGGGCCGGGTGATCCGCCGCCAACCGAGGCTACAAGCGATCCAGCAATACTGTCGATCCCATTCAAGATCGCCGCGGAAACGATGTTGAACTGAACCCAGTTGGTTGCAAAGACACCTATCAGCCCGACTTTCACGGCGAGCCAAAAGGCCGTACGCCCGTCCATGGCGCGATACTGGTAGATCGTGTTAATGAAAACCAGAATGACAACGAGGGTGGTGCCGAGTACGAGCATCGTTCCGACTGTTGCTGCGACTGCGCCAAATTGCGTCTCGGCAGCGGTATTGAGATAGCCTTCAGCCGTTTCCACGAAGTAGGTGACGACGCTCATGAAACCCTACCAATTTCCAGCAGCTTCGCAGATTGGCATGGCTTCGCGCCGAAGATCATTTGCCTGCCGTCGGTATTCTGACGTCGCTTCCACGATGTCCCAGTATTCAGATGCGGCGAAATTCTCGACGAAGACGCCTTCAGCTGCCTCCCAGGGCGGATACCGCGTGGGACATTCACAGCTTTGGGCTTCAACAATGCGTTGCATGCTCTGCGCACGATAAATTTGTTGAATCAGGAGCCGTTTGTGGGACTCGCGCACATCTATGCCTTGCATCCACTGTGGCTCTGGAGGCTGGTCAGGACAGACATCTGGCGGGTTGTCGAGCGTCGGGATCAGGTTCCGTTCAGCGACGCCAGCGGTCGCGCCGAAAACGACGAGAAAGCCTGCCGTCGCAACGACCCGCATCATTCTGAAGCCACCTTCGTCGCCAAAGATTCACGCTTCCAGAACGTGGTATAACCGTAGTCACCGGCTTCAGCTGTAATGAATTCCCATCCCTCTGTGCCGCGCTCATTCAAGGCGCTTCGCATCGCGTCGTAGTCCTTTTGTTTCTTCACCTGGAAGAACAGAATGTCGTACTCAAAGGTCTTCATTGGGAAGCTCCGATCTGGGTTGCGCTTGGAAGATAGAATTCAGTGATGCCGCGTCGGCCGTCATGGCGCCCGGCCTGGATGATCACGTCGATGGAGTTCTCGATGTACTGGATCATGTCGGCATAGGTCATCGGGATCTCGGTCTTGAGCGCCGCGATCGCGAGCCGCTGCACGGCCAATTGCGGGGTTTCGGCATGGAGCGTGGTCATGGAGCCGCCATGGCCGGTGTTGATGGCTTCCAGAAAGGTCATGGCCTCCTTGCCGCGCACCTCGCCCAGGATGATCCGGTCGGGGCGCATGCGCAGCGTGGCGGTGAGAAGCACATCGGCGGTCTGGAATTCCGCGTCACGATTGGCGATGAGGGTCACGGCATTTGGCTGGGTCGGTAAAAGCTCGGCCGCTTCTTCGATGGTCACGATGCGTTCCTCGGCCGGTACGTGAGAGAGGATCTTGCGCGCGGCGACGGTCTTGCCGGTGGAGGTGCCACCCGAGACGATCATGTTGAGTTTGTTCTCGACGCAGAAGGCCAGCGCATCATCGATCAAACCCGCGGCCACCACTGCGCGCAAGGCGCGCTTTTTTTCGACGCGCAGGTCTTCGAGCTTGCGCTCTTTTCCGTAGAGGAAATCGAGCGCAATGCCCTCGAGTGGCAGGCTTGAGAAGAACCGCAGGCTGATCGACATGGCCGAGAGCACGGCGGGCGGGGTGATGACCTGTGCGCGGATCGGGCGCCCCTTGTAGGTGATCGAAACCGAGACGATGGGGCGGTCCTTGCTCATCGTGGTATTGGCCGATGAGGCGATCTGGTTGCCGAGGTCCCTGACCTGAACGCCGGTCAGCCTCTGGTCCAGCGTGCGCATGAAGTGATCGCCCTGGAATTCGCCCCAGCAGGTGCCATCAGGGTTGATGCAGATCTCGATGACATCGTCGCGAGCGGCGGCGTCGATCCGGTCGAGCGAGGTTTCGAGATAGCTCAGCGACATGGGCTCAGAATATCTCCAGATCGCGGTCGACCATGACCGTGACGCGGGCGCCCTGGTCGACATAGATGACGGGGCCGATGGAGAGGTAATCGCCTATGACGCTGTCCGTGGCATCTGCCAGATCATCGCCAACGTCTTCGAGAGCGTCGGCCGCAGTCTCATCCTGGACCTCGGAGGCGGCGGCACTTGGCGCGGCCGAAATCAGCGAGATCAGGGCGGCCGACCCGAAACGCTCGGCAAAGCGCGTGTCTATGAGCCCCGTGACACCGGAGCG
>NZ_JACJUQ010000028.1 GCF_014235845.1 Pontivivens nitratireducens | reverse complement strand
CGCTCCGGTGTCACGGGGCTCATAGACACGCGCTTTGCCGAGCGTTTCGGGTCGGCCGCCCTGATCTCGCTGATTTCCGCGGCACCTGGTGCCGCCGCCTCCGAGGTCCAGGATGAGACTGCCGCCGACGTTCTCGAAGACGTTGGCGATGATCTGGCAGATGCCACGGACAGCGTCATCGGCGATTACCTCTCCATCGGCCCGGTCATCTATGTCGACCAAGGCGCACGCGTCACCGTAATGGTCGACCGCGATCTGGAGTTATTCTGAGCCCATGTCGCTGAGCTATCTCGAAACCTCGCTCGACCGGATCGCCGCCGCCGCTCGCGACGATGTCATCGAGATCTGCATCAACCCTGATGGCACCTGCTGGGGTGAGTTCCAGGGCGATCACTTCATGCAAAAGCTGGATCAAAAACTGAGCGCGACGGAAGTGAAGGACCTTGGCAACCAGATTGCGTCCTCTGCAAATACCACGATGAGTAAGGACCGCCCCATCGTCTCGGTCTCGATCACCTACAAGGGCCGCCCGATCCGCGCGCAGGTCATCACCCCGCCCGCTGTACTCTCGGCCATGTCGATCAGCCTACGGTTCTTCTCGAGCCTGCCACTCGAGGGCATTGCGCTCGATTTTCTCTACGGCAAGGAACGCAAGCTCGAAGATCTGCACGTGGAAAAGAAGCGCGCCTTGCGCGCCGTGGTGGCCGCGGGTTTGATCGATGATGCGCTCGCCTTCTGCGTCGAGAACAAACTCAACATGATCATCTCGGGCGGCACCTCCACCGGCAAGACCGTGGCCGCGCGCAAGATCCTCTCTCACGTACCGGCCGAGGAACGCATCGTCACCATCGAAGAAGCCGCCGAGCTTTTACCGACCCAACCCAATGCCGTGACACTCATCGCCAATCGCGATGCGGAATTCCAGACCGCCGATGTGCTCCTCACCGCCACGCTGCGCATGCGCCCCGACCGGATCATCCTGGGCGAGGTGCGTGGCAAGGAGGCCATGACCTTTTTGGAAGCCATCAACACCGGCCATGGCGGCTCGATGACCACGCTACACGCCGAAACCCCGCAACTGGCCGTGCAGCGGCTTGCGATCGCAGCACTCAAGACCGAAATCCCGATGACCTATGCCGACATGATCCAGTACATCGAGAACTCCATCGATGTGATCATCCAGGCCGGTCGCCATGACGGCAAACGCGGCATCACGGAATTCTACCTCCCCGGCGCAACTGAGATTGGAACTTCCCCATGAAGACCTTTGAATACGATATCTTGTTTTTCAAAGTGAAGAAGCAAAAGGACTACGGCGAGATGCGAAGGGTCCTGAATGAGCGCGGCGCGGAAGGGTGGGAGGTCATCAACGCCGAAGCCGGCGACTACGGCTACACCACTTTCTTGAAGCGTGAGACTGGTACAATGAAGGCGGCATCGGAATGAGGCGGGCTATTGCAGTCGCTGGCCTGCTCTTGATCTTAGGCACAACTGCTGGCGTAGCCGAGCGGAACCTGATCCCGACGCTCGACAACGACCCAAATGTTTGCCCAGACCAGCCGCCCGAGCCGGAGTGGATACAGAACATCAATGTGCGCGAATCCTATAAGCGCCTTTTGATCCAACAGATATATCGGGCTCAAAGTATGGAGCGCGTCGTAGACTCGCAAAACTGCGACTGTCCCACACGGTATCCAACTTGGGAGGACGCCGTACGCTTCTACACAGAGCGCTATGCTTCATCTAAATACTGGGACGTTGTCGAAGCGACATCCGAATACCGACGACAGGCAAATGAACTGCGCCGCGCCGCCATGCCAATCTGCGAAGCAGCTGGCAACTGGTAGCAAACAATGAGTATCGTCACCTACTTCGTGGAAACGGCTGAAGGGTATCTAGATACCGCTGCCGAAACTCAGTTTGGTGCGGTCGCAGCAACGGTCGGCACGTTGCTGGTTCTGGGCACAACACTGGTTGTCATCTTGGTTTTCATAAACATGATCTACCAGTATCGCGCCATGGACGGCCGAACTGCCTTTTGGCTGGCCGTGAAGGTCGGACTGATAGGGGTCTTTGCGGCAAACTGGGTCCAGTTCAATGCGCTTGCCTCAGCAATACTGAACGGAATCGACAGCATTGCCGGGGCCCTTGTGGCTTCTGTTGGCGGCGGATCACCTGGTCCGTCCGGTACCTTTGCAGAGGAATTTGACGAACTGATTGCAGCGCTCGGGGATTATCTGAATGCTGCGGGATCTGAGCTGAACTGGATGGCGGGTGCCTTGCTTGACACACTTGGGGTTCTGCTGCTCTCGATTCTTGGCGGGTTGGCGGCGTTCATTGTTGTGGCGTCCCGGCTCATGATCGCTCTGCTAATTGGCATTGCGCCAGTGATGATCTTCTTGACCCTGTTCGAGGTGACCAAGGATTATTTCGCGCGCTGGTTATCCGCGCTCATTTCGTTCGCGATGTATCCGATCGTAGTCGCCGGCGTGTTCGCGACGATCACGGGGGTCTCTCGGGCGCTTCTTGCCGAGCTTGGCGACCCAGAGGGGGCCTCGAACATAGGGGCCCTTATCCCATTTTTCATGATGGTGCTGATGGCAAAGGGTTTCATCATAGCAACGCCTTTCTTGGTTCGGGCGATTTCCGGAAACATCATGATGCCAGCACTCTCGGCCGGGTTCGGGGGAAGCTATGCCTTCGCCAGAGGGCTTGCAGGTAGCCAACAAGTTTACAATCGCTATGCCATTGGTGGCGCAACTGGGGCTGAATACGCAGCCCTTCGAGCGCGACAATTCTTTGGCGTGCAAGCCTTGCCGAGCCGATCAAATACTGCTGGAGGGCCAACTGCGGCTCGTCCGGGTGACGCAAACGGAACAGGCGCCCGAATGCTGGCACAGCTTTCAAGACTCGGTAGGTTGGGCAGGCGGTGACAGCCATGTGCCAAAAACTTGCCAAAAACGAATGGACAATTTCAGCACCGAGCCACGGCCCTGCGCATCGCCCGATTGCCAACTGGCTCAGGCTCTTCGCCGGGGTGTTGCCCTTCACCTTTCCAGTCGTCTGACCAAAGCCAATCTTCGAAATAATAGAGCCAAAGGTAAGTCCACGGAATGATGGTTTGGTCGATCCGCTTCCGCGCGTCCCATTCCCTAGCACCTGGAAGATAAAGACAAAGGCGCAGCGGATCTCTGTAGACGTGAGGCAAAGGACGCCCTGCCGCCAGCAACTCCAGATCCGGGTCGTCTATCTGAACACCGGGCGTTTGACCCGGCTGAAACGTGATAGTGGCAAGGTAGGAGCGCGCCAAGGCGGTCGGTTGTATAGGCTCTTGCCATGTCAATTTGTTTGCGCGGACCTGCCCCACACCACTGGTAGCCGGGCTTGCCTTCAGGAACAGCAGCTGCTGCGACAGGGTCAGGTCGTATTGCCCGCCTCGTCCTATCATCAATCACCGAAGAACGTATTTGTGGGCACGGTCGTTGATGCTGCGACCTTCGATGTCGTCAGCCCGACCACAGGTGCGACAGAAAGTAGACCCGATTTGCGACCATCCGACATCGCATTGACGTGGTTGCCGAAAACCCGTCCCGTGACACCGGAACCGAACGAACGCTCCATGTTCAATGACACACGGTCCTGACCAACAGCATCGCGAAGGACTTCAAAGTCGCACAGAGCTTGTGCGTGCCACGCATAGAACGCTGGTGCCCGGCGTTCATCCTTGTTCCAATTGTCGGCGAAGTTTTCCCCGTTGGTTGTCTCGTTCAGGATGGCATAGCCCCGCCGTCCGTCCAGAATGGGGCGGTCGATGAAGTGCGGCATCATCCGGATCGTTTCGACCAACAGATCCATTTCGTCATGGAAGACGTGGTTGCGCACGCAATATGCATAGGACTGCATCGCAAGGGTGGTAATGATAACGGAAATCGGGGCCACGTCTTGCGTGTTGTTCTGATAAAAAACGTCGCGGTGCCGTTTGAGCAATTGCACGATGCGGCGCAGGATGCCTTTCACTGCTTCTCGGACGGGGAACGGCTCCACCGTCGCCTCGTCCCGCTGCATGGCGATAAACTTGCCCGCAAAGGTAGGCCGGAGTGCGGCGCGCTCATCGAACAGGGTCTTGTAGGCCCGCGGGTTTGTCGGATGCCATTCCTTCAGAGCCCGGTCGGGCACCAATTCGCCCCGGTTGCCGCAGACCGGGTTTGCTATCGTCGGGGATAGGTCGAGGTGGAAGTCCCCCGCATAGTTGAGACGCCAACAACGCTTTTTTTCTTCGAGAAGACGCACATAGGTGGCGTGTTCCTTGAGCCAGTTTCCAACCGCCGCCTTCAGGGTCGCTGGTGAGATGCCGGACGCGATACCTGCACAAAAGCAGATCAGATCGACATCGAATTCCCGCCGCCCGATTGGCTTCACGGCCGTTCCAAGCGCACTGGACCCTTGGAGATAGACCAGAACACTGACGAGTAGGGGATCAGTTGAACCGGACAGCCAGTCTCCGACGGCACCATAGCTCTGGCGCGCACGATCAAACTGGGTTTCGGTGAGGTCCAGATCCTCGCCTACCTCGTCCAGGATGGTGAATATCTGCGTGCGCCGCCGAATATCACTGTCGGTCAGCGGCTGTCGCAACATCTGATCCATGCCGCTTTCTCCTTGAGTTGATATACCGGCACGAAGGTATCGGCAGGCTGGGCGAAAAAGATCGGGGTCAGGTGGGGCTTTGCTTTTCGGGCTTCTGACATACCGAGGCCCTTGAGGCGGCCGATCTTCGTGGTGTCATCCAAGGTAAAAAACCCGCTCGGGACAGACGGCGAAATGCGGTAGATGCGATCCCCATCGTAAGGGTCTCCCGTCAGAAGTTTTGCCATGCCGAGGGCGCCATGTGATTGCCCATCCGCGTAAAGGTTGAGGACTTTGAGTCCGAGGCCGGCAAACCCGGGGCTTTCGGGCAGCATGTAGACCTCGTCCAGACACCCCAGACTCAGAATGCGCAGGTCTGACGGGTGCCACCCCAGAAGGGTGATGGCTTCGACGACGGCAATGGCCGTGGGGTTGTTGGCCCATGTCCCGCCATCGGTCAGGCCGATATCATCAGCAGTGCGATGTCGCTTGAAATACGTAGGTGCCGCTGCCGTTGCCAGAGCAGCATCCAGCGCAGTCTTGCGATAATCGGTTTGCAGGCGCGTGTGATGCGCGGTCTTGTAGATATAGGGGCTGCGGAGATCGGCATCCCACGCTGGGATCACCAACCGGGTCTGTGAGTGCCCGATCAGATCGTCGTTCAGAACGGCCTTGAGCTCGCGGGCAAGAACTGCTGCATCGTGCTTTGGACCGACTACGTGCCGACCTGTGGCGGTGAGGGTGCGCCATGCCTGCCGTATCCTCCCCAGCGGTTCATCATCCGCATTGTCATGACCGAAGATGACAGGCCCGCGACGCTCGTAAAGCTCGAGCAACTCCTTTGCCGTGCGGCCGAGGCCAAGGCCGAGTGCGATGATGCCACCCGTCGATGTGCCCGCGATGAGATCGAAATAGCACCCAATGGGCTGGCCCAGATCTTCCTCGAGCCCCGCGAGGAATGCAGCGGGCATCGTGCCCTTAATCCCGCCCCCGTCGATGGAGAGGATGCGACGTATCTGCCTGTTGTTCCCACCGTTGCTCATCCTGACATCCATTCCGCTTATGCCCTTCAGCCTTTCGGCGGATACGGGTCCTTGCCATAGGTGTTGCGCTCGCGGATGCGACCGTTCTCGCCGTGGATCAGCATCTCGCTGCCCTGACGAATGACGGATTCCCGCGCGGCCGTGATGGCCTCGCGCTGCGTGCCGTGGACGAAAGACGCACGGGAGTTACCCGCCCTCTTCACTGTCCAACCGCTTTCATGCGGCACAACATGCTGTTTTTTCTTAGAAATTTTAAGCCTCACGTGTCGATTTCAGTTGACGATTCGACAACCTTGTGTTTAAATATACAGTAAGAAATGGCGTTTATCAACCACAACAGTAACCGCCGGGAGAGGATCATGTTCGGACAAAGACTGCGACTTGCCCGCAAGCGGGCGGGTCTATCCATGCAAGCGCTCGCGGAGCGCGTAACCCCAAACGTGTCGGCACAGGCCATCAGCAAATACGAGGCGGACAAGATGATGCCGTCTTCGTCGGTGCTGGTCGGCCTCGGCAAGGCGCTCGGCGTGTCACTGGACTTCCTGCTCGGCGGTCAGGTCGAAGCTCTGGAAAGCGTCGAGTGGCGAAAGAACTCGACCGCCTCGGCGCAGGATCGCGCGATGGCGGAATCCATTGTGATCGAGAAGCTCGAAGACTATCTTGCCATCGAGGACATCCTCGACATGCACCCCGCTGAAGACCCCTTCGCCGCGCTGCGCGTGGACATGGTGGCCGATGAAGAGGCCATCGACGCCAAGGCGCGGGACGTGCGGCGCGAGTGGCAGCTTGGGATCGACCCGATCCCGAGTATGACCGCCCTGCTCGAAGACAAGGGACTCAAGGTCATCGAGGCCGATCTCCCGGAACGCATCAACGGGCTGGCCTGTCATGTCGAACGGGCGGAGGGCGCACCGACTGAGGTGATCGTCGTCTCGCGGCACACCAATGTCGAACGCAAGCGCTTTAACCTCGCCCACGAACTCGCGCACCGGATCATCACCGAAACCGGCAATGCCGCACTGAAAAAGGAACCCTCGATGCACCGCTTCGCGGGGGCGTTCCTCATTCCGCGTGAGCATCTGGAAGAGGAAGCTGGCCGAAACCGTCACGGCATGACCTGGATAGAGATCATGCGGCTCAAGCGCACCTATGGCGTCTCCGCCGCCGCGATGCTCGTGCGGCTCGGCCAAGTGGACATCCTGTCGAAGAGTGCGGTGGAATATGCGTTCAAGACCTATGCGCGAAGCTGGCGGCGCGAGGAGCCGGAGCCTATCGGTCCAGGCGAGGGCTTCGCGGCTTTCGAGAAGCCGCAGCGCTTCGAGCGCCTCGTCTGGCGCGCGCTCGGCGAGGAGATGATTTCCCCCGTGCGGGCGGCGCAAATGCTCGGGCTCCCCTTGAGCGTTGTCGAACGCGACATCAGGGGGCCTCGTGACCAGTGACCTGTGTTGTCGTCAATGATGCGTCCTGTCTGATCGACTTGAAGAAGGGAGAGTTGCTGCACGTCCTGCTGCGGCTGCCCTATCGCTTCATCGTGCCCCTGCCCATCCGTGAGGAGGAGCTGCTCGATTTCACGGCGCAGGAATGGCGGATGCTCGAAGACGGTGGCCTTGCCACCTATGACCTGCCAGCCGAGGAAGTCGCGCAGGTGGTTGCGCTGAAGCGTGAGCACAGCCGGCTGTCAGCCTATGACTGCTTCGCTCTGGTCACGACAACCTGCCAGGAAAACGGCATCCTCCTGACCGGCGACAATCTTCTGCGCAAAGTCGCCACCGCCCGCGCCGTGCGCGTTCATGGCGTCCTGTGGATCATAGACGAATTGCACACCGCCGAAGTCTGCGAGGTCGAGCTTCTTGTTTCCGCACTGCAAATCTGGCGGGCGGATGAGGCGGTCTTCCTGCCTCCTGCCGAGATCGACAAGCGGCTGCGCCGTCTGGGGGCATAATCTGAACAAGGTGGAGATGGCTGGACCCTGCCCACGACGTTCCCAGCGAGAGATCGAACGGTCGTGCAAGCCAAACCCTCTTTTTGGCGAAAAAACACCGTTTGTTTCATTCAGCGTTACGGAAGCTACGGGCAGGTCGCCATGCCCGCCACCCTATCGAGCAACCAGCTTTTCGCCATCCCCCTCCTGCAGCATCGCTTCCATTTCATCCAATCCACCCATGGCGGTGCGCATCTGCGCTTCATCAACGACGCTCACTGCCTCGGCATCCAAGACCTGGCTCCCAAAATCCATCTCCATCTGGCGCTGTTCCACGGCGATGACGGCTTGAACGACAGGCGCGGTCTTCTTTGAAGTGGCGTCGGTTTGTCGTGACAGTTGACCCCCAGAAGCCTGAGCTGAGTTTTCCACGACGGCGTCAGGTCCACTTGGTCCATTCGAAGGCGGAGTCATCGGCATAGCGCGCACACTCAGCGGCAGATTGCCTTGCGGCCCCCCTCCCCCCAGCTCCGGAAACGGCAACTCGCCCGTCTGCGCAGCATGGATCGCCTTGAACAGCCGATCGTCAAAATATTGGATCCGCTTTGCCCGGACCGGCATTTGCGCATCGATCACCATGACGATCTCGTCGAGCGGCAGGCGGCGCGCCTCGTCTTCAGGGAGCAAGGAGCTTTCTTCGGTCCGGGTCGACTGGCTGCGCCCTTCAAAGGGGTTCTTGCCGATGGACTGGGAGCGCGTGACCACGGTCTTGGTGGTCTTGCCAACCGCCTTGCTCAGCTCTTCGACGGTTTTTTCATCCGAAGGCGTCAGGTAGAGCTTCACACCGGCATTGCCTTGCAGGGCGCGGCGGGTGTTCTCGCCATAGATTTCATCGAGGGCGGGGATGGTTTGGGTGACCACGGCCAGGTGACCCCGATAGGTCCGCAGGGTCTCGATGCTCTCGACCACGATGGGCATCTTGCCCAAGCGATTGAACTCGTCGAGCATGATCATTACGGGCCACGGCTCATCCGGCCCGGGGTCCTTTTCCTGCATGGCGGACAGGAGATCGGAAAAGAAGAGCCGGATCAGCGGCGCGAGGGGTTTCACCATCAGCGGCTGGACCACGAGGTAGACCGAAAAGGGCTTCTTGCGGATCGTGCGGAAATCAAAATCCGACACCGCCGTCGCCTCGTCTATGGCCGGGTTCTGCCATTGATCGAGCCCCGAGGTCATCAGAAGCGAGACGTAAGAGGTCAGCGTATCGTTGTTGGTCGAGGCGAGCCGCGTGAAGACCAGCTTGGCGGCCCGGTTGTCGACCTCGTGGCCGCGCGCGAAATACTCCTTCTGCTTATTCCCGCCCGAAGCGGCGATGCGGTAGATCTCGCCCAAGGTGGGGCGCTTGCGCTGGAAGGCCAGAAGCCCTGCCGCCACGAAGAGATCGATCCCGCCCTTGAGCAGCCCCTGCACCCGGTCGTTGTCGCTCTGCAGGAAGAGGGTCGCCAAGAGCTGCAATTCCATCTGCTGGCGCGCGGGGTCCTTCAGCTCGAAGATACGCAGGAGCGGGTTGTAGCGATGCGTGCGCTTGCCCTCCCAATCGGTGGGGGCGAAGCGATAGACTTGGTCGCCTTGGGCGGCGCGGTGCCTGGCCGTTGCCTCGAAACATTCGCCCTTTACATCGAGCGTCACGGTGGAGCCTTGCCAGGTCAGCAGGTTCGGAATGACAAAGCCCGTGGTCTTGCCGCGGCCCGTGGGGGCCACGATCAGCGCGTGGGGGAAGACCTTCGAGCAGATGTAGTTGGCCCGGGAGCCCGGCGGCCCCAGCCTGCCGAGGATGAACCCCGTACCGGGCGCCCCGAAGAACCCGTTGGCCTTCATCTCACGCGCGGTCTGCCAATGGGTCTGGCCAAACCGTGTAAGGGCGGACCCTGAGAGGGCGAGGCTCAGCATCAGGCCGGCGGCGGCGAAGCTGCCGATGATCAGGTGAATAAGTTGGGCGTCCTCCGGGCGGCGGTCCAGGATCGCCATGTAGTTTTGCGCGATATAGGCAAAGTCGATCTCGGCGCCAAAGCCGAGATCCTGGTAGGTCAGCACCGCCGAGGCGATGGTATAGCCCATGGCCCCGGTCACCAGCGTCACGAGCAGAACGCCCGTGGCGATCCGCGCTTTTCCCATGGAGGCGCTCAATGGACCTGACCCCGCTCGGTCTCGCCATCCACGTCTGTCGCGCGGTGTTTTTCGTATTCGGTGTTGGCAAGATCATCGACCACCTGGCGCAAGGCCTCCGTGTTGGCCGTCGCGGCATCGGATTGCAGATAGACCTTGGCGACATAGAGCCGGTCGAGGCGGTCCTCGAGAACCTTCTCCAGCGCATCGGCATCGCCAGATGTGAGCCGGTCGAGCTGGCGGTCATCCAGCACCCGCGCAATTTCATCTCGAAATGCGTCCCGCTCCGCCTCGGTCTCGAAGGGCGCGGACAACTCCCCGGCCCGCTCATGATCAAGGACACGTGCAATCTCCTCTGGGACACGGTCGGAACGGTCAAACTGCGCCGCCGTTTCATCGCGGGTGGCGGGGATGTCGTCACGCGTGCCAGACCCAAGCCCGTCGCGCATCTCGGTTTCGCGGCGGACCTGATTGATGGCCTCCGTGTCGCGTATTTCGACGACGGCCGCATAGGTCGCACCGAGCCCGCGGGCAAGGTGGGACGGCATGTCCGGATAGCGCGCGCGCAAGTCATCCGTGACTGCATCTGCAACGGGCGTGCGGACGTCGCGTCCTGCTATGATCCGGTCGACTTCGCGGGTGATCTCGCTGGCGCGGGCCGCATCGGTGATGGTCTCCCTGTAGGGCTCAGACCGGTCAATCACATCGCCAGGACGTGAGAGCAGATCCGGGTGTGCCTCGAGATATGCACGCTGCTCCGTCTCGATCCGGCGCTCCGCTCGCGATACGACCTCCCAATCCCGGTCCTCGATCTGCTGCGCTGTCAGACCGTCTGCGCGCATCTCCTGACGGATTGTCCCTTCCATCGTCCGGACCGCGCCCTCATGATAATGGAACCGCTCGCCGACCGGTTCCGCTTCCATGACGCCATCCTGCCGCAGCACGTTTTCCCGTTCCAACAGCGTGCCAAGTTCGACATGCACATCGTTGAGAATGTCGCGCGCCTGTTCCAGATCGGCGCGGCGTTCAAGGTTCAGATCGCGCGCCTCGGCCACTTTGGAGAGATCATTGGCGATCCATTGATGCTCGAGCGCTGCATTTGAGGCGCCCGTCTCAATCCGGGCCACCACTTCCGATGTGCTGATCCCGGTGCCTCGTAGTGCGACGTCAATGCGCGATCTCAGATCGGGCTCCGCCAGACGCGTGAGCTGATTGGTGTCGATATTCGCCTCGGAATAGATCCCGCCTTCCGACGGCGCCTCGGAGAGCGTGGATGATCGCAAACCGAGAGGCTGCATGTGCTGGACCTGCGTCTGGATCTCGATGAGGCGTTTTTCCAGCACGGGACGTTCCGCATCAGACTTCTCGGCGATCATGCCCTGCACCCGCGCGAGCTTTTCCGCATAGAGGCTTCTCAGATCCTCGAAACTCTGATCCTCGGCCATATACACATCTCCTGTTCGGTCCACCTGCCCGCCATGCGCCAGCACTTCGCCCGCGCGGAACAGCGCCGCGGCAATATCCTCGCGGGCCTCCCGGGAGGCCTCTGCGGCAAGCGAGTGGCAGACAGTTCTGGTATTGGCGATCTCCGCCAGCGTCCGCGTCAGGTCCTGCCCCACGCGTTCGCGCTCGCGGGGCGCGCGACCCTCTTCTTTCGCCGCATAGACCTCGCTGGTGCGGGCGGGGTAATGCACCACACCGCGATCGACGCGACGCGTGGCTTCCAGGCGCACGCCGTACTTTTCCGCCTCCTCGACCATGGCGAGCCGGAAGTCGTCGTAATTGAAGCGATGGTTGCGCCCCAGAAAGAAGAACTCGCCTTCCTGCGAGCGGCGGTTCAACACCAGATGCGCATGCGGGTGATCGCGGTCCTCATGCACCGCGATGATGTAATCAAAATGCCCCGCGTCGGTCTGAAAGAACCGCTCGGCCACGTCCGTCGCGATGTCGCGCACATCCTCGCCGCGCGTGCCGATCGGGAAGGACATGAGCATGTGGGTGGTCTGGCCGAGCTTGGGCTTGAAGCCCGCGTCCCACCGCTTGGCAAAGCGCTCTGTGAGGTCCTTGATGTCGCCCGCCTCGAGCTTCGCCTTGCCATCCAGAAACCCGCTGCTGTCGACGATATGTGTGGACTTCGTGGTGAGGTAATCGAGCTGGTTTGCGAGCTGCGATTTGGTATGCGTACCCCCGCCCCGGATTGCCTTGAAGACCGCTGGCCGGTGTCCCGCGGCCGCGCGCATGAGCTGTTTCTGCTTGGCGACATGCAGCCCCTGCATCGAGCCCCGGATCCGGCTCCAGCCATCCCGGAAGACCTCCCCGGTAACTGCGTCTACAGCATCATTCAGCCGCATGGGCAAACTCCCTCAGCGCGGCCGTGGCCTCGAGCTGCATCGCGTCTCGACGGCGGCGCAGGAGCAGATCGATCTCGTCAGCGGAATCCAGGATGAACCGCGCCAACCCGCGCATCTGCGCGAGGCGCAATTCGGAGAACTCGGCACGCGTGCCCCCCACGGCCCCCTGCCCCATCCGGTTGGCCCGCGTCATCTGCTTGGCGATTTGCGCGACCCCATTGCCGACCTCATGTAGAGACGCCCGGTAGCGCGCCATCTCAACAGCCATCTGCGCGTCCGGAACGAACACCCCGCCTGCCGCCTGAATGAGCCGCCGCAGCCCCTCGGCCCGGCTCTCGATCCCGGCCTCGGCCAACACCGCATCGAGCGCCTCAAGCTCCGCCGCCGTGACCTTCACACTGACCGCTGAGACCGGGATCGCGGCGTCCGTCTGGCGCTCGGCATCAGCTTTCAAGACGTAGCGCACGGCCCGCGATGTGACCTCGAAACGCTCAGCCAGCTCAGACGTCGACACACCTTCCGCAGCCTCGCGGACGATCTGCATCTTCTCGATCTCTGTCAGGCGTTTTGTTCGGGACATGCGGAAGAAAGACCCCCTATTTCCTGCCACCTTCCACCAAGGCTGCCCCCACCTTACGATAATATACCTATCTGTCAATTATATACTTACGTCGCAATCAGTCTCAGGCAGCCTCGGTGTCCGCTTCCCCAGCGGACCGCAGGGACGCGGCTCTGCCGCCCTCACCACCGGGCGACCCACCTGTCCTAGGGGTCCCGTCCGCCAGCCCCGCCC
>NZ_JACJUQ010000027.1 GCF_014235845.1 Pontivivens nitratireducens | reverse complement strand
TAGATGCAAACCCAATCGTTCCACGCATTCGTGGACACTGGGGTGCCATTTTCACACGGTCTGGCATGTGTTCGGACGGAACTGCGGGCGGGCGCAAACCCCTCCGACAGGGCGGACAGGCAGGGTCAAGGGAGGCCAGATTTGGCTCGGCCCAAATCTCTGCCGCAAAAACCGGGAGGCCCTGGCCGACAGGTTTTTGCGGATGGCCCCCTTGAGGCTGACTGGCCGGTCTGTCGCGGCCAGATCATTCCGAGCAGCGATAATCCTTCGGTCGCGAGCGACCGGCAGCTTCGTGAGGTCGCCTCGGGCGATCTGACCGCCGGACCGGGCATTCCTGGAACAAGGATCGGGCCGCCCCCGGATCGTCCTGGGGCGGCCCATCCTCGTCAGAGGATTCAGTCCTGGGGATCTTTCGCGCTCGGCGGGAACATTACCAGTTCCGAGACCGCGACAGGGAAGTCGAGCTTGAGGCTGAAGAACTCCGAGCCGTCCCCGTTGCGGGTGTTGCGGAACATGGCACCCACGCGCTGGAAGCGGGTGCGCTCCTGGCCATCGGTGTCGGTGAACTTGACGGGGACGGTGGCGACGTAGTGGTTGGTCATTTGGGTTACTCCTTGTTGCGATGGGGATCACCCGGCACGGGGGCAAGAGGCCCGGTCGCAAGCGCAAATGCGGAGGGTCCGCGGCCAGCCGTGGAAGCCGTATTTGTGCTTGCCGAAGCGAAGCTGAGGGCACGAACGGGCCGACCCCGTGCGATCCACATCTATGAGCAAAAAGGAGTGATCCGGATGACCCTTGCCACCACGCCAGCGCCACCATCCGCGTCTCGCCGAGCCTGGCCGGGGTGCTGACGCTGCCCGCCCGCGGGGGTGCGATGTTCCGAAACACGCCCGCGGAACCTACAGGTCTTCAGCCTCATGTGCGATGTCTCGACCCCTCGCGTCTTACGCTGCTGACGATGTGTGTGCGGGGCGCACCATCCCCAGCACGCACCGATGCGGATGGGCCGCATTGTGACGGACCGGGTAGAGGGATGACAGTGCTGCCGCCGCGAGCTGCCGGTCACGCGTGCCCGACCACACGCCCCGTGAGACATGACGAAAGGGCCGCGCCAAGCGCGACCCCCTCTCTTCACTCCTGCGACGCCGTCTTCGCCGGGTCCGCAACCCGCATGACCGTCAGGCCTTTCGCTTCCGCCTTCTGCCCGAGGTTCAGCGCGACACCGTTGCCGCCGAAGAGTACAACCCCCGTCGCCGCGAACTTGTCGTCCAGCATTTCGTCGTTGCACTTGAACGGTGCCGCCCGCCCGTGCGCGGACCAGCGCGGATCGAACCGCGCCTGCGCGACACCCCGTGCCCGCGCCCACCGGGCCGCAATCATCTCCGCCCCGTGCTTGCCACCCTTGTGGCAGAGGAAGATCTCCTGGTTGCGGTTCTGCTTGATCCGTTCGCGAACCTTGTCGAGCGTGTTGAAGATCACATCGACATCGGTCCAGTCGGTGGCGCCCGAGACGATCAGGGGCACCCCCTCGACTTTCGACTTCGCGGCAGTTTCGCGGTCGTGCTGCTCCAGGAGCTGCCGTGCCTCGAAAACCGCCCCGGTCTCTTGCGCCCGGACGCTGGCGCGCGAGCCTGCCGCCGGGATGAAGGCGTGACCCGTCTCGATCTCGTAGCATTCCGCCGCCGCCTCGCTCATCACCTCGATTGCGCCGACGATCTCGCGCAGTTGCAGAAAGCGGGCCTGCGCCTCTTCGAGCGCGGTCTCGGCGATCTCCGATCCGTCGTGGGATTTTGCCAGCGCGCCGATCTTGTCGGCGGTGCGGTCGACCTCCTTGCCGAGCGCCACCTTGCGCCGCTGCAGGATCGTCGCGAGTCCATGGGCCAGCGGTTCAATCTCTGCTTCAAGCCCGGTCCCGCGCAGCTGCCCGAGCAAAGCCTCGAAGCTCTCGCGGATGATGCGGTCGGTCAGGATGTGATCTTCTGGGATCGGTAGCTGCGCGTCCTTCTCGGTCAATCCGAAAAGTTCGATGGTCTCGTAGGTGTTTGCAGTGTCGTAAGCCATGTCTGGTCTCCAGTGTTCGGTTCCAAGGCCACCACGTGAGTGTGGGGGCATGGCCGAATGCCTGGTTTCCGAATCTGCCCGGGTCAGGGACGGCGCAGCCGCCGGCTTGCCGGGCGCAAAAGTTTTCTGCGCGCAGCACCGGACACATGCGCACCCTCACGCACGGGACCGCACCGCGCCACGGGCCCCGCCCTCGCCGAAAAGTTTTGTGATCCTTGACGCGGGCTGATTTGGGGGCCATCCGGAGGATATGCTTCCGCACTCATGTGTGTGTGTTTTGACGGTAGGTTTGCCCGACACGAGCAGGCAAACGGCCCGACCGGACGCGGGAGACGGATGAATCGGCGGGATCGTTTTGCCCCGCAAAACAGACCAGAGCGCAATCCGGCGGAGCGGCCAGGGAGGGACGTGCTCGCGAGGCGGGCAAACCGGGATGCCGGGTGCGACGCCGCGGTGAGGCCGCATGGCCGAATGCGCGACGGACCGAAGGGCCGTTCTCCCCTGCGACACGCGAAGCCGAGCAGGGGAGGCCGCAAGGCTGGGACTCAGGTTGATGTGCAGGCGTTAACGCTGCCGACTATACGAGTGTGTTTTCGCCAGCATTCGCCGTGATGGGCGGGAGCCAGTCATTCGCTGCGCCTCGGACGAACGGCAGCGATGCGCAGGAAGTGGACTTCGCAAAGTTGCGGGTTTTGACGGCGGGTGGGGATACATATGCTGCATGCGCATCTGGATAAACCGTCTTTCGCCGTAGATGCAGCCGCCATACATCATCGAGCGGAAGGGATTCGGGACAAGGACAAAACCGTTCTCGCGGTAAGGGTATCGGCGTCGGAATTAACCATTACTTGCCGCTTAGCCACCGCTGGACACGTTGCCAAAGACCTTGTGGCGCATCCGCATTCGCCCTTGCTGCGGGGGCTTCCGGCGCATCGTAATAGCGACCTTTGGCGCGACGGTCGTGAGCCCGTCCTGCTGCAATCTGTTCATCGCTCATATCGCCTGCCCATCGGATATTGCTGTGCTTGATCCAGTAATGCGACCGGCAGGGAAAACTCCAGTTTCCGATGGATGGCGAGAGAGACACAGATACACCGTCATAACCCATCTTCCAATCCGTCGGGCTTAAAGGCGTGACCACTTCACGGCCGCAGCCACAGGCGCATTTATGAACGGCCGTCGCGTAATCCATGGCAAGATAAAGAACGCCCTCCTCAGTCCGCTCGGGGATCGCATCTACAAATTTATGGATAATTTTCTTAATCGTCATCGCGCCTGTCCATGTTGTTTATCATGTTGCCGTCAATCGTGTAGTTGCTGGAATGCTCGCCCTCAAAATCGGCATAAAATCCAACCAGTTTTTTCCATCTGATCACCGCAAGCGTTGCGTTCAGAGCGTTCAGGTCAGCGACTTGGATGTTGGTGGCGTAAGCTTCATCGATCTCTGCTTCGCCCATGCCCACGCGGCGGCGTAGCGGTTCGCGCCGCTCAGCTGTGCTCAGCGTCACCCGCAGCACGCCGACCAAGGCATCGTCGCCCATCTCGATGCCCATACCAACATCGATGAAGGGGATGCCCTGTTCTTCGAGGCGTTCGACTGCCGGGCGTTTGGCGATGCCGGAGTCGACGCACACAAAGACGAAATCCATCTCGTCTAAAAGGTCCGCGTTGGAGGCGTCGAGATAAACCGGGTACGGGACGATCCCCTTGCGCATGGGCTCATACAGCGTCGCGAAGTAATCGACCTTCTTTTTCCGCTCCCGCAGAGTTTCGATACTCGGCGCGCCGGGGCTACGGAAAGCGTTGTGCTGAAGAAAATCATCCCCATCGACGAGATGCAGTTCGCGGATCGGCGTCTTGGCGATCAGATCGAGCACGTAAGAGCCTGTGCCGCCGAGACCGACAATGGCGACCTTGTTCATCGCCAGTTTGTCTGAGAGGGCGCCAATCCCGGCCCGTGTCGAGGCCGTGTCATGGTAGTTGAATACCGGATCGGGGTCATCGGAATTTGCCACCACGTAGCTGCGTGCATCCGCTGTCGGATCGATCTTCCGCGCGGGGGATGCGATCATCTCCACATAGGTGGTCATCTTGTGCTCGTAGTCGCGGTAGCCCTCTTTCGGCTTAGCCGAAAACATATGGTCTACCGTGATGTCTTTACCGAGGCTCTGGCGTTTGCTGGAATGCCTGATGCCTTCGAGTGTTTTGCCGTCCTGATCGCAAGGATGTTCGCCCACGAAATAGGTCTTGTGGTCGCTCGGCGTCATCGTCTCGCCCCCGTTCATCTGCAGAACAGAGACGAGCGAACCAAGCTTTACCTCGCGATTGGCGTTCACGTAGGGCACGCTGGAGATCACGAGGTGGCCACCTTGTACAGCCACCTCGTATCCGCCTTCTTCGAGGGCCTTGAGATCGGCGTTACGACTTATCAGTTGCCGTGACATTGAAGATCATGCCCTCCTTCAGCTTCACGGTATCGCCGTCATCCAGCGTGCCCTCGGGCTTGTTGCCTTGGCCGCGCCGGTACGTGATCGTGAAGCAGATCAACTCGCCCGTGGGCGGGTTTTCGTAAGCAAGGGCGACCAGATCGTCCTCGCCAAGCTCCGTCGCCGTCACCGTCTTCTCGCGGCCATTCACGACAATCGTGTACTCTTTGTCGGGTTTGCCTTTTTCGTCTTTCGCCATGGCTATGACCTTTCTGTTTAACCTTTGGGCGGGAACGGATCGCCACCGTGGCTATCGCTGCTGGCGATCCGTCCGTCGCGGTTGTGGATGCGCAGTTCGCTTTGTTGGTTGCGGCTGATTTCACGTCCGCGATCAACAGCGTCCTGCTTCGTTTCATGGTGGCTGCTTGCGCGGGATGCGCCGCCACGCTTCACATCCCATCCGCCTGCCGGGTTCGGCACGACATGATGGGTCTTCGGTCCCTTAGTCATGTTTCTCATACCTCCTGTTCGTTAGGGGGTGCAGGCACAAAAAGTACGCTTACTCCGAACATCATATATTTGTTGAAAGTCAGAAGTCAAGCACTTAAAGTACGTCTTTACCGAACAAGAAGATCGATGGGGAGGCCGCCACATGACCAACAGCCTGGGAGAGAAGATTCGCCGCTTACGGAAGGAGCAGAAGCTAACGCTCGACAAACTCGCCGAACTCTCCGGCTCCAGCAAAAGCTACATTTGGGAGCTGGAGAACAAGAATCCGCCGCGACCATCTGCGGAAAAGCTGACTAAGATCGCTGAAGTTCTTGGCGTCACGATTGAATACCTGCTCGACGAAAAGCAGGCGATATCAGAAGAGGATGCAGTCGATGTGCAGTTCTATCGCGAATACCGGCACATGGACGCCGACACCAAAGAAAAAATTCGCGAGATGGTAAAGCTATGGGGGAAGCCCGGATGAGCAAGCCAAAGTCGCCACAACGATGGGCATACGATCTGACCATCATCCTGAACACCTTGGGTGGCGACCACCGCTTTCCGGTGAACGTTGGAGCGCTTGCCTACGATTTTTCCAAGCAGCGCTTTCCTGAAGATCCGATAAGTCTTGTGCAGGGCGCCCCGCTGAAAGGGTTCGAGGGCGCCTTGATGAAGGCGCCGCCCGGCGAAAAAGGCTGGGGCATTTTCTACAATTCCGACACAGCGTCGCCGGGACGTATCAACTTTACGCTCGCCCATGAGTTCGGGCACTACCTCCTGCACAGACAGGATCATCCTGACGGTATCCGTTGCAGTTCCGAGGATATGGAACGCTGGGACAGCAACTACCGGCAGATCGAGAAAGAGGCGAACGAGTTTGCCGCAAATCTACTCATGCCGTTGGATGACTTCCGCGCGCAGATCGCCCCGAAATCCCAGCCTGACCTGGAAGCTTTGGGAGAGTGCGCTGATCGCTACGGCGTATCCCTGATCGCAGCGACGCTGCGCTGGCTGCAGTACACCGAGCGCCGTGCAGTTCTTGTGAAGTCTATCGACGGTTTTATTCATTGGGGGTGGTCAAGTGGTCGCGCCTTGCGCACGGGCGCTTATTTCAAAACGTCCGGCCGACCACCAATCGAGATACCGGCAGCTGCGATTCCGGCAACGGATGCAGAGCTAATTAGACGAAAGGCAACGCGAGAGCATGAGGCGGGCGTCTGGTTCAAAGAGCCCTGCACCGAGCATGCTCTGGTCTCCGAAGTCCACGACTTTGCGCTTTCCCTTATCCATCTTGGGGATGCACCATCACGCTTCGAACTTTCCGAAGAGGCCGAGGAAGACACATACGACCGTATGATGAGCCGCACGCCCGGCTCTTCTTGGCTGAGCTAGAAAAGCCCCAAAGACTGATCTATTAAATTAGATCGTAAACAGAGTATGATCTATAAAAGCAGATCATGCCTTGAAATTGCAAGTCTTACATGATACATTTAAGTAGATCAGGCGCTTAGCTTGATGTGCAGGATTATATCAAAATGAGCTATGAGAGCGAGAAACTGGCAGCGACACTGAAGGCTGCGCGCGAGAAGAAGGGGCTTAGCCAGCGCGCGCTAAGCGCCCGTGCAGGCGTGCCGCAGTCGCACATCTCCAAGATCGAGAGCGGCGCTGTGAACCTGACGGTCTCAAGTCTGACCGCCATCGCAAACGCTCTTGGTCTGGAGCTGGCGCTCGTGCCGCGCAAGGCCGCACCCGCCGTCAGAACGATCACTCGCAGCGTAGGCGATGCGCCCAAGGCAACGCCCGAAACGCACAAGGAGTTTACGCAGCTGGCCAAGCAGCTTGAGCACATCCAGTCACTCAAGATCGACAATTCAGCCATCCAGAATCTGCAGCGACAGTTTCGGGAGCTGCGCCAGTTCGAAAATCTTATCCGGAACACTGACACATTGCGCAGCATCCGCGAGGCACTCAAAACCGTGGATAACCCGGGCGGCCTTAAAACCCTGCAAGACGCGTCCAAGCAGATGAACAGTTTCCGCAACGCCCTCGCACACGGCATGGCCGATGAGGATCGGGCGCGCCCGGCGCGTCCCGCTTACCGCCTAGATGGAGATAACGATGAGTAGTGTCTCCGTCCTTAACGTCAATCTTTATGGCGCGCCCATCGGCACACTTACCAATCTCGGGGGTGATCGCACCATCTTTGCCTTCACCGACGAGTATATTGCCGACCTAGACAGGGCGACCCTTGGTCTTGCCTTCAAGGATGAATTCGGGGAGCTCTATACGGATTTTCGTCCGTATCAGAAACGCGTCATGCCCTTCTTCTCGAACCTTCTGCCCGAAGGGCACTTGCGCAAATACCTGGCGGAACAGGCAGGCGTGAATCCCGAACGTGAATTCTATCTGCTCTGGGCGCTCGGCCACGACCTGCCCGGCGCGATCACGATCGCCCCGGCCGATGGTGAAGCCTGGCCGCCTGATGTTGCCGGTGGCGACGATGATCACGGCGATGATCGTCGCGAGAACGCGCTGCGGTTTTCGCTGGCGGGTGTTCAGCTCAAGTTCTCGGCGGTGATGGGAGCAACTGGTGGCCTGACCATTCCCGCTTCCGGCGTCGGGGGCTCCTGGATCGTGAAGCTCCCCTCCCGTGAATTCGCGGGCGTACCCGAAAATGAATTCTCGATGATGAAGCTGGCGAGCCTTATTGGCATGAATGTGCCTGCCATTGATCTCGTGGGGATCGATGCGATCAAGAACCTGCCCGAAGGAATCGATAAGATCGGCAGCCATGCCTTTGTGATCGAGCGCTTTGATCGCCTGTCCGACGGATCACGCGTGCATATTGAGGATTTTGCACAGGTCTACGGGCTCTACCCAGAAGATAAGTACGGCAATGGCACATTCCGGAACATCGCCCAGGTAATCGCCGCCGAAGGCAATGATGCCGACATCACCGAGTATGTCCGGCGTCTGACCTTCAACATGCTGATCGGCAATGCCGACATGCACATGAAAAACTGGTCGCTGATCTATCCGGACCGGCGGTATGTCTCACTCGCACCGGCCTATGATTTTGTGGCGACCGTGCCCTACATCCCAGGCGATGCGACCAACATGAAGATCAGTCGTGCGCGTGTCTTCTCAGCGTTTTCAGTTGACGAGTTAGAACACCTTGCCGTCAAAGCATCGATCCCGAGAAAGATGGCAATCGACGCAGCCAAAGAGACGGTTCAACTTTTTCGGGAGCATTGGGAAACAGAAGCGGCACACCTGCCGATGAGTGATGATGTCAGGGCGGCGGTAGAGGCGCACATGCAGACGGTGCCCATCCTGGAAGAACTGTCATAGCGCAAGAGGTTCCTGACTCACCAGCAAAGCAGGGCGGAGGCCGGTGCCCTGTTCTTCTGCGCCGCCGCACCCCCATCAGCAAGTGAGGGGTGACGGACGGCTCCGGCGAAGCAAGGCGATAGATGTTAGCTTGCGGCGTTTGGCAGGTTCCAGATTTTCTTGGCGTTCTCGAACAAGTCGCCCGATCGTTCTCTGATCTTTGCCTCGTTCCAGCTGTCATGTTCGCAAAGGCGCTTGTTGAGATAGAGACAGGATGAGTTTGCAAAGATCGCTATCTGCGCTCCGCTTCCCTTGGTGCTTGCCACAGCATCAGCCGGCGCCGCCACCGCCTGCTGCATGACGGCTCTGGGCCTACTCCGACAACTAACCTGAGCATAATTTCCTTCACGCCATCTCTAAACTACACCAGCACAGCAAAAGGGGAACCGTGGTCCCACGGCTCCCCTTTCGGTTCAGATCGTCTCACCTCGCGCGCTGATCAGGCAACCAGCGACAGCCCCGTGCCTGCATCCTGCGGCTGCTCACCGCTGTCGATGAACGGGATGATCGAGAAGGTCTGGCCACCGCGCTGCTCCTCGTTTTGCACGGCGTTGACGCGCAGGTCGCCATCAGGCGTGTTGATCAGCAGCGACAGGTAGTCGTTGCCCGTGCGGCTGCTTTTCGCCATCCAGGCCGAGCCGACGCGGATCAGCGTGCCCCGGGGCGAGCTGACCTCGATCCGGTAATCGGGGTGGGTCTCCTCGGTCTTGTAGCTGTTCTCGATCAGCATGAACTCCAGATCGAACATCATGTTGGCGATGTAGCCGGTGAAGGCGTTGTCTGCGTCCATCGCGGTGAGCTCGCCCGAGATCGAGCCGGATTTCATCAGGCCGTTCGAGACCAGCGGGATGATCTCGAATGCGCCGCTCTGGGCCGCGCGCGCCTCTTTCGTCTGCACCGCGTTGACCCGGAACGGGCCCAAGCCGACATCGATCTGCATCGAGATGTAGGGATTGCCACTGGTATTGCCGGTCTCGTTCCAGGCCGTGCCGATGCGCACCTTGCGGCCTGACTTGTTCACCGCCGTCACGTCAAAATCCGGGCTGCGCGCGGACATTTTCGGGCGGGTTTCAAGCTGGATGGCGATATCAAAGCGCGTCGAGTGGATCATGCCGGTGTACTGAGCGGCTGCGGTCTCGACATTGCGGGTGAGGGTTCCTGCGAACATGGGATGGTTCCTTCTTTGATTGGCCGGTGCCTGACGTCCTTGCCAGCGCATCCGGGATTGCTTTCTCGACCCCTTGAGGGATCACAAATCAAAAAGCTTGCTTTCCTTTCAGCCCCGCCCACGGGTCAGAGCTGCCGTCCGAGTGGGAATGCCCCCGCGCCTCCGGGTGCTACGCCCCTCCCCTGCCCGTCTGGTCTGGCTGCCCGGATTTTCCGCGCTGTCCTCCGATCGCGCGATGAAGAACTCCACCTCTTTGCCGTTCAACCGGTGCCCTTCCCGGTCGGTCAGACCGATGCAGCTGCCGTTCGGCAGATAGGTGATGAGGTACTGACCGAGCCGGTCCTTGTGCACAACATAGCCGGTATTGGCCCAATGCACGGTCTGGCCGGCATCGACGGCGGCCTTGATGTCTTCGAGTGTCATGCGAACCTCCTCAAGAAGAATGGTGGGGAAACGACGCAAGAAGCCCGATCGTCCGACCAGGCTTCCATACAGCATTTGTTTGGCAAACGGCCGAGAGCTGTCAGACACCTTGCGTGGCTTGCGTCGCGCGCGCCGCCATCCAATTCTTCAGACCAAGAACCGTTCGTCCGGCGGCGACCTCGGAGGCCCAGGCAACCCTTGGGTCGCCGCAGGACTCATCGCCAGAATGCCGGTCGATATGGCCATTGGCCATCCATGGCTCGGGCTGGATCCGCCGCAGCCAGTCCGCCATGCTCGGGATGCGGCCCTGGCAGTCTTCACGGACATGCTGCTCGCCGATCCAGCGCACGGGTATGTCCCGACCCGCGCTATTGGTCAGGGTCAGACCGAAGACACGTTCGGCCTCGAACAGGCCTTGAGCATGATGACGCAAGGCGCGGTGCGTGAAGAGGGCGAGGTGTTCTTTCGAAGCGTCGAACCAGTCGTGGATGGCCTGATAGTCAGACGGCACCCCGCCGAATTTCCGGGCCGAGCTTTCGGCATGATGCAGCGGATGCGCCATATCAAAGCCCCTCATCATAGCTGTGCGAGCATTCGACATAGCGGTCCGCATGATCGAGCGTGATGCTGTCTGCTGCAATGTCCCACGTCAGCGTGCCATAGCCGCCCTCGTTGTTCTCGAACCCCGGGTGATGGTGATAAGCGAGCGACCAGGCGAAATCGCCCACCGTGGTCGCAAGCGGTTCCGGCAGTTGGACCTCTGCAGGCTGCACGGTCACATCCTCGACATTGCCGGAGTCGCCATAGCCTTCGTATTCGGCGGTCACTTCGCTGATGCCAAGCGCACGTAGTTGCGTGAGCACCTCCGTTCGGGATGCCTTCAGGGTGGTTTCGCGCTCTGCACGCCACTGAGCCGCCATTGCGGCATAGTCGATCTGGGGATTGGTCATGGGTCTGTCCTCTTGTCTGAAGTTGGGGGGGCCGGGCGTAGCACTGGTCTACCCGCGCCCGGAAAGCGCAGACCGGTGAAACCCAGATCCGCGACGCCCGACCGGAAGCCCGCTTTGACTTTTCAGGCGGCTTGTTCTGCCGCTCTGGCGGCTCCCTGCCCCACGATCCGGGCCAGAATGCCCGCTGTGTCGTTCCCGTCCCCATGCGGCAGGAACACCCGCAGCTGGAATGCGATGATTTCGGTGAAACACCCCATTGCCTTGAGGCCGTCGATCATGCCCCGATCCGCGCCGCCCAGCTCGAGGCGCATCTCGCCTGCGACACGGCGACGGGTCAAGGTGAGACCCCGGCCCAGATCGACAGGCGCGGTGGTGCCGAGGACAGCGGTCAACATCTCCTGCGGCGTTTGCGGATTGGAGACGAGGAAGCGGGCGCGCAGCGCGGCCGCCCCTTCCTCGCTCAACGTGCGCCCGATCATGGCGGTCGCCCCGTCGGGCGTGACCCGGTAGATGCGCTCATTGGTGGTCGGAATGTCCTTCCAGATCGGCAGCAAGAGACCGGTCAGCAGGTAGAGCTTGGTCGTAGTGGTTTTTGGCAGGGACGCTGCCTCGGCATCCCAAAGCCTTGCAAACTCGGGCCTTCCGATGTCTTCCCAGGCCGAGGACTCAAACCGTGCCTCTTCGAGATAGCTCGACCCGTTTGGCCGCACCGCCTTACGCATCAGCGTCACGATGTCCTCGTCATACATCTGCATGGGCCGCGCCGAGATGAGCGCCGCGCGACCGGAGGCGCGATTGACCATCGGCAGCTTGTCGGGATTGCGCGACATGGCCTCTTCGGCCCCAAGGACGTGGACCGGGTCGGTGACCTCCAGCCCGACGATCCGCGTCACGGCGCCGGATTTCGGGCAGGTCCAGAGATCCTCTGTGGAGACCTGTTCGATCTTTTCGCCACGCAGGGTTTCCACGCCGAGATCGAGCGTGCCCGCCGCTCGCGCCCGCTCAGACTGATCGGCAATCCGCCTCATGAATTCCGCAAAGAGCGCGTTCTGCATGTGGATGGGCAGGGCCAGAACCCGGTTCAGAAACCGCTGGATCGGCGGCAGCTCTTCGAGCAGCACCCCATCCTTGTCGATCAGCCGCAGCGCTGTCCAGTCGGTGAAGCTCTCGTAGCTCATCGCCTCGGCGCGCCCAGCGGCAAGATCGGCGAAATACCCACGCAGCGCCGCCCGTGCGATCGGGCTTTCGAGATTGTCCTCCTCGCGGAACATGCCCTGCGAGCCGGTCTCGCGCTGACCCTTGGTCAAGGCCCCCAGCTGGTCGAGGCGTTTGGCAATCGTCGAGGTGAAACGCTTCTCTCCATGCACATCCGAGGTGCAGACCCGGAAGAAGGGCGCGCTGACCTGAGCCGAGCGATGCGTGCGCCCGAGCCCCTGGATGGCCGCATCCGCGCGCCAGCCGGGCTCCAGAAGATAGTGCCGCCGCCGTTTCTGGTTCTTCGCCGTTTGGGCCGCATGGTAAGATCGGCCCGTGCCGCCTGCATCGGAGAAGATCAGGATATCCTTCTCGCCGTCCATGAAGGCTTGGGTCTCCGACGAATTGCTGCTGGCGCTGCGCTTTTCGATGAAAAGATGGCCGTCCTCGGCCCTGAGGGGCCGGATCGACCGCCCCGTGACTTCAGCGACGGCCTCGTCGCCAAAAGCCCAGAGGATCTGATCCAGCGCCGAAGGGATCGGGGCCAGCGTCATCAACTCCATCATGGCCGCATCGCGCAGGGCAAGCGCTTCGCGGGAGACAACCAGCGCGCCAGTTTCATCGCGGAGCGGCTCGGCCACCATATTGCCGTCGATCTCGACAAGCTTTTGCGCATGGATTGGGAAGGCCTGTTCGAGGTATCCCAGGACGTAGTCACGCGGCGTCAAGGCACCCTCGACGAGCTCGTCCTCCGGATCCATCGTCTCAAGTCGCCGCTTCAGCAGGCTCTCGCCTGTCGAAACCACCTGGATGACGCAAGCCTTGCCCGCTGCCAGATCGTCCTTGATCGCGCGGATGATGGTCGGGGCTTTCATGCCCATCAGGAGATGGTTGAAGAAGCGCTGTTTCGTGCTCTCGAAGCGGGACTTGGCCGAGGCGCGAGCAGCCGAGGCATTGGTCTCTCCCGAAGCATCATTGACGCCGGTCGCAGTCAACGCAGCCTCGAGATTGTGGTGGATCGTCCGAAACGCACCCGCATAGGCGTCGTAGATCTCGATCTGGGCCGGGGTGAGCGCGTGTTCGAGCACGTCATATTCCACGCCATCGAAGCTGAGGGCGCGGGCCGTGTAGAGGCCGAGCGTCTTGAGGTCGCGTGCGACCACCTCCATGGCGGCAACGCCGCCGGCTTCCATCGCCGAGACGAAACTCTCGCGGCTCGGGAAGGGGTATTCGGGGCCCTGCCCCCAGAGCCCCAGCCGCGCGGCATAGGCCAGGTTGTGCACGCTCGTGGCACCCGTGGCCGAGATGTAAAAGACGCGTGCGCGTGGTGCGGCCAGTTGCAGCCGCAGGCCCGCAAGGCCCTGCTGCGAGGGTTTGACCCCCCTGCCCTGCTCGGATCCAGCCGCGTTCTGCATGGCATGGGCCTCATCAAAAGCGAGGACGCCTTCAAAGTCGTCGCCCATCCACTCAAAGATCTGGCTCAGCCGCGTGGTGCCGCATTTGCCCGCCGAGCGCAGCGTGGCGTAGGTGACGAAGAGAATGCCGTCCCCCATCGGGATGGACTGGTCGGGTTTCCATTTGGAGAGCGGCTGGATGTCGGCGGGCGAGCCGCCAAGATCGGTCCAGTCGCGGATGGCGTCCTCGATGAGCGTCGCGGATTTGGAGACCCAGATCGCCTTTCTGCGTCCGGCCAGCCAGTTGACAAGGATGAGCCCCGCGCATTCGCGGCCCTTGCCGCAACCGGTGCCGTCGCCGAGAAAGTACCCAAGGCGATAGGCCCGTGCGTCTGGGTCATCATCGGCGCGCGTCAGCTTGGTCTGGTCGTCATCGATGGTAAACCGACCGGGCAGGTCGCGCCCATGGGCATCATGCGCCATGATGATGGTTTCCAGCTGCGCCTCGGAAAGATCTCCCTCGTCGATCAACCGTCCGGGCAGGCGCAAGTCATCACTGCCCGTGTTTGAGGGCATGGGCGGGGCCACAGAGGCCATGGCGATGCTTTCAACGAGCGGGGTGGGATGTTCCTGCGCACCTGCGATCTCGATCCGCTGCGGACGGTAGCGCGCGTAGATGTCCGAGATGGGCGTGTTGTCGCGCGGGGTCTCAAGTCTCGTGAAAACTAGCGGGACAACGGCATTGGCCCGGGAATTGGAGGGGGCGACAGGCGCAGCGGCGGTCTTGCGCGGGGCAGAGGATGCAACGGTCGGTCGAGCATGAGGGATCGCTTCAACCCGTTGAGCGGGGCGCATCTCGGTCCGGGTTGCGGCCACGGCATCGACATATGCCAAGGCTTCATCCAGATCCCGCACAGGGACGCGGATCATCTCGCCATCCTCCTGCACCTTGTCGAAGACCATCAGCTGGGTTTCGACAGAGGTGCCGAGCTTCCTGTAGACCTGTCCCGGCATCGTCAGCGCCAGTCGCGGCGTGAGGAGACCGCAGGCGCGGGACCAATGCGCGGCATCGCGTTCGGGCGTGAATCCCGGCGGCATGATCGCCACAAGCCGCCCGCCGGGTGCCAGGCGCTTTGCAGCCGCGATGAGATGCTTGGCGGCGATGTGCTTGTCTCGGGAGCGATCGACCGAGGAGGCGAAGGGCGGGTTCATCACCACGACGTCGGGTAGAACCGGCGTCTGCAGCAGATCATCGATATGCTCGCCGTCATCGCCTGTGACCTCGCCGCCGAAAACCGCGCGCAGGAGGCGCTGGCGAAAGGGGTCGATTTCATTGAGCACAAGCGTGGCACCGGCCCGGGCGGCGATAGCGGCCAGGGCACCGGTGCCAGCCGAGGGCTCCAGCACGGTCTCGCCCTTGCGGATCGCCGCGGCCCGCACCGCCATGGTCGCGAATGCCAGCGGCGTGGAAAACTGCTGCAGCCGGATCTGCTGCTCTGACCGGCGCGTTTCCGTCAGGAGCCGTGAGGCAAGCAGCTTTGCAGCGTCGATGTCACCTGAAGCACCTTCCCCACGCAGCAGCACCTGGATGGCCGCAGCCTGCATTAGATCATAGGCCATGCGCCAGTCCCAGGCACCGCTGCCATGAAACGTCTCGCGCATAATGCGCGCGAGCGCTGAGCTGCGCAGGGGTTGGTGGTCGACCTCCGTGCCGATCTGCTCGAGGGCAGAGACGAAGTTAGCTTTGGATTCTACAGGATTGGGGAGCGTTGAGCAGGGCTTGGACATGGGAAATTTCCTTTGGATCAGGGTCTGAGTTCCAAAGGACAAAAAGCCCGCTTCCGTAATGGGGCGGGCCTCTGTCAAGGGTTTCGGGCAAGTCAAAAATCCCGGCGAAGATCTCATTCTTCT
>NZ_JACJUQ010000026.1 GCF_014235845.1 Pontivivens nitratireducens | reverse complement strand
CAGTTCTACTTCCGCACGACGGACGTGACCGGCACGGTGATCCTTCCCGAGGGCACCGAGATGGTGATGCCTGGCGACAACCTGAAGTTCGACGTGGAGCTGATCCAGCCGATCGCGATGGAAGAGAAGCTGCGCTTCGCCATCCGTGAAGGCGGCCGCACCGTCGGCGCTGGCGTCGTCTCCAAAATCCACGAGTAAGCGTACTCGTCGACACTGCGAAGCGCCGTCGCAACCATGTTGCGGCGGCGTTTTGCGTTTGATGCCACCGATCCCATTTGATGCCAGAGTGTCAGAATGACCGAACTTATCCTCAGCTCCCTGATTCTCGATGGTCCCCGAAAAGGGCAGGTATGCCCACGTGAGGAAGTGGAACCTCTGCTGGATGCGGAAACATTGCTGTGGGCGCATCTGGACGCGGATCATCCGGATGCGGATGCGTTTCTCGACCGGCATCTGCCCTATGTCCACGATATGCTGCACGAAGCGCTGGTCGCCGACGACACGCGCCCCCGCTGCGTCGCCGTCGGGGGCGGGGCGCTGATCATGCTGCGCGGCGTGAACCTGCAGGCAGGTGCCCTACCTGAAGACATGATCTCGATCCGGTTGTGGATAGACGCCCGGCGTGTGGTCACCTTGCGCAAGCGAAACCTGAAGACGGTGGAGGACTTGCAGGCGAATATACGTTCAGGCCAGGGCCCGACCACCCCCGGTGCCTTCATAGCGGATTTCGCGAGACTTCTGACGGAGCGGATGGAACCGCTTTTGGATACGTTAGAGGACACGGTCGCCGCGCAGGAGCAGAATGTGCTGGACGCGCCCGGCCCGGAATTGCGGCGCGAGATTGCCGCGACCAGACGGCAAATGATTATCTTGCGGCGCTATATCGCACCTCAGCGCGACGCGATGCGGGCCTTGAAGGAGTTGAATGTTGACTGGTTGATGCCCGACGATCATCACGACCTGCAGGAAACGGCTGATCGCGTGATGCGGCATGTCGAGGATTTGGACATGCTGCGTGAACGCGCGCAGGTCATTCGGGATGAATTGGCGAACATTCTATCAGATCGGATGAACAGAAATCTCTATACGCTCGCGGTGTTGTCAGCGGTATTTCTGCCACTGGGGTTCATAACCGGATTGTTGGGAGTAAATGTCGGGGGCATTCCCGGGGCAACCGCATCATGGGCCTTTGCTGCGCTGTGCGGCGTTCTGGCCATGATTGGCGGAGCGATTCTCTTGATGCTGTGGCGGCGCGGCTGGATGTAGCCGCGCCTACCATTTCTCAGGCATTCCTCAGGACGCGTTCGCGTCGATCATCTGATAGACTTCGTTCTGGCTCAACGTCAGCACAACGCCGCCCTGCGTCCTCTCCGCGCCCTGCGCCGAAAGCGAGATGGTGTCGAGGGTGCCGGGCATATCCTCATCCAGAGCAACCCTGACACTTCTCAACTGTCCGTTCGGGCCTGCGTAGACGTCGTGTACTTTTCCGATGCGTTCGCCCTCAACCGTCAGGATCGATTCACCGATGGCTGCGAAGGTCAGGCCTTCGGTCTGGTTGACCGGCTGGGAATCCAGTTTGATCGGTCCTTCATCGGTCAATACATCCTGTGCGACGTTCATGATCGTGCGGTTTTCCGCAACCGTCATCGGCGGGACGAATTCCTGTGCCGACAGGCCCGTGCCCGCGATCAAGGCGATGGGTAAGATGAAATCAGCAGCTCTCCTCATAACAAATCCTTTCTTTTCAAATGCAACCGGCAATGCGGTCATATGTGCAGGAACAGATGCGCCCGAGGGCAGGTTCCCGATAAGGCATTCGGAATCAGGCAGATTTCGCTATGTGGTGCCAGATTCGCGAAAATGGATGCCAAAATGGATAGAATATGGCTTTCGCGGAATTTCAGCGTATTCGGCTGGTTTGCGCAAAGGCGCGGGCAGGCGGCCGGACTGGGACATTAACTGGGACATTAAGTGGTTTTGCCAACCTAAGGCGATCCTGACCATCAACGGGGTATTGCGTCTTTGTCGCAAAGCACGTAACTCACCGATCGTCGGCCGTGGCCCATAGGGGTATAGCTCAGTTGGTAGAGCATCGGTCTCCAAAACCGAGGGTCGTGGGTTCGAGTCCCCCTGCCCCTGCCAGACCGACATATTGCCACACCTTCTTCAAGGTGGCGCAAGGATGCTGAGGAGAAGACTGATGGCCAAGAGCAATCCCGCTGAATTCGTGCAGGAAGTCCGCGCTGAAACGGCGAAGGTCGTATGGCCGACTCGGCGCGAGGTGATCCTGACGACCGTGATGGTGTTCATCATGGCGATGATCGCGGCGCTGTTCTTCTTTTTCATCGACCGTCTGATCGCGTTCGGGTTGGAGCAGATTCTCCAGTTCGGCGCTTGATCTTCGGGCCTTGTGGGGCTAGACGCATCGAGACTTATCAGACAGCATGGCGCGCCAGATTCGGACGGCGCGCCTGATTTTGTTTGGGAACATTGAAATTCCGGGCCGGTAACGGCGCGCAAGCAAGGTGAAGACGCGACATGGCGAAGCGGTGGTACTCAGTTCACGTTCTCTCGAACTTCGAGAAGAAAGTCGCCGAGTCGATCATGGAGCAGGTCGAGCAAAAGGGCTTGCAGGACGAAATCACCGAGGTGCTGGTTCCCACGGAACAGGTCATCGAGGTGCGTCGCGGAAAGAAGGTCGAGACCGAGAAACGCTTCATGCCCGGCTACGTGCTGGTCAACATGGAGATGACGGACCGCGCCTATCACCTGATCAACGATACAAACCGCGTCACCGGTTTCCTGGGCCCCATGGGCAAGCCCTCGCCGCTGCGGCAGGCTGAGGTGGACCGGATCACGCAGACGGTTCAGGAGGGGGTCGAGAAGCCTCGCACCCTCATCACCTTCGACGTGGGCGAGCAGGTCACGGTCACGGACGGACCGTTCGAGAGCTTCGCCGGCATGGTCGAGGAAGTGGACGACGAGAATCAGCGCCTGAAGGTGACGGTCTCGATCTTTGGCCGGGCCACCCCGGTCGAACTGGAATTCACGCAAGTCCGCAAGGGCGAGTGAACGGCCTCGCTGGGCGAGGCTTAACCCCGTGGGAGGCGAGGGGCGCGCGCGCACCGGACCAGACCACATCACGAACTGCCCGAGGGTCGCGTCCCGAGGGTGTGAGTAGAGGAGGCCATCATGGCCAAGAAGGTAGCAGGGCAGCTGAAGCTTCAGGTGCCTGCCGGTAAGGCAAACCCGTCCCCGCCCGTCGGCCCGGCATTGGGTCAGCGCGGCATCAACATCATGGAATTCTGCAAGGCGTTCAACGCCAAGACGCAGGAAATGGAAGTCGGCGCCCCGTGCCCGACCGTGATCACCTACTACGTGGACAAGTCGTTCACGATGGAGATCAAGACCCCGCCCGCGTCCTATTATCTTAAGAAGGCCGCCAAGCTGAAATCCGGCGCCAAGACCCCTTCGCGTGAAGTGGCCGGCACCGTGACCGCAAAGCAGGTCCGTGAGATCGCCGAAGCGAAGATGGCCGATCTGAACGCCACCGACATCGATGGCGCCATGAAAATCATCCTGGGCTCCGCCCGGTCGATGGGCATCGAGGTGAAGTGATGGCCAAACTCGGTAAGCGCATGACGGCTGCGAAAGCCGCATTCGAAGGCAAGCACGAGATCTCCATCGACGAGGCGATCAGCCTGGTCAAGGGGAACGCAAAGGCCAAGTTCGACGAGACCGTCGAAATCGCGATGACGCTGGGCGTCGATCCGCGTCACGCGGACCAGATGGTGCGCGGCGTCGTGACCCTGCCCAACGGCACCGGCAAGACGGTTCGCGTGGCCGTGTTCGCCCGTGGCCCCAAGGCTGAGGAAGCGACCGAAGCGGGCGCGGACGTGGTCGGTGCCGAAGATTTGATGGAGCAGGTCCAGGCCGGCAACATCAACTTCGACCGCTGCATCGCGACCCCTGACATGATGCCGATCGTCGGACGTCTGGGCAAGATTCTGGGCCCGCGCAACCTGATGCCGAACCCGCGTGTCGGCACGGTGACGATGGACGTGAAGGCCGCCGTTGAGGCAGCCAAGGGCGGCGAAGTGCAGTTCAAGGCCGAGAAGGCCGGTGTGGTGCACGCAGGCGTCGGCAAGGTGTCCTTCGACGAGGCAGCCCTGGTCGAGAACGTCAAGGCGTTCGTGAACGCCGTGAACAAGGCGAAGCCGTCGGGCGCGAAGGGAACTTACATCAAGTCCATCGCCCTGACCTCCACCATGGGCCCCGGCGTCAAGCTTGACGTTGCAGGCTCCGTCGCGGAATAAGCGGCGCATACTGATTCCCCGCCGCGTGGCGGGGATGTTCCGGGGCAGGGTTACCTGCCCCATCCGTCCGAGACGGTGGGTGATCCGGCCTGCAAGCCAGAATGGATCGTAATTCCTGCCATAGACGGGGGACATGTTGAGGTTCTGCCCTCGGGCGGATCTTGGCGGGACCCCGGACGGGAACCCAAGGGATGGGCGTTCGCGCCCATCAACATGAGCCGGCGGGGGATACCTCGCCTAATATTGGAGCAACACTGTGGATAGAGCCCAAAAAGAATCGGTTGTGGCAGAGCTCAACCAGATTTTCACGGACTCTGGCGTCGTTGTAGTCTCGCACTACGTCGGCCTCTCGGTTGCCGAAATGACTGCGTTCCGTACTTCCGTCCGTGAGGCCGGGGGTGCAGTGCGTGTCGCCAAGAACAGGCTCGCCAAGATCGCCCTGGAAGGGACCCCTGCCGCTGGCATGGGCGACCTTCTGTCCGGCATGACCGTTATCGCCTACTCCGAAGACCCCGTGGCAGCAGCCAAGGCCGTCAACGAGTTCGCAAAGTCGAATGACAAACTGCAAGTCATCGGCGGCGCAATGGGCGACAACGTGCTTGATCCGGCCGGTGTGAAAGCTGTTGCGGCCATGCCGTCGCGTGAGGAGCTTATCGCTTCCATCGCGGCGTGCCTGGGTGCACCCGGCTCGAACATCGCGGGCGCCATCGGCGCACCTGCTTCCAACATCGCGTCGATCCTGTCGACGCTGGAAGAACGCGAAGCGGCGTAAGTCAAAGGCATACGGGAGGACGGTTTGGAGCGATACGCACCGGCCCGGACTCAACAGAACTGAAAGCATAGGAACAGACAAATGGCTGACCTCAAGAAACTCGCAGAAGAGATCGTGGGCCTGACCCTCCTCGAAGCTGCTGAACTGAAGAACATCCTCAAGGACGAGTACGGCATCGAGCCGGCAGCCGGTGGCGCCGTCATGATGGCTGGCCCTGCCGACGCAGGTGCCGCTGCTGAAGAGCAGACCGAGTTCGACGTGATCCTCAAGTCCGCAGGCGACAAGAAGATCAACGTGATCAAGGAAGTCCGCGCGATCACCGGCCTCGGCCTCAAGGAAGCCAAGGATCTGGTCGAAGCTGGCGGCAAGGCCGTCAAGGAAGCCGTGTCCAAGGAAGAAGCAGAAGAGATCAAGGGCAAGCTGGAAGCAGCTGGCGCCGAAGTCGAGCTCAAGTAATCCTTTTGAGAAACCTTTGCATCGCAAGGGTTGTAAAACCGGGGCTGGACGCGCATATGTGCGTGTCCAGCCTCAGCCGCTTCTCCTCCTGTGTCCGCCGACCTAAACGGATGGACCCAGCAGAAGGTGCGTTACATCCGGGTGCAGTGCGTGTGGGAGCGCACTGACAGAATGGGATGAACCCCCGATACGGGCTTTCGCCGGTGCCGCTGCCCAACGGTCACTGCGCGAGAACAGCACGAGGATACCTCACGCATGGTACAGACGTTTTCCGGTCACAAGCGGATCCGCCGTTTCTATGGAAAAATTCGCGAAGTCGCGAAAATGCCGAATCTCATCGAAGTGCAGAAGTCGTCTTACGACCTGTTCCTCGATTCGGGCGACGGCCCCCAGCCGACCGATGGAGAGGGCCTCATGGGCGTTTTCCAGTCGGTCTTCCCGATCAAGGATTTCAACGAAACCTCGATTCTGGAATTTGTGAAATACGAGCTCGAAGCCCCCAAATACGACGTCGAGGAATGCCAGCAGCGCGACATGACCTATGCCGCGCCGCTGAAGGTGACGCTGCGCCTGATCGTCTTCGAAGTCGATGAGGATACCGGCGCGCGATCCGTCAAGGACATCAAGGAGCAGGACGTCTATATGGGCGATCTGCCGCTGATGACCGAAAACGGCACCTTCGTCGTCAATGGCACCGAGCGGGTCATCGTCTCCCAGATGCACCGTTCCCCCGGTGTGTTCTTCGATCATGATCGGGGCAAGACGCATGCTTCCGGCAAGTTGCTGTTCGCCTCGCGGATCATTCCCTATCGCGGCTCGTGGCTAGATTTCGAGTTCGATGCGAAGGACATCGTCTTTGCGCGGATCGACCGTCGGCGCAAGCTGCCTGTCACCACGTTGCTCTATGCGCTCGGCCTGGATCAGGACGGCATCATGGAGGCGTATTACAACACCGTTACCTACCGCAATGTGAAGGATAAGGGTTGGGCGACCCCGTTCTTCCCGGACCGCATTCGCGGCACCAAGCCGACGCATGACATCGTCAACGCGGCCAATGGTGAAGTGATCGCGGAGGCCGGCAAGAAGGTCACGCCGCGTACCGTCAAACAGTTGAAGGACAGCGGTGAGGTCGAGGAAATCCTCGTGCCTTACGACGCGATCTTCGGACGGTCGATCGCGCGCGATATCGTGAACCCGAAAACCGGCTACATCTATGCCGAGGCCGGTGCGGAGATCACCGAGGAAATCCTGGCCGAGCTGGCCGAGGCCGGTCACGAGACCATTCCGACCCTCGACATCGATCACGTCAACGTGGGCCCCTATATCCGCAACACCATGGTGGCGGACAAGAACCTCAACCGCGACACCGCGCTGCTGGACATCTACCGCGTGATGCGTCCGGGTGAGCCGCCGACCGTCGAGGCTGCCTCGACGATGTTCGACGCGATGTTCTTCGATTCCGAGCGCTACGACCTGTCCGCGGTTGGCCGGGTGAAGATGAACATGCGTCTGGATCTGGATGCGCCTGACACCATGCGCACCCTGCGTCGTGAGGATATCATCGCCGTCATCAAGGCGCTGGTCGAACTGCGCGACGGCAAGGGCGATATCGACGATATCGACCACCTTGGAAACCGTCGTGTACGTTCCGTCGGTGAGCTGATGGAAAACCAGTACCGCGTCGGACTGCTGCGGATGGAGCGTGCCATCAAGGAGCGGATGTCATCGGTCGAGATCGACACGGTAATGCCGCAGGACCTGATCAACGCGAAGCCTGCCGCCGCCGCCGTGCGCGAATTCTTCGGCTCCTCGCAGCTGTCGCAGTTCATGGACCAGACGAACCCTCTGTCGGAAGTCACGCACAAGCGTCGTCTGTCCGCATTGGGGCCGGGCGGTCTGACGCGGGAGCGTGCCGGCTTCGAGGTACGCGACGTTCACCCGACCCATTATGGCCGGATGTGCCCGATCGAAACACCCGAAGGTCCGAATATCGGTCTGATCAACTCGCTGGCATCCTATGCCCGCGTCAACAAGTACGGCTTCATCGAGACTCCTTACCGCGTCGTTACGGACGGCAAGGTCACCGACGAAGTGCAGTACATGTCCGCGACCGAGGAAAGCCGCTACACCATCGCGCAGGCAAACGCCCGCATCGATGACGGCAACATGCTGGCCGATGATCTGGTTTCGACCCGGAAGGCAGGCGAGTTCGAGCTGAACCCGCCCGAGAACGTGACCCTGATCGACGTCAGCCCCAAACAGCTGGTCTCCGTCGCGGCGTCGCTGATCCCGTTCCTTGAGAATGATGACGCGAACCGCGCGCTGATGGGCTCGAACATGCAACGTCAGGCCGTTCCGCTGGTCAAGGCTGAGGCGCCTTTCGTCGGTACGGGTATCGAGGAAGTCGTGGCACGCGATTCCGGCGCGTCGATCACGGCGGCCCGCGAAGGCGTGGTCGATCAGGTCGATGCGATGCGGATCGTGATCCGCGCCACCGGCGATCTGCACCCGGGCGATGCGGGCGTGGATATCTACCGCCTGCGCAAGTTCCAGCGCTCCAACCAGAACACCTGTATCAACCAGCGTCCGCTGGTGAAGGTGGGTGACCGCGTCCGGCAGGGCGAGGTTGTGGCCGATGGCCCTTCCACCGATCTGGGCGAATTGGCCCTGGGCAAGAACGTGCTGGTCGCGTTCATGCCGTGGAATGGCTACAACTACGAGGATTCCATCCTGATCTCCGAGCGGATCGTGAAGGATGACGTGTTCACCTCCATCCACCTGGAGGAGTTCGAAGTCGCCGCGCGTGACACGAAACTCGGACCGGAGGAAGTGACCCGCGATATCCCCAATGTCGGTGAGGAAGCGCTGCGCAACCTCGACGAAGCCGGTATTGTTTATATCGGGGCCGAGGTCGGACCGGGCGATATTCTGGTCGGCAAGATCACGCCCAAGGGCGAGAGCCCGATGACGCCGGAGGAAAAACTCCTCCGCGCCATCTTCGGTGAGAAGGCATCCGACGTTCGCGACACCTCGCTGCGTCTGCCTCCGGGTGACTACGGTACGGTCGTCGAGGTTCGCGTGTTCAACCGCCACGGTGTGGACAAGGATGAGCGCGCGCTGCAGATCGAGCGTGAGGAAGTCGAACGGCTTCAGCGGGACAAGGACGATGAGCTCGCGATTCTGGAGCGCAACATCTACTCCCGCCTGCGTGAGATGCTCACGGGCAAGACGGTCGTGAAGGGGCCGAAGGGCATCAAGGCTGGCTCGGTCATCGACGACGACATGCTCGACAATACATTGAGCAAGGGTCTGTGGTGGCAGCTCGCGCTGGAGGAAGAGGACGACGCAAAGGGTGTCGAGGCGCTGCAAGGCCAGTTCGACGCGCAAAAGCGTACGCTCGACCGCCGGTTCGAGGACAAGGTCGACAAGGTTCGCCGTGGCGACGACCTGCCGCCGGGCGTGATGAAGATGGTCAAGGTCTTCATCGCTGTGAAGCGCAAGCTTCAGCCAGGCGACAAGATGGCGGGCCGTCACGGCAACAAGGGTGTCATCTCCCGCGTTGTGCCTGAGGAGGATATGCCCTTCCTCGCCGATGGTACGCCGGTCGATTTCGTTCTGAACCCGCTGGGCGTTCCGTCGCGGATGAACGTTGGTCAGATCCTTGAGACGCACATGGGCTGGGCCGCGCGCGGTCTGGGTGAGAGCATCGCAAACTCGCTGGATGAGTATCGCCGTTCCGGTGACATGACCCCGGTGAAGGACGCGATGAAGATCGCCTATGGTGAGGACGTGTACAACGAATCCACCGCCGACATGACCGATGAGGAGTTCCTGGAGGCCGCGGGCAACGTGACCCGTGGTGTTCCGATCGCGACGCCGGTCTTCGACGGCGCGAAGGAGCCTGACGTCAACGATGCGCTGCGGCGTGCCGGTCTGGACGAAAGCGGCCAGTCTGTCGTCTTCGACGGCCGGACGGGTGAGCAGTTCGCGCGTAAAGTGACGGTGGGGGTCAAGTACCTGCTGAAACTGCACCACCTGGTGGACGACAAGATCCACGCCCGTTCGACCGGGCCGTACTCCCTCGTCACGCAGCAGCCGCTGGGTGGTAAGGCACAGTTCGGTGGCCAGCGCTTCGGTGAGATGGAGGTCTGGGCGCTGGAAGCGTACGGTGCCGCCTACACCTTGCAGGAGATGCTGACGGTGAAGTCGGATGACGTCGCGGGCCGGACCAAGGTCTATGAGGCTATCGTGAAGGGCGAGAATGACTTCGAGGCCGGTGTGCCTGAATCGTTCAACGTTCTCGTCAAGGAAATCCGGTCGCTCGGTCTGAATATCGAGCTGCTGGATTCCGAAGCGGAGTGATCGCAAGGCCGGGGGCGGACCGCCGCCCCCGTCTAGCGGCCCGAGGGCCGCGTATTGCCAATGACAGATAGGATCACAAGATGAACCAAGAGCTTATCAACAACCCGTTCAGCCCGGTTGCCCCGCTCAAGACTTTCGACGAGATCAAGATCTCTCTGGCCTCGCCGGAGCGGATCCTGAGCTGGTCCTTCGGTGAGATCAAGAAGCCGGAAACCATCAACTACCGGACCTTCAAGCCCGAGCGGGACGGCCTGTTCTGCGCCCGGATTTTTGGCCCGATCAAGGATTACGAGTGCCTGTGCGGCAAGTACAAGCGCATGAAATATCGCGGTGTGACCTGCGAAAAATGCGGCGTCGAAGTGACGTTGCAAAAGGTCCGTCGTGAGCGGATGGGCCACATCGAACTGGCCGCGCCCGTCGCGCATATCTGGTTCCTGAAATCGCTGCCCAGCCGCATCGGCCTGATGCTGGACATGACGCTGCGCGATCTGGAGCGGATCCTGTATTTCGAGCAGTACGTGGTGATCGAGCCCGGCCTGACCGAACTGACCAAGGGTCAGCTGCTGACCGAGGAAGAGTTCCTCGACGCCGAGGATCTGTACGGTGCCGATGCGTTCCGCTGCGGCATCGGCGCAGAGGCGATCCGCGAAATGCTGGCCGATATCGACCTGGATGCGGAGGCAGAGCAACTGCGCGCCGATCTGGCCGAGGCAACCGGCGAGTTGAAGCCCAAGAAGATCATGAAGCGTCTGAAACTGGTCGAGAACTTCCTCGATTCCGGTAACCGGCCCGAATGGATGATTCTGACCGTGATCCCCGTGATCCCGCCGGAGCTGCGCCCGCTGGTGCCGCTGGATGGTGGCCGTTTCGCGACCTCCGATCTCAACGATCTGTATCGCCGGGTCATCAACCGGAACAACCGCCTGAAGCGTCTGATCGAGTTGCGCGCGCCGGACATCATCATTCGTAACGAAAAGCGGATGTTGCAGGAATCCGTCGATGCGCTGTTCGACAATGGCCGTCGCGGCCGCGTTATCACGGGTGCGAACAAGCGTCCGTTGAAGTCGCTGTCCGATATGCTCAAGGGCAAGCAGGGCCGCTTCCGTCAGAACCTTCTGGGCAAGCGGGTCGATTTCTCGGGCCGTTCGGTCATCGTGACCGGCCCCGAACTGAAGCTGCACCAATGTGGCCTGCCCAAGAAGATGGCGCTGGAGCTGTTCAAGCCGTTCATCTACTCGCGTCTCGACGCGAAGGGCCTCAGCTCGACCGTCAAGCAGGCGAAAAAGCTGGTCGAAAAGGAGCGCCCCGAAGTTTGGGATATCCTCGACGAGGTGATCCGCGAGCATCCGGTGATGCTCAACCGTGCGCCGACATTGCACCGTCTGGGCATCCAGGCGTTCGAACCGGTTCTGATCGAAGGCAAGGCGATCCAGCTGCACCCGCTGGTCTGCTCCGCGTTCAACGCCGATTTCGACGGCGACCAGATGGCGGTTCACGTTCCCCTCAGCATGGAGGCGCAGCTTGAGGCGCGCGTCCTGATGATGTCGACGAACAACGTCCTGTCGCCTGCCAACGGCAAGCCGATCATCGTGCCGTCTCAGGATATGATCCTCGGCCTGTACTACATCACGCTGGCGCGGGATGGGCAAAAGGGTGAGGGCATGATCTTCGGCTCGATCGAAGAGGTCGATCACGCGCTGAACGCCGGCACCGTGCACCTGCATTCCAAGATTACCGCGCGCATTCCGCAGGTGAACGAGGACGGTGAGACTGTGATGCAGCGGTTCGAAACCACGCCGGGCCGTCTGCGTCTGGGCGCGCTGCTGCCGCTGAACGCGAAGGCACCGTTCGACATCGTCAACCGCCTGCTGCGCAAGAAGGAGGTGGCCGAGGTCATCGACACCGTCTACCGCCATTGCGGTCAGAAGGAATCGGTTATCTTCTGCGACCAGATCATGACCCTCGGCTTTACCGAGGCGTTCAAGGCCGGCATCTCGTTCGGCAAGGACGACATGGTCATTCCCGACTCCAAGTGGACCATCGTTGAGGCGGTTCGCGATCAGGTGAAGGAATTCGAGCGCCAGTACATGGACGGTCTGATCACTCAGGGCGAAAAGTACAACAAGGTGGTCGATGCCTGGTCCCAGTGCTCCGACACCGTGGCCGACGCGATGATGGCGGAAATCTCCGCCATGCGGAAGGACGATGCCGGTGCCGAGATGGAACCGAACTCGGTCTACATGATGTCGCATTCCGGTGCCCGTGGCTCCCCCGCTCAGATGAAGCAGCTGGGCGGTATGCGCGGCCTGATGGCCAAGCCGTCGGGTGAGATCATCGAGACGCCGATCGTGTCGAACTTCAAGGAAGGTCTGACCGTGGCGGAGTACTTCAACTCCACCCACGGTGCCCGTAAGGGTCTGGCCGACACCGCGCTCAAGACCGCGAACTCCGGCTATCTGACCCGGCGTCTGGTGGACGTGGCGCAGGACTGCATCGTCAAGATCGACGATTGCGGAACCGACAAGTCGATCACCGCATCTGCCGTCATCACCGATGGCGATGTCGTGGCCAGCCTGTCCGAGCGTATTCTGGGTCGCGTCGCGGCAGAGGATGTGCTGGACCCCGCGGATGAGACACGTGTCATCTGCAAGGAAGGTGAGCTGATCGACGAGCGTATGGCCGATCTGATCGAAGGCGCTGCCGTGCAGTCGATGAAGATGCGTTCGCCGCTGACATGTGAAGCGGACGATGGTATCTGCGCACAGTGCTACGGTCGCGACCTTGCACGCGGGACCAAGGTGAATCCTGGTGAAGCTGTTGGCATTATCGCCGCGCAGTCCATCGGGGAACCCGGCACGCAGCTGACGATGCGGACATTCCACATCGGCGGCATCGCGCAGGGTGGTTCGCAATCCTATCTGGAGGCGACGCAGCCCGGTAAGGTCGAGCTTCGCAACAAGAACGTCATCACCAACTCCTCGGGTGAGGTGATCGTTCTGGGCCGCAACATGTCCATCGCGATCATTGATGAGCATGGCGTGGCGCGGGCCGAGTACAAGATGGCCTATGGTTCGACCCTGCTGATCGCGGAAGGTCAGGAAATCGCCCGCGGTGACAAGCTCGCCGAGTGGGATCCCTACACCTTGCCGATCATCGCCGAGAAGGACGGAACCGCGAAGTTCGTTGACCTGACGCCCGGTATCTCCGTGCGTGAGGATACGGATGATGCGACCGGCATTTCCCAGCGGATCGTTTCGGATTGGCGCGCGGCCCCCAAGGGCAACGAACTGAAGCCGGCGATCATCCTCGCGGACGCCGAAGGGGAGCCTGTGCGTCTGGACAACGACAACCCGGCTGCCTACGCGATGTCGGTGGACGCAATTCTGTCGGTCGAGGACGGGCAGGACATGAAGGCCGGCGACGTGCTGGCGCGTATCCCGCGTGAGGGCGCGAAGACGAAGGACATCACCGGTGGTCTGCCGCGTGTTGCCGAACTCTTCGAGGCACGCCGTCCCAAGGATCACGCGATCATCGCGGAGCAGGACGGCTATGTCCGGTTCGGCAAGGACTACAAGAACAAGCGTCGTATCACGCTCGAACCCGCCGACGACACGATGGAAGCGGTCGAGTACCTGGTGCCCAAGGGCAAGCACATCCCCGTGGCCGAAGGCGACTTCGTCCAGAAGGGTGAGTACATCATGGACGGCAACCCGGCCCCCCATGACATCCTCGCCATTCTGGGGATCGAGGCGCTGGCGGACTACCTCATAAACGAGGTTCAGGACGTCTATCGTTTGCAGGGTGTGAAGATCAACGACAAGCACATCGAGGTGATCGTTCGCCAGATGCTGCAAAAGTGGGAGATCACTGAATCCGGTGGAACCACGCTGTTGAAGGGTGAGCAGGTCGACAAGATCGAGTTCGACGAGGCGAACGAAAAGGCGATCTCCAAGGGTGGGGCCCCTGCGAAGGGTGCGCCGATCCTGCTGGGGATTACCAAAGCTTCGCTTCAGACACGCTCGTTCATTTCGGCGGCTTCGTTCCAGGAAACCACGCGGGTGCTGACGGAGGCATCCACGCAGGGCAAGCGGGACAAGCTGATCGGCTTGAAGGAAAACGTCATCGTCGGCCGGTTGATCCCGGCAGGCACCGGGGGCGCCACCCACGACATCAAGCGTGTGGCACAGGAGCGCGACAACAAGGTCATCGCCCAGCGTCAGAAGGAGGCGCAGGCCGCCTTGGCCAAGGCAGAGGCGGAAGCCGCAGCCGAGGAACCCGCTGACGAGTAATCCCTCGTCACATGAATTTGGAAAAGCCCCGGTCCGCGCACCGGGGCTTTTTCGTTTCGAACGATGACTTCCCTGAGAGGCAGCTTCACCGGCTCTTTTCACGGGAGGTGGCGGAACCTACCTTGAAGCAAACAGGTTCAGGAGTACGCCATGCTACGCAATGCCCTATCTTCGATCGCAATATCGCTCATGCTCGTCGTGCCAGCGGTCGCGCAGGAGCAGCAACAGGAGGCCCTGGCCGAGGAGGTCCTGCTGCTCAACGGCTTCGACACGCTGACGGAGGATCAGGCCCGCAATCTGGCCAAGGCACCCGAGGGCACCGCCGAGGCCGACCCGAATCTGGCGAATGCCTGGAGCCGGCTGGGTGCCAGATTCTTCGCGCCCGAGCCTGTGTTCGATGCGGCGGCGGCAGAATTGGCGGACCTCGCCAGCGTCGAGGAGCTGGAGACCCTCCGCGATTTCTTCGCATCGGGGCTGGGTCAGCGTGTGACCGCGCTGGAGGAGGCGAGCCAGACGCCCGACATGGACGATGTGAACCAGACTGAGCTGGGCCATGCCATTCTGGCGAACGACACCGACGCGGACCGTCTGGAGGCTTTGCAACGCCTGGCGCTGGCCTTCGGCACGCCAGAAGAAACGGCAGCGATGAGCCTGAATACCCAGTTCGTCTTTCAAAAGGCCCTGAACGAGAATCTGGGCCGCGGGATTCCCGAGGCCGACCTGCTGGCGATGATCATCACGCAGCAGGACGATATGATCGACAGATTGCGCACCGAGTCGGTGGCGGGGAAGGCGTTCGTCTATCAGTCGCTGTCCGTGGACGAACTGAACGCCTATAGCGAACTGCTCGAAAGCGAAGCTGGCAAAAAGATGTACGATGCCGTAGAAGCCGGCATGGCGCAGGAATTGCACAGTCAAATGAGAGACTTCGCAGCCGCCTTGGGCGCCGCGGTCGGGGCCGAGAACATTTGACGTGGCGCCATTTTTCCCGCATGGGAATGGCTGGTTGACACCATGAAGACTCGGGCGTAGTTTCCGCCCACTTTCATAGGGCCGATTGGTCCCTTGAATACGATATAGCCGAAACTGGCGATGCATGATCCGGGCAGATGCCCCGATCCTCTGAAATTCACGCCATTGCGATCCTCAAGGGGGTCGCGGTGGCTCGTGCGTGCCATGAGGCGCGCATCAGGGCGTTGAACGAACGATAGGGCGAGATAGAATGCCGACGATTCAACAGCTGATCCGCAAGCCGCGGCAGCCAAAGGTCAAGCGCTCGAAGTCGCAGCATCTGGAGGGTTGCCCCCAGAAGCGCGGCGTCTGTACGCGTGTTTACACTACGACTCCGAAGAAGCCGAACTCCGCTATGCGGAAAGTTGCGAAGGTTCGCCTGACCAACGGCTACGAGGTGATTTCCTACATCCCGGGTGAAAGCCACAACCTTCAGGAGCACTCCGTGGTTCTGATTCGTGGCGGCCGGGTGAAGGATCTTCCCGGCGTCCGCTACCACATCCTTCGCGGTGTGCTCGATACGCAAGGCGTCAAGGATCGTCGCCAGCGTCGTTCGAAGTACGGCGCGAAGCGTCCGAAATAAGAAGGAGTTCGCGAGATGTCACGTCGCCATCGCGCCGAGAAACGGGAAGTGCTGCCTGACGCCAAGTATGGCGACAAGGTGCTGACCAAATTCATGAATAACCTGATGTACGACGGCAAGAAATCTGCCGCCGAAAGCATCGTGTACGGCGCGATGACCCGTGTCGAGGAGCGCATCAAGCGTGAGCCGATCGAGGTCTTCCACGAGGCGCTGGACAACATCAAACCGGCCCTGGAAGTTCGTTCCCGCCGGGTTGGTGGTGCGACCTATCAGGTCCCTGTCGAGGTCCGTCCCGAGCGGCGTGAGGCGCTGGCGATTCGCTGGCTCATCAACGCATCTCGCGCCCGCAACGAGAACACGATGGAAGAGCGCCTCGCAGGCGAGCTGCTCGACGCCGTGAACTCGCGCGGAACGGCCGTGAAGAAACGCGAAGACACGCACAAGATGGCAGAGGCGAACAAGGCCTTCTCCCATTACCGCTGGTAATTCGAGCCTAGAGGACCATCCACATGGCACGCGACTATCCCCTTGAGCGCTACCGGAACTTTGGAATCATGGCGCATATCGATGCAGGTAAGACCACCTGCACCGAGCGGATTCTGTTTTATACCGGCAAGTCTCACAAGATCGGCGAAGTCCACGACGGCGCCGCGACCATGGACTGGATGGAGCAGGAGCAGGAGCGTGGCATCACGATCACCTCTGCTGCGACGACCACGTTCTGGGAGCGTACGTCGTCCGGTGACGAAGCCGAGACGCCGAAGCACCGCTTCAACATCATCGACACGCCCGGTCACGTGGACTTTACCATCGAGGTCGAGCGTTCGCTCGCCGTTCTCGACGGCGCGGTTTGCGTGCTCGACGCGAATGCCGGTGTTGAGCCGCAGACCGAGACCGTCTGGCGTCAGGCCGACCGGTACAAGGTTCCACGGATCGTGTTCGTCAACAAGATGGACAAGATCGGCGCTGACTTCGACAACTGCGTCGACATGATCCGCAAGCGGACCGGCGCGCGTGCGATGCCGATCCAGATTCCGATTGGTGCCGAGACGGAGCTGGAAGGCATCGTCGATCTGGTCACCATGGAAGAGTGGACTTGGGTCGGTGAAGATCTCGGTGCCTCCTGGACCCGTCAGCCCATCCGCGATTCCCTCAAGGATCGCTGTGATGAGCTGCGCGCGGAAATGATCGAACTCGCCGTCGAAATGGACGACGACGTCATGGAAGCATATCTGGACGGCACTGAGCCGGATGTCGCGACCCTGCGCAAGCTGATCCGCAAGGGCACACTCTCGATGTCCTTCGTTCCCGTGCTGGCCGGTTCCGCGTTCAAGAACAAGGGTGTTCAGCCCCTGTTGAACGCTGTGATCGACTATCTGCCCGGTCCTCTCGACGTTCCTGCCTATATGGGCTTCAAGCCGGGCGACGAGACGGAAACCCGCGATCAGGCACGTCACGCCGATGATAGCGAGCCGTTCTCCGGTCTTGCATTCAAGATCATGAACGATCCGTTCATGGGCACGCTGACCTTCACCCGCGTCTACTCCGGCATGGTCAAGAAGGGCGACAGCTTCCTGAACTCGACCAAGGGCAAGAAAGAGCGCATCGGCCGTATGGTCATGATGCACTCCAACAACCAGGAAGAGATCCAGGAAGCGTTCGCGGGCGACATCATCGCGCTTGCGGGCCTGAAGGATACGACGACGGGCGACACGCTTTGCGCGATCAACGCTCCGGTCGTTCTGGAAACGATGACGTTCCCCGATCCCGTGATCGAGATCGCCGTCGAGCCCAAGACGAAGGCGGACCAGGAGAAGATGTCTCAGGGGCTGGCGCGTCTGGCTGCCGAGGATCCCTCCTTCCGCGTGGAAACTGATCTCGAATCCGGTCAGACCATCATGAAGGGCATGGGTGAACTTCACCTCGATATCCTGGTTGACCGCCTCAAGCGGGAATTCAAGGTCGAGGCGAATATCGGTGCGCCGCAGGTTGCCTATCGTGAGACGATCTCCCGCGAGGCCGAAATCGACTACACCCACAAGAAGCAATCTGGTGGTACGGGTCAGTTCGCTCGCGTCAAGATGATCATCACGCCGACGGAGCCGGGCGAGGGTTATTCGTTCGAATCCAAGATCGTCGGCGGTGCCGTGCCCAAGGAGTATATCCCAGGCGTGGAAAAGGGCATCAAGTCCGTCATGGACAGCGGGCCTCTGGCCGGCTTCCCCGTGATCGACTTCAAGGTCGCCCTGATCGACGGCGCGTTCCACGATGTCGACTCCAGCGTGCTGGCGTTCGAGATCGCGGCGCGGATGGGTATGCGTGAAGGTCTGCGCAAGGCTGGCGCGAAGCTGCTCGAACCGATGATGAAAGTCGAAGTTCTGACACCGGAAGAATACACCGGGTCGATCATCGGCGATCTGACCTCGCGTCGGGGCATGGTGCAGGGGCAGGATACGCGCGGCAACGCGATCGTCATCGATGCCTTCGTACCGCTGGCCAACATGTTCGGCTACATCAACAACCTGCGTTCCATGTCTTCGGGCCGGGCACAGTTCTCGATGCAGTTCGATCACTACGATGCGGTCCCGTCCAACATCTCGGAAGAGATTCAGGCGAAGTTCGCTTAAGGAGCCGGCTCGATGTTGCGCAGCGCATTTATCGGTGGATTGGCGGCTTTGTCGCTTGTGGGGTGCTCGGAGCCCGGTGTGACGGAATATGTCGCACCGACTCTGGACGCCTCGACGATCCGCGCCGTTACCTTCACAGGTGCGACGGTAGATGCGCGCACGCTACGGGCCGATATCGAGACCCCCGATTTCAACTCGATCACCGTACGTACGGAGGTCGAGCGGGCCGCACAGAGAGAGCTGGTCTGGGATATCGGGGGAACGCGTCCGGCGCGGGTCGAACTGGTGGTGACGGACCTGACCTTCGACGGTGACGAAGCTGGCCTTTTCGGCCGGGGTGTCGCCGTTATGCGCGGAACAGTGTCCCTGGTGGACGCAGCTACGGGGGCGGAGATTGTCGCCCCCACCGAGATTTTCTCGACCGGTATCGGTTGGGTGGCGGATGGCACGCAGCCTGACATCACCCAGGCCGATAGCGGCACCGAGTTGACTGAATTGGCGGAGCAGTTCGTTGCTCGCGCCCGGCGGGTGCTTCTGGGCGCCTGAACGACGAAACACTTGCAATCCTGAAGGGGACTGAGCATGGCGAAGGCAAAGTTCGAGCGGACGAAACCGCACGTAAACATCGGAACGATTGGTCACGTTGATCACGGCAAGAC
>NZ_JACJUQ010000025.1 GCF_014235845.1 Pontivivens nitratireducens | reverse complement strand
GGGCGGGGCTGGCGGACGGGACCCCTAGGACAGGTGGGTCGCCCGGTGGTGAGGGCGGCAGAGCCGCGTCCCTGCGGGCCGCGGGGGAAGCGGACACCAAGGCTGCCTGAGCCTGAAGGCGGCGAGAGTATATGACCAACATGCTGGTATATTATCGTAAGGTAGGGGCAGCCTTGGTGGAAGGTGGCGGGAAATAGGGGGCCTTTCTTCGCATGTCGCGCTTAAAACGTCTCAAAGATGCGGACCGCATGGAGATCGTTCGCGAGGCTGCGGAAGGTGTGTCGACATCCGTGTTGGCGGAGCGGTTTGGCGTGTCGCCGCGGGCGATCCAGTACACGCTCAAAGCCGATGCCGAGCGCCAGACGGATGCTGCGATCCCGGTCTTAGCGGTCAGTGTCAAGGTCACGGCTGCAGAGCTGGCGGCGCTCGACGCGGTGCTGGCGAAGGCGGGGACCGAGAGCCGGGCCGAGGGGCTGCGGCGGCTCATTCAGGCGGCAGGCGGGGTGTTCGTTCCGGACGCGCAGATGGCAGCAGAGATGGCTCGCTACCGCGCCTCTCTGCACGAGGTTGGCAATGGGGTCGCGCAGATCGCCAAGCAGATGACGCAGGCCAACCGGCGGGGGCAGGGGGCCGTGGGGGGCACGCGTGCCGAGTTCACCGAATTGCGCCTCGCGCAGATGCGCGGGCTGGCGCAGTCCGACCGTACCAACCGCCTCGCAGATGAGATTGCGCGTGTCCTGAACCATGAGCGGGCGGGGGAGTTGTCCGCGCCCTTCGAGACGAAGCCGATCGTGAGGCATTCCGCGAGGAGATCGCGCGGGTGCTGGATGACCGCCAACTTGACCGGCTTACATCCGGTGATGCCGATGCGCTGGACAAGGTTCTCGAGGACCGCCTCGACCGGCTCTATGTCGCCAAGGTCTATCTGCAATCCGATGCCGTGACGGCCAACACTGAGGCTCTGCGCCAGGTGGTCGATGATCTTGCCGACACCGAATATGAGCGGCATCACGCTACGGATGTGGACGGCGAGACCGAACGGGGCCAGGTGCATTGAGTGCGTCCATGGGCAAAGCGCGGGTCGCCACGGGCGTCCTGCTTGTAACGCTTGTGACCGGGGCCATGGGCTATGCCATCGCTCTCCATGACCAGCACCATCTGGGCTGTGGCGGAACTCGCCAGAAACCATAAAACGAGAAGGCTACTTGCTGCCGCCCGTGTCGCTTGCAGCCAGCGTATGTGTCGTCCGCTGGCCTTCTTCGAGAGGGACATCGGCATGGGAGAAACCGATCCCGATGAGGAAAGAAACCACGCCAGTGATGGTTTTGAACTCGCGAATCTTGATGTCGTTATAGGTCGTCCGGGTTCGGGCCGTGACCAGCAGCTTCTCAACGTCTTCGTCAGAGACGACGCGCATGATCCAGACCCCGTAATAGCTGGGGCCTTTCTTATGTGCCGACTCCTGGCACAGGATTTCTGCGCTATAGCCGCTTTCCACGAGTTCGCGGAACCTGGCTTCCGTAACCACATTTGGTGCTTCGATGTCCCAGTTCATGGCCCGGCTCACGCTTTCTCCAATGGCGCGACCCCAGGCATTCCTACTTGAAGCCTAGAGTTACGATAGTATAGTATTAACTGCAAGATGTAATATCGAGTTTCGACTGTATCTTGGTTACACAAACACTAGGCACGGGCAGCGTTCACGAGCAAGGAGATAACAGGTTTGCGAAACCTCAGGTTGTGGGCCTACACTTATTGCGGACTATACCAATCCTCATGGTTGTGTCTGGCACGGGTTTCGAGAGAATCCTGTCTCGCACCCGCCCGGCCGTTCGTGCCCAGTGATTCTCAGTCAATGCACGATTACAGTAACATCACCCGGCAGGATTTCGAAGACTACATCAGCGACATTCAGAGCTACTTCCGCTGTCTGGATGAAGAGTGTGTCCGGGCTTTTGAAGAAGGGCGCTCAGTCAGTGAAGACTACGGCCGGTTTCTGCAGCTGGCAGGGGATTGATGGTCCATCCGGTCTGCATCAGACTTGTACCCCATGGAAACAGCACGCCGATAACCCCCTCAAATATCCATTTTTTAGATAACAGATTTCATCCGCTAGCGACGTCACGAAAGGTATGTGGCGCGTGGCGAGAACAATCAGAAGTAAAGGGCAAGTGGCACTCTGCCAGGCGTTGGTCGACGCCCGGATCAAAGCAGGCTTTGGCCAGGCTGAATTGGCGACGAAGCTCGGATGCCACCAATCCCTTATTGCCCGCCTTGAAAGCGGTCAGCGCCGGGTCGACGTTGTCGATCTGGTCGTCTTGGCGCGCGCCATTGGCTTTGACCCGTTTGAGCTACTGGCGATCGTTGAAGCCGCCACGGAGCCCCCATAATGATAATTATGTTAATCGCGAGGCGCTCTGAGTTCAATCAAACAACATTACGATTTGGTAGTGCTCCGGCAAGGGCAGTGCCACCGTACTGAAGTTACTCCTTTGCGAAAGGAGCGACCATGTTCAGAAAATTCGGATTGCTCTTGGGCCTCGCAACTGCTGTAGTTCTTCTGTTTATGGTTTCGAACAGATGCTGCCTTCTGCGAAGGCATCTGATTGAAAGCTCCCCTACCTTTCACTTGCCCAAGCGATTGCCGCATCCGTTTCCGAGGGGTCGAACTGGCGGAGTTCGGCCTTGGTTAGCACATCGGCGAACCTGGTGCCCCACTCCATTAAGGCCCCTGCGCCCACCACAGCAACGCGACAGAAGTCATTCCTATGGGCTGTGTCGATCTTCAGATCTTCGAGCAGAGCAGACGGCCCCTCGTAGCCTTCGAACCTCGTGAGATCGAGAACCAGGCCGGGCTTGCTTGTCTCTTGCAGGCGCTCATGAAGCAGTGCGTGCATCCGTTTCAGGTCGCTTTCGCTGAGCTTGCCCTCGCAGGCGAGGCCAATCGTGTCGTCATGATTTGTCAGTGTCTCGGTGAACATGGTTCTCCTCCTCTTTTTCCGGCTTGCCGTGACCGTAAAGGTCAGCGTTTTCGTGTGCACGGTCTTCGTGTTCAAATTCCAGACTCGAATGACCGATGCTGAAATCGTCCTTCAGCCGGTCCTTGATCGCGGCCTTGATCTTTTCGATTTGACCCCAGCGGTCCGCTGTCAGCACGACGTGGCAGTCCAGAGCCGCCTCGTGCTCCTGCATCTGCCACAGATGCACGTGATGAACGTCCGCGACACCGTCCACATCCCGCATCGCCTCTACGACCTCGTCGCCGTCGATCTCCGGTGGGCTGCCGAGCATCAGGGTCCGGATCGGACCGCCAATCTCGGTAAATGTGAGGTAAAGGATGTAGAGAGCGATGCCGATGGTGATCGCCGGGTCGACCCACCGCATGTCGTAAAGGATGATCAGGGTGCCGCCAAAGACGACGGCAACCGAGGCGGCGGCGTCCGACAGGTTGTGCAGGAAAAGCGCACGGATGTTCACGCTGCCTTTCTGCATCGAATAGGTGAGCATTGCCGTCAGCGTGTCGATGAAAAGCGCGATGCCGCCGAGGATCACTACCATCCAGCCCTGCACCTCGGGGGGGTCGATCATGCGCATGCCACCCTCGTAGATCAGGTAGAAGCCGATCAGGATCAGGGTCGTGTAGTTGATGAGTGCTGCGACGATTTCTACCCGCCCATAGCCGAAGGTCATGCGTTCGTCTGCGGGCCGCCGCGAGATTTTCTGGGCGGCAAAGGCAATCACCAGCGACGCCATGTCCGAGAAATTGTGCAGGGCATCCGCGATTAGCGCGAGGCTGCCGGAAAGGATGCCGCCGACGATCTGCGCGACCGTCAGGAGGCCGTTGGCCCAGATGGCGATGGAGACGCGACGATCACCGGATTGAGGATCGATGTGGGCGTGGCCGTGATCATGCGGCACGGTTCGTCTCCTCATGGCGGTGGTTCGGCCGATTGAATCCGGGGACCGGCGGCAAGATTCCGCGGCGGATGCGGCGAACCCTGGCATTCATCCAATGACGGATGACGTGGCGATAGAGCAAGTCGCGCACAAATCCGAAGTTCTGGCGGTGCTTTGAGAAAAAATCGTCGGGCGCCTCAAAGGTTCCGAAATCGCGAGCAATACCGGTTTTCTGGATGTAGGTGTCATTCCCGGTCCAGGCGACAGCCGGGGCGCTCAGACTTTCCGTTCCAACCCCGTAGCCGCACAGACTATCCGTGTCGCGGAATTCGTGCTGCAACGCATGCAAGAAGGACGCGTCCAGGATGAAGCCTTCGAGATTGACCCATCCGTCCCCCAAGTCCACCTCTACCCAGGAGTGGAGGATTTCGGACGGCGCGAGGGGATAGACGAGTTCCGGAACGACGCCTCTCTGAAGCGCCTTGTGGATTGTGAATCCGTGCAGTCGACAGCGAACTCCCACGCCACGCAGCAGGGCCATGAGGAGCGTGCCCTTGGTGTTGCACTGCCCGTGGCCATCTGCGAGGACCTCGGACGCCGGAATGTCGTCGGCGCGGTTGTAGCCGAAGGTAATCTCGTTCCTGACGAAATCGTAGATGGCCCCAGTTCGGTCCTCGCTGGGAAGGTCTGCCCAGCCGCGATCCTCGATCAGTTTTGTAATTGAGGTCGCGTCAAAATCCAGCAGCCGGGTTTTGGCCAAATGAGGGTCGGCGGGGTTCACGGGATATCTCCTCGAATCGTTCGCGAGAATATGTAGTTGCTACAGTCACTGTAGCTTCAAGCCCCGATTTCAGGCGATGTCCTCACTTGCCTGATTGTCATCGTGCACCGCCTTGTGGTGTTCACCATGCGCGTCTTTCAGGATTCCGACGCCACCCCAGGTCGCGATGCCGGCGACAATCACGCCCACGACAAGGTCCGGCCAGTTCGTTCCGAGCCAAGCCACGAGCCCGCCTGCGACGACGATTCCGAGATTGGCCGCGAAGTCGTTCCAGCTGAAGGTATTCGCCGCTCGGATGTTCACGTCTGGATCGCGAAGCCGTGCCAGCAGCCAGACGCAAAGTGCGTTGATGGCCGCGGCTACCAGCGCCATGATAATCATGATGGTGCCAAGCGGATCCGATCCGCCAACGTAGCGGCGCCAGGCGTCATACAGGATGCCAAGGGCGAAGAGGATCAGCAGGCCGCCCGAAACGTTCGCCGCTCCGCGCTTCCACTTGGCGGAGCGGGACAGCGCGAAGAGGCTGATCGCGTAGACGAAACTGTCCGACAGATTGTCGAGGCCATTGGCGATAAGCGCGCTTGAATCGCCGAATGCGCCCGAGGCGAAGAAAGCGATTGCCAGCCCGATGTTGAGACCCAGCACGATCCAGAGTGTGCGTCTTTCCGTTGCGTTTCTCTGCTCCGCCATGCCGGGTATCCAAATTATTGAATTGCCAATGAGTAACTAACACCGGGCTTTCTGCGTTCCGATCAAAGGTCCTCAAAATAGCTCAGGCACCGATTTGTTCATGCTCGGTCAGGCATTCGGAATGGTCACGCAGCACCTCGAGCACACGGCAGTCTGAAGTCTGCCCGCCGCTGCACTCATGCACCATCCGCTTCAATTCCGTCCGCAGCGCCTCGAGCCGCGCCAATCGTTGCTCGACCTGTTTGAGTTGCCGACGGGCTATTGCATCCGCCTCCGCGCAGGACTTTCCCGGATGATCGCTGAGATCGAGGAGCTCACGGATCGCGTCCAACGAGAATCCCAGTTGCCGTGCGTGCCGGACGAATGACAAGCGGTCGAGTTCGGCGTCGCCATAGCGTCGTTGGCCCCCCCCGGTCCTGCCGGGCTCAGGCATAAGTCCGATCTGCTCGTAATACCGGATGGTCTGCACCTTTGTTCCGGTCTTCTTCGCCAGCGTCCCAATCGTCAGCATTTCCGCTCCCCACATTACCTACAGTGGGTGTAGCTTTATGCGGTGCGCATCACAAGCTTCACCTGAGTTTCACAGATCGGTGATTGTTGGCCGACCGATGACAATCACGCTTGAACCTACAGTAGCTAGAGGATGTAAACGCACACAAAATATAGAATCAAGTTCGGGCGGAGCGGCGTGAGGCTTTCAGGTCTTCAGAAGGTATTGTGGGTGTTGGCGGGCGCGGCGGCGTTCGTTTTCATCTGGCTGTTCCAGTGATCTAACTATTTTGCCGCCCGGCGTCGAGACTCGACGGGTGAACTATCGGAGGTACCGTGAAAAGTTAGTTGAGGACTTACCTTTAAACAGCGTTAGCCTATAAGCGCGACACCATGGAGAGCGGGTCAAATTTGTGTTCGACGCAGAAAAAAGACTGTTTTGCAGGAAGCCCAAACGAGCATCGCTGTCGCCTAGCTATTCGGAGTCTTGTCTGGGCCTACTGTTTGAGGGGTGACGGCATCGCAACGCGTTCGAGAACAGCACGTTGCAGCAACTTCCCGAGACTGAGCGCGAAGAAAAAAGAGGTCAGAATATGCGTATAACCTTGGCAGGGTATCAGGGATTGCTTGTCAGTCTCGCACTCTTTCTTGTTTTAGTGGCAAGCCCTGTTCGCGCCTTGGAATCCAATGCGTATCGTTCCGAAGTACTGACGGCGCGCTTGATCGTCGCGGAAGCAGGAATCGCCCCGGGATCGCAGTTCCTTTCGGCGGGTTTAAAGATTGAACTGGAGGAAGGATGGAAAGCGTACTGGCGGTCGCCCGGCGAGGTTGGCCTGCCGCCGGAGATCGATTGGAAGGGGTCCACAAACCTTGAATCCGTCGACATGCTTTGGCCCGCACCCACGCGTTTCCGCGCCTTCGGAATTGAAAATTTCGGCTATGCCAAACAAGTAATATTTCCATTGCAGTTGCGGCTTGCGAACTCTGATAGAGCGGCCGAGCTGAAGGGACTCGTCGATCTGCTGATCTGCTCCAATGTGTGCATTCCGGAAAGGTTTGAATTGACACTCCCTGTGCCATTGGGAACGGGCGTCGATGCGAAAGCCGCGACCGATATCGCGACATGGGCCGCTCGCGTACCTGTTGCAGGGCCAGAAAGTGCAATAGCGGTCTCGGGCGCATCGCTGAAGCAGGATCAGGCATTGGTTGTTCAAATGACGCGGCCTTCTGGCTGGAACAATCCCGATCTTTTTCCAGAGTTTGGTGCAGGCTCTGCATTCGGCGCACCCGACATCCGCCTTACAAGTGATCGCACCGGTCTCTGGGCAAGTATCCCGATTCTCGCGTTAAGCGAGGAACAAACCTCCCTTCGAATTACGGTCGTAGACGAAGATGTCGCGGTTACATTCGATGATGTGAACACTACCGACGTTATACCTGCGCCACCTTACGCATCCGAGACCAGCCAAGATAGGGGTCAGTTTTTCCCGATTCTCTTGCTGTCCTTCCTAGGAGGGTTGGTACTGAACGTAATGCCATGCGTCTTGCCAGTTCTATCGATCAAATTCGGATCGGCGCTCCGAATGAAGAATCGCTCCGTTTCACAATTGCGCGCGGGGTTTCTCGCTACGGCTGGGGGAACCGTTGCTTTCATGTGGGTGCTGGCCTTGGCGGTCATAGCGCTGCAGACGCTCGGATATGCCGTTGGGTGGGGTGTGCAGTTTCAGAATGCATATTTCCTGATCGCACTCATACTCGTTGTGGGACTCTTCGCGGCAAATTTGTTTGGAGTTTTTGAAATTTCTTTGCCCAGCAGCTGGATGGTTAGGCTATCTGGCCGCTTTGGGCAGGGGTATGCCGAAGACTTCTCCACCGGCGCTCTGGCTGCGATACTTGCAACGCCGTGTTCCGCCCCGTTGCTGGGGACAGCCATTGCCTTCGCCCTTTCTGGCACGACAGGCGATATACTTGCGGTTTTCACAGCAATGGGGATTGGGCTTGCACTGCCATATATTCTGGTTGCCGCTTGGCCTGGTTTCCTGTCCCGACTGCCCAAACCGGGACCCTGGATGATAAGCGTGAAGATCGTTCTCGGATTGCTGCTTGCCGGAACCGTTGCATGGCTATGCTGGGTCTTGATTGGTGTGACGTCGCCAACCCTCACAGGCCTGGTACTGCTGGGTCTTGGGCTCATCGTACTGGCGGCGAGAGCCTATCAGGTTCAGCCTCGTAACGGTTTGCTGTGGGGAATGACTGCGGTTTTGGGCATGACATTGGCGGCCCCTGCACTGCTGCCAAAAAGCTCCGATGATGTAACAGACTCGATCACTTCTTACTGGGTCGAGTTCGACCGGTCCCGGATTGCGCGTGAAGTGTCGCAGGGCAAAACTGTATTCGTGGACGTTACTGCGGATTGGTGCATCACTTGTAAAGCAAACAAAACCCTGGTCCTGGATCGTGAACCAGTTTTAGGAGCACTTGGCGAAGAAGGAGTGATTGCGATGCGCGCGGATTGGACGCGACCGGACGCGAAAATCCAATCCTATCTCGAGGCGCACGGCAGATACGCAATTCCGTTCAACATCGTCTACGGTCCAGATGCGCCTGAAGGCATCATTTTATCTGAATTGCTATCCGCGGATGCCGTTCTCGAAGCGCTGTCGGCTGCCAATCTCAGCGGCGTCGGAAAACGATGAAAAAGCGCCTGCATTGCTCCAGAGATGTGGAACCTGCAATGGTTCAGTTTCAGGTGAAAAGAAAGCTGTTATGTATCTGAGATCTCGTGGCCCCAATCTATTTTTTGATCCGGTCCAATCGGGCCGTGGCGGCGGCACGCGTAGGGTCCGTTTCCGGAAGGCTTTCGGCCAAGCTGCGCGCTTTGTCGGCGGCGTTCTGGGCAGCATCAAAGTCACCCAATACACTGTACGCTTCTGCAAGCCGTAGCCATCCTTCAAGATCGTCTGGGTCGTCTGCCAATCGCGCCGCCAGGCGGTCAACCATGGAGCGGACAAAAGCGCTGCGCTCCTCGACTGACATATCCTGTGCGGCCTCGACATCGGCCGCACGGGGGCCACGCGCGTCCCGAGAGTCCGGAAAGAAATCTGCTAGGGCGACAGGGTTCTCTCCGATCTGTTCCCCCAATCGGTTGGCGACAGACAGGAAAAGCTCCATCCACGGATAGGCGCGATCCGCTCTCTCGAGACGCTCGATCAAAAGCGCCCTCGCTTCATCTGGAATCCCGTCCTGTTCGAGGATCCGGGCCCTATAGAAAATTGGGCCTGGATCATCAGGGTCCATCGCCGATGCACGTTCGATCACGCTTTCCGCTTGCGGCGTCACGATCCCGTTCTCGGCTGCGATCAAGGCCTCGGCATATAGCAACAGGGTTGAGATATCTGCATTGTCGCGGAAAGTGACGCGTTCGAATGCATCGGCGGCATCATCGTAACGAGCCATACGCATATAGGTCTGACCGAGCAGAACCCAACCATCACTTGGTCCACCAGACTCGTCTGCTTCAAGCCGGGTTTTTAGTCTCTGGGTCAACTCTGAGAGGTTTGCGGCTTGCTGGGTTTCAGATGCGCGAGACGCCAGAGGCTGGCTTTCGATCTGTGGCGAGCCGATTTGAGAATACAGAGCGAAGGCTACCAAGGGCGTGGCAATGGCGGACGCGAAGATGGTGCTTCGCCCACTTGCGCGCGACGACTCACGTGTCGCAAGCCGACCGGCAGCCAGAATGCGGCGTTTGATTTCAACCCTGGCCGCTTCGGCCTCGGTAACGGATATCAGATTCCGCTCTTGATCAGTATCAATTTCGGAAAGCTGATCCTTGAGGATAACCAACGCTCCATCCTTTCTGTTCAGGACTTCACCCGTTCGATAGAGACCGGACAAGAACAGAAGGACAGTGATGGATGCCATAGCGCATAATACCAACCAAATCATGGGTCTCTCCGTCCTTCATTTTCATGAAAAATGGCTTCGAACTCACGCTCTTCATCGGGGCTCAGTGGATCAGCAGTGCCATCAAGAACGGCCCTGCTTCGGCGCCTGATTGTGACAAAGACAACGCCAATCCCAGCGGCAAAAAGAACCGCTGGTCCGAACCACAACAGATACGTGGCGGGTTTCAGGCGCGGCCTGAACAGGACGAAGTCACCATATCGATCTACGAAAAACGCAATGATCTCGTCATTTGTTTCACCTGCAATCAGACGTTCGCGCAGCAAGGTGCGCATCGTTCGGGCAACACCCGCATTTGAGCTATCGATATCCTGATTCTGGCAGACAACGCAGCGTAGCTGCTTTGAGAGCTCCCGGGCGCGCGACTCAAGCACTGGATCATCCAGCAACTCATCTGGCTCCACAGCCCATGCCGCGGTTGTTGCGGCAAGCACCAGCACCAGTGAATAGAGCCAACTCTTCATGATTGACCACCTGCTGCGGCCAACGCAGCACGAATTTCATCCTGTGCCTCTGGCGTCACAATGGGACCAACGTAGCGATAGACTACGATACCGTTTGCATCGATCACAAACGTCTCAGGCACCCCCGAAATACCCCATTCGATACCGACCCGGCCCTCGCTGTCTGATCCGATCCTTTCATAGGGGTTGCCAAGCTCCTCCAGCCAGTTTGCGGCATCTGCTGGTTTGTCCATGTAGTTAATCCCCATCAGCCGAATACCGTCTTGTTCAACAAGCCTGGTTAGCACCGCATGCTCAGCACGACAGGGCACGCACCATGAAGCGAATACATTGACCAAAACCGGCTCGCCAATGCTACGAAGAGCTGCGGTCGACAGTCCGGGTGTCTGCGTGCCCTCTACCGGTGGAAGTTCAAAGTCCGGAACTGGTTCGGAGACCAAAGCGGAAGGGATTGCGTTTGGATCTCGGGCCGGGTTTAGCCCCCAGAACAAAAATCCACCCAAGATCACTGCGACCAGCGCTGGCATCGCGAGAAGGATTTTCTTCATCATATCATTCCGCCGGTCGAAGCGCTGACGACCGGCTTTTTGGCGACGGCGCACCCACCCGCAATCTGCGGTCCGATAGCGAAAGGGACCCGCCAAGCACCAGCATCGTCGCTCCGATCCATATCCAGTTGACCAGTGGCTCGTAGAGAACGCGCAAATTCCACTGGCCCGACGCCGTATCGGCCGCGGGCTCACTGATGGTGACGTAGAGATCTCCGGTGAGCGTTGATCTGATTGCAGATTCGGTTGTTGAAGTCCCCGCGACCGGATAGCTTCTGCGCTCCGGACGAAGAAGCGCAATCTCCCGTCCATCTTTCAAGACGCGAAGCTGGCCTTGTTGTGCGATGTAGTTTGGACCACGCAACCGTTCGACGCCGTCAAATACTACCTCAAAACCGGCGATTTCTACGGTCGTCCCCGGTTCTGCGAAAAGAACACGTTCTTCTTTCCAAGCAGTTGAACCTACGAATCCAAGCACAAGCATTGCAACGCCGAGATGCGCGAGCGTCATACCGTGCGCAGCGCGCGGCAGGTTTCGTGCGCGACGCAGAGACTGTGAAAGCGGTAAATTAAAGAGCTTGATGCGCAGCGTCCATTCGCGCAACGTCGCAAAAAAAACCCAGGCTGCAATCCCTATCGAGACCACGGCAAGCAGGGGCCCGTCTGTCTGAAGGTACCAAACGATCCCCGCAATACCAATCGCGATACCAAAAACCCAGCGCAGCCGCTGCCAGATACCGGGAAGATCGGCCCGTTTCCAAGACAGGAATGGGCCAACTCCCATTATAATGACGAGCGGCAGCATGAAAGGGATAAACGTCGCGTTGAAATACGGTGGTCCTACAGAGATCTTTTCTTCAGTCACCGCTTCCACAAACAATGGATAGAGTGTTCCAAAAAGGACGGTCGCCGTTGCGGTCGCGAGCAGAAGGTTGTTGAGCAAAAGCCCGGCCTCGCGGCTGATTGGCCGAAAGACGCCACCCGATCCAAGCTGAGGCGCGCGCCATGCGTAAAGTGTCAGTGAGCCGACAATGGTCACGCCAAGAAGGCCGAGAATGTACACGCCGCGCGCCGGGTCGACCGCGAACGCGTGAACGGATGTCAAAATGCCGGACCGGACGATAAATGTCCCCAGAAGTGACAGCGAAAAGGTCAGGATGGCCAAAAGAATGGTCCAGCTTTTGAACGTGTCCCGCTTTTCCGTGACGATAGCGGAGTGCAGGAGTGCTGTACCCAGCAGCCATGGCATGAAGGATGCGTTTTCAACCGGGTCCCAAAACCACCAGCCGCCCCAGCCAAGTTCGTAATAGGCCCACCAAGAGCCGAGTGCGATCCCCGCAGTGAGGCTGATCCAGGCCGTCAGAGTCCAAGGCCGCACCCAACGCGCCCATGCGGGATCCACCCGACCCTCTATCAGAGCCGCGACCGCAAAGGAGAAGACGATCGAGAAGCCGACATACCCAAAATACAAGAGCGGGGGATGCATCGCCAACCCGATGTCCTGCAGCAGAGGATTAAGGTCTGTGCCATCCAGAGGCGGCGGAAACACCCGCTCGAACGGATTGGATGTAAAGAGCATGAAGCTCAGGAAACCGACGCTGATCCAGGCTTGAACGGATAGAGTTCGCGCTTTGAGACCAACCGGAATGTTTCTGCCCAGCAGCGCGACCCCAGCTCCGAAAAGTACGAGAATAAGGGTCCAGAGAAGTAGGGACCCTTCGTGACTGCCCCAGGTGCCCGCAAACTTGAAGATCATCGGCTTCAGCGAGTGGGAATTCTCCACCACGTTTCGAACCGTGAAGTCACTGACAACAAATGATCGCATGAGTGCGCCGAATGCCATGGCAACCAACACCAGCTGCAGCGCGGCTGTCGTCTTGGCACTTTCCATCCAAAGCACGCGCCCCGTGCTTGCCCCGACAATTGGCAGGATGCTTTGAACAATCGCGACGGCAAGCGCCAGGATAAGTGCGAATTGTCCGATCTCAGGTGTCATTTTGCGTTCTCCTGAGTAGCGCTTCTGCATCCGAGCCGGACAAGGTTTCTGCATTGGGGGAATTCAGCATGATCATCGTTCATCGTTCATCGTTCATTCTAGTGAGATCATATCGCGACATTCTCCACTTTCCGCCTGTGTTCGCTTCTGTGAATCGCAAACGGGATGGGGGTGGGCGGAAAACCGAGTGGGATGAAGTTCTTTGTGCGTGCATGCCGTGAGCAGAATCCGACAGTTGATTCGCGTTGTTTGTAGTTCCTGCAGTCGCTGTAGGTTCAAGCGTTATTTTAGACTGATACCTTAATAAATGACTCATGCTTGCAGTGCATCTGCGTAGCAGCTTTATATCTGCAGGTCCGTTTTCCGCAGGCGTCGGATTTAGCGGAACTTGCCGTTGCCTTCCCTCGATGGCCACCCGTAGGGTCAGACGAAGCAGCGAAACATTGAGTGACGGCAGGTTTTGAAGCGCTGAATAGAGAGCATTAACTTCACAGGTGCGTGACGTGCTGCCGCAGGGCAGGAATCACGCTTGAACCTACAGTAGCTAGAGGATGTAAACGCACACAAATTAGAGAATCAAGTTCGGGCGGAGCGGCGTGAGGCTTTCAGGTCTTCAAAAGGTATTGTGGGTCCTTGCGGGCGTGGCGGCGTTCGTTTTCATCTGGCTGTTGCTGTGGTTGGACTACCGTGCCGACCTTGCCCGAGCCGAGAACGAACCGCCGTTTTTTGCTGACTTCGAACTGACCGATCATCGTGGCATGGTTCAAACAGCGGAAGATTTCGAAGGACGCTGGATGTTGGTCTTCTTCGGTTTCACCAATTGCCCCGACGTCTGTCCGACGACACTGTCCGAGGTGGCGGCCGTGATGGAGGGCTTGGGCGATGAGGCGGCAATGGTTCAGCCGATTTTCATAACGGTCGATCCCGAGCGGGATACGCCGACGGCACTTGCGGAGTATGTGCCGCTGTTCGACGCAGGGATCATCGGGCTTACCGGCACACCAGAGCAGATCGCCGCGACATCCGAAACCTTTCCGATATTCTTTGAGCGGATCGAGCAGGCGACTGCGCCGGGCGGTTACACGATGGGTCACACGTCGCATCTTTTCCTTTTCGACACGCAAGCAGGCTTCGCGGACTCCTGGCCCTACGGCACGCCCGCCGAAGAGATCCTCGCCGATCTGAGAGAGAGGATCTGATCGTCATGACCCGACTTTCCGGAGAGACGGCCCTCGGGCTGGCCTGGATCATCGCGCTCACCGCGTCGCTTGCAGTGCTTTTCATCGGCGAGGTTCTGGGGCAGACACCTTGCGTGCTTTGCTGGTTTCAGCGTGCCTTCATGTTTCCCTTGGCCATCATCCTCGGGCTCGGGCTCTGGTGGCAGGACCGGCGTGTGGGTCGCTACGGGATCGCGCTGGCCTTGGGCGGTGCCGCCGTCGCGTTTTGGCATATGGGCCTCTATGTTGGGCTGGTCCCCGAGCGTATCCAGCCCTGCACGGCGACCGGTCCCTCTTGCATCGATGACAACCAGTTGGTCCTCGGCGTACCGATTCCGCTGATGGCGCTTGTCGCCTTCGTGGTGATCGGGCTGCTGTCGGCCGTCTCACTGAAGGAAACACAAGAATGAAACGACGCGGCCTCATCCTGTCCGTTCTCGCGCTCGGTGTCGCCGGTTTCGGCGGCGCGGCCTGGTATGCCACCCGCCCCGACCCGATTGCCGCGGCCGATCCCATCGACCCTGAATTGGCCGATGCGCTGATCCGGCCCTATTCCCCGATCCTTGGACCTGTGGATGCGCCCGTAACCATCGTTGAGTTCTTCGACCCGGCCTGCGAGGCATGCCGCGCTTTCTATCCGGTCGTCGAGGATATCATGGCGGAGCACGGAGACGCGGTGCGTGTTGTAATCCGCTATACGCCGTTTCACGGCGAGGCGTCGGTAGAAGCGATCCGTGTGCTCGAGGCGGCGCGCATGCAGGACGTGTTTGAACCCGTGCTCGAGGCAGTCTTGCGAGAGCAGCCCAGATGGGCGTCTCACGGGACCCCGGCACCCGGATTGATCCTTGAGATTGCCGCAAGCGGAGGTCTGGATGTCGAAGCTGCCCGGACACAGATGCTGGCCCCCGGTGTTGTGGCGGTGCTCAACCAGGACCGCGCCGATGTCGAGACCGTCGGGGTCCGCCAAACGCCCACGTTCTTCGTGAACGGCAAGCCTCTCGATCCGTTCGGTGAGGCCGAATTGCGGAGCCTGGTGGCAGTGGAAGTTGCGGCAAGCCAAAGCTGATTTGCGGAAGCAGGAGAAACGAGTGGTGAAGAAGTTGAGATATACCAATGCATTGGCCGTGCTTTTGACGGTTGTAGGGCTGTCGGCCCCTGCACTGGCCGGTTCGGAGGATGTCGTGGTCGAAAACGCGTGGTCCCGCGCCTCGATCGGCGTCAACAGGCCAGGTGCCGCCTATATGACCGTGCGCAACACGGGTGAAGACGCCCTGACGCTGACCGGCCTTGCGACACCACTGGCCGTGATGCCCCAAATCCATGAGACGAAAACCAACTCCGATGGCGTCAGTTCCATGGCGCCTGCAGGCGAGATCACGATTGAGCCCGGCCAAAGCGTGGCATTGGAGCCGGGCGGGCTGCACGCCATGCTCATGAAGCTGCAAGAGCCGATGATCGAAGGCGAGACCTTCCCGCTGACACTGGCCTTCTCGGACGGTGGCGAAGTGACTGTCGAGGTCCCAATTCTGGGGATCGCCGCGCGCGGGCCGGAGAGCTGATGCAGCGTCGGCATGTGGTCCAATACGGTGCAGCCGGTGTAGGCGCTGTCGCTCTGATGCTCGGCTTCGGTTGGTGGCGGGTGGATGGTCCCGGAGCACCAAAACCGGCCAGCCAAAGGCCTCTCCCCCTGTCGGCGATGGAATTCCGGCTGACCGACCACGAGGGAAATGAGGTAGGGCCTGGCACCGTGATCGGTCGTCCGACAATGGTGTTTTTTGGATTCACCTACTGCCCGGATGTCTGCCCCACGACGTTATCGGACATCTCCGGCTGGCTTGAAGATCTCGGAGACGAAGCCGCGCAGATGAACGTGGCCTTCATCACGGTCGATCCAGCGCGGGACACGGTCGATGCCATGGCCGAATATGTCGGCTATTTTCATCCAGCCATTCGGGGCTGGACGGGGCCGGAAGACCAGATTGCCCGCGCCGCAGAAGGGTTTCGTGCCTCATTTGAGCGCGTCCCGACTGAGGGCGGCGGCTATACGATGAACCATACGGCAAGCGTATTCCTGTTCGATGCCGAGGGTGAGCTCGTCACCATGATCGACTATCACGAGCCAAGAGAATTCGCGGTGCCAAAGATCCGGCGCGCACTGACAGAAGACGTAGAGGGAGCAACATGAAGATAAGAACTGTCTTGGCGAGCCTAGCGGTCGCAGGCGCATTTTCGGTGACCGCCATCGCCATCTCTGGCGTTCCGTCCAAAGAACCGGTGCCTCGCGCGATTGCTGAAGCGACCCTCTGGACTCCCGATCCGCTCGCGCCGCCTCGGATTGCCGAAACCAATTCGGTCCGCCCTACACTCGCCCAGGCAGATGTCGCATTCGAGTTCAGACCCGTGCCCCTCCTGCCCGTTTCCCCCGCTGATACCTCCTTGCCATCTATCGAGCCCCCGCTGGTCACCTGGTCGCGCGAGATTGCGTCTGGCGAGACGCTTGATGCGGTCCTTTCCGATGCGGGGCTGGAGGCTTCGGATCGCGCCGAAATCGCCTTGGCGATTGGCGCGGAATACGATCTGCGCCGTCTGCGACCGGGTCACATCATTACCGTGGTTTCCACAACGGACGACAACCCGCGTCGTGTAGAACTTGCCGTCGAAGACGGTGTCCGGATAGAGGCGGTCTTCGGCGAACAGCTTGCCGCCCGCGTGTTGGAGCCGGACCTCGAATTGGTGACTTTCGCGGGCGAGGCGGTGATCGAGAGCTCGATTTTCGCCGCCCTGGACACGGCAGACATCCCCGCCCGTTTTGCGGTGGACCTGGCGCAGATGCTGGGCGGCACCGTCGATTTCCGTCGTGATCTTGCGGGTGGCGAGACGATGCGCCTCCTTTGGCGCGAGGCCCGAGACGGGAACAAGAGGATTGGTCAGCCCGAGCTTGCCTTTGCCGCACTGGATATCGATGGCTCGGTCTATGAAATCGTCTGGCCGAACGACGGCAGCGGCCAAGCGACGATCTATGTCGACGGAGAAGTCCTGCGCGTGTTCGCGCAACCGGTCGAAGGTGCACGGCTGAGTTCAGTCTTCGGCCGTCGCACCCATCCGGTCTACGGCAATGTACGGATGCACACAGGGGTCGACTTCGCGGCGGCGCGTGGCACGCCGATACAGGCGACGGCGCCGGGCCGCGTGAGCTTCATAGGTCGACGCGGAGGATATGGTCGGGTCGTCGAGATCGCACATGGCTCCGACACCCTGACGCGCTATGCGCATCTGAGCGCTGTACCGGACGGCCTCACACAAGGGCAACACGTGATGGCTGGAGATATGATCGGTCGCGTCGGTGCGACCGGCACCGCGACCGGGCCTAACCTGCATTACGAAGTTCTGGTGAATGGTCGCCCAACCGATCCTCTCTCAGACGACCGACTGGCAGAGGCGGCCGAGCGGGATGCGGATGACACGGCTGCACTTGAGCGATTGGCTGAGGCACGCTCGCTACTGGCCGAGAGGCTCACCAGCGAATTTGTGCAAACAACAACCGAAAGGCTTTAATCCATGAAAAGACTGGCTTCCGCCCTTGCAGTCACGCTGGCGTTGTTTCCCGCGGCGCAAGCTGTCGCCGATGCGATCCAGATTGATGTCCGGAAGACAAACGGCTGCGGCTGTTGTCTGTCCTGGATGAAGCATCTCGAGGAAAGCGGATTCGCGCCGACAGGCGAGGACATGTTCGGGGGATCTCTTGTGCGCTTCAAACTCGACAATGGCGTGCCTCAGCGCATGGTCTCCTGCCATACCGCTTTGGTCGACGGCTACGTGATCGAAGGTCATGTACCGGCATCAGACATTCAGCGTTTGTTGGATGAACGTCCAGATGCAGTGGGGCTGGCGGTGCCGGGAATGCCCTATGGCTCGCCGGGCATGGGACCGGAGGATGATCGTGAGGCTTATGACGTCTTCCTGATCCGCGGCGATGGATCGACCGAGATCTTTAGCAGCTATTCGGCCGCTGACTGACGTATCGGCGAGACCTCAGCGCTTGGAACCCTTCTCCCCAATTACCCTTGGCTTTCTAGGAAGTCTGGCCGCCGGGTCGCTGACAGCGGTCGGGGCGATCCCAGTTCTTTTCGGGCGCATCCCATCCCGGGCTACACGCGATCTGCTACTTGGCTTCGCAGCGGGTGTCATGCTCGCTGCATCGTTTTTCTCGCTGATCATCCCGGCTCTCGACGCAGCCGAAGGACAGTTCGACAACGGTGCTCTGCCGGCGGCCATCGTTTGTGTCGCGATTCTGCTTGGCATGGGCGCGGTCGCTCTGATGAACGAACGGCTGCCGCATGAGCATTTCAAGTCGGGGCGGGAAGGCCCAGACTCTGCTTCGCTGCGCCGCGTCTGGCTCTTCATCATTGCGATCACGATCCACAATTTCCCCGAAGGACTCGCCGTTGGTGTCGGGTTCGGGGCTGACGGTCTTTCTGGTGGCTTGCCGCTTGCGATTGGCATTGGGCTGCAAAACGCTCCCGAGGGTCTCGCCGTAGCGGTCTCATTGCTTGGTGAGGGGTATTCCAGGCGCCGTGCGTGGGGGATTGCCGCCCTGACAGGTCTTGTCGAGCCAGTAGGTGGGCTTCTTGGGGCTGGGATCATCAGCATCTCGCAGCCGCTGTTGCCATGGGGCCTCGCCTTCGCCGCCGGGGCGATGCTCTACGTCATCAGCCACGAAATCATTCCCGAAACCCACCGTTCCGGCCATCAAAACAGGGCGACACTCGGTCTCGCGGTTGGCCTCGTGATCATGTTGTTTCTCGATGTTTGGCTGGGAGGATGAGATGAAACAGTCCCATTTCCAAGGTTTCATTGCGGCTGGAACTGCTTTTCTTGTCGATCAGGTGACAAAAGCAATTGTCGTCGCCAATGCGGCAGATTTGAGCGCCGGAATTCCGGTCTTTCCCGGTTTCAATCTCATCTACCTGCGCAACGATGGCGTGACATTCGGACTACTTGCTGGTGCGCCATGGTGGAGCCTTACGGTATTGGCCCTCGCCATCTGCGGGTGGTTGACGGTCATGCTGGTGCGAGCCGCCAGCCGGGTTGAGGTCATCGCCTATGGTGCGATCATCGGTGGTGCGCTCGGCAACGTCTTGGACCGCCTGCGCTATCGCGCGGTGACAGACTTCCTTGATTTTTACATCGGGTCGGCGCACTGGCCTGCCTTCAACATGGCGGATGTTTTCGTGGTCGGCGGGGTGATGCTGCTGCTCATAGCTCCTTGGTTGAGCGCCAAGTTTCAGAATGGCACATGATGACGGGTTTGGCGCACATGTCTGTCTGGGGCCATTACATTCCTCTGCGTTCCGGAATTAGTTTTGTGGCGGGCGGTTTGACGGTTTTAGCCCTTCCGCCGTTCTCATGGCTCATCGCCGTTCCGGTTGCCTTCTCGGCGCTCTTTCTCATACTCCGACAGGTTTCCACAGCGCACGCTTTCTTCATCGGCTGGGTCTTCGGAATTGGCCAGTTCGGGTTCGGAATCGCTTGGATCGCCGAGAGTTTTTACGTCGATGCCGAACGTTTCGCCGCGCTGGCGATCCCGGCCGTCGCGGGGTTGTCAGCGGGCCTAGCCATTTTCCCGGCCATGGCTGCGGCGCTCTATGCCGTCATCGCGCAGCGCAGACCCCTCGGGAGCATTGCCGCAAGTCTGCTTCTCGCAACCTGCTGGGTGGCGACGGAATGGTTGCGAGGTCATGTCCTGACAGGTTTTCCGTGGAACTTGGCCGCTTATGCTCTGGTCGATCACGCCGCGCTGCGACAGCCGGCAGCCTGGGTCGGAAGCTACGGGTTGAGCTTTCTCACCGTCCTTGTCGGCGTCATGCCGGGAGCTGCGTATTCCGCCGTGCCACGTCAACGGTCAGCCGTTCTGGTGTTGTGCGCGATGGCCATCATAGGACTCTGGGGTGCCGGTACGTTCCGCCTTGGATCAGAGGCGCCCTTGCCTCGCGTCGACCTGCGCATCGTGCAAGGCAACGTGCCGCAACGGGAGAAATGGGCGCCCGGAAACCGGGACGCGACCCTTGAGCTCTACCTCGACCTCTCATCTCGTCCCGGCAACGTCGATCTTCTGCTTTGGCCGGAGACGGCCTTTCCCGGTTTTCTCGACGAGGACGCGGCAGCCCGTGCCCGGATCACCGGTTCTCTGCCCGAAGGTACGCTGCTTCTGACGGGAGTGCCCGATCGAGTGGAGAGCGATGCGGGTACCCGCTATTTCAATACGGTCCAGGCCTATGACAGCAGCGGGGAAATACTGACCGGATATGCAAAGCATCATCTCGTGCCGTTCGGGGAATACGTTCCCTTCCGGGGCTGGCTGCCTTTCGCACGGCTGACCGAGGGATTGGGCGATTTCACGCCCGGACCGGGACCACGCACGCTCCCGCTCCCGGGTACGCCGCTGGTCGCGGTCGCGATCTGCTACGAGATAATCTTTTCGGGCCACGTGGTCGATGATCTTTTCCGCCCCGACTGGATATTCAACGCCACCAACGATGCCTGGTTCGGAACCAGCATCGGGCCCGAGCAGCACCTCGCGGCCGCGCGCATGCGCGCGGTCGAAGAAGGTCTTCCCGTGGTCCGCGCGGCCAACACCGGGATATCCGCGATCATCGACGCCAATGGAGATGTCGTCGCGCGTCTCGATACCGGGGAAACAGGCGTCATTGACGCCAGCCTGCCCGGCGCGCGCGCTCCCACGCCCTACGCACGTTTCGGCGACTGGACAATACTGGTGCTTATCGTTGCGTCTTGGAGCCTGGTCTATTCTTTCGGCTTGATCCGACGACGTCTCGATGCGGAGCATTTAAGAATGGAGGAATGGTGATGCTGGTACTCGCGGGTTTTGTCGGAGGTGCGATCTGGGGTGGCTATCTGGCGCGGCGGCGGAAAGGAAACCGCCTGGATATGCTTCAATATGCGACAAGCTTCGGCATTGCCTTCGGCCTCCTCGCCTTTTTCGCCTCGGTGATCCTGTTGCGCATCACGTCCTGAAAATGCTTCAGCATCGGCAACGAATTGAAACGACTGTTCAACATATTGCTTTACACTTTCCTGGCGGCCTGCGCAGCGGGATTGGCCGTTTCCGGTACCGTCTACTTTCTGCTGCGTGCCTCCGTTCCCGACTATGACGAGGACTTCAGCGTTGCAGGCATAGATAGCCCGGTCGATATCCTGCGGGATTCTTCATCCTTACCGCACATCACGGCGGGGTCCGCCGAGGATGTCTATTTCGCCATCGGCTTCGTTCACGCGCAAGACAGGCTCGGTCAGTTGTTGAGGGCAAGGCGTGCAACGAAAGACCTGTTGCCACTGGAGCCGACGAGCGAAATTGACTCTTCGACATCCGATGCGCTCGAAGCATACGCCGCCGGTGTCAACGCGTGGCTTGGGCTGGTTTCCGAAGGCGGGCGCGGCAGGGGCTCACCCGAACTGTTGATCGCTGACGAGAGAATGATAGCGGCCTGGAGACCTGTCGATAGCCTCAGAATAGCCCATGCATTTTTGAGCGATCTTCGACCCAAGAGCCGGCAAGAATTGTCAGTCTCGTCAGATTTGCAGGTCCCGTCAGATCGCCCCGTCACACCCGAGTTGTTTGCGACCCCGCCCGAAGTCAGCCTCAATGCTTGGGCGCTGTCCGGCGACCGAACGGCCACAGGGGCACCAATTCTCGCCGCGGACATCGTTGGCCCTTTGTCGCTCCCCTCTGAATGGTACCTGGCGGATCTTCAGCTTCCGACAGGGGCCGCGATTGGCGCCACGTTGCCGGGCGTGCCGTTCGTTGTCATCGGCCGCAACGAGCGCGTCGCATGGGCGTTTCGATCAACTCCCCAAAAACCCGTCAAAGAGCCAGAAGCTCCTACAGGCAGGAGTGCTGGCGATTATCTGATGATGCTTGACCGTCTCGCGAGGTCAACCGATGCGAACAACGCCCTTAGCGGAACCTCCGAAATGTTATCGGCCGGAATGGAGGTTCTAGCGATCGACCGTGAAACCTTGGCCCGCTGGCCCGAAAGGGAGATCGAGCGCCCTGCATCGTTTCGAGACGCCCGTTTGGCTGTGCTTGATGATCGACAGCTGATATTCTCGGTCGAGGGCGCGATTGCGGTTCAACGCGACACTGTCAGCGCAGCCGCACGCGCCCTTCTTCCTCTGATGGCAAAAGAGCTTTGGTTCGTGAGGTCCGCAAGCGGCATCGAAGAGACCCGCACCGAAAGGCTTCGCAACGAAATACTGGACAGGCTTGCGCAATGGAATGGCGACATGGATCGCTATTCACAGGAGCCGCTCGTGTTCTGGGCATGGGTCAGTGCTTTGCAACGACGCATTCTTCAGGACGAATTTCCGGCGGCGAAAGAGGTTTGGACCAGACCGAATCCCGATTTCCTTTACGCGGTCCTTTCCGGTCGCGACAGGAGCGAAGTCTGGTGCGACATCCGCCCTTCCGCACGCACAGAAACCTGCGAAGATCAGGTTCGAGCGGCTCTGGATGATGCCCTCGGCTGGCTGGTCGACCGCTACGGATCCGATCCCTCCGACTGGTCCTGGGGTGAGGCGCATACTTTGAACATGCAGTGGTCGCCGATCAGACCGGGCGGGATGGTGAGCGACTTGTTGTCTCTCGAAGCACCAACGCCGGGCGATCCCTTTACTCTGATGTCGACAGTATTTGCATCTTACGATGATCGGCCATTTGTCTCCGATGCGGGCACCAACTTTCAGGCGGTCATGTCGCTTTCGGACGAAAGCGGTTCCTATTTCATCACGCCCGCCGGTCAGTCCGGGCACCCTCTCTCAAGGTTCTACGAAAACCTCTTTCCGAAGTGGATGCAGGGTAAATACATAATGATGAGCACGGATCTGTCCTTGGCCCGCGGTGGTGCCGCAGGAACATCTCGACTGTCACCCAAATCAGAGGACAGCTCGAGTACGAAAGAGGATAGGAGCCAATGATCACGTATCTCATCCACTACGATCCGTTTGGCTATGCGATTTCACCGGTGTGGTTTGTTTCCGTCGGATTGGCCGCATGGCTCTACATGCGCGGCCTCGCGCGATCCTCTCGCATTCTCGGAAGGATTACTGTCTGGCGACAGGTTCAGTTCTTCACCGGCATTGCCTGCCTCCTCGTCGCCACGAACGCGCCCCTGGCCCCGTTGGGACACAGTCTCTTCTCCCTGCACCAGGTGGAGCATCTTCTTCTCCGCCTTGCCGGACCGCTGCTTTTCGCGGTGTCCCAACCATGGCGCATACTGCAAGCTGGTCTGGCAAGAGAATGGCGACGGCACCTCAATGCGCTTGGCAATCGTGGCATCGTGCGGTTCATGGCGCATCCCGCGATCGCCACTGCCTTGCTTGTTGCCGCGCTATACGTTTGGCAGGTTCCTGTCCTTTACGGACTTGCGCAGCGCGTTGCGGCGATCGAGATGCTCGCGCACCTGTCGATGGTGTTGGCAGGGATCTGGTATTTCGGCATGCTGTTCGACCCCAGGGATCCGCCTGATGGTGCGCGGCGAGGGGCGCGGCTGATATCCGGTTTTGTAGTGATCGTTTCGAATATTTTTCTGGGCGCCCTCACGACGCTAAAAGAGGTGGGTCTCTATGCGTCCTACCAAACGGCAAGGAACAGTAGCGGACTTAGCGCCTTGGCTGACGAGACGATCGGTGGCTACACAATCTGGGTCCCGTCCTCGATGGTTTTGATTGCGGCAATTATCCTTGTGCTGAACGGCTGGAACGCGGCGGAAGTGCGCCGATGGAACACCCGATACGAGTTGATGCGGGGTTCGAATGTGGCGGCGCTCGAGTTTCCGGAAACCGCCGCGGAGTTGCGTCTGAAAGTGGAAAAGCCAAATCGCGACATGGGCCGAACACTCGCTCTGGGCGCATTCGCCATGTTCTCGATTGTCATGATCACGCTCGTGACGATCGTCTACGCGCTCTGACGATCGACAAAAATTCAGGGTAGCGCCCACGGCATGTCCCAACGACCGGAAACTTCGGCCAGCAGTCAGTCGTAAAGAGAGGATTAGGTACGCACCACCTCCGGCTCACCTGGGTACGAAAGATCAATTGGCGTTTGGCGCCAGAGTTCGAAACCAGCGCTCAAGTCTCGTCCCGGCGTTTGACCGCTGGCATCGCCTCCATCGTCGTCGTGACGTCCTCATTGTTGCGAGAGCCCGCTGTGTCGCTATTCGTGGTTCCGGAATTGCTTCAGCGCTTGTTCGAAGGCCTCCAGCGTGGTCGTGCTGACGTGATGCTCGATCCCCTCCGCATCGCGTTCCGCAGTCTCTTCGTCGATTCCCAGGCTGAGTAGAAACTCGACGACGATCCTGTGCCGCCGGCGGCAGGCCTCGGCCAACTCCCGACCGGCATCCGTGAGGAATATGGCGCGATAAGGTTCCCGCCGCACCAGGCCAGCAGCTTTGAGCCGCGAGATGTTCTTGGTCACGGTCGGCGGTTTCACGCCAAGTCGTTCTGCAATCTCGACCGGTCTGGCCTCCCCGCGCGTCTCGATGAGTTCCGCGATCAACTCGACGTAGTCCTCCGCCATTTCGCTCTCATGCGCCTGACGCACGGTCGCAAACCCCTCGGCCTGTGCTTCGGGAGCTCTGTCGACAGTTTCAAACGGTTCACGCCCATGTGATTGCAGCTTTGTCATACTTGGGACTTTGCAGCGAAACAGCGGGATTGACAACTTGTTTGCTGAGGGTAGATAAGTTAGCCATGTCTAACTTTTGTCTCTGGAGGTTATGGTGATACGAAATTTCCTGGGAGTGTTGCTCGCCACGTTGGCCAGTGTGCTCGTCCTGTCCGGACCTGTGGCCGCAACACCTGCTAAGGAGACCCCCTGGCTTCCCGAGGCGGCGGCCTACCGGCTGACGCTCTTTCTTGGAAATCTCGAGCCGTTGCCCTGGGATGATATTGAGACCGCCTGGAGGGAACCCTACCGGGGTTCGGAATTCTCCATCGGTGCCCTGGCGTGGGTGGATCGCGAAAGCGACATTGACGCTGCCCAGCTTCTGAACGCGATCACGCATGAAGACCGGCAGGCGGTCTTTGCCGAGGCGACGCGGCTCATAGCGCTCAGGATCGAAGAGGAACTGAACCGGGCCGTTGCGGTCGAAGACCCGGCGCATGCGCAGCAGGCCGTACGGACAGCTCGCGAACTCTATCGCGCGTTTGAGGACGGCATCGCCGCGGCGGAGCGAGACGCCGCGAGGCAAATCGGCCTTGCCTGGCTGGAGTTGAACAGCAGTATGGGTTCCGCCGGGGTCCTGGGCGCGGGCGTCACATCCGCTGATCGCAACACGATGGTGGCCGCGCGCAGGGTCATCTCCGACTACCTCGCGGAAAACTATATCATTGACGATTTTGCTCGGCGTCAGACGCTGAGCGCCTTGCCGGAAACTGCGATACTCAGCGGTCGCGCCATCGAGGTACCGCCAAGCCTGCCACCGGGCTCCGACATTTTCGATCAGGACCCGTTACCACTGCTCGTCCTCAACTTCGAGGAGCAGGGCATCGACGAGACCGATCTGCCGCTCGTGGCCTACGGCGACATGCTGTTCGACAGCGCGCAAATCTTCGGAAGCCCGGCGCGCGATCTCGGTCTCGCCTGCTCGACCTGTCACAACCGCTCGGACGTCAACCAACGGCTGTTCATTCCGGGTGCCAGCCACCAGCCGGGCGCGATCGACGTCGACGGCGCCTTTTTCAACCCGATCTTCAATGATCGGCGTGACGACCCGCTCGACATTCCGAGCCTGCGCGGTCTGCGCTTCACCGGGCCCTACGGCCGCGATGGTCGTTTCGCCTCCCTGCGCGATTTCACCCGCAACGTGATCGTCAACGAGTTCGGCGGGAAGGAACCGACGCCCTTCATGATGGACGCTCTCGTCGCCTACATGCTCGAGTTCGACTTCCTGCCGAATTCCATGCTGACGACCGATGGCCGCCTGACCGACACGGCCCAAGAGGCCGCCCGGCGCGGCGAGGAGATCTTCAACCGGCCCTTCGCCGGGCTCGGCGATCGGTCCTGCGCCAGTTGCCACGTGCCAGACGCGAACTTCCTCGACCGGCAGGCCCACGACATCGGCTCCGTTTCGCCAGCCTATGAAGGTGCCCGTGCCGGTGCGCTGGACACGCCCACGCTGCTCGGCACGGCCTATACCGCCCCCTATTTCCACGACGGGTCATTGCCGACGCTGGCCGCCGTCGTGGACTGGTTCGACGAGACGAAATCGCTTGGGCTTACCGAGGAAGACCGCGCCGACCTAACCGCCTATCTCGAGACCGTTGGCGCGGCAGACGAGCCCTATGAAGCCTTCGACACCGAGAACACCGCTTTCCGGCTGGCATTCGCCGAACTGACGACCTTCGCCTCGACAATCGATACGCTACTGCCGCGGCGGGACGCGGAGCATATCCTGCTGCTGACCGACACCGTGGCCGCGGACCTCTCGGCGGACGCCCGGTCGTCGCCCGCGACACGATTTTCCGGTTCGAGTTGAACCTGCGCGAGTCGCTGATCCTCGGCATTGTCGGCGCGGGCGGGATCGGCTTTTACATCCAGACCTACGTGCGCTCTTTCCAGTATGACAAGGCGGCCAGCGTCACGATTGCCGTCGTCGTCATGGTCATCGCCATCGAAGCCATCAACGTTGCGCTGCGCCGTCGCTTCACCTGACGATCAGGCATAGATGTCGATGGGGGTTCCGTCCCTGACCATGGCGTAGATTTCCTCGATCTGCCGGTCGGTGACAGAGATACAGCCCGCGGTCCAGTCGCGTACATTCACAGGGTCAATCCCGCGTCTTGGGCCGCCATGAATGAAGATGTCCTTTCCCGGAGATCGGCCTTGCGCCTCCGCGAACGCGATGTCGGCCTCATTGGGATATGAGATGCCGATGGAGAGGTGGAAGAGGCTGTCCGGGTTGCGCCGGTCAATCGCGTAGGAGCCCTCCGGCGTGCGGCCGTCCCCTTCGAACTGCTTGTGGCCTTCGGGCGCGAAGCCCAATCCGATGGGATAGGTCCGCAAGACATCATCCGCGCCGTCCAGAACCAGCTGTCGCGTTGCCCTTAAATCTGAGACACGACGCGTTCGGGGATATTTTTTGCCCTTAATTATGAGATTCGACTGCTA
>NZ_JACJUQ010000024.1 GCF_014235845.1 Pontivivens nitratireducens | reverse complement strand
TTTCGAGATGGTCATTCATGCTTCCTTTTGGTGAAGCATGAACCGGATCAATCATACACAAAAGGTCGGACACTCTCATCAGTTTTCGCGAAACATGTTCCGGGGGCGGGGCACCTCATTTGCCACGGACAATTTGGCGTTGTCCGCCGCCAGACATGCGATAACGCGAAATGACGACCAGGTTTTTACCGGTCCGGAGCGACAGTTTTTCTATCTGCCCTATATGCATTCCGAAAGCCTCAGCCATCAGGAACGCGCCGTGCGCCTGTTCATGCTCAAAATGCCGGACAGCAAGGACAACCTTTTCCATGCGCGCGCGCACCGTCAGGTCATCCGTACCTTCGGACGCTTTCCCTACAGGAATGAGGCGCTCGGCCGTGTCTCCACTCCGGCGGAGCGGCGCTACCTCGAAGAGGGGGCGTATGGCTCCACCTTGCGGGCGCTTCAGGATGCGGATGCGGCCTAAACAGAATTTGCGCCGACATCCATTTCGAGATAGTTAGGCTTCAAACCATTTTTCAGGCAGGAGTACCAGATGGCCACACAATACGACCTGATCGTTATCGGGGCAGGACCCGGAGGATACGTGGCCGCGATCCGCGCGGCGCAACTGGGCCTCAAGACTGTCATCGTGGAACGCGAACATATGGGCGGTATCTGTCTGAATTGGGGCTGTATTCCGACAAAGGCGCTGCTGCGCTCCTCCGAAGTGTTCCACCTGATGCACCGCGCCAAGGAATTCGGGCTGAAGGCAGACGGCATCGGCTACGACATAGACGCTGTGGTCAAACGCTCTCGCGGTGTGGCCAAGCAGTTGTCCGGTGGCGTCGCGCATCTGATGAAGAAGAACAAGATCACCACCGTGATGGGCGAGGCAAAGCTGACCGGCAAGGGCAAGGTTTCCGTCAAGACCGACAAGGGCACGGAGGAGATGACGGCCAAGAACGTCATCGTCGCGACCGGCGCGCGCGCACGTGAACTGCCGGGGCTGGAGGCGGACGGCGATCTGGTCTGGACATACAAGCACGCGTTGGTCCCGCCGCGGATGCCCAAGAAGCTGCTGGTCATCGGCTCCGGTGCGATCGGGATCGAGTTCGCCAGCTTTTACAATACGCTGGGCGCTGACACGACCGTGGTTGAGGTCATGGATCGGGTGCTGCCGGTGGAGGACGCGGAAATCTCTGCCTTCGCCAAGAAGCAGTTCGTCAAGCAGGGCATGAAGATCATGGAGAAATCCACGGTCAAGAAGCTCGACCGTGGCAAGGGCAAGGTCACCGCGCATATCGAGGCGAACGGCAAGGTTGAGAAGCTGGAATTCGATACCGTCATCTCCGCCGTTGGCATCGTCGGGAATGTGGAGGGGCTGGGGCTGGAGGATCTGGGCGTCAAGATCGACCGCACCCATGTCGTAACCGATGAATATTGCGGCACAGGCGTTGAGGGTCTGTATGCCATCGGCGATATCGCGGGTGCCCCCTGGCTTGCGCACAAGGCCAGCCACGAAGGCGTCATGGTGGCGGAGAAGATCGCCGGCAAGCACGTGCATCCGGTCAAGCCCGAGAGCATAGCAGGCTGCACCTATTGCCATCCGCAGGTCGCCTCCGTCGGCTATTCGGAGGCGAAGGCCAAGGAGCTCGGCTTCGACATCAAGGTCGGCCGCTTCCCCTTTATCGGCAACGGCAAGGCAATCGCTTTGGGTGAGCCGGAGGGGATGGTCAAGACCGTGTTCAACGCGAAGACCGGGGAACTGCTGGGCGCGCATATGGTGGGTGCCGAAGTGACAGAACTGATCCAAGGCTACGTTGTCGGCCGTCAGTTGGAGACGACCGAGGAAGACCTGATGCACGCCGTATTCCCACATCCGACGTTGAGCGAAATGATGCATGAAAGCGTGTTGGACGCTTACGATCGGGCAATACACTACTGATACTTATCCAATAGATCGATCTGTGATGGCGTTGGCGGCATACCGTCGGCGCCATTTTTTTTAATGGCTAAAGATGGGAATGCACTGTTGCGTGATGTTTCGGGCATTCGCAGGCGTGATAGATCGCTTCTCGGCAAACTCTACCTAAGCGTGCGAATTTGCACATCAGTAGCCCTAAAATGTGGTATGGTTTTATGTCTGATAGAAATCGAATCGCTTATACTTTAGTATATTCAGCGAATATTGTTTTTGCGATTTTTTGCGCGTAATTTTTGGTCATCAGGTTTATTTTATCATATATATATTGTAAAATATGATTAAACTAAATTATAGTTATTTTCGTTACTACTTTGCGAATTCAGGCATTCCTCAAGCTGGGAGGTTTGGAATGACTTATTTTGGTAGGCTTCTGTCGACGACCGCGTGCAGTTTCTTGCTGTTCGCTATCGGTGCGCAGGCGCAGCAGTCGGACGCAATTTGCGACAGCATCAAGGGTCTGAACCCGGCCATCGTTGATGATATGATCGAAGCAAGATGCCTCGCCATGGAGGATGACATGCAGGAGGTGGACGGCGTCACCGTCGTGGTTGGTGTAGACCCTTCGGTTGAAGGGCCCACAGATACGTCGTCCGGTAACGTCAGTGTCTCCAGCGATGGCTTGCTTGTTATCGACTTTGGGGTGGGCGGGGGCGGCCAGTCCGGTGAGGTGGTCACAACCGCGATCAATGTGGCTGATACTGTGAATGTTGCGGCTGATGTCTCGACCTCGGACGGAATCGGGGTGACGAGCGATCTGAACGCCACAGCTCTGGCCGATGTTCAAGTTGGCGGCACTGCCAATACGGACCGCAGTTCGCTTGTCGATATCAGCGTGCTTGGCAAAGGTACCGATAGCGGTAACGATTTCATCGATGTCAATCTGGGATCGTCAAGAGATACTGGTAGCGACTCGATCAGTGTGGATGTGGCCGGCGCATCTTCATCGGATGATGGAGGTTCATCCTCGGGAGGGTCCACATCTTCGAATAATGGCGGGTCAACGTCCTCCGGTATTTCTGTCTCCGCTTCGCTGGAGGATGGAATTTCCGCGAGTGTAGGGGGTTTGTCGGTTTCCATCGGGAACTGATGAAAGACTAACCTGCGTGCATTTCATGTTTCGCAGGTGACGCAAGGATCAGATACGGAATGTACTGAATTCGCACCTTGCGTACCAAGGCTCCTCCGGTCCTCGTTCAGACCTGGACCGGTTGAGTTTCCGTAATCGAACGGGTGAGGGAAAGCTCCGTCTTGCGCATAATGTCGGACGTCTTGCCCCTGTCGGAACCGGTTGCACGGCGTATTGCGGTGGCTGTGCTTTCCGCCCGCGCGGCAAGTCTGTTCATCTCCTGTGCGACGACACTGAACCCACGTCCGGCATCGCCGGCACGTGCAGCCTCGATCGAGGCATTGATCGACAATACGCTGAGCGATTGCAGCGTTTCGAGCATGTCCGAAGTCGCCTCGACGATCTGGACAGTACGTTCACGTGCCCGCTGGGCACGATCCTGCCAATCCTCCTTTTCCTCCATCTGGGATGTCATATCTATGATGACGCCCTCCAGGCTGTGGGGGCGACCATCCGAGTCGTAGACACCACCGCCCATTCCGCGGACCCACGCCTGCTTGCCGTTCCGACAGACGATGCGGAAGTTGCTCTGCCAGTTTTCGTGCGCCTCCATGGCTGCGCTTATTTCGGCGACCACCCGGTCCTGATCGTCGCAATGGATCAATCTGGACCAGGCACCGCCCATATTGTTCAACAGATCCGCATGGCCAAATCCCGTCGTTTCCTTGATCCGGCCCCCGATCCAGATCAGCGGCAGCCCGTTTCGGACGTGGCACCGGAACAGCATACCGGGCAGATGCGAGATGATGGCTTCGAACCGGTCGAGTGTACCCGTGCTGGAATGTTCCGTTTGCTCGACCATACGTATCTCCTCTTTTTTCAGAAACTGACCGGCAGCCATGAAGAAACGGTAAACGGGTGTGGCGATATCGCTCACGCGGATGCGCATTGAGGGGAGGGCCCCGGACGGGTATATCGGACGTGAACCGAAGGAGCCGTATACGTGACCGCAGAATTTGGACATTTCGCCTTGGTGCTGGCCTTGATGGTCGCGACACTGCAAATGGTGATACCGCTGATCGGGGCGGACCGGGGCTGGCCCGGCTGGATGGCCTTCGCGGACAGCGCCGCACAGGTACAGTTCGTCCTGATCGCAGGCGCGTTCGCCATGCTGATGTACGCGTTTATAACTTCGGATTTCTCGCTTGAGGTCGTGACGGCCAACAGCCATTCCGCCAAGCCGATGCTCTACAAGGTTTCGGGAACATGGGGAAACCACGAGGGGTCGTTGCTGCTGTGGGTGATGATCCTGGCCCTGTTCGGCGCCATGGTCGCATGGTTCGGCGGTGCGCTGCCGGATGCATTGCGCGCGCGGACATTGGCGGTTCAGGCGGCGATCGGGGTGGCGTTTCTGGCGTTCCTGCTGTTCACGTCGAACCCCTTTGCGCGGTTGGATGTCATTCCGGCGGACGGGCGCGACCTGAACCCGCTGTTGCAGGACCCGGGCCTCGCCTTTCATCCGCCGTTTCTCTACCTGGGCTATGTGGGTCTATCCATGACGTTCAGCTTCGCCATCGCGGCGTTGATCGAGGGCAGGGTGGATGCGGCATGGGCGCGCTGGGTGCGCCCTTGGGCGTTGATGGCGTGGATCATGCTGACCATCGGCATCGCGCTGGGATCTTGGTGGGCCTATTACGAACTGGGCTGGGGCGGTTGGTGGTTCTGGGACCCGGTCGAGAATGCCAGCTTCATGCCGTGGCTGCTCTCCGCCGCATTGTTGCATTCCGCCATCGTGGTGGAAAAGCGTGACACCCTGAAAAGCTGGACGATCCTGCTTGCGATCCTGGCTTTCTCGTTCTCGCTGATCGGTACGTTCATCGTCCGCTCTGGCGTGCTGACCAGCGTACATGCCTTTGCCACGGATCCGACGCGGGGTCTGTTCGTGCTGGGCATCCTGTTTGTCGCCATCGGCGGTTCGCTGACATTGTACGCCTTGCGGGCGGAGAGGATGCGCGCAACCACGGCCTTTGCACTGGTCAGCCGGGAATCGGGTCTGGTGCTCAACAACGTGCTGCTCGCGGTGTCCTGCGCGGTGGTCTTCATCGGTACGATGTGGCCCCTGATCGCGGAGGCGGTAACCGGCGAAAAAGTCTCCGTCGGGCCGCCATTCTTCAACATCACATTCACGCCGTTCATGATCGCGCTGGCGATGATCTTGCCCATCGGCGCGATGCTGCCGTGGAAGCGGGCAAAGCTGGGCCGCACGATGAAGCCCCTGTGGGGCATGCTGGCAGCGTCGGTTGCGTTGGGTGCGCTGGTCTGGACGCTGCAAACCGGCGGGCGGATGCTGGCTCCGGTCGGGGCGGCGCTGGCGACCTGGGTGATTTTGGGCGTCGTGGCCGATCTGGTGCAGAAGGCCGGAGGCTGGCGGGCGCGACCCGCGACGGCACGGCCGCGTCTGGCGGGGCTTCCCCGTTCCGAATGGGGCAAGGCCATTGCACATGCCGGGCTGGGCATCCTGATCTTCGGTATTGCGGGGCTTACGGCGTGGGAGCAGCAGGACATCCGCACCCTTGCCGTCGGCGAAAGCTTCGATCTGGGCGGATATACCTTTACGCTCGACGGGGTCGAGGCGGGGCGCGGGCCGAACTACAGCACAAACATGGCAACCGTGACGGTGCGACGCGACGGGGGTGTTGTGGCGGTGCTCAACCCTGAAAAACGCTTTTATCCCGTGCAACGGATGCCCACGACCGAGGCTGGCATCCAATCACGACCGCTGCGCGATCTCTATGTTTCGCTGGGCGATCAACAGCCTGACGGCACTTGGGCGATGTGGAGCTGGATCAAGCCGTTCGCGAACTGGATCTGGTTCGGTGCCTTTATGATGGCCGTGGGCGGGGGGCTCAGCCTCAGCGATCGGCGTTATCGTGTCGGCGCGGCACGGGCGCGGGGCACGCAAGCCGTGCCGGCGCAATGAGGGTGCTGGTCATATTGCTGGCCCTGTTCTGGCCGCTGTCGGCCCAAGCGGTTCAGCCGGATGAGATGCTGTCGGATCCGGTGCTGGAGGCGCGCGCCCAGTCGCTCGATCATGAATTGCGCTGTGTTCTGTGCCGGTCCGAGAGCATCGCGTCATCCAACGCGGATTGGGCCGCGGATGCGCGGGTGATCGTGCGCGAATTGCTGAGCGATGGGGCCAGTGACCAGCAGGTGAAGGACTTCTTTGTCGCGCGTTATGGCGATTACGTCCTGATGAAACCGCGTGTTTCGGGCGCGAATATCGCATTATGGCTGGCAGGTCCGGTGCTGTTCCTGCTGGTTCTTCTGGCACTCGTCCTGCGTGCCAGACGGCGTGGCGTCGCCACCGCCGATCCGTTGAGCGCGGAGGAACTGGCCGAGGTCGAGCGGCTGACGCGCGACTAGATCACTTACCGCCATACTGGCCCGGATGACGCCACGGAAACCTGTTGCGCGCGCCCCTTGGCACGATACCCTTCGGCAAAACTCAGCGGGGAGGGCGCCATGACATTCGAAACCATCCTTTACGACGTGTCCGAGGGTCTGGCGACCATCACGCTTAACCGGGCCGACGTGATGAACGGCCTCAACACCCGTATGCGGGCGGAGATCCGCACCGCGGTTGAGCAGGCGGGCAAGGAGGCGCGGGCGCTGGTGCTGACCGGATCGGGGCGCGGGTTCTGCTCGGGTCAGGATTTGGCAGACACGGCGGGCAAGACCGTCGATATGGAACAGACCCTGCATGACGAGTATGAACCGATGCTGCGGGCGATCTATGATTGCCCGATCCCGACATTGGCAGCTGTCAACGGCGCGGCTGCCGGGGCGGGTGCGAATCTCGCGCTGGCCGCAGATATCGTGATCGCCACCGAAAGCGCGTATTTCCTGCAAGCCTTCGCCCGGATCGGTCTGATCCCGGATGCGGGCGGCACCTACTGGATGCCCCGGCAGATGGGCTTTGCCAAGGCGATGGGCGCGGCCCTGCTGGCGGACAAGATCACGGCAAGGCAGGCCGACGATTGGGGCCTGATCTGGGCCGCCATCCCCGACGATCAGTTTGAGGATCACATCGCCGCCCGCGCGCGCCAATTGGCCACCGGCCCGACCCAAGCCTATGCGCGGATCAAGCAGGCCCTGCGCGCCAGCTATGACAACGATCTGGATCAGCAACTGAAGCTGGAGGCCCGCCTTCAGGGAGAGGCCGGCAACACCCGCGATTTCGTCGAGGGGGTTATGGCCTTCCTCGAAAAACGTCCCGCCGATTATCAGGGCAGATGAATAGCGATACGATCCGCACGATGGGTGAGGGGGACGTGCCCGGCATCGCACGGGTGTTCCACATGGCGGTGATGCAGGGGAGTGCGGCACATTACGACGCGGCGCAACGGCTGGCATGGGCCGGTTCCGGACCGGATCCCGTGAAATGGCAAAATTTGCTGGCGCCCCTCGACGTGATTGTCGCGGTGGATGCAGCGTCCGTCATCGTCGGTTTCGCCTCTCTGCGGGGGAGTGACGGATTGCTCGACCACCTGTTCGTCCTGCCATCCCGACAACGCACCGGACTTGCCGACCGCCTGTATCGCCGGATCGAGGAGATGGCGCGCGATCAGGGCTGCAAGCGCCTCTGGGCGGAGGCAAGCCTGCTCGCCCGCCCGTTCCTGCAACGACAAGGCTGGCACGAGACGAAGGCGCAGGAGGTTCCGGTGCGTGGGCAGGTGATCCGCAATTTCGTCATGGAATATCGTCTGGATTGAGGGCGCCCTCACTCGAAGACGATAAAATACCCCCTATATTTTCCTTTGGATAAGGGAGACCGATATGAACGGCAGACGTGAACCGGGGATGGGACCGGCAGTGCCGCAAGGCACGACTTCAGGTGCGACACGACCGATCAACGTGACGGTTTCGCCCGAGCGTCGGGGCGGAAACACCGTCCTTTTCTGGCTGTTGATTGCGGCGATGCTATTGACCGATCTGGCGATCCTCTGGCGCGTTTGGCCCATGCTGCTCGAGCTGTGGACCGCGTCCGATCTCTCAGCGGACACGGCACCGCTTGAGGCTTGGCTTCTGACACTGATGGCCGCGAACCTTGTCTTTGGCATTCCGGCCCTTTTGTCGCGACCGCGTTGAACCTGCCGTTGGGCGCTTGACGTGCCGGGGCGGCAGTGGCCTTTTGTCGGCATGAGTTTAGCATCACGGATCAAGAAATTTCCCCATGCCGTCGACCGGACCCGGGGGCAGGACGTCGCTGGTTCGTTCAGCGGGCCGCTGGCTCGGCTGATCGCTGGCGCGGCAGGCAGTTCCAATCACCTGGCCCGGCTGGCGCAGGCTGAGGCCGAATGGCTCCATACCGTAGCCGGGCAGGAACCCGAAGAAACGCTCGACGTGCTGTGCACGCCACCCGAGGGCGATCCGGCAAAGATGTTGCGACAGGCAAAGCAGCGTGTCGCCCTGCTGACGGCGCTTGCCGATCTGGGCGGGATATGGCCGACAATGCAGGTGACGGCGGCGTTGACCCGCTTCGCTGATATGGCGTTGGACCATACGACAAAACACCTGATCGCGGCGGAGATCGCCCGGGGCAAGCTGCCCGCCACGCCCGCCGATGCCGGATATGTCGTCTTCGCCATGGGCAAGATGGGCGCGGGGGAGCTGAACTATTCCTCCGACATTGATCTGATCTGCATGTTCGATGAGACTCAGCACGCCCCCGAAGATTATGCCGAGGTGCGCGCGACCCTGATCCGCGTCACCAAGAAGCTGACTCAGATAATCGGTGCGCAGACCGGGGATGGCTATGTGTTCCGCACCGATTTGCGGTTGCGCCCGGATCCCTCCACCACGCCGGTATGCATGGCGATGGAACCGGCGGAGCGGTATTACGAGAGTCTGGGCCGCACTTGGGAACGCTCCGCCTTCATCAAGGCGCGCCCCTGCGCCGGGGACATCGCCGCGGGGGAGGCGTTTCTGGACAGGTTGCGCCCCTTTGTCTGGCGCCGCTATCTGGACTTCGCCGCGATCCGTGACGTGCGCGACATGATGCACCGTATCCGCGACCACAAGGGCCTGTCCGGCCCGATCGAGGCCGCCGACCACGATGTGAAGCTGGGGCGCGGCGGCATACGTGAGATCGAATTCTACGCCCAGACGCGGCAGTTGATCGCGGGTGGGCGCGATGCCTCGCTGCGGACACGCGGCACGCTTGACGCGTTGAACGCGCTGGAGCGGGCAGGGCACATCCCCCCCGGCACCGCCGAAACCCTGACCGGGCATTACACGGCCCTGCGCGACATCGAACATCGCATCCAGATGCTCGACGATGCGCAGACCCACACGGTTCCCCGCAACACGGACGCGCTGAAACGGCTGGCGGCGCTGTGCGGCTGCGACGACACAGGGGCGTTCCTGAAGGCGCTGACCGAACGACTGGTCGCGGTGCACGCCATCTGCATGCCGCCCGAGGCGGAGGATGAGCGCCCGCAGGCGCAGTTCGAAACGGATGGGGGCACGCGACAGATCACCGATGCCTGGCCGAACCTGCCCGCATTGCGCTCCCCCCGGGCCGAGGCGCTGTTTCACCGGCTTGCCCCCGGTATCCTGAAACGTTTGTCCGGGGCGGCTGACCCCCATGCGGCATTGGTTCATTTCGACAGCTTCCTCAGGGGCTTGCCGGCAGGTGTTCAAGTGTTCTCCCTGTTCGAGGCTCGGCCCGCCCTACAGGATTTGCTGGTCGAGATCTGTGCGACCGCCCCGGCGCTGGCGCGGTATCTGGGGCGGCACGCCAGTGTCCTCGACGCGGTTCTGGACCGCGAATTCTTCGCAGAACTACCCGAGCTCGACGCCATGGAACGCTCGCTGATGATGGCTCTGAACGATGCGGACGATTACGAGGCGAAGCTGGATGCGACCCGCCGTTGGCAAAAAGAGGTCCATTTTCGCATCGGCGTGCATCTGCTGCGCGGCATCGCGGATGGCCACTCGGCGGAGAAAGCCTATTCCGACCTCGCCCAGTGCTGCATCGTCGCGCTCTTGCCACTTGTGATCGAGGAGCAGGTCCCCCGCCATGGTGCGCCCCCCGGTGCCGGTGCCGTCGTGCTGGGCATGGGCAAGCTCGGCTCGTTCGAGATGACGGCCTCCTCCGATCTGGATCTCATCATGCTCTATGATGCGGATGCCGCGGATATGAGCGATGGCCCCGATCCCCTGGCCGCGCCACAATACTATGCCAAGCTGACCAAACGCCTGATTACCGCCCTGACCGCGCCCACGTCCGAGGGCACATTGTACGAGGTCGATATGCGCCTGCGGCCCTCCGGCAAACAGGGACCGGTCGCGACTTCGCTGGCTGCGTTCCGGCGTTATCAGTCGCGTGAGGCATGGACATGGGAGCATCTGGCCCTGACACGCGCCCGCCCGGTGGCTGGACCGCCTGATGTGCAGGAAGAGGCCGCGCAGGCCGTCGCGCAGGTCATAGCGTTGCCGCACGACGCGGAGAAGGTGCGCGCCGACACCGCCGATATGCGCCGTCGCCTGATGGAGGCGCACCGCCCCGGCAGCATATGGAAGGTCAAACAAGGTCCGGGTCGCTTGCTGGACATCGACCTGTTCCTTCAGGCCGGTTGCCTGCTGACCTCGGCGTGCAATGCCGATATCGCGGATCTGGTCCTGCACGATTGGCTGAATCAGGAAGAGGCCGCCTGCATTGCCCAGACCCGAAAGTTGATGAGCACGCTTCAGGCCATCGGACGGGTGGCGCTCGATGGTGAATTTGATCCCAATCGCGCAGGTCCGGCCTTGATCGAGGTGCTGCTGGCCCAGACCGGGTTCGACGATCTCGACGCGCTGCGCACCGAGTTGGAGAGCAGGATCGACACCGTTTCGGCGTTGATATCCGACCGCCTCGCATGAGCCTGCCGATCGTGTATCACCCCGATTACATGGCGCCCCTGCGGACGGGGCATCGGTTTCCGATGTCGAAATATGGTTATCTGCGGGCGCATCTGGTCAGGCAGGGCCTTTTGCCGGAAACGGGCGGCTACCTCGCCCCCGCACCGGCCAGCCTGTCGCAGGTGGCCGCCGCGCAGGGCTGGGACTACGCCGACCGTGCCTTTCGCCTGTCCCTGACGGCGGCGGAAGTGTGTGAGATCGGCCTGCCGCAGAGCGAAGCCGTTCTGCGGCGTGCCCGGCTGGCCAGTGCGGGCACGGCGCTGGCGGCGCGGCTGGCGCTGGAACACGGTGTGGCAGTCAATCTGGCGGGCGGTTCGCATCATGCCGGTCCGGGGTGCGGCGCGGGGTTCTGTGTTTTCAACGATGTGGCCATCGCGGCGCGAACCTTGCTGGACGAGGGGCAGATGAGCCGCATTCTGGTGGTTGATTGCGATGTGCATCAGGGCGACGGCACCGCCGCAATCTTCGCGGAGGAGCCTGCCGTTTTTACCCTGTCCCTGCACGCGGAGAAGAACTATCCGGTGCGAAAGCAGACCTCGGACATCGACATCCCCTTGCCCGATGGGCTGAAGGATAAACCTTATCTGGAGGTGCTGGGCGAGGCCCTGACGCCGCTATGGGATCAGGTGCGCCCGGATATCGTGTTCTACAATGCCGGCGTCGATCCGCATCAGGCGGACCGGCTGGGGCGGCTGTCGCTCAGCGATGCCGGGCTGGCGGCGCGGGACGACTACGTGCTTGCCTCGGCGCGGATGCGGGGCATACCAGTCGTCGGAGTGATTGGCGGCGGATACGGACCGGAACCGGACCGGATCGCGGCCCGACACGCACTGATGGTGGCGGCAGCCGCGCGACATGCGGCATGACTTGTGCCACATGACTTATGCGGCGAACGGCAGCGTCGTAACTTGCCCCAAAAACAGGAGAATTCCATGAACCGACGCTTCGGATGCTGGCTGGACCTGCCCAGCCCCCATGTGGCCGAAATCGTGGCCCAGACCGGGTTCGACTGGGTGCTGATCGACCTTGAGCATGGTCCCATCGGGGTAGAGACGGCCAGCCTGATGCTGATGGCGCTGAAATCCACGCCAGCGCGAGGCATCGTTCGCATTCCCGAACTGACCGAGGGCTGGATGAAACGCGCCCTCGACATGGGTGCCCATGGCGTGATGGTGCCCAACATCGCGGACGCCGCACAGGCGGAGCAGGCGGCCCAGTGGTTCCACTACGGCCCCCGCGGGCACCGGGGTGAGGCGCAGAGCGTCATTCGCGCCGCCGATTGGGGGCGCAACGCCGCAGGCTATTCCGGCGGGGTCGAACTGATTATCCAGATTGAACACAAGATCGCCCTGTCGCAAGCGGCGGAGATCGCGGCCATCGACGGCGTGCATATGCTGTTCCTTGGCCCGTCCGATTTCGCCGCGGCCTCCGGTCTGGCCAAGGACGCGCCGGAGGTTCTGGACGCCGCCCGGCATGTGGCGCAGGCCGCGAACGCGCAGGGAAAACGCTCCGGCTCGGTCCTGTTTCCCGGCGGGACGGTCGAAACCTTGCACAGTGCCGGGGTGACCGATATCTCCATCACCAGCGATGTGGCGACGCTGGTTCAGTCGCTGGACGCAACACTTGCCACGGTCAAAGGATAGAGACATGCCCCTGCACAACACCTCCCCCGACGACCCGCGCGGCCTGATCGCCGAAGCGTTCGAGATGGATATCGAAGCACAGGATTGCCGCTCGATCTTTTTCGATTGGGCATTGGCGGAGGCCGGGCCGGATCAGATGGCAAAGCTTGATCGCTTGATCGACCGGTTCCGGGGGACACATTCCGACCACCCCATGTTTGCCGTCCTGATCGAGAGCAAACGTGAGGGTGCCGCACCCCGCAGGCGTGGCGGCCATGCGGCCCGCGCCGTGGGGTAAGGTCGTCCCCAGCGCCGGAATGTCGGCGTTCAGGGCCGTGTGTTCGCCCGGGCGGTCGGAATCGCCGCCCGGAACTGATCTGGCTGAGCCTATTCCGCCGCGACTTGCCCGCGGGCTTGAGCAGGGGCTACATGCATCCCCAGCCGCGCCAGCAGGTCCTGATCCTTCCACCCCGCCGGATTGCCGGTGGTCAAAAGCTGATCGCGCACGAAGATCGAGTTCGCGCCGGCGAGGAAGCACAGCGCCTGCAATTCGTCGCTCATCCCCGTGCGCCCGGCCGACAGGCGAACCACCGAGGCGGGCATCAGGATGCGAGCCAGCGCAACGATCGATCCTGAGGCGATGGTCAGCTTCACCAAGAATAAACGGCGTGAAACCTGCCGAGACCACCGTTGATACCTTCACGAATTTGGCGAGCCAGGTGAGGCCGAGCACATAAACCACCACGAGGCCTGCGAGCACAGCCAGAAAATGCCCGATTAGCCCGCGACCCTACGGCCAGCCAGCCGGTCAGACCTGCGCCCAGCAGATAGCCGGCAAGGTAGCCGCCCGTTGGTCCCGCCATATAGGCCAGCCCGATGCCGCGTTCCGGCGCGCCCGAGAAGACCGGCATCCCCCGCGCCCCCGTCGTCAGACAGGTGGCCATGGCCACCAGCCCCAGCCGCGGCCCAAGGGCGGCGGAGAGGAAGAACACCGCCAGCGTGTGCAACGTCATCGGCACCGACCAAAACGGCTGGATAACCGCCCATTCCTCATCGCTCAGTTCATGTCGCCGCATCACAACCTCCTCTGTCGGAGATACTGAATCACGCGACGAACGAATGGGGGAAGCCTGATTATGGGGACAGACCCTAGGATGCGCTTGTGCTCCTTCTGGAAGTCATCCCAGGTAAGGCGGGTGATCTCTGCCTGTCGGCGGGTCGAGAAGAGAGCGAAAACGATCACCTTGTGCATGAGCATGGCCTGGGGTGTTCTCTGGCGCCGATCAATGAAATGGGCCAGCAGCCGGTCGAGTTCATCGTGGGTGGCTCTACGGTTCCGCTGCGCTGAAAGGAAGATGATCCCCATGCGGCGCGCGACGGTGATCACGTCTTTCATCTCCCGGTCATCCAGTCGGAAGTCCCACATTGGTCGAGCTATGGCGAAATTGGAGGCGAGATGGCTCGCGTAGTTCCCGACTGTTTGCGGTTGTCCGGGCAGAGACTGAAGGAACTCGATGATGTTAGGCGCAGATAAATGACTGATAAAATTAAAAAACAAGATTTATCAACGGCCGCTCGCCTTTCCGTCGCCCCCATGATGGATTGGACAGATGTTTCCATAGTTCCAGAGGGTTAGATGGCGCAATGTGCGCACTATGTGCAACACGAAATCGGCTTCTGGCGCGCTCTGTCGGGCGTTTGGGGGTTGTGCGGAGGTCTGGACTCATAGCCAGTAGATCACAGTCGCGGCGAGAGCGATCGCGGACAGGAAGACTTCGGGCATCTGTCGTAGCGGGTTGCGACGCGCCGCCAATCCTTGAGCCTGCCGAACATGATCTCGATACGGTTGCGGCGTTTGTAGCGACGCTTGTCGTATTTCACGGTCTTCTTACGCTGCTTCCGGCCTGTCGGGCGGAGACGAAGAAGCTGATCGGCCGACCATGACTGTCGCAGACGGCATGCAGTTTGGTGTTCATTCCGCCCTTGGTGCGCCCTATGAGGCGACCACGCCCCCCTTTTTGACGCCCACGCTGGTCGCGGTCGGGTGTGCCTTGAGGTAGGTTGTGTCGATCATGACCATCTTCTCTTCGCAGTGTTCGGCGGCCAAGCCGGCCATTATCCCGGCAAAGACCCCCTTGTCGCTCCATCGCTTCCATTGGTTGTAGAGCGTCTTGTTCGGACCGTACGCCATGGGCACGTCGCGCCAGCGTAAGCCATTGCGTTTTATGAATATAATACCGATCAGATCACGCCGATCGTCGACGCGGGGCCTGCCGTGAGACTTCGGGAAATAGGACTCCAACCGCGCCATCTGCGCGTCACTCAACCAGAATAGATCAGACATGTCACCGCTTCGTTTTCGGAGCCGTGAATCACGCGGTGCGACTGAAATCAATGGGTCCAGACCCTGGTTACAAGCCAATGATTATGGCGGACCTTGCAGAATCCAATCAATGCAACAGTCCCAGTCGGAAAGTCTCTCAACAGGATGACGATGCCCTCGCAAAACTAAGACGAAGGTGTTTGCCAAGCGATCATCGCGCCTGCGGTCAGTCGCGGGTCAGGCGGATCTGGTAGCGGAAACGCCCTGCGGGATGGAAATTGATCGACGCCTCGATCAGCCTCTCATCATCGGTGTAGTAGCGGCGCGTGATTTCAAGAAGTGGATGGCCGACGGGGATCAGCAGCCGTGATGCGACATTTGACGTGGCAAGCGCCGAATCTATGTCCTGATACACCTGCTGGATCTTCAGTCCGTAGTTCTCTTCGAGAAGGGTGTAGACTGCCTTGGCCCGCGTCCCGATCTCTTTCACGATGTCTGTGTGCTCCGGACGTATGAAGATTTCCGAGTATCCGATCGCGGCGGCGCCAGGCTCGGCGATCCTGAGGACGCTGACCCGGATCCAGTTGGCGCCGAGTTCGCAATGCAGCCGCGCTGCCGTATCACGGTCGGCGAGGATACTGTCGACAGACAACACTTCGAGTTTCGTGTGGCTGGCATATTGCAGGAGCTCCTCGAGCGTATTGATCGAATAGGAGAAATCCTTTTTCGGCTGATCCGAGATCAGATAGGTGCCGGCACCTTTCCGGCGCTCGATCATGCCGAGATCCTGCAGACATCGCATGGCTTCGCGGATGGTATGCCGACTGACGACATACTGCGTCGCAAGATCAGTTTCCGGGACAAGACGGTCACCGATTTTCAGGTCGCCCGCGCCGACCTTATCGAGCAGTTCGTTCACGATTTCCCTGTACCGGGGAATGTTGGGCGAACTTTTTGGCATGGGCTGGATGGGCCTCCTTGGCTACAGGGTTCCTGAACTTAGGGCAAAAGGGCCAGAGACAGCAAGGGCACGGCGTTGATTAGCAGCAGTCCGAACAGCTGGATCGAATAGAAAGGCAGGACGCTGCGGGTGATGCTTTGCACCGGGAGCTTGGTGATGCGGCTCATCACGAAGAGATTGAGCCCGATCGGCGGCGTCAGCGTCGCGATCTCGACGAGGGCGGTGATGATGACGGCGAAGTGGATCGGATTGACGCCAACCGCGTTTGCCATCGGGAACAGAACCGGGCTGAGCAGCACGATCAGCGAGATACCGTCGAGGAACATGCCCAGCACGATCATCAATAGGTTAATGGCCAAAAGGAACTGCCAGGCCGGAATGTCGGCTTCGGCGATCATGGAAGTCAGTTCGCGCGACAGGCCAAGACGGGTGAGCACTGCAGTCAGGAGGCCGGAGCCGATGAGGATGCCGTAGATCATCACGGTTTGCGAAACTGAATCGCAGGCGGTACCCCAGACGTCGCGAACGGTCGCTGTGCGGTAGATCACCAGGACAAGCAGGACGGCATAGAGCGCGGCGAGGGCGGAAACCTCGGTCGGGGTGAAGTAGCCCAGATAGATCGTTCCGATGATCAGGACGGGCATCAGCAGCGCCCCGGTCGCTCCGGGCAGACGGCGGCCGAATTGCTTCCAATCCGGCGGCTTGGTGGCGGAGCCGTAGCCGTGACGACGCGACAGCCACAGGGTCATGCCGGTCAGCAGCGATGCCTGCAGCAGGCCGGGCAGAATGCCCGCGATGAAGAGATCGGTGATCGGCATGCCGACGATGGAGCCGATCAGGATGAAGGTGAGGGACGGGGGGATCATCAGGCCCAAGGTCGCATTGACTGCGACGATCGAAGCGGCAAATTGCTTGGGATAGCCTTCGCGAGGCAGCAGATCGACCGCGGCCGGGCCCATCGCGACCGCACAGGCGACGGATGATCCGTTCACCGCCGAGAAAAAGACGCTCGACAGCGACAAGGCAAGGGCGATGCCGCCGCGAAAGCAGCGCAGGATGCTGCCCATCAGCTCCAGCAACACTAGGGCGAGGTTGCCGCGTGTCATCAGGTTGCCGGCGAAGATGAAGAACGGGATCGCCACCAGCGCATAGCTGTCGATGGAATCCCAGGCCATCTGTGCGATCAGGATGATAGGGATGTTGAGGTTGAAGCTCAGCATCAGGGTGGCGACGACGCCGAGGGCGATGGCGATATGTACCCCAGCGGCGACGAAGATCAGCAGAGCGATAAAGGCGATGACGGTCAGCATTTGTTTTCGCTCCTCAGGACACGATTTTCGAATTCGGATCGACGCCACGGGTCAGGGCGTACATCGAGCCGATGAAATGAAGTGCAAACAGGGTGCCGCCGATCGGTGTGGCCATCCGGACAAACCAAAGGGGCAGGTCCAGGTTGGAGTCGGTCATCATCCCGATATAGGCCATATGCCGGACCTCGACGATGCCTGCGTAGATCAGGATTCCGGAAAACCCCAATCCGATCAGGCAGTTGAGCCAAGACGACGCCATCCGTGCCCAGGGCGGGAGCATGTCGAGCAGCAGGTCCATACGAATGAAGTGATGGTGACGCGTGGCAACGCCAAGGCCCATCATCACACTCCAGACCACAAGAAAGCGCACCAGCTCCTCTGCCCACCAGTAGCTTTCGGCGAACAACGAGCGGCTCATCGCCTCATAGAACATGACACCCATTGCGGCGCACATCAGGATGGTCGCTAGATTGAGAATGATCCGTTCCTCGAAGAACACCCACCAGCGTGGAAGTAGTTTGACTGTTTCCATCTCGACCGTGTCCGCCCCGGGTTCATCGTCGGACAGGGGGGGCGTGCCAGGTTTATCTGTCATGGGAAACTCCTGTTTCCTGTGTGCCGGTCGGGAGGAGGCCCACGTCTCTTTCAGCGACGTCACCCGCCCGAAGAAGCGCTTTTTCGGATAGCGGCGGGCCGATCAGTTGCAGGGCGACGGGCAGACCCGCATCGTCGAAGCCTGCAGGAACCGAAAGCGCGGGAAATCCGAGGTAGGAGACCGGGCGGGTCAGATCCGACAGACCCGCGATCACGGCGCGCATGTCGCTGCCCGCTTGCACGTCTGTGGTGGCGTCGGTCGGGACGAGCCTGCGAAGGACCGGAGCGAAGAGCATGTCGCATTCCGAGAAGGTCAGGGTCATCATCGCGTGTGCATACGCGGCCCGCAGCTGCAACGCCTGCCGGTATTGAACGGCACTGATCGCCAGACCCTGCGGCAACCGCGCAAACACCTGTGCGCCGTAGTGTTCGGGATGCGCTTTCATGCGGTCGGCATGAAGGGCGGTAGCCTCAGGTGTGAAGACGATATTGGCCATCTCACCAAAATTGGTGTGGTCGGGTGACGCAACGTCGCGAAAGCTGGCGCCTTCTGACTCGAGGTCTTTGCGGGTGCGGTCCAGCTGCGCTGCGACCTGCGGATCAAGATCGTCGAAATACCAGCTTTCGGGAATGCCGAAGCACAGTCTTTCGACCCCTTTGCCGATCCCCACCGCGTAATCCTCACCATTGCCCGCCAGGGTGTTGAACAAGACCGCAACATCTCGGGAGCTGCGGGCGAGCACGCCGGGACAATCGAGTCTTTCGGACAGGCCCATCATGCCATCCTGCGGCAACAGCCCCTGCGTGGGCTTCAGCCCCGGGTCATCGCACATCGCGGCGGGCAGCCTGACCGATCCGCCGGTGTCCGACCCAAGCGCGCCTGCGGCCAGACCTGCCGCAACCGCAGCACCCGATCCGGACGACGATCCGCCGGTGACGTAATCCGTGTTCCATGGATTGCGGCACCGCCCGATGTGGGCATTGTGCCCGGTGGGACCCATGGCGAATTCGTTCATGTGCAGACGGCCCAGCGTGACCTCCCCGGCGTCGTTGAGCCGCTTCATCAGCGTCCCGGTGCGGTCGGCACGATGTCCCGCTATCGCGGGCCTTCCGTATTCACTCAGGCGACCGGCGTCGTGGAACATGTCCTTGTGAACCAACGGAATGCCATGCAGCGGTCCGCGCAGCTGGCCGGCTGCGCGTTTCTTGTCCAGCGTGCGGGCACGTTCGAGCGCTGTTTCCGCCTCGACCTCGACACGGCAGTTCAGCTTGTCCGAGACCGCGGTGATCCGCTCCAAGTGTTCCTTTACCGGCACTTCGAAAGCCATTTTACCCGATGCCAGTGCCTCCGACATGTCGTGCAGCGATTGCAAATGTCCAACGGTCATCAGCTGGCATCGTCGTGCATCAGGCGGTCGTGATCGGCGCACAACAGGTGGAAGAGATTGGTCGCGGGTGAAAGCAAGCGTACGCTGTCGCGCTCCTGCGCGATAACGCGCGATGCGGTGACCGCATCGCGCGCGCTCTTCAACCGCTGCCGTTCTGTCGTTGGTTGCGTTGCTCACAATCTCCTCCCAAAGATGCGTGACGGGGTGTCGAATGCCTTCGGCGGGTCAGATCACCCCTTCTTTTCTCAATCTTTCCTGATCTTCCAGACCCCAGCCGAGGCCCTCCAGCAGATCGGCGGTGTCCGCCCCCAGATCGGGTGCTGCGTTCATCAGACCCTGCGACCCGTTTACACGCACCGGTGGGCTGAGCATGGAAAGCGTGCTGCTGTCTTTGCGCGGGAAGGATTCCGTACGGCGGCCTTCGGTAACGAAATCGGATTCAAGTGCCTGCCCGATATCGTTAACAGGGGAGATCGGAACGCTGCCGCCCAGCAGTTTCATCCACTCCGCGGTGGTCTTCTGGCTGAGCGCGGCGTCGATCATTTCGGTCACTTGCTCGCGGTGCTTCAGCCGCGCCGAGAAGTCGGCGAACCGGGGGTCGGTCGCCCATTCGGGATGCCCAAGCTTGTCCGCAAGGGTGGGCCAGAACTTTTCCTTGTTGCACATCACGAACACCCAGCCGTCCTTGGTGGTGAACATCTGCGAGGGTGTCAGCGAGGGATGCGCACCGCGCGGTTCACGGCCCTGAATATGACCGTTGTTCAGATACCATGTGGCCAGATAGCTGAGGTTGTGCAGGGCCGTGTCGAACAGGTTGACGTCCATGTCCATCCCTTTGCCCTGCGCCCGGGCGCCGACAACTCCGGACACCAGCGCGAAGGCCGTCATCAGGCCGGTCATCATGTCCACGATCGACACCCCGAACCTTGAGGGCGGCCCATCGGGTTCGCCGGTCACGCTGAGGTATCCCGCCTCGGCCTGCATGAGATAATCGTAACCGGGCCAGTTCTTACGCGATCCTTCGCGGCCGTAGGCCGACAGGTGTGCGCAGACGATCCTGGGGTTCACGTTTGACAGCGAGGAGTAGTCGAGGCCCAGCTTCTCGGGCAGGTCGCCACGCAGATTGTTCATCACCGCGTCCGCGTTCTTGACCAGCCCTTCGAAGATCTGCCGCCCTTCCTCGTGCTTGAGGTTCAGCGTCAGGCTGCGCTTGTTGCGATTGAACGATTGGTGGAAGTAGCTGTCGCCCTCGCTGAAATAGTAGGGCCCGACCTTGCGGCCGACGTCGCCGCCTTCCGCCGGATTCTCGATCTTGATGACGTCTGCGCCAAGATCGCCCAGCAGCATGCTGCCGAAGGGGCCCGCCCCGTATTGCTCGACTGCGATCACGGTGACCCCTTTGAGGGGCAGCATCATATCGTTCATGGTACGTTTCCCTTACAGTGGGTTCTGTTCGATGTGACGCTTGGCGATGATCAGTCGCTGGATCTCGTTCGTGCCTTCGCCGATGCACAGCAGCGGCGCGTCGCGGTACAGACGCTCGACCATGAATTCCTTGCTGTAGCCGTAGCCACCGTGGATGCGCAGCGCTTCCTCTGCGTTCTTCAGCGCGGATTCGGTGGCGAACAGCTTGGCCATGCCGGCCTCGAAATCGCAGCGCTCACCGCGATCCAGCGCAGCGGCGGCGTTCTCGACCAGCAGGCGTGATGCGGTGACGCGGGTGACCATGTCACCCAGTTTGAGTGCGATTGCCTGATGTTCGTGGATCTGCTTGCCGAAGGTTCTGCGCTGCTGGCTGTACTTGGTCGCTTCGTTCAGCGCAGCCTGCGCGATGCCGACACCCCGTGCGGCGACGTTGACGCGGCCAAGTTCCAGCCCGCTGATGGCGCAGATCATGCCGCGTCCTTCGGTTTCGCCGATGAGGCGGTCCGCCGGAATGCGGTAGTTGTCGAACACCAGTTCGGCGCTGTCGATGCCCTTGTAACCCAGCTTTTCCAGCTTGCGGGACACCGTGAAGCCTTCGCCCTTTTCGGCGATGAACATCGACATGCCCTTGTGGCGGGGGTCCGTCTTGGGATCGGTCTTGACCAGAAGGGCAAAGCAGGACCCTTCGATGCCGTTGCTGATCCAGGTCTTGGTTCCGTTGATGACATAGTCATCGCCATCGCGCTTGGCGGTCATGCGGATCGCCTGAAGGTCGGTGCCGCAGTCGGGCTCCGTCAGCGCCAGCCCGCCGCGCAGTTCGCCCGTGGCGAAGCGGGGCAGCAGAGCTTCCTTCTGTTTCTCCGTTCCGTTCTTCATCACGATATAGGACATGATAAGGTGACTGTTGATAATGCCGGCCAGGGACATCCAGGTGGTCGAGATTCGCTCGATGATCTTGGCGTAGGTCGAAGGCCGGAGACCGAGGCCGCCGAATTCTTCAGGGATGATCGCGCCGAAGAGACCCATCTCCTTCATCTGCTCGACAATCTCGGACGGGTAGATGTCGCCGTGCTCCAGCTTCATCGCCTGGGGTTCCACGTCGCGTTCGAGCCAGCGGTTCACGCTGTCGAGCATCATGCGTTCGCGTTCTGCTTCGTCGTTGTCGAGTTCTGTGAACTGGCGGTTCATGTTCGTGTTCCTTTCGATCTGTCAAGCGTGCGCGGGTTCAGCCGCCGAAGGGGCGAAGGCGCGCAGCAATGAGGCGAGGGGTGTGTCGGTGTCGATGGACAGCAGCGTGTCGCGCATGGCGGTCGCCTGATCGCGCGACCCTGCCAAGGCGGAATTGACGTTGTATTTCTCGACGATTTCGGCGTTGGTCAGAGGCCGTTCGTCGGCGCCGCGGTTGATGTGCTCGCGGTGGCGCAGTTCGGTGCCGTCCTTCAGCGTCACGATCAGCTCTCCCGAATAGGCCTTGGGAAAGGTTGAGTCCGGATCGGCGCGGTAGGACACGCGGTTCGCAAGGTCGAGCGTTTCCGGATCATGCAGCGCAGCGTCCTCAAGTTCGACCAGCGTCATGCGGTTGTTCGTGATCGCAGTGGCGATGAGATACGGGATCGAGAACTGCGCGTCATAGCTGTTGGACGGGCGTTTCTTGTTTGCTTCGGGCTCGCAGACGGTCTTGATGACCTCTGCCGGGACAAGCGCGGTGATGTGGTCGATCTTGTCCAGCGTCGCGCCCCGTTCCCGCAGGGCGAGGGCCGCGTCGATGTTGGAATGGGTGAAGTGGCAGGCAGGGTAGGGCTTGATCGCCGTCTTCATCAACTCCCATTCCGAGCCCAGACCACTGGACGCGAGCGAGATGTCGCAGTTTTCAGCCAGTGGCCCCAAATAGGCGTTATAAAGACCGAAACGGCCTGTGAAGGGGCTAGAGATGCCGTTAAAACCTTCCTTCGCCATAGCGGCGGCGGTGATCCCTGCCTGAGCGGCCCAGCCGGGATGGAAGCGTTTGTTCCACGCCCCGTCTTCGAGGAATTCCAGACTGCCCGAGGCGAGGGACAGCGCCAGCCCGAGCGCGTTCTGAAGCTGGTCTTCGGTCAGGCCCATCAGGCGACCGGCGGTCATGGTCGCGCCGAACACGCCCGCAACACCGGTCGGGTGAAAGCCCACCTGGTGAAAGCCACCCTTGGCGACCGCGCCCAGTCGCGCGGAGACCTCAATGCCGATGATATAGGCCGTCAGCATCTCGCTGCCCGACGCGTCGACGTGGAAGGCGGCAGACAGGGCCGCAGCAAAGGCGCTGGCGGAGGGGTGGACGACACCGGCGATGTGAGTGTCATCGAAATCGAGCCCGTGTATCAGGAATCCGTTTACCATGGCAGCATCGCGCGGCGACAGCGAAGCACCCATTCCAATGACAGGCACATTGCCGTCCCCGCCAAGTCCGTGGATCGCCTTCATAGTGCGCTTGGCGAAGTCGAACGTCGCGCTCGCCATTGCGATGCCCGCGGAATCCAGCAGATGGTGCATCCCGCGCACCCGGACGTCATTGGGGATGTCCGCGTCTTTCAGGCTGGCGGTAAAGGCCGCAATGGCGTGGGACGGATCTTGGATGTCGGCGAATGTCATGGTTTTGTTTCCTCCACAATTTGAATGCCACTGCTTGCAGGACTACTCCGGTCGGCGCGGCACTAGGCTACTGCGCACGAAAGTCATGAATACCGTGCCATCCGCTTTCACACCTTCTGTCCGGGTCTTCACGATGCCTTGGGTCGGGCGCGATTTCGAGACGCGAATGTCGAGAACTTCCGAGCGGGCATAGACTGTATCGCCCGGAAACACCGGCGCCTTAAGCGTGATTTCCTCCCAGCCGAGGTTCGCGATCGCCTTGTAACTGATATCGTCCACGGTCATCCCCAGGACGATCGCCAGCGTCAGGCCGCTGTTAACGAGAGGTTTGCCAAATTCCGATTTGGCCGCAAAGGCCGCGTCGCAATGCATCGGATGGCGGTTCATCGTCATCAGGCTGAAGTTGATGTTGTCCGATTCCGTGATCGTCCGTCCGGGCCGGTGTTCGTAGATGTCGCCCTTCACGAAGTCTTCCAGGTAACGGCCCAGGTCGGCTGTAACGGTACTGGGTTCGGTTCTGGCTGCTGTCGTCACGGGGCGCTCCCTTGGAATTGTCACTTGCTTAGTCGAAGATGTCCGGACAAAATAGCTGTGTCAAGATGAATATATCCAACAATAGGAAGGAGCCCTTTCATGTCCTCGACCGATACCGCACCTGAGCCCCCCCCGATACGGTCCTGGCTTTTCGTGCCGGGAAGCCGGTCCGAGCGTTTTGCGAAGGCCTATGCCAGCGGTGCGGATGCCGTCATCATTGATCTGGAGGATGCGGTAGCGCCCGATGCAAAGGATTCGGCGCGCGACGCGGTCGTGTCCTTCATGTCGGCAGAAGGGCTGCAGGTGGGGATCCCGATCTATGTCCGGTTGAATGACATTCGGTCGCTGAACGGCATCAGAGATCTGCTAGCGATCTGCGACGCGGTTCGCGCCAATCCGGGGGCCGCCGTCGCGGGAGTCATGTTGCCGAAGGTATCCTGCGCGGAAGATGTTACGCTTGTCGCGCAGATCATGGATGATGCGAACGTCCCGCTGCGCATCGGTGCTTTGCTCGAAACTGTCGCCGGAATCGAACGGGCCGCAACCATTGCGAAAGCATCGCCGCGGCTTCGGTTTGTGATGTTCGGGGGCGCGGACATGGCGCTGGATCTCAGGGTGCCGATGGAGTGGGAGCCACTGCTCGCGGCACGCACCGATGTGGTCCGTGCGGCCGCAAGTGCGAAGATCGACGCCCTCGACATGCCGTGGATCGACCTTGAGGACAAGGAAGGGTACGTACATGAAATGGAACGCAGTTTCTCGCTCGGATTTACCTCCCGGGCGGCCATCCATCCGTCCCAGATCGCCGCGATCCATGCCGCGCTGACGCCCTCGGCTGCCGAGACCGCGGGCGCGCGTGACGTCATGACGGCTTGGGAAAACGGGGCAGGGGGCGTGGCCATGTTGAACGGCAAGTTGATCGAAAAACCGCTCGTCGCGCAGGCCGGGCGGATCCTCTCGCTCGCCGAAAGAGCGGCCGGGAAAGGTTGAGATGACGCGCTCTGCCAAGGGCCAGCTGGTTGTCGTTCTCGGGGTCGTCACGATGGTGCAGGCCCTGCTGTCACTGACGGTTCTCGCAGCCGCCAGCATCGCTCCAGAAATCACGCAAGCCTATAATATCGTACCGGAAATGATTGGCTATCAGATCAGCATCATCTATTTCGCTGCGTCTGCCGGATCGATTGTGGCGGGCGTGGTGATTCGGCGGTTCGGCCCTGCCACGACCAGCATGATCGCCTTGTTGATCGCGGCCTCAGGGCTTGCGGGTCTGGCGAGCGGGCTGCTGATCATCGCGGCACTTTCGGCGTTCCTGATCGGGGTCGGGTACGCATTGACCAATCCGTCCGCCGCGCGGATTCTCGATAAGCATTGTCCGCCGGGGCATCGCAATTTTGTCTTCTCCCTGAAGCAGACTAGCGTGCCGATCGGCGGAATCATCGGCGGGCTCGCCCTGCCTTTCATCGCCGAGGCGGCAGGTTGGCGTATCGCGATCCTGACCGCTGCGTGTCTGTGCCTGATCGCTTGCGTCATCGTTGCTCCGTTCCGCCGACGCTGGGATGGGGAGCGCGAACAGTCCGTCCGATTTCGAGGGGGTATCTTTGCCGGCCTGGCCGAGCTGAGGCACAACCGCGGGCTACGCTCTTTGGCGATCACGTCGTTCTGCTTTTCCGCGATGCAATTGTCGCTGATGTCGTACGTTGTCTCAACGCTTGTGATCGACCTGCACTGGACCCTTGTCGCCGCAGGGGCGATGACCGCAGTGGTTCAGTTTTTCGGCGCGACCGGGCGCCTTGTCTGGGGCTTGCTTGCCGACCGGACGGGAAGTCCGATGGCGCTGCTCGCCACGATCGGTGCAATAACGACTGTCGCGGCTGTGTCGATGCCGCTGCTTTCCGCCGAGAGCACCCTCGCCGCCGTCGCAATGATTCTCGTACCGTTCGGATTTGCCTCGATCGGGTGGAACGGCATCATGCTTGCTGACATCGCGCGGCATGTCATCCCCGAAAAGGTCGGGGACGCGGCGGGCGGTGTCATGGCGGTGACCTTCATCGGGGTTGTCATCGGCCCTGCGACGCTTGCGCTTGTGCATGGCGTGACCGAAAGCTTCCCGCTTGCCTTCTTTTGGCTTGCCTTGTTACCGATAATCGGGGCGGTAACGGCCCTGAGGGCCCATATCAGGGCGCGCCACGCCCGATAAGTCAGGTGTTAATACGGACAAAGGAGTTGATTTAGTGCGGTTGCTGGGCAATTATGTCCGTACAGGATGCTCAGATGCTTGCACTCAAGGGAGGAAAACCATGAAAAACTTTAGATTTGCCGCTATTTTTGCTGCCGCTGTTACTGCAGGGACCGGTACATTTGCGCAGGATACCTACGAGATGGTCATGACCAACGATCTGGCCACCTCGCACTGGGCCGCCAAGATGATGGACGATTATGCGGCCAGGCTGGAAGAGCGAAGCGATGGACGGATCGACGTTTCGGTGTTCCCTTCGGGCACGCTCTATACCGACCGCGACGCAATCGCGGCTTTAGGTACCGGTGCCGTACACATGGTCTGGCCGGTCAGCGTCAATCTCGAGTCGATTGCGCCGGAATACGGTGTCGTAAACCTGCCGTTCTCTCTTACCGACAAGTTCATGCAGTCCGACGGGGCGGTCGAAGAGCTCTCGCAGATGATGTCCGAGATCATCGAGGGCCGCGGAATCCGCGTCATGGGGCTGATGCGGACTGCCGACCTCATCTTCCTCTTCAAGGACCAAGCGGTCACCAAGCCCGAGGACCTGTCGGGCGAGCGTGTGCGGATGACCGGCGGCCGGGTCCTGCAATCCATGATGCGCGAATTCGGTGCCAGCCCGATTTCCATGCCCGCGAGCGAAATGGCTGCCGCGCTGATGCAGGGTGCCATAGACGGGATATTCACCTCGGCCGGCGGCTGGGAAATGGTCGGCACCAATGCGGCGCACACCGCAAGCTATATCCCGGGTCTGAGCCTGCTGTCCTATACCATCGTTGCAGATGACAAGTGGCTGAACGACCTGCCCGAAGACTTGCGGAAGATCGTGGTCGATACGACGAGCGAATTAGTGCAGAGGCAGTGGCAGGAAGGCATCGACAAGGACAACGCGACTATGCAGAAGTTGTTGGACGAAGGTGGCGAGCTCGTGATAGCGGATGAAGCGTCGCAAGCCGAATTCCGCAGCCTGGCAGAAAAGGCATCGGCAGAATTTACCGACCGCTTCCCGGAAGTCTGGGAGCAGTTCCAGACCCTCAAGGCAAAATACGAGTGATTGGTTGGTTGGGGCGGTCTTGTGCCGCTCCTTTCCATTCCGGCGGAGACTGATGTCATGAGCGAAGTTCGACAGACCAGCGCCATGCAGATCATCTCGAAGGCGCTTGCCGATGGCAACTGTGCGACCCTGCTGGACGTCGGGTGCGGCACCGGCGGGCTGAAGCCGCATATGGAAAAGCTCGGCGTTCGCTGGACGGGTGTGGACCCTGCTATAACAAGCCCTGTACCGGGCGCGCATGCCGCAGGCGCGGAGGCCCTCCCGTTCGAGACGGGGACCTTTGATGCGGTGCTGTTTCTGAATTCACTTCACCACGTTCCGATCGACCAGATGGCACAGGCGCTTGATGAGGCGCTTCGCGTGCTCGCCCCCGGACGCGGCCCAATCATTGTGATCGAGCCGGCGGTTGAGGGGGATCTCAGCGAGATGCTGCGTCATGTCGATGATGAGGCGATAGTGCGCACGGCAGCACAGACGGCTTTGAAGAAGCTCTTGCAAGAAGGGCGCGCGAAAGAGACGGATGCCTATGATTACATCCGAAATGAACGCTACAGCGGATTTGACGATTTCGTATCGCGCATTGCTGCTGCGGATGACTCGCGTATCGAGGCTCTGACCCGGAACCGTGAGTTGCTGACACAAGATTTCCGCCGGCTGTCTGCGCAGGACGATCGAGGATATGTCCTGCGACAGTCGATGCGCGTCAGGCTCCTGACGCATCCGTAAACCGCGACCTGTCTGCGCTTGCGAAGGTCAACCGAACGTGCAGTCCGCCGTATATAAATATTTGGGATAGTCAACTTATTGCCTGTCCTCTGACCTCCGCCTCTCGGCACAGTTTCAAGCGGCCATTGCTGCCGCAGTCTCGTTCTCCAATGGAGGATCGGCTCGATTCCGTCGCAACTTCAGGCTGGTAGGGGGTGCCTATGTGCGATCCGTGTGCAATGCGATCCGCCAAGAGACTTACGATTTCACAGATATTTAGCCGTGATCGGTATCCAGTGGCTTCGATGGGTCTGACTTCTTGTGGTTCGCCCTTGAGCCCGTCTTGCGCGCTGCGGCGAACCCGCGGTCAGTCGACATGAAGCGGTCGAGCATGGGTGCAACGAGGCGGGTGGGCTCAAGGTCCTGGCCGGTCTGGTGGCCCAGGACAGCTGCGTAGTCGCAAAGGTCGCGGTGCACATCGGCGGGAAGTTCCACGGTCAACTTGACCGGCTTGTCGTCATGGATCGGTCCAACCCGCGCTTGCGCAGGAAGTCCTGACGGTCCTCGTCCGACCGTGCGACGATCTTCTCCCGCGCAGCGCGGATGCCATCGATGAAGGGCGCGGGCGAGGAGTCAGCGAAGCGGCTGAGCGCCGGGGCCGCCTCGTGGGCAAAGCGAGAGGCCGCGTATTTCGAGTGCCGGATCGTGATCTCTTGGAAGTCCTCGACGCCCCAGAGGTTGCGGTTCTGGCAGACCGCGCGCAGGTAGAAGCTGGCGATGCCGTGCGTCTTCGCCCCCACCTCCGAATTCCAGCAATAAAATCCCCGAAAAAAGTAGAAGTCGGGCGAGCCATCGGGCAGCAGTCCCGCCTCTATCGGGTTGAGGTTGTCGACGAGGAACAGGAACACGTCGCGGTCCGAGGCGTAGAGCGTCGTCGTCTCCTTCGTCACGTCCACGCGCGGGTTGTAGATGCCGGTCGACCAGTCGAGCACGCCGGGGACCTTCCAGCGCGTGTCTCCTGTGCCGTTGCCCGCGATGCGCTGAACTGCAGACACAAGCTCTTGGGCGTAGATGCGCCCATAGTCGGGGCCGGTGACAGCGCGCAGTTCGGTGCGACAATCCGCGACCTCCATCGTCTTGATCTGCTCGGCCCGGTGGTTGTGACCTGCCACGGGATTTTTCCTCCACTTGGAATTAGAGTCCGACCCAACGAAGGGACGGACCATGAAGCGAACGA
>NZ_JACJUQ010000023.1 GCF_014235845.1 Pontivivens nitratireducens | reverse complement strand
TCCTCGATCGCCGTGACCCCGAGAACATGGTGGATGAAGCCGAGCCCTTCGCGGATCGCGCGGGCGGGTGGCTTGACATGATGGCGCAAGCCGCCGACCTGCACCCGATCACGCGTGCCTGCATGGGATTTCACCTCTGGAGCCTCGCGGGCCTCGAACAGCAGAGCGACGGAATGGAAGCGGCGGTCACGGCGTCGCGCATTGCCGCGCATGAGGGCGAGGGGGCGATATTCGCACCCTTGGCCATGGGTGGGGCGGGGGCGCTGCGCACCGGCGGCCCACCCGCTAACCGCCTGGCGCGCTGGCTCGACGGGATGGAAACGGCATGCCTGACCGCGATGCGTCACCTCGACGATATCGAGACATGGTCGGCGCGGGCGGAAGCCGAGATGACTCCGCTCTCGGGCAAGACGCCACCAGCCCTGCGCGAAGTGCTGACCGAATGGCCCCTGGTCTCTGCCCCCATGGCCGAGGCCCTGACCGGAGCCAGCCGCGCCGCTGTCCAGCGCAACCTCGCCTGGATGGAAGCACGGAATCTGGTCCGCGAGCTAACAGGGCAAGGACGGTTCCGAATGTGGCGCGCCACAAACTGATTGTCGAAGCGATCTGTGCGCGCCGATGTTGCGTCTATCCGCAGCACGGCTGAAACGGTGAGGAGCACCGTTTTGCAGATGCTCGAGGTCAAAGAGTTCGGCTGATCGGCTGAGACAATTCGGCTATCGCCGCGTCTACAACTACCATGAAAGCATTGTCGACTGGGTCGTGACCGGTCTACGGGTATAAACCGGACAGAGCATACAACGCTCCAAGCGACGAACGAGCCGTTGTCGCAATGGCCTGTCCAGTGATGTCTTCTTGAAAATTGCCGACGGAAAGAGCAGGGGCAGGACATAAAGCTGCAAAATCTCGAACGCCATCAAGCCTGGATATATCTCGCTGCCATCCTCTCCGGTCTGGTCTTGGGCGCGCTCGCGCCCAGTATCGCGGGGGTGTTAGAAGCGCTGCTGTGGCCGGTGCTGGGATTTATGCTTTTCACTACTTTCGCTCAGATGCCGCTCGCGCACCTGCCGCGCGCGACGCGCGACCGGCGTTTCATCGGCACCATGCTGATCGGCAACTTTGTCCTGGTGCCGCTGCTGGTCTGGGGGCTGATCGCGTTCCTGCCTGACGATCCTGCGCTTCGGCTCGGGGTGCTTGTCGTGCTGCTGGTGCCCTGCACCGACTGGTTCATCACATTCACCCATCTCGGTCGCGGCGATGCGGTGCGTGCCGCGACCGCGACACCGATCCTCCTCGCGGTTCAGTTCGCCTGTCTGCCGCTCTTCCTCTGGCTGTTTCTCGGCGAGGCATTCCTTGAGCTTCTCGCCGCCGACCGCATTGCCGCCGTCTTTGCGGCGCTTGTCCTGCTGCCGCTCACAGCGGCTTTCCTGCTGGAGCGTTGGGCAGAGGCGCGCCCGGAGCGGGCCGCGATAGTAAATCGCCTCGCCTGGCTGCCGGTTCCGCTTCTGGCTGTCGTGGTGTTCCTGATCGCGGCCTCGCAAGTCGACGCGGTAAGGGATGCGCTGCCGGTTCTGGCGCAGGTGGCGGGCGTCTACGTCGCCTACCTCGTCGCCGCAGCACTTCTCGGTGCGGCGACCGGGCGGGCGGCCGGATTGCCCACTAGCGGGCGACGAACGGTCATCTTCTCGCTCGGAACCCGCAACTCCTTCGTCGTACTTCCGCTGGTGTTGGCGCTCGGACCGGAGTGGAACGTGGCGGCCGTGGTCATCGTCTTCCAGTCGCTCGTCGAGCTCTTCGGCATGGCCGCCTATCTGTGGATCGTGCCGCGCTATCTGGTCCCCGAACATGCGGCGATCACGCGGGACTCCGCACGGAACGAATGATCGCAAACAACGGCGCTGGCACCATTGTCCGCTTGGCTGACATGCGTGGGCGTCCTCAACTATGGCCCTTCAGGTCACCTCCGTCAGCGCGTCGATCACAGGGCATTCAGGGACATCGTCACCGGTGCATTGCGCCACGGTGGAGGACAGCACGCGTTCGATGTGTTTGAGATCGTCGATCTTGGCGCGGACCGAGGCGAGATGCGAATTTGCAAGACCCTGCACCTCACCGCAGGTCTGGACCCCGCCATCGACCAATGCGAGCAGATCGCGGACTTCGTCCAGCGTGAACCCCAGCTCGCGCGCCCGCATGATGAAGCGCAGGCGCCCGACATGGCTCTCGTCATAGGCCCGGTAATTCTTCGACGTGCGCGGCGGCTCGGGCATGACGCCGATGTTCTCGTAGTAGCGGATGGTCTCGAGGTTGCATCCGGTCAGTTTGGCCAGATCGCCGCGCCTGAGGACCTTCACCGATCTGTGATGATTTTTCACGTTTGACCCCCTTGAGCCTGTACCAGCTACAGACCCTAGATTGAGATCATCACTGAGGCAAGGATGCTTCGAACCATGACTGAGACCACATCCGCGGGCCGGCAGACGGCAATGGACGAAACAGTGGCTGCCGACAAAAAAGCATGGGCGACAACCTGGCTCGGCGCGCTTGGCGCGCTGGCCATGACCTCATGCTGCATCCTGCCGCTGGTGCTGGTCAGCTTCGGCGTTACCGGCGTGTTCATTGCGCAGCTGGGCGTTCTCTACCAGTACAAATGGATCACCTTCGCGCTGAGTGCCGCCTTCATCGGCTATGGATTTTACAAGGCCTATCGTCCGATCGCGGCCAAAGTCTGCGCGGATGGCACCTGCGCGCGTCCCATGAACCGGACACTCATGCGATCCATTCTTTGGATTGCCACCGCAATCGTCGCCGTCGCGATGATCTTTCCCTATCTCACCCCATACCTTCTGTCCTACTGAAAGGCCGAACCCATGAAGTCACTCCATCTTGCCCTTGCGGTCGTTGGAACTCTCGCAGCTTTCCCCGCCAGCGCCGCCGAACAGCGCATCAATATCGGGGTCGGCGAACTGACATGTCCGACCTGCTCCTACACGGTGGCGGCGGCCATGCGGGGCGTTCCCTCGGTCGAGATCATCGACTTCACGGAAGGAGAGGAATTCGGCACCGGCACCTACATCGTCGCCTTTGATGACGAGGCCGCCGATCAGGACATGATCGTCGAAGCAATCCGCGCCACCGGCTATCCGGCGGACATCGTCGAGTCCGGCGATTCCTGATCGCATTCACCGACCCGCACTCGGAGCTGGAGACAGCATGACAGACATGAACAATAAAAATGAACCCACGACCCTTTTGCGGCGCGGCCTCATCGGCAGCGTATTTGCGGCGATCTGTTGCTTCACGCCGTTCCTGGTGCTGATCGTCGCCGGGGTCGGACTTTCTGCCGTTGTTGGTTGGCTCGACTACGCGCTTTTCCCGATGCTCTTCGCCTCGCTGAGTGCGGTTGCATATGCCTTGTGGCAGCAAGCCGACAGACAAGGGCACAGTCCGAAAGCCCTTCTCATCGGCTTGGCGGTTGTTCTTTCGGCTCTGCTGTTCTGGCTGGAGTTCCGCTTTGCTCTGCGGATCTCGATTGCCGCCGCTTTGGCGGTGGCGGGATATGCGCTCTGGCTCAGAAAATCAGGCAGTTCAGCAGTGAGCCAGATCAAGAGAAACTGGCACTAGGAAAGGAACAGGTATGACCAAGACGTATGACCTCATCGTGATCGGCGGCGGCACCGCTGGAAATGGCGTCGCCCGGACGGCCGCGGATGCAGGCTGGAGCGTCGCCAGCATTGACAGCGAACCCCATGGCGGCACCTGCGCCCTGCGCGGCTGCGATCCCAAGAAAATGCTGGTCGCGGTCACCGAGGGTGTCGAATGGGCCGAAAACATGAAGGGCAAGGGGCTGGAGGCGCAACCTTCGGTCAACTGGTCCGACATGATCGCCTTCAAGCGCAGCTTCACCGACAACATGCCGCCGCGCATCCAAGGCGGAATGGAGAAGGCGGGGATTGACGTTTTGCACGGAGAGGCGCGGTTCACCGGCTCCGATACGATCGAGTGGAACGGAGAAACCCTGACGGCGAAGCATTTCCACATCGCCACCGGCGCGCGGCCGATGACGCTGAACATTCCCGGCGAAGAGCATCTGACCACTAGCACCGAGTTTCTTGAACTCCCCGAACGGCCTGACCGCATCGCCTTTGTCGGCGGTGGCTTCATCGCGATGGAATTCGCACATATCGTCAGGCGCGCCGGGTTCAGCGAAGTGACCGTGCTGGAAATGGCGGATCGCCCCCTTGGTAACTTCGACCCCGACCTGGTCGAAATGCTGGTCGAAGGCACCGAGAAACTTGGCATCGACCTACGCACCAAGGCGAAGGTCACGAAGATCGAGAAACAGGGCGATGAATTTACCGTCACAGTGGAACGCGCCGACGCCACCGAAACCGTGACCTGCGACCTGGTGGTGCATGGCACGGGCAGGGTGCCGAATATCGACGGGCTGAATCTTGAGGCGGCCGGCGTCGAATACACGCGCCGCGGCATCAAGGTGAGCCACGCGATGGGCACCACCAACCCGGCCATCTTCGCGGCTGGCGATTGCGCCGATAGCGGGCTCAATCTCACCCCAGTATCGGCGGCAGAGGGGCGCATCGCGGGCAAGAACCTGCTCGCCGGAGAGGACGCCAAGGAGATCAAATACCCGCCGATCCCGTCGGTTGTCTTCACCCTGCCGATGGTGGCCACGGTCGGCTTGTCGGAAGCGGAAGCCAAGGAACAAGGGCGGAAGTTCGATGTGCATTTCGAGAAGACTGAAGGCTGGTATTCGTCGCTGCGCGTCGGCGCGAAACATACCGGATTCAAGGTTCTTGTCGAACAGGGCAGCGGGCAGATCCTCGGCGCGCATCTGATCGGACCGGGCTCCGAGGAACAGATCAATCTCTTCGCCATGGCCATGGGTGCCGGGCAGACCGCCAACCAGATCAAGGCGATGATCTTCGCCTATCCGAGCTATGCCTCCGACATCGGGTCGATGGTGTAATTTCAGAATTTTGGCCGGGCGACCGTCGCGATGTCCGGTCGCAGGCCAAGGAAGAAGACATGGACCAGACCGTCAAGAAAAAGGATTGCTGCTCATCGAAAGAGGTGAGCGGCGACCAATATGACCTCATCGTCGTGGGAGCCGGCTCGGCCGGGTTCTCTGCCTCGATCACGGCAGCCGAGGCCGGAAAGCGCGTGGCTCTTGTCGGGCACGGCACCATCGGCGGCACCTGTGTGAACGTCGGCTGCGTGCCATCCAAGGCGATGATCCGCGCCGCCGAGGCGGTCCATGGCGGCGCGTCCGCTGCCCGGTTTCCGGGCATCTCGCCTTGCGCCCATGCCGTGGACTGGGGTGGCGTGGTGAAAGGCACCGCCGATCTGGTCGAGGAGATGCGGCAGAAGAAATACATCGACCTGCTGCCCGCCTATGAGAACGTCACCTATATCGAGGAAGGCCCGGCGCGACTGGTTGAGGGTGGCGTCGCTGTCGGAGGCCGGGTGATATCCGCGCCGCGCGTCCTGATTGCCACCGGGTCTCGCCCGCATATACCTGTAATTGACGGGATCGAGGCCGTGGAGGCGTTGGATTCCTGGGGACTGCTGACTCTACCCGACCGGCCCGAAAGCATCCTCTTTCTGGGCGGCGGCTATATCGGCTGCGAGCTGGCGCAAATGGCCTCGAGACTGGGGGTGAAGGTCACGCTAGTGACCCGCTCACGCCTTCTGCCAGGCGCCGAGCCGGAGGTGACCGAGGCGCTGACGGAGGCGCTGAAGGTCGAGGGCATCACGGTCGAGACCGGTCTTGCTTACGTCTCGGTCGCGAAAGCTGCGGGCGGCGTCAGTCTGACTGTCGAACGGGGTGGCAAGACCGAGGATCTGACCGCCGAACGGCTGGTTGTGACCACCGGCCGGATCGCCAATTCCGAGAACCTTGGATTGGAAGAGCTTGGCATCGAGACCGATGCGCGCGGCTCGGTCATGGTCGGCCCCGACATGGCGACCACGCGTGCCGGCGTCTGGGCCGCGGGCGATGTCACTGACCGTGACCAGTTCGTCTACATGGCGGCCTATGGTGCCAAGGTGGCGATCAATAATGCCCTTGGATTGGAGCAGATGCGCTATGACAACGCGGCGATGCCGTGGGTCGTGTTTACCGACCCGCAAGTGGCCGGCGTCGGCCTTTCGGAGGCCGAGGCCAAGACGGCGGGGTACGACGTCAAGACCAGCGTGATCACGCTCGACAACGTCCCGCGCGCCGCCGCTGCACGCGATACCCGCGGCGTGATCAAGCTGGTGGCCGACGTCAAGACCGACCGCTTGCTGGGCGGTCAGATCGCAGCACCCGAGGGCTCCGAGACCATCCAGACGCTTGCCATGACCCTCAAGTTCGGTATGACCGCAGGGGCGCTCGGCGAAACGATCTTCCCATATCTGACCACGGTTGAAGGACTGAAACTGGCCGCACAAACCTTTGACAAGGATGTGGCAAAGCTCAGCTGCTGCGCGGGGTGAGACCATGGCATCAGGCGATAGATCGGACTTCTTGTCGACGCTTCCCGGGGGGCTGATCGGCTGGGGCTTGCCAATCGCCGCGATGCTCCTGGCGATCGGCGTCCCGCATCCGGTCAAGACCTGGGTCTGGGTCATAGCGCTGATCTGGATGGGAGCAGCTTGTCTTTGGAACGCGCACCGGTGCAAGCGGCGGCATTGCTTCTGGACCGGACCGTTTTTCCTTGTGATGGGGCTGGCCGTATTGGCTTACGGGTACGGTTTCGTGGATCTTGGCGGCCAAGGCTGGAAGTGGCTGGGTGCGGTGATCGGGATTGGCGCGTGGGCTATCGCGGCCATCACGGAGCGCGAGGGCAGGTATCGTTGATAAGCCGTGCGGAACGACGACTTTTTATCGTCGCTGTCGGCGTCGCCTACAATTTTGCAGAACACTCGGTCAATCGACAGGAGAGTGCTGTATCCGCGCGATGGATTATTGGACCCGGGAGCTTGATGCAGGTCATAACCGGACCGTCCGCAACCTGAGAGCATTTCCAATTACCGAAACAGAAGAAAGACTCATCGCAGCGGCTGCAAACATTGGAGAGATCAACAGCCCGAAGAATGGATACAGGATCCCCGCTGCGATCGGTACGCCAGCCGTGTTGTAGATCATCGCGAAGAAGAGGTTCTGCCGGATGTTCCGCATCGTCGCCAGCGAAAGACGCCGCGCGCGGACAAGTCCGTTCAAATCGCCCTTCAACAGCGTGAAGCCGGCACTCTCAATCGCCACATCGGCACCGGTTCCCATTGCTATCCCAACATCCGCCTGTGCCAGTGCCGGCGCGTCGTTCACGCCATCGCCAGCCATCGCGACCTTGCGACCCTCGGCCTGAAGCTCACGGATGATTCGCGCCTTGTCTTCGGGCAAGACATCGGCCCGGACATCATCGATGCCGAGCCGTGACGCGACGGCACGCGCCGTGCGTTCGTTGTCACCTGTCGCCATGACAATCCGGAAGCCCAGTTCGTGCAGCGCCTTCAATGCGGCGGGCGTGGTTTCCTTGACCGGATCGGCGACACTGACAAGGCCCGCCACGGCACCGTCGATGATGACGAACATCACCGTTTCACCTTGATCGCGGCGATCATTGGCCACCTCGGTCGCGGCGGGCGCATTGAGGCCAATTTCGCCGATCATCCGGGCGTTTCCGAGAGCGACGGACTTGCCGTCCACGATTCCCTTGACCCCCATGCCGGTGACCGCCTCGAAGTCATGCGCGCTGGCAAGGTCTATCCCGCGCGCCTCGGCCCCGCGAACAATGGCTTCGGCCAGGGGGTGCTCTGACCCGCGTTCAAGGCTGGCGGCCAGCCGCAGGAGATCTTCCTCGTCATGGCCGTCCTCGGGAAGGACGGCGGCAAGCTCCGGCTTTCCCATGGTCAATGTGCCGGTCTTGTCGACGATCAGGGTGTCTACCTTCTCGAACGCTTCCAGGGCTTCGGCATTCTTGATGAGGACGCCCGCCTGAGCGCCGCGTCCGGTCGCCGTCATGATCGACATCGGTGTCGCGAGCCCGAGCGCACAGGGACAAGCGATGATGAGCACCGCAATGGCGGAAACGAGACCATAGGCGAGGGCAGGGGTGGGCCCCCAAATCGACCAGGCAATGAATGAAACGATGGCCACGGCGATCACCGCCGGCACGAAATACCCTGCCACTGCGTCGGCGAGCTTCTGGATCGGTGCGCGTGACCTTTGTGCGGCTGCCACCATTTCGACGATCTGCGCAAGCATCGTGTCCTCGCCGACGCGTTTCGCTTCGATGATCATACTGCCAGTGCCGTTGATCGTAGCGCCGGTAACGGCATCGCCTGTCACCTTTTCGACCGGTACGGGTTCGCCGGTGAGCATCGACTCGTCGACAGAGGACCGCCCGTCGATCACTTCGCCATCCACCGGCACTTTCTCGCCCGGACGTACCCGGATGTGATCGCCGATCTGGACATCCTCAAGCGCTACTTCTTCCTCGCTTCCATCGGCTCGGATAATCCTCGCGCTCTTGGCGGCAAGGTCAAGCAGGGCCCGGATGGCGGAGCCAGTTCGCTCACGTGCGCGCAGCTCCAGGATCTGACCGAGCAGAACCAGCACGACAATCACTGCCCCTGCCTCGAAATAGATGCCGACATTGCCCTGGTCGTCGCGGAAGCCTGCGGGGAAAAGGCCTGGTGCGATCACCGCGAAGGTGCTGAAGGTCCAGGCCGCGAAGACGCCCATGGCGATCAGGCTGAACATGTTGAGATTCAGCGTGCGGAAGCTCTTCCAGCCTCGCACGAGAAACGGCCAGCCGGCCCAGAGAATGACCGGCGTCGCCAGGATCAGCTCTAGCCAGTGAGCAAGCCTTTCCCCTGTCCAGTCGCGGATGGGCATGCCGACATAGCCGCCCATCGCGAGCAGGACGACCGGGATGGTCAGCGACGCGCCAATCCAGAAGCGGCGGGTGAAATCAACGAGTTCGGGATTCGGGCCTTCGTCACCAGTGGGCACGCCCTTGGGTTCCAAAGCCATCCCGCAGATCGGGCAGTCACCCGGTCCGACCTGCTCGATTTCGGGGTGCATCGGGCAGGTGAAAATCGTTCCCTCGGGCATCGGCTCCGGCGCCGGCCCTGCACCCAAATACGTCTCGGGCTCGGCGTCGAACTTGTCCTTGCATCGTGACGAGCAGAACAGAAACTCTTCGCCCGCGTGAGTTGATCGGTGTTTGGCCGTCGCGTGATCGACCTTCATCCCGCAGACGGGATCAGTGACTTCGCGTGTTTCTGCTTTTTTAGTGTCCATGTCAGGTTCCTTCGGCAGGCTGCTGACAATTTACTTAATGCTTCTAGTCGCTGGAAGGTCAATAGAAGCCTGCACCCTTTCAAATGTTCGATCCCAGACGCGGCCTCCAACCTTCCAGCGCTGGAAATTGAAACCAAATGCCAATGACTTAGTTGAACCGGTAGCAACTGAAAGAAGGAAGAAGATCATGATGGATGGGGGAATGATGGGTGGCGGCATGATGATTGGCATGGGAATCGTCTGGCTTCTTGTCATCGTGGTGCTGGTTCTCGCGATCGTGGCACTGGTGAAATACCTGCGCACGTAGCTTGAAGCCGGAGTGCCACCGTGACGGATGAAAGCAAACCTGTCGTCATTGTCACCGGGTCGAGCGGGTATCTCGGATCAGCGGTGGTGCGACGGCTGCATGAGTCCTACCGCGTCGTCGGACTTGACCGGTATTCGCCACCCCATCCACCGCATCAAGCCGAGTGCGTCTGTTTCGACATCACCGATCAGGCAAGTGTCGATACCGCGCTTGATCGCGTACGGCTGGCATATGGCGACAGTATTGCCGCCTGCATCCATCTTGCCGCCTATTTCGACCTCTCTGGCGAGGATGATCCCGCCTATGATGCGGTTACCGTCGAAGGGTCGAAACGTCTTCTGAAGGGCCTTCAGGAATTCAAGCTGGAACAGTTCGTCTTCGCGTCCACCATGCTGGCGCATGCGCCGACCGAGCCTGGCGAGCCGATAGACGAAGATCATCCTTTCGATCCCAAATTGCCTTACCGGGCGTCGAAGGTGCGGACCGAAAGAATGCTGCGCGAAGAACGGGGTGACGAGAAACTCGTGCTGATGCGCCCCGCCGGAATCTACGATGACAAAGGGCAGTCGACTTTTCTGACCCATCAGATCGTCCGCATCCACGAGAAGCGCTTCAGCGGCAAGCTCTATCCCGGCGACCTGTCGCGCGGGCAGGCCTTCCTGCATCTTGACGATTTTCTTGACGCGGTGGAAAGCATCGTCGACCGGCGCGCCAAGTTGCCGGACGTTTTTCCGGTACTTTTGGGTGAATCAGACCCGATTCCGTTCGGCGAGTTGCAGCGCCTGATCGGGCGCGAGCTGCACGGTGAGGACTGGATCACCTGGAACGTGCCGCCCCAACTGGCCAAGCTCGGCACCTGGACGGAAAACAAGATATTTGGCGAGGATGCCTTCATCAGGGCGTGGATGGTCGATATTTCCAACGATCACTACGAGCTAGACCTTTCGGCGGCTAAAAAACACCTGGACTGGACGCCTGAACACAGCCTCCGCGACGACATGCCGGGCATCCTTCAGCGACTGAAGGACGATCCCTACGAATGGTACAAAGCGAACGGTTTGAACGCCGCACGGGTCTCGGCGGCCAAGGTCGAAAACGCCGTGGCTGAAGAGGCCGCCGAGGAGACGCCATCCGAGGCTGAAGCGAGCGAAAACAGGCGCGAACACGACGACCACATGCGGCAGATGCATTTCTCGATGCTCTGGGTGCATTGGCTGGTCATGGCGCTCGGCCTGTGGCTGGCCACCGCCCCGTCGGTTTTCGGTACATTCGATCAGACCGAATTCAGCGCAGCGGTCCAGCGGGTGACGGAAGATCGCGGGCTGTGGGCCGCCTCGACCCGCAGCTGGCTCACCGCGTGGAACGATGTCTTCACCGGGCTTGCCATCATGGTCTTTGCGGCGCTGTCGCTGCGCCATGGCAACGGCTGGGCGCAATGGGCGAATGCCGCACTGGGCGTCTGGCTGCTGGCCGCGCCGCTGGTGTTCTGGACGCCGGATGCGGCCGTCTATGCCAATGACACGCTGATCGGCGCGCTGGTGGTCGCGCTGACGATCCTGATCCCGATGATGCCGGGCATGTCGCGCGAGGGGATGATGGACGACAGCGACATTCCGCCCGGCTGGACTTATTGCCCCTCCACCTACGTCCAGCGCCTGCCGATCATCGCGCTCGGTGTCGTGGGCTTCATCCTGTCGCGCATCCTGTCGGCCTATCAGCTCGGCCATGTCGATAGCGTGTGGGAACCGTTCTTTTCGTCGCCCTCGGCGCTGAACGGCAGCGAATACATCATTACCTCGGATGTCTCGAAAGCCTGGCCCATTGCTGACGGCGGTCTTGGCGCGATGAGTTACATGTTCGAGATCATGATGGGCGTCATGGGCAGCCGCCTGCGCTGGCGCACGATGCCCTGGATGGTCGCACTGTTCGGCATCGTGGTCGGGCCGCTCGGCGTGATCAGCATCTATTTCATCATCATCCAGCCGATCACGATCGGCACCTACTGCACGATCTGCCTGATGGCGGCGCTGGCCATGCTGATCATGATCCCGTTCTCGCTCGATGAGATTGTCGCGATGGTGCAGTTCATGGTGTGGAACACGCGCCGGGGCAGACCGTTCTGGCGCGCGTTCTTCAGGGGCGATGCACTGCCCGGTGGCGCAACCGGGGGCGAAATGAGCTTCGACGCGCGACCGATGCAGATTTTCCGACAAAGCGCGCGTGGGGTTACCGTCCCATGGACACTCGGGCTGAGTGCTGCGATCGGGGCCTTCCTGATGCTGTCGCGCGCGATCTTTGGCAATGAAGCAGCGATGGCGAACAGCGATCACCTGCTGGGCGCACTGGTCCTGACCACAGCGGTCATCGCCTGGGCCGAGGTCGCGCGTCCACTGCGGTTCCTCAACATCCTATTCGGCCTCTGGCTCGTCATCGCGCCGTGGTTTCTGGGCGGAGGCACGGTGGCAGGCAGCCTTGTCGGTATCCTCGCCGGTATCGCTCTCATCGCGCTCAGCCTGCCGCGTGGGAAGCGCAGCGAGGAACACTATGGGAGTTGGGACAGGTTCATTTTTTGAAGGGGCGTCACAAAAAGATTGCCAAGCGTCCTTGACCTTCCAGTAGGTGGAAGGACTATCTGGTGTTTCAAGGAGAGGATTGTCAGCCATGAACATTGGAAATGTTTCGGAACAGAGCGGATTGCCGGCGAAAACGATCCGGTATTACGAGGATATCGGACTCGTGCAACCATCGCGGCGTGAAAACGGGTACCGCGATTTTGCTGTTCAGGATCTGCACAAGCTGGCGTTTCTCGGCCGGGCGCGGTCATTGGGTTTCAGCATCGATGAATGTCGCACGCTGTTGTCATTGTACGAGGACCGCGAGCGGTCCAGCGCCGACGTCAAGGCGATCGCACAAAGCCATCTCGCGCGGGTGGACCAAAAAATCGAGGAGTTGCAGGCGCTGAGCGCGACGCTTCGTGATCTCGTTGTTCGGTGTCATGGCGATGATCGTCCGGACTGCCCGATAATGGATGATCTGACGCGTTCCGACCTCCGGAGACGCGAAATCATCCCGCTGGAACAACCCTCTGAACACTGGTAAATTAGCCGCATGCACTTCGTCGCCCGCCTCATCATGATAGCCGTCCTTGCCGCCTTCGCGGTAAGCTCGGTTGCGCATGCGGCCGGTTCGGCCAGGATGGCATCTGAAATGATCACAGCCGGAGCTGAAATGCCAGGTGCCGACTGTGAGGCGTGCGATGATTCGGCGGGACCCTCAGGCATCGCTTGCGATTTCGTATGCAACTCGGCGGCCGCCGCCGCGCTGGTGGAAACGTCGGCGGAATTTGGTCTTCATGCAATTTCGAGCGCGCATGGCATGTCGATCGCGCGTGATTTTCGCGGTCTGACCAGCCCACCTGCCAAACAGCCTCCAAAATTCCTTCTCTGATCTGACACGCGCCGCGATTTCGCGGTCGCCGTGTCATGCCGTGACGCCGGAGCCATGCTGCTCCGCGCTGCGGGTATTCCCCAACCGCAGTTGCCGCTTTGGCTCCGGCGGAGGACCGAATTATCAGAGAGCCCCTGTCCGATGTCTTTCAAATACAAACCTACTGTCACGCGCCGCGCCTTTGTCGCGTCGTCGCTCGCGGGTGTGATGTCCGCCACCCTGCCTTTTCCGAGGATGGCAGAAGCCGCCACCCGGAAATTCTCGCTCCGGGCCGCACAGGGAAGGACACGGCTTGTTCCTGAGCCACATCCCGACACCGCGGCCTGGTGCTACAACGGCAAAGTACCGGGCCCGGAGATCCGCATCCGGCAAGGCGAACGCCTGCAGGTCGAGGTTACCAACGACCTTGCAGAGGAAACCACAGTGCATTGGCATGGTATCCGGCTTCCGAACGCGATGGACGGGGTGCCGCACCTTACACAGGTGCCGATCGGCCCGGGCGACAAGTTCGTCTATGAATTCGATGCAGTCGATGCCGGCACCTTCTGGTATCACCCACATCAGCGCAGCTTCGAGCAGGTCGGGCGCGGTCTCTACGGTCCCCTTATCGTCGAGGAGGCCAATCCCCCTCGTGTCGACCGCGAAGTTACCTGGATGCTGGACGACTGGCGACTGACCGACGACGCATCGATTTCTGACGATTTCGGCAATGCCCATGACGTGAGTCACGCGGGCCGCCTCGGCAACACCGTGACGATCAACGGTCTTGTGCCGGAGACATTCGCCGTGGCATCAGGCGAGCGGATCCGCCTCCGCCTGATCAACGCCGCGAATGCCCGGATCTTCGCGCTCGATTTCGGGGACCATACACCGCGCATCATCGCGCTCGATGGCCAACCCGTCACGCCACATGACCCGCCGGGCGGTCTTGTCGTTCTTGGACCCGCAATGCGCGCCGACGTAATCTTGGATTGCATCGGTGAGCCCGGCGCGCAATCCCAGCTTGTCGACCGTGCCTATCGCGGGAACGATTTTCGAGTCCTCGATTTCACCTACGCTGAAACCGCCCTGCGCGAGGCTACACCGGACTGGCCGATCACACTGCCAGTCAACCCTATTCCCGAACCAGACCTGAGTTCTACGCAGCGTCATGAGGTGACGTTCACCGGCGGGATGATGGGCATGATGGTGGAGCGAGAGATGGGCCTGGAGCCGCGTGGAGGCATGATGGGCGGCGGGATGATGGGCATGATGCATGACGGGCGCGGCATCTGGTTCATCAACGGAAAAGCCGCCGAGGGGCATGTGCTCGACCCGTTCCTGACGCTTAAACGCGACGCGAGTCACATCCTGGAAATGACCAACGCGACCGCTTTTGATCACCCGATTCATCTGCACGGCCACTCATTCCGCGTGATCAGCCGAAACGGTGCGCCGACGCCGCATCGGGAATGGCAGGACACGGTGCTCATGGCGCCCCGCGAACGGGTCGAGATCGCCTTCGTCGCCGACAATCCCGGCGACTGGATGTTCCACTGCCACATTCTCGAACACCAAGCTGCGGGAATGATGGGCGTGATCCGCGTCGCATGAGCCCCGGAGGAGGAGGACAAGAGATGACAAACAGTACCTTGAATTTTGAGCCGGACAGACGCCACTTCCTGGCACTGGGTATGGGTGCAGCCGCAGTGCTCGTGTTGCCCGGCGCGGCCCGCGCGGCCGGCGGGACGGCCGATATCCGAACGCTCGCCTTCGATGGCGACACGCTGCTGATCGCAGGGGCAACACTGAGGGCCAGCCCCGACGGCGGTCGCAGTTGGCATGACAGGCCAACACCTTCCCCGGTCTCCTCGATCGCCACGCATCCTGCGCGTCCCGGACGTCTCCTTGCCGGTTTGGCGCGGGGAGGGGTGGCCGTGTCCGGCGATGGCGGATCGTCATGGACTACCCGAAGCGACGGGCTTGCGTCCGGCGAGGTCACCGCACTGGCTGTGGCCGCCGGAACCCCCGACATGATCTATGCCGCAATCCGCGGCGACGGCCTTTGGAAGAGCGAGGACGCAGGTGCCAGCTGGGCCCTCGCGATGGACCGGCCCTGGCTCGACGCGGCCGAGCGTGACCCGCTGACACTGGCATCGGTCGATCTCGATACCGGGATGGGCGGCATATGGATCTATGCAGGAACTGAGAAAGGCCTGACCCGTGTTCCGGACTGTTTCTGCCGCTGGCAGGACGTTCAGCCGGGCAATGCGATGGACGCTCTGGTGGCGGGCGATGCACCGCCTGCCGAGGCACCACTTCCGACGGGCGAACCGGTCCTGTCGCTGGCCAGTGCTCTGACGGCACCGTCTAAGCTTTACGCGGCGCTGCCGTCGGGGGTGTGGGCGTCGCAGGACGGCGGCGTGGTCTGGACGCACAAGGCAGAAGGGCAGGGGAGGGCCGTCGCGCTTCACCCAAGGGACGAAAATCACGTGGCCGCCATACTCGACGGCACTCTGAGACTCAGCCGCGATGGCGGCGCTACCTGGACCGCGATCACGGTCGCATGATGGAGAACCCCATGAACAGAAGAATTTTCTTGGCTTCGCTTGCTGCACTTGGTGTCGGCGGAACCTTCACTTTCACGACGCTGACTTCGGCACAAAGCACCGAACACGCGACCGGTCCCGCAAGTTCCGATACGGAAGGCGGGTCGAAACAGATCACCATCTGGCGCGACCCAGGCTGCGGCTGCTGCGACACCTACGCCGATTACCTGGAAGAGAACGGTTATACGGTAACACGCATCGACGATCGGGATTTCGACAAGCGCTCGATCGAAGTCGGCGTTCCCGAACAAGGGCTCGGTTGTCATCTTGCCGAGATCGAAGGCTATTATGTCAGTGGACTTGTGCCCTCGGAGATCCTGGAAAGGCTGGTCGCGGAGAAGCCCGACATCACCGGCATTACATTGCCGGGCATGCCTTCGAACGCGCCAGGCATGGCACGCGTAAAGACCGGTACGCTCAAGACCTACGCCTTCGGCGAGGGCGGGATCGCCGTTTACTCCGATGAGTAACTGCATGGACATGATGAACGGCCCGATGATGGGGGTGATGATGTTCGGTGGAGGGCTATTGCTCCTGCTCGTCGCCGCGGTTCTGGTGCTCAGCCTCGTCGCACTCGTGAAATACCTCAGGAGTTCGACATGAGAAGGGCCGCAACAATCGGTGCCGCCATCGTCGCACTATCCGTGATCGGCTTTGCCGTCCTCGCGCAGTCAGAAAGTGAAGAGGATTTGGTGGAAGGGCTTTCCTTCCTCGGCGAGCCCGTGGCTGTAGCCGACATCTCAGCAGGACAGGCGCTCTATGCGGAGAATTGTGCATCCTGTCACGGTGCCGAACTGGAGGGGCAGCCTGATTGGCGGCGGCGTCTGGACACCGGGCGCATGCCCGCTCCGCCACATGACGAAACCGGCCATACCTGGCACCATTCGGACCGGAACCTCTTTATCGTAACCAAAGGCGGCGTCGGTGCCGTCGTGCCCGGTTATGAAAGCGACATGCCGGCGTTTGAAGGCATCCTGACCGACGACGAGATTGCCGATGTTCTCTCTTACATCAAAAGCACCTGGCCGGATCGACAGCGCGAATTCCAGGCGGAAGTCTCTGTCAACGACAAGGGTGATTTATGAGCGCGGTCGAGGCCAATCGCCGTAAGGGTCGGCTTGTCACCGTGCTGCCAGTTGCGATCTTCGCCCTCATCGGCGCAGGTTTTTATTGGGGCCTGTTCAATGGCAACGACACTCTTCCTTCCCCACTTATTGGCAAGGCGGTGCCTGAGTTCGACTTGCCGCCGATAGAGGGACGAACCGACGGTCTGTCGACCGCCGACCTCAAAGGGCAGGTGTCTATCGTGAACGTCTGGGCGTCCTGGTGCGTGCCGTGCCGGGTAGAGATGCCCCTCCTGAACGAGTTGGCTGCCAGGGACGAGGTCGCGATCTTTGGAATCAACTACAAGGACCGCCCCGAGGAAGCCTTGGGCTTTCTCACCGAACTTGGTACCCTTACACCCGCATCGGCGCCGACCGGAACGGGCGCGTGTCCATCGATTGGGGCGTCTACGGCTTGCCCGAGACCTTCGTGATCGATGCCGAGGGCCGGATTGCCTACAAGCATATCGGCCCCTTCAACCGCAACTCTCTGGAGGAAAACATCCTTCCCGTGGTGCGGCGTCTTCAGGAAGGAGCGGGATCATGAAACGACGTGAATTGTTGACTGGCATGGCGGCGATTGGCGTCGCAGGGCCGGTTCAAGCTAGACCATTGATGCCGCTTCACGAAAAGCCGCGAGAGATGTTGTCGCCACCCTTCGTGGACGGGGCGGGGCGCGATCTGACGCTGGCGGATTTCCGGGGCAGGGTGATCCTACTGAACATCTGGGCAACCTGGTGTGTTCCCTGCCGTGAAGAGATGCCCACCCTCGACGCTTTGCAGGAAAAGCTGGGCGGGGACGATTTCCATGTCCTGCCACTGTCCATCGACCGCGCGGGAATGAAGGTGGTGCGCCGCTTCTACGAGGAAATCGGCATTCGCCATCTGGGAATGTACCTCGCCGACAGCACAAGGGCGATGCTGGCATTCGGTGTACTTGGCCTTCCCACCACGATCCTGATCGACCGTGGCGGTTTCGAGCGCGGACGACTTGTGGGGCCGGCCGAATGGGACAGCCATGAAGTCATGGCCCAAATCCAGACCATCATCAACGAAAGGAGTGAATAGCCAATGTCCGAAACATCACCTTGCACCGAAACACCGGAGGCACGTCCGTGGCGGCCGCAATTGGGACGGCGAAGTCTGATTCTTGCGTCAATGGCGATCATTGGCGCCGGGCTTTACTTGAATTGGGGCTGGGTGACGGCCATCGGAGCCGCGCCGCTGATCCTGGCCGTGGCACCCTGCGCCGTTATGTGCGGGCTGGGTGTCTGCATGATGTGCAAATCAGATTCATGCGACAAGAAGAGCGCGGCCGCAGAGCCGGGCCTGCCGCGGGACTGAACCCGAAAACCTCAAGAAACCTTAAGGAGAAACTGATGACACTTATCAAGAAACTGAGCATGGCGACTGCCGTATCCACGGTTTTGGCCACCGGTGTATTCGCCCAGGACAACACCGGTTCGTCCGACCAGATGATGGACGGTGAGAACGGAATGGCGGGCAATATGATGGACGGCGATATGTCCGGCATGGACGGCATGATGCCCATGATGAAGATGATGCAGAAAATGGGCCCGATGATGGAGGCCTGCACAGAGATGATGGAGGCAATGAACAACTCCGAGAATGGAGTCGCCACTTCGACCGATAAGGGCTGAACAGTTATCGCCGGGGGCTGATGCCCCCGGCGATAAGGCGCGGAAAATCGAGATGACATTCAAAACTACCCTTCACATGCTTGCAGTTTTACTCTGGGCGCTGATTTCTGCGCCCGCGACTTCGCTAGCCCAGCAATCCACGCCGCTCGAGCAGGTTGAGCAAGAGGCCATCAAAGCCTTGATCCTGCAAACCATCCGCGAGAACCCGGAAGTTCTGGTGGATACGCTCCTGACCTTCCAGGAAGAGGCTGAAGCGGCAGCTCAGGCCCAACAACGTGCTGCGATCCAGCGCGTTGGTGAACTGCTGCGGACGGATGCGAACACCGGCGTGATGGGCAATCCTGATGGCGACATCGTGCTTGTCGAATTCTTTGACTACAACTGCCCCTATTGCCGACGCGCGGCCCCGGTCCTTTTCGAATTGATCGAGGAGAATCCGGATTTGCGCATCATCATGAGGGAGTGGCCCATTCTCGGGCCAGACTCCAAACTGGCGGCTCGGGCGTCGCTGGCGGCAGTAAAACAGAACAAGTTTGAAGCGTTTCACGAGGCTCTGATGGCGCAGCCTCGCGCCAATACCGTCTTCATAAGGCGGGCTGCTGAACAGGCGGGTCTGGATTACGACCAGTTGCAGGTGGACATGGCCGCGCCCGAAATCGACGCCCATATCGAAACGTCTCGAAACCTTGCGGGGCAGCTCGGGATATCCGGCACGCCGACGTTTCTGATCGGCGAGACGCTCGTTCCTGGATTGTTGGAAAAGGCCGATCTTCAGGCTTTGATTTCGGAGGCCGAAGATGTCGATTGAACCCAGTGAAACCTCTCCCAAGGCGCGGCTCTTGAGAACCATATTGTGGGGCACGATAGCTGTTGCGCTCGCAGGGCTAGCGATCTTTTGGGCTTTAGATAACTATCTCGGCAACGGATCGAAGACCGTCCGTTATTCGGGTGAGGCGGATATTCGATCCGAATTTTCACTCACGGATCATACCGGACAAGAGGTGACCCCAGCCGATTACACCTATCGCTGGCAACTTGTATTCTTCGGATTTACGAATTGTCCTGACATCTGCCCCACCACTCTGGCCTACATGGCCAGCGTCGTGGATCTGCTCGGCGAAGATGCGGACCAGGTGGCGCCGATCTTCATCACGGTCGATCCGGAACGCGACACAGTGCCGGTAATGGCTGAATATGTATCAGTCTTTCATCCGAGCCTGATCGGCCTGACCGGGACTGAAGCGCAGGTTGCCGAGGCCACCAGGAATTTCCGCACATGGTACGAGCGGACCGAGGACGATAGCGCGCCGGACGGTTATTTCATGGCGCATGCCGGACACATCTACCTCATGCAGCCCAGTGGCGAATTTGAGGCGGTCTATCAGGAAGGCGGCCAACCGCCGGAGGCGCTGGCGCAGGAAATCCGCAAAAAGTTATGAGTGAAGGAACTTACCAAATGAAGATCACCGCACTTGCAACCGTGTTAACACTCTGGCCGTTCTTCGCATCGGCCGATGTGACGATATCGGATGGTTGGGCCCGCGCGAGCATCCTCGCCTCCCGTCCGGCTGCGGCCTATCTCACGCTCACGAGCAATCAGAGTGATCAACTGGTCGCAATCACGACGCCGATCGCTGGGAACGTCACGATTCACGCCGTCGAGACCGACAACGATGGCATTAGCCGAATGGTTGAGGTCGACGGCTTGGACCTGCCCTCCGGAGAACCAGTAACCCTCGCGCCCGGCAGCATGCATCTGATGCTGATGGGCCTGTCGGAAAAACTCGAAGAAGGCACCGATTTGCCGTTGTTCCTGACCTTCGCATCGGGTGCCCGAATGGAAATCAGCGTTCCGGTTCTCGGACCGGGCGCGATGAGGCCGCAGGAGCAACAGCCATGAAAAACATACTCCTGCTGATAGCCCTCGTCGCGGGCCTCCCGGCCTACGCAGATCATCCCGGCGACCGTCTTGACGAGGTGATGGCACAGAAAGAACCTGCTTTCACCGCCGTTGACCTCAACGAATTGCCTGCGTTGGGTCTGCTCGGCCCTGACGGAGAACCGTTGGACTTGGAAAGCCTCTCCGATCAGGTCGTCGTTCTTAGTTTTGTACCGTCCGACTGCGGACAGCCTTGTGCTGATCAACAGGCACTTCTTGAAAAGGTGAGGGGCGGAGTGAATTCATCTCCCATGCTGGACATGGTGACCTTCCTTGTGGTGACCGACGCCAGTGATCCGGTTCCCGGACCGATTGCCAAGAACGTGGTCATTGCTCGCGCACAAGAGCCAATAGAGAATCTGATCGATCAGTATCGCGCGATTGCGCCTGACCATCCCGAGGCTCCGCTTGTGCATGTTATCGCGCGCGGCAACCGCCATGCCGGGGTCTTTGCGGGTTCCGGCTTCCGGCACATCAACATGATCCTGTACGTCAACGGCCTGACAAACGCGCATTAATCGAAGAACGGACCCGCAGCATGACAGCAAACACAGAAACCTTTGAGACAAGCGATACCGGATGGCTGACCGTCATCCGCCGATACATCGTTTATACCGCCGTCGGACACCTGATCTGGGAAATGGCGCATATCCCGCTCTACACAATCTGGGTCGAAGGCACCTTGGGGGAAATTGCGTTCGCGGTCGTGCACTGCACCGGCGGAGATCTATTGATCGCCATGAGCACGCTCTTGCTCGCCCTGTTTCTTGTTGGGGGGCACGCATGGCCGTCGGAACGCGCAGGGCGCGTCCTGCTTCTGGCCGTGGCCTTGGGCGTCTCTTACACGATCTTCAGCGAGTGGCTGAACATCGTGATCCGGGCGGCCTGGGCCTATCGCGACATCATGCCGGTGGTCCCCGTCATCGATGCCGGTCTCACGCCCCTGCTGCAATGGATCATCGTCCCGACCCTGGCATATTGGGCTGCCACAAGAGCGCCCTTGCGCAAGCTATTCAGGGGTGAACGTGGTTCATGGTAAATATCTCGCTTCTCGGCCTCACCGCCGCCCTCTTGGCCGGTACAATATCGTTTCTGTCACCCTGCGTGCTGCCTCTCGTGCCAGGATATGTCTCCTACGTGGCCGGACGCACAGCCGCTGAAAGCGGGGCGGCTGCGGCCTCGCCGTCACGCGCCGTTTGGCTGAGTCTGTGTTTTGTCCTCGGCTTCTCCACCATCTTCATCGGGCTTGGCGCATCAGCGACGGCAATGGGTCAGGCCCTACTTCGGTGGCGGTATGAACTCAACCTCGTTGGGGGCGGCATCGTCATTCTCTTCGGGCTCTTTATGATCGGAGCCGCGCGTGTTTCGGTCATGGAACGCGACTTCCGATTCAATCTCAACATTCCCGGGGGCCAACCCGCTGCGTCCTATGTTCTCGGTCTTGCTTTCGGTTTCGGATGGACGCCGTGCATCGGCCCGATCCTCGGCGCGATCCTGACAGCCAGTGCGGCGAGTGCCACTATGGGCGAAGGTATCATGCTGCTTGCCGTCTATTCCGCCGGCCTTGGAATACCGTTTCTGATCGTCGCCGGATTCACCGACCAGATCGCGGGACGGTTGCGGGCCATCGGCCGGGTTGGCCGCCGCCTCCACCAGATTGCAGGCGTCGTGATGATCCTCATGGGTGTGGCTATGATGACAGGACAGTTGAGCGCGCTGTCATACTGGATGCTCGATGCATTTCCGGTTCTTGGACGAATAGGATAACAGCTCATGCGGTTCTACGAAAAACATATACTTCCTGGCCTCACGCATCTCACCATGCGTCAGGAACAGCTTCTTCCCTACCGAAGGCGCGCGGTCTCAGGTGCGAAAGGACGCGTGCTGGAGATCGGGATCGGCTCGGGCCTGAACCTCGCGCTCTACCCCGACGCCGTGGATCAGATCGTCGGTGTGGACCCTTCACCAGAACTCCTTCATCGGGCCGCGCAGGCTTCTCAGGGCTTGACGCCGACAACGGAGATGATCGAGGGCGTGGCCGAAGCATTGCCGCTGGAAGATCGCAGCGTCGACTGCGTCGTCGCCACCTGGACGCTCTGCAGCGTGTCGGAGCCGGAGAAGGTGCTGGCCGAGATCCGGCGCGTTCTCAAGCCTGATGGCGTCTTCCGCTTCGTCGAGCATGGAACAGCGCCGGAACCCAGCGTCCAGCGTTGGCAGCGCTGGCTCACGCCTGCCTGGAAACGTTGTGCCGGGAATTGTCACCTTGACCGCCCGACAGACACTCTGGTCGAGCAGAACGGCTTCCGCATGGAGCGGCTCGACACCGGCTACGCGAAAGGGCCGAAACCTTTTGTTTTCATGTATGAGGGACAAGCTCGCCTCTACTGAGGAAGCTTGAGAAAATCAACATCGGCTTATAATAGCCCGGCGCAGTTCTGTTGGCGGATTAACCAATTTGGCCTCGAACTTTTGCTGCAGGTTCGGCGTTGATGCGTTGTTATGAGTAGTCAACAAGATAACCGGCAAACCAATCTGACCCGCGGCATCCGCGTCGAGATCGCCAGCCTCGTCTACAACATCATCGAGGTCGTCGTATCCGTCACCGTGGGGCTCCTAACCGGAAGCGCGGCACTGGTGAGCTGGGGTCTCGACAGCACGGTCGAAGCCACTTCGGCCGCAACGCTGATCTGGCGCTTGAAGGGCGAGAAGAACGGTGGCGACGAGCACACGGTCCTGCATCGCAAGAAAGTCGCGCTCTATGTGGTAGCCTGTGCTTTCTGGATCGTCGTCGCGGCAATCCTCTACGAGGCGGTGTCCGCTTTCATCTCGCAGGAGGCACCGGGCTTCAACTGGTGGGGGATCGCGATCCTGTTTGTCTCTTTAGTGGTCAATCCGCTGCTGGCTTGGGGCAAGTATCGCTACGGTAAGCGGCTCGATTCACCCGCTCTGAAATACGATGCCAAGGATACCTTGATCTGTGAATACCAGACCGTTGTAGTCTTGGCCGGGATTGGTCTGACGCAATGGATGGGCTGGTGGTGGGCCGATCCCGTCGCGGCGCTTATGATCGTGCCCTATGTTGCGTGGGAGGCGTTCGAGGCCACGAAAGACGCGCGGTCTGTCGATCCGGACGAGGCCGAAGCTACTGCCGACGCCTGACGTTGCGCATGATGAACCGGTTCTCGGGCAGGGGTGGCAGCTCTCCCGTGACCAGCTCCAAATCCTGATCCTGCACATCGTATTTGATGTCGTTCACAAGATATCTGCAAAACGCCTTCATCTGGCTGATCGCGATCCACTCGCCCGGGCAGCGGTGGTTCGTGTAGTGGTCGCCGCCGCCCTGTGGAATGAAGTCGTAGGGGTTTTCGGCACGGCTCCGAAACCGCTCGGGGCGGAACTCAAGCGGCGCATCCCATGAACGCGGATCGGTGTTCGTGCCATAGAGGTCGAGCAGGACCCTGCGCCCTTCCGGAAAGCGATACCCTTGCCACTCGAAAGCGCTTACTACCCGTGCCGCCACGGCAGGGAAGAACGGATAGAGGCGGCGGACCTCCTGCACGAAGGGTTCGAGCAGTCCTTCGTCGTTCCGCAGTTTTTCCTGCCATTCCGGATACCGGTGCAAGGCGTGCGCCGTCTGAACAATGAAAACGGACACCGCCACGGTCGGGCGCAAGACGTTCAACAACTCCACGGCGGCGACCTTCGGGGGCAGCATCGCGCCGTCGAGATCACACCACGTCGCGATGACATGAAGGGCGCTTTCCTGCGTCGGCTGAAGTTCGCCTTCACGCACCTGTTGAATCATCCGTGCTGACCAATTTTCCAGGCGGTGACGCGCCAGACGTGCAGCCCAGTGTTTCGGGCCGACGGCACCGGCGTCCTCAAAAAGCGCCGTAAGTTGCGCCGTTCGAGTCGCCACCTCCGCCTCGGGAATCGGAACCCCACACCAGGCGCAAACGGCTCTCGTGAGCATTTCGCGCACTTCGTCGTAGAAAACGACTTCGTTCCTCGCCTCCCAGTCCGGCGCATAGTTGTCCAGCATGTGAAGCGACATTCCCTGAAGCGCGGCTATATGCTCGGTCCCCATCAGCGACATGAACATCTTCTTGCGGTGCTGGTGGGCAGCGCCGTCCAATCCCTGAACGCCGCCTTCGCCCAGCAGGGTCTTCTGTATGCGGCTTGGCATCGAGCCTTGGCGAACCAGTTTATCCTCGGAATAAAAGACTTTCGCAGCCGCCGACCCGGTCATGCAGATCGTCTTTCGAAGGAGGATGCGGGTTTCAAACAGATCTGTGTCGAGCGCGCGGCAGGTCTGAGAGATGAACCCATACGGATTTCGCAGCAAGGTGAGTGTGCTGTCAAAGCCCTCTGCGGATGGTATGCCGGACATTCGTTATCCTCCTGTTTGCTTTCCCGTGCTCAGGCCCTGTTCAGCCTTGCTGTTCGCGGTTCGGAAGCGGCTCCGAAACATCAGTGCCGCTTCGAAGGAAATCACTGCATCCGCGCCCAAAACATCTTTCACCGCTGGATTAGCCGCGGCGCATCCGCATCCCCGAGGGACATTTCAGGCAGCCAGGTGATGAGTTGAGGGAACGAAATCAGCGCCGCAATCAACGCGATTTCAATGGCAACGAGCGGCACCGCGCCGCGATAGATATCGGATAGGTTGATACCCTTCGGTGCCGCCATCTTGGCAAAGAACAGGGCATAGCCGAAGGGAGGCGTCAGAAAAGACGTCTGCAAGGCCAGTGCTATCAGGCCAGCGATCCAGATTTGCGCAAAGTAGGCAGAGCCGACGTGATCTGCGAAGTCGAGTTCCGAAAAGATCGGCATCAACACGGGTATGAAAACCAGCAGCACCTCGATCCAGTCAAAAACAAACCCAAGGACGATGACCACACCAAGGAGCATCGCCAATAATTCCCATCGGGAGAGATCGAATGCGGATATCCAGTTGAAAATGACATCCGGTCCACCAACAAGGTGGAAACTCAGCGAGAAGACCGATGCGCCCAGTACAATGAAGAAGACCATCGACGTCATGGTACTTGTCTGCACCGTGACAGAGTTCAAAGAAGAGAAAGACAAGCGCTTTCGCAGCAGCGCGACCAACAGAGCGCCAAACACCCCTACGCCAGCCGCCTCTGTAAGTGTTGCAAAGCCCAGAATAATGCTGAGCGGAATGGATGCGATAACAGCGACTGAAGCGAGTACGAACAAAAGGTCTGACGCAAGATTGGTTTTCGGTGCGTCCAGGGGGACTTCGATGGTTTTTCGCAAGGTGACGGCAAAGTAGATCGCGAAGGCCATGACCATGAGAAGAACGGGCACAATGAGGGCCACATACATCAATCCGATGCGCAGATAGAATACGTTCGAGATGAAGAAAAGCATCACCGCTGGCGGGAACACGACACCGAGTGCCCCAGAGGCCGCGACAGCGGCACCCGCAGTTCGCGGAGCGTAGCCGGAAGCCATCATCGGGGCATAGGCCACCAGCGCCACGGTGATGACCGATGCGCCGATCACCCCGGCGGCCGGAGCGAGCACGAGGCCGATCAGCAGGGTTGCAACGGCATAGCGGCCCGGAACAGCTGTCAGAAGACGCCCCAGCAAGCGAAACATGGTTTCGGCAACTCCGCTGGCATTCAAGATCAGGCCGAGAAAGATCAGCATTGGAACGCTGGTGAATTGGACGGATTCATTAGTCAATACACCGCGGGCCCGAAGGTAGATCAGACCCAGATGCTGAAAATCAGTGATCCCCACCCAGACCGCTGCGACAAACCCTAAGAAGCCTGTCCCTGCCAGGACCAGCGCTACCGGAAAACCACTAAAGACCCCAATGGCCATCACGACAAGCATAGCGACCGTGAGGACTTCATTCACCATTATGGAGGCCGCCCGATTGTTCTGGAGCGCCTTGCGCACGTTTCCCTGCCAAAAAGGCGAGGTTGCGCAGGGCTACGATCACCCCCGCGAGAGCCAGCAGGATGGGGCCAATGACTCCAGCAATGCGTTCTGCCCACAACTGGGTCTCGGCGTATTTCGTCGTCCGCATCAGACCGTCCCACCCGTAATAGGTCAGGATGGCGGCGAGCGGCAGAAGGACAAAAAGGCCTCCTATCAGTTCGATCCACGCAATTCGGCGCGCGGACCAATGCCTGCGAAGAACATCCACACGCACGTGACCGTCGCGCAGGTAGGTATAGCCAAAGGTCAGGAAAATCAGGATGAACAGTAGAGACGTGGAAAGGTCCGGCAAATAGCTCGAAACGCCAAGTTGGAGCTTGCGATCCAGCATCTGAAGCGCGCCGTAAGCGGCAATCGAAACAATGGTCAGCCATGCAGTCACGACGCCGATGCCGCGAATGCCAAGGTCAATCCAATCCATGAATCTCAAGCTGAATCCCCTCCCAAAGTTCTTTGCCTGTTAGCTGTTATTCCCGGCTGGTAGCCCCTTTGCGGTAGTCTTTGTCGGGATTTTCTGGATTGCCTTTCGCTGCCCGAAAGCTGTCCCACAACAGCAATGCGGCTCCACAGAAGATTGCTACGTCCGCAAGATTGAAGGATGGCCAGTGGTATGACCCGTAATGGAAGTCGAGAAAGTCCGGGACGGCCTGATAGCGCACCCGGTCGAGGATATTGCCAAGCGCGCCTCCGATGATCAGACCGAGCGCCGCACCTGTCAGCCTGTCTGGAGCCTTCCACAGCCAGATCAGCAGCCATGCCACGATCACGGCAGCAAGTGCGATCAAACCCCACCAGGGAACGACCCCGCCGAGCATGCCAAAACTGACTCCATCGTTCAGAACCCGCACAAGATTGAGGAAGGGCAGAACCTCGACCCCGTTCTCAAGCGCGGGGGTGTTCAGGGCAAGAGCTTTGGTGCCCTGATCAAGACCAAACGCAGCGATGGCGCAAAGACCGCCAAGGATCCGGCTGTTCATGCCGCCGCCTTCAGATCGGCCCGCGCGTCGCGGATAATCGCCCAGGACGAATGCAGGAACAGTCCGGCGATACCAAAGGCGACGATAAGGTCGGGCCACGCGCTGCCCAGCCACGCCACGAGACCGGCGGCGATGACAACCGCCGCATTGCCGATGGCATCGTTCCGCGAGAATAGCCAGACGGCCCGCATATTCGCGTCGCCCTTACGGAATCGAAGAAGCGGCAGAACGGAGACGACATTGACGACAAGAGCGATCATGCCGAGCAGGCCCATGAGGGCCGCATCTGGCGTCGTCTGTTCGAAAACCCGCAAGATGGTTGTGCCGAGGACACCAAGGCCGAGAAGTCCGAGGAAAATGCCCTGAACCAGGGCCGAGCGCGCACGCCAGACCAAGCTCCAGCCGATGGCCAGCAGGCCGAGGAAGGTGATTGCGCCGTCGCCGACAAAATCAAGCGCATCCGCCTTCACGGCCTGCGACCCAGCGATGAACCCACCGATCATTTCAAGGACGCCATAACCAACATTCAGGATCACGACGATCCAGAGCGCGCGTCGGTAGGCCGGGTCCTGATGGGCCGGATTCGGCGGAATGTCTCCATCGGCCTCGATCCGGTCAAAGCCGTAGCCGGTCACCGCGACGGCCCTTTCGATGTCCGGCAGACGCACTTCGGGGGCGTTTAGTGTCATGATGTGCGTCGCGGCCGACACCTTGACATCTTTAGGTGCGACCCCGGCCGCCTGCGCCGCCCGCTCGATCTGTGCGGCATCCTTGGCGCAGTCCATGCCGGAGACCCGGTACCGGACGGCAGAGACTTCTAGTTGTGTGTTTTCTGTGTTGGCCATTATCGCGGCTCTCCTGCTAAAGTGGATGGAGAACTAATATATCAGTGAGAAATGATATGACGCAGTTTGCTGTGGACCGCAAGACCGCCACTATTGAACAGCGCGCAAAGTTGCTTCGCGGCTTCGCGGACCCCAGTCGGTTGGCAATCCTGGACGTCTTGTCAGAAGGTCCGATGGTCGTTCACGAACTCGTCGCCCGCACGGGTCTATCACAACCCAACGTCTCCAATCACTTGCGATGTTTGCTGGAGTGCGGGCTTGTTGCCAGCGATCGAAATGGCAGGTTTGTCCGTTACCGCATCAGCAGCCCACGCATTACCACGCTATTGACCGATGTAGATGCGCTTCTCGATGTCGTCGCTGCGGGGGTTGAGGCCTGTGAGAACTATCGCGGGATGTGATTCAAGATGTCGCGGCCTTCGATCAGGTGCCAACATCGCTGTGATTTGGCCCTTATTCAGCTAATTGTTCTGTTTAACGTCAGACAGAGTCGTGATTTTCGGCAATATTCTGTCAACCAATGAAGAGCACCGGCCCCGAACACAGAACATCGGGCCCTCCCGCGGAAGGTGCCCAGGTTCTCGGCTAGGACGCTCGTCGCGAACATCCCGTCGACTGCGACAGCGCACGCCACCTTAGTTTTTCTGAGCAGGATTTGTGGTGCGCCTCCTTTGGTATTTCGACCCCGAGTGTCTTGGGTCCGAGCTGGCGTTCCAACTCGCGGATGCGGTATTCCATACGTCGCACAGCGTGATTTTCGGAACGACATCGTCTCAAAGCACGGGCACAGTTCCTCTCTTCAGCACCAAACGCGCCGACGATATAACAAGTTCGGCGCCTCGCCATCGCGACGGACCACGGCATAGTTGCTGGCAGTATCGTCTGTCCTTGCCTAGGGTCAGTGACCTGCCACGGGATTTTTCCTCCACTTGGAATTAGAGTCCGACCCAACGAAGGGACGGACCATGAAGCGAACGA
>NZ_JACJUQ010000022.1 GCF_014235845.1 Pontivivens nitratireducens | reverse complement strand
CCGGAGAACTTCCTGGCAGCCATCAAGCTCGCAGCGATCCGCATCTGGATTGCTGATCAATGAGTCCACACCCTAGCCAGCCATCGTTCTGGGCGGACTGTTTTCAGCCCCTATGCAGGGCCACCTCTGCCTTGAGCGATTCCATCAGGTTGCCCAGAAGTTCGGTGCTTTTCTCATCCTTGAGCCTGCCCTTGTCGTCAAACGCCTTGCCCGCCCCGGCTATCGCGACTTCAGGGCCAGTCAGAACGCGGGCGAAATGTGGGAGGAGGGCGTGTCGCAGAGTATATTGCGACCGCTCACCCCCTGATCGCCCCGCCGCGCTTGAGATGATCGCCACCGGCTTGCCCGCCAGCGGGTTTCCGTCCGACGCGAGGCTGACCCAGTCCAGAGCGTTCTTGAGCAGGCCGGGGATCATCCTGTTATATTCCGGCGTGGAAATGACGATGGCGTCGGCCTGACCTATGAGGGCAACGAGGCGATGCACCTCCGCCGGTGTTTCCAGATCCGTGTTGAGCAGCGGCAGTTGCAGGTCCGCACGGGTGTAAAGGTCCGGCGCATATAGCCGCGCGGCCTCGTCCACCAGAAGCGTATTGGACGAACCGCTGCGCAGCGAGCCTGAGATGCCGACGAGATGGGTCATGGATAGCCTTTCGCATGTTTGCGTCCGCATGCTCATAACGCTATCGGGTTCGGGGACAACCGAAATATGGCACCCTCCAGATATTGTGCCCGTTCGGCAGGGGTGCACTCTATACCGTGGCGATAGCTTGACATGGCTGGGTGTCGCGCGGACCATCGGGGATTAGTGGAATCGAGGCTGCCGCCAGAATGCAATTCACCAAGCTCAGATTGCTCGGCTTCAAGAGCTTCGTCGATCCGACGGAACTGACGATTGCGGACGGGCTGACCGGCGTGGTCGGTCCGAATGGCTGCGGCAAGTCCAACTTGCTGGAGGCCTTGCGCTGGGTCATGGGTGAAAACCGCCCGACAGCGATGCGCGGCGCGGGGATGGAGGATGTGATCTTCGCCGGGGCCTCGTCCCGCCCCGCCCGCAATTACGCCGAGGTGACGCTGACCCTCGACAATACCGAACGTCTGGCCCCCGCAGGCTTCAACGAGGATGACCGGATCGAGATCGTGCGCCGCATCACCCGCGATGCCGGATCGGCGTTCAAGACCAATGGCGGGGACGTAAGGGCGCGTGACGTGCAGATGTTGTTCGCGGACGCGTCCACAGGTTCCCATTCCCCCGCGCTGGTGCGGCAGGGCCAGATCTCCGAACTGATTAACGCCAAGCCCAAGGCCCGACGGCGTATTCTGGAGGAAGCCGCGGGAATTTCGGGCCTGTATCAACGCCGTCACGAGGCGGAACTGAAGCTGAAGGCGACGGCAGCCAATCTGGAACGCGTGGACGACGTGCTGGCCCAGTTGGATCAGCGGCTGGGGATGCTCTCACGCCAGGTCCGGCAGGCCGCGCGCTACCGCGAAATTGCGCGCGAGTTGCGGCAGGCGGAGGCTCTCTTGTTGTATCGTCGGTGGCGTGAGGCGGATGCGGCGCATCTGGCCGCAGAATCCACGCTGACCCAGACCACGACAATGGCCGCGCGTGCGCGCGCCGAGGCGGCCCGCTGTGCGCAGGTCAGGATCGACACGGCGGACGCACTGCCCCCCCTGCGTGAAGAGGAAGCCGTCGCGGGCGCGGTGCTGCAAAGGCTGAGTGCCGAACGCGATGCCCTCAAGGATCGGGAGCATAGGGCGCGACGCGCGGTCGAACGGCTGGAAGCGACGCTCGCACAGTTGCACCGCGATCTGGACCGCGAAGGCCAGTTGAACCGCGATGCGGCAGAGTCCAGCGCGCGGCTGGAATGGGAACAGACCGCCCTGAACCAGGCCGGCGCCGGGCACGAGGATCTCAGCGCCGAGGCGCAGAAGGCAGCGGCCGATGCGGCTGCCACGCTCAAGACAATGGAGGCAACGCTGGACCGCCAGGCCGAGGACGCCGCCCGTCTGGCCGCGCGTCATCAGGCAACCGCGCGACGGCTGGAGGAAGCCCGGAAAATACATGACCGGGCCGTGGCGGAGCGGGATAAGGCTGACAAGGCCGCATCCCAGGTCGCGGCCGATCTGATCGACGCACAGGCGCGGCTGGAGGCGGCGCGAACGGCGCAGGATGCCACGGCGAAGGAAGCGACCGCCGCCGAGGACAGCTTGCAGCAGGCGGAGAAGGCCCGAGACAGCGCGCAGACCGTCGAGGCCGAGGCCCGCGCCGCTGCCTCCGCCGCTGCGGGGGAGGCACGGGCCCTGGACGGGGAGGTCACGGCCCTGCGCCGTCTGTTGGCGCGTGATTCCAGCGACAGCGGCCAGATTCTGGATTTGATCCGCGTGGAACGGGGGTATGAGGCGGCACTAGGCGCTGCGCTGGGCGACGACCTGAAGGCGGCGATGGTTCAAACGCATGGCTCCGGCTGGGCGGAGCTGTCGCAATATGAGGACGTGGCGGACTTGCCGGCGGGGGCCGGGCGTCTGGCGGACCATGTGACTGCGCCCGCCGTTCTCGCCCGGCGGCTGCAAGCGGTCGGTCTGGTTCCGGCGGCGCTGGGGGACGCGTTGCAAGCCGCTCTGACCCCGGGCCAGCGGCTGGTTTCGCGCGAAGGGGACATGTGGCGGTGGGACGGATATCGCGTCACGGCGGCGGATGTGCCGTCTACCACAGCCTTGCGTTTGCAGCAGAAAAACCGGCTGGAAGAACTCGAAGCGGCGCACCGGACGGCCCTTCACGCGGCGGAATCGACGCAAGCCGCGCACGGGAAGGCCCGCGAAACCCTCGATCAGGCAGCGGCGCAGGACGCGAAGGCACGCGCCGCCCGGCGCACAGCGGATGAGGCGGCAACCCAGGCCACCCGCGCGCTCAACCGCGCGGAGGCAGATGTATCGATGCTGGAGGGACGCGCCGAGACGTTGCGATTGGCCTCCGAACGACGGGACGAGGATGTGGTGGAGGCGCAGCTTGCCCTGGATGAGGCGCTGGCACAGGGCGAGGCCCTGGAAGATCTGGACGAAGTGCGCGCCGCCGTCGAGGAGAGCAAGAACAGCGTTGTCGAGGCGCGCTCCCTCATGCTCAGCGCGCGTGCGCGTGCGGATGAGATCAGGCGCGAAGGCGACACCCGCATCAAACGCTTGCAGGAACTGACGAAGGAAATCAGCGGCTGGAAGCTTCGCCTACAGACCGCTGGAAAGCGGAGCGCGGAGTTGGAGGCTCGAATCGACGCCACGCAGGCGGAACTGACATCCGCCAGCACGCAACCGGCGCAGATCGCTGCAAAACGTGCCGATCTGGCGCGGGAGGTGGAACGGGCGGAGGTCCGACGCGCCGGCGCGGCCGACGCACTTGCCGTTGGTGAGGCCGCCGCGCGCGCGGCTGAACAGGCGGAGCGTGAGGCGGAACGTGCCGCTTCTGATGCACGTGAAGCCCGTGCCCGCGACGAGGCGCTGCGCGATGCGGCTGCCGTGGCCCTGACCGCAGCGGCGGAGCGGATCGAGGATGAACTGGACGTCACACCTCAGGCCCTGCTGGATACGTTGGAAGCCGATCCCGCCAAGATACCGACGGTGGAGGTGATCGAGACGGACATCACACGCCTGCGACGCCAGCGGGACGCGCTGGGCGCGGTGAACCTGCGTGCCGAAGAGGACAGCCGAGAAGTGCGGGAGGAACGTGACACCCTCGCCGCAGAAAAGGCCGATCTGGATATAGCATGCGAGAAGCTGCGGACCGGCATTGCCAATCTGAATCGGGAGGGGCGCGAACGCCTGCTGGGCGCCTTCGACACGGTGAACGAGAACTTCGCCCGGCTGTTCACCCATCTGTTCGGCGGTGGGGAGGCGAAGCTGGAGCTGATCGAAAGCGACGATCCGTTGGAGGCAGGGCTGGAGATCATGTGTCAGCCGCCAGGCAAGAAGCTGTCCACCCTGTCGCTGCTGTCAGGGGGGGAGCAGACGCTGACCGCGCTGAGCCTGATCTTTGCCGTTTTTCTGGCCAACCCCTCGCCTATTTGCGTGCTGGATGAGGTGGACGCCCCGCTGGACGACGCGAATGTCAGCCGGTTCTGCGATCTGCTGGATGAGATGACGCGCACGACCTCCACCCGCTTTCTGATCATCACGCATCATGCCGTCACGATGAGCCGCATGGACCGGTTGTTCGGTGTTACGATGGCGGAGCAGGGCGTCAGTCAGCTGGTCAGCGTCGATCTGCGCCGGGCGGAGGAAATGGTCGGTTGAGGTTTCAGCTTCGCGAGGCGTGCTCTCCCAGCAGGGGCGAAAGAGCGACTTCGAGCCGGTCATAATCATCCGCACCCCAAGCGCCGAAAGCTTCCATCCACCGGGCGGCGGGGGCGATGGCATCGGGATTGAGGGCGCACCATTTCTCGCGCCCGCGTTTCTCGGTCGTGACCAGCCCCGCCCGCATCAGGATTTGCAGATGCTTCGACACAGCCGCCAGGGTCAGGTCGAACGGTTCGGCCAACGTTCCGACGGGCAGGTCGCCATGCAGCAGGCGGTTCAGGATCGCGCGCCGCGTCGGATCGGCGAGAGCGGCGAAGGTCGCGTCGAGGCTGGCTGCGCGCTGTGACATCGCGGCAGCTTGCACCGTCCGCCATGAATCATCAACCGATTGGTTGAAAATAGCGGAGCGCCATCCTGACAGCCTCGATTTCGCGGGGGGGGGCGGAAGCTAAATCGCAACCTTGATGGATGATTGCATCATATCAATAGGTTACGTGGTGGTGGGCGGACCTCTGATCTGTTGACTTGGCCGAAACCCATGCCTATGGTCCGCGCAAACAGGTGAAGGAGGCCAGCCGCCCCGCTGGATCGATCGAATGAAGGATCGGAGCAAGCTGGACGAGCTGGATCGCAGGATCGCCGCAGCGCAAACCGCGGTGCGTCCCAAGCCGAATGAAGAGAGCAAGTACCGCAAAGCCAACCTTGCGTGGCAGATGGTGATCGAGCTGGTGGCAGGAATGCTGATCGGCCTGGGAATAGGGTGGAGCCTCGACTGGCTCTTCGGCACGTTGCCACTCTTTCTTGCGACCTTCGGCATTCTGGGCTTCGCGGCCGGAGTGCGGACCATGATGCGCACCGCCGAGCGGGTGCAGGAACAAGTGGCGCTGGCGCGCCAGGATCAAGACCCCACCCCCGGTGGGCAAAGCGAGGATTGAGACGTGGCAACACCGACCGACGGCGAACTCTTCGCCATTCATCCGATGGATCAATTTGCCGTGGAAAGCCTGAGTGGTCACGGCGGCCCGGCAGGTCTGGCCGGTATCGGCATGTTCACCAATCAGATGCTGTGGCTGGCGATTACCGTTCTGGCGATCGCCGCGCTGTTCGTTCTGGGCAGCCGCGGTCGTGCGATGGTTCCGTCGCGAATCCAGTCGGTGGGTGAGCTGATGTACGGTTTCATCTACAAGATGGTCGAGGATGTGGCGGGACGCGATGCGATCCGTTTCTTCCCCTGTATCATGACGCTGTTCACATTCATCCTGTTCGCGAACCTACTGGCGCTGATCCCGACGAGCTTCTCCATCACCTCGCACATTGCGGTGACGGGTGTTCTGGCAATGCTGGTGTTCCTGGGCGTGACGGTGCTGGGTTTCATTCTGAACGGTGCGAAGTTCCTCAAGCTGTTCTGGGCCGATGAGGCGCCGCTGGCGCTGCGCCCGGTTCTGGCGGTGATCGAGTTGATCTCCTACTTCGTGCGCCCGGTCAGCCATTCCATTCGTTTGGGCGCCAACCTGATGGCAGGTCACGCCGTTCTCAAGGTGTTTGCCGGTTTCGCCGGCGGACTGGCCGTGCTGACCTATGGTCCGGGCGCCATCGTTCCAATCGTTGCCATTTCTGCCATGTACGGGCTCGAATTGCTCGTCGCGGTAGTGCAGGCGTATGTCTTCACGATCCTGACATGCGTCTACCTCAAGGACGCGCTGCACCCCGGCCACTAAGGTCGGCGCAGCATCTCAATCGAGCCATTCCAACCTAAGGAGTACACACTATGGAAGGCGATATCGCAGCAATGGGCGCCTATCTCGGCGCAGGCTTTTCCGCAATCGGCATGGGCCTCGCCGGTATCGGCGTGGGTAACGTCGCCGCGAACTTCCTCTCGGGTGCGCTTCGCAACCCGGCGGCAGCAGGCGAGCAGACCGCGACCCTGTTCATCGGCATCGCATTCGCAGAAGCACTGGGGATCTTCTCGTTCCTCGTCGCTCTGCTGCTGATGTTCGCTGTCTGATCGACAGTATGCATTCCACCGCGCGGGGGCTCCTCGCGCGGTGAACCCTCTCTGAAACATGAGAGCACGACCGGCTCCACTGAGCTGATGACCCAGATTTATCGGACCTGTCCGCGATCCGCCTAGTCCCGGATGCTGGTACAGGTTCAGGCCGTATCGGAGAGCTGTCATGGCGACATTAACCACGGAGGGCGCGGCTCACGGCGCAGACGTCTCGCACGAGGCGAGCGGTATGCCGCAGCTGGCGATCGAAACCTTCCCCAGCCAGATTTTCTGGCTGCTCGTGGCGCTGGTCGCCATCTACTTCCTGTTGTCGCGTGTCGCCTTGCCCCGGATCGGTGCCACGATCGAGGAGCGTCAGGACGCGATCTCCAACGATATCGAACGCGCCGCCGATTACCGGCGTCAGGCGGAGGCGGCCGAAGCTGCCTATGATCAGGCACTGGCTGATGCAAGGGCCGAGGCTGGCCGCATTGCGGACAAGACCCGCGCCGACATCCAGGGTGAAATCGACGCGGCGATGGCAAAGGCTGATGAGCAGATCAGCGCCCAGACCGCCGAATCCGAGACTCGGATAGCCGCGATCCGCGACGAGGCGACGGTGGCCGTCCAGTCCGTCGCAAAGGATACGGCGCAAGCCCTGGTTGCGGCATTGACGCCCGATCTTGCCGATGACGCCGCAATCGATGCTGCCGTCGAAGCCCGCACGAACGCGTAAGGAGAGACGACAATGGATTTTCTTTACAACACCGATATCGTCGTCGCGATCGCCTTCATCATCTTTGTCGGCTTCCTGATCTATGTCGGGGTGCCCGGCAAGGTCACGAAGATGCTCGACGATCGGGCCGACAAGATCAAAGCCGATCTGGCCGAGGCGCGCGCCCTGCGCGAGGAGGCGCAGCAGGTGCTGGCATCCTACGAGCGTAAGCAGAAGGAAGTCGAACAACTGGCGGCGGAGATCGTGACGAAGGCCAAGGCCGAAGCGCAGGCGAACGCCGATGCCGCGAAGGCTGATCTGGCCGAGTCGATCGAGCGTCGCATCGCCTCCGCCAAGGATCAGATCGCCTCCGCCGAAGCGGGCGCCGTGCGGGAGGTCAAGGACCGCGCCGTCGAGGTTGCCGTTCAGGCCGCGCGGGACGTGATCGCGAAGCAGATGGACGCCGCCCATGCGGATGCCCTGATCGACGATGCGATCCAGCAGGTCGGTGCCAAGCTGCACTGATCCGGCACAGAGTGCTTTTTTGACTACGCCCGGTCCGAATGGTCCGGGCGTTGTCGTTTGCGGGGTGATCGCTCAACGCGCTGCGGCGTGGTACTCGGCGTTGGGGCGCATGTCGATTGCGCTGCTCATCCGGTTCGTCATGTTGAAGAAGCTGGCGACGGCGGCGATGTCCCAGATGTCCTTATCCGTCCAGCCTGCATCGCGCAGTTTCTGGCGGTCGGCTTCCTCGATCCGATAGGATCCTTCGGTCATGGCGACCGCGAAATCCAGTGCGGCGCGCTGCTGCGGTGTGACGTCGGCAACGCGGTAATTCATCACCAGCGCCTCGCCCAGCTCGGGGTGACCGCTAAGCTCACGTACCGCCGCACCATGTGCCACCAGGCAATAGAAGCAGCGGTTCACCGCGCTGACCACGACGGCGATCATCTCACGCTCCAGCTTGGTCAGACCGCTTTCGCCCAGCATCAGGTCGTTGTACATCGTGGAAAAGGCGTCCAGCTTCGTGGTGTCGTGGGCATAGGACCGCAGGACGTTGGGAACCATCCCGAGTTTTTCCTCGCAAATTCTGAAGAACTTGGCCGTACGCTCCGGCAGGGGATCCTGCTGGCGCAGATTCAGGGCGGTGGGGTGATCGGGGTTCATGCGGTATCCTCCTTGATGCGGTAATGATAGCCACCAATATCGCTGAAGCCCATCGTCGAATAGAGCGCGAGGGCCGCGGTATTCACCTCGGTCACGATCAGGGTCAACCAGGTGCAGCCCGCATCCGCGGCCCATCCGGCGCTGGCGGCGACCAGATCACGTGCCACCCCGTGGCGCCGATGGTGGGGCGAGATTTCCAGTGCGTGCAACATCGCCAGATCGCCCTTGGCGCCGACATAGACACATCCGGCGAGCCGATCGCCCAAGCGGCCTGTGATGTAGGTTTTCGGACAGGTCGCGCGGTCCATGATCTGCAAACGTGCGGGACCGATGCCACCTTCGGCCCAGATTTCGGCCATGCGCGCAATCGGCGCTTCGCCCAGGACTGTGCGCGGACCGGCGGGTCGCAGTTGCGCCAGTTCGGCTGCTGGGGCGACCAGCAAGCGGCAGGGGTCCTTGATGGCATAGCCGGCGGCGTCCAGCCGCTGCGCGAGGGCATCTTCACCCGTGCGCACCATAACTAGGGGGCCACATCCGTCCAGCGTCGGGGCCTCGACCATTGCAGTTGCCGCATTGACGCGGCTGCCGCCCGCACCGCCGATACGGCGCAGCCAGTCCCCGTACTGGCGGTACATCTCCGGCGGCCATGTCGCATCGAGAGTTGTGAAGATACTGGCGGGGTCTGGCAACTTCATGTCGTGTTCCGTCTTTCGCAAAGGTCTTTCCCTTGCTAGAGGTAATACGTCCCGCCGCAAAGGGGGGGACGACGTTCTCGGGGCGGGGTGCAACTCCCCACCGGCGGTGATAGCCCGCGAGCGGCCTCTCGATCGAGAGGTGTCAGCAGATCCGGTGTAATTCCGGGGCCGACGGTAACAGTCCGGATGTGAGAGAACGGGAGCGGTCGCAATGTGACCTGCTCTCAATTGCCCTGGGTCCGTGTCACTTGGAGCAAAGGAGATTATCCCATGACACGCCCAAATCGTATCGCGTTCATCCGTGCCCGCTGGCACGCGGACATCGTGGATCGTGCCCATGACGGCTTTGTCGAAACCCTGGCGGAGCTGCGCCCGGATATGAGCGTCGATGTCTTCGACCTGCCCGGCGCATTCGAAATTCCGCTTCTGGCCCGCCGGTTGGCGCTGTCCGGGCGCTATGCGGCCGTTGTGGCCTGTGCCTTCGTCGTGGATGGCGGCATATACCGCCACGACTTCGTGGCCAGCGCGGTGATCGACGGATTGATGCGCGCGCAGATGGATGCCGACGTGCCGGTGCTGAGCGCCGTTCTGACGCCGCATAATTTCCACAACTCCACGGAACATCAGAGCTTCTTCGAAGCGCATTTCGTGGAAAAAGGCCGTGAAGTCGCCCGGGCCGCAGTTGCGGTGCTGAGCGCGGACGCGGCGTTGGAAGCCGTCGCCTAGCATGGCCCGGATCGAAGGGGCATCACGCCCCTTCGATTAGCGCAGCAAATGGCGATCAGCGCAGCAGGCGGGCTTTCTCGCGTTGCCAGTCGCGTTTCTTCTCGGTGTCGCGCTTGTCCGCATGGGTCTTGCCCTTCGCCAGACCCAGCAGAAGTTTCGCGCGACCCTTGTCGTTGAAATACATTTTCAGCGGCACGATGGTCATCCCCTCACGCCCGACGCCCTGCCACAGTTTCGACAGTTCACGCTTGTTCACCAACAGCTTGCGCCGCCGCCGCTCCTCATGCGCGAAAGCCCGGTTCATGGACTGCGCGAAGGGTGCGACGTAGGAGTTGATGAGCCACAGCTCCCCATCCTCGACGCTGGCATAGCTCTCAGCGATATTCGCGCCGCCCGCGCGCAGGCTTTTCACCTCGGACCCTTCGAGCACGATGCCTGCTTCGAGCGTATCCTCGACGGCATAATTGTATCGCGCCTTGCGGTTCTCCGCGACGGTCTTGTTGTTCGGGTCGGACTTCTTTTTCTGGGCCATGGGGATCAGATAGGGCTTCGCTCAACCATTCAACAGGCCCGCATGGACCATAGCGGCGCGAACGCGGTCCTTCACCGCATCCGAACACTCCACGAGGGGGAGGCGCACCTCCTCGGAGCATCTGCCCAGCAGGGACAGCGCATATTTCGCCGGGACCGGGTTCGGCTCCAGAAACGCGGCACGAAACAGCGGGAACAGGCGGTCGTGGATGTCGCGGGCGGTGGCGAAGTCACCCTTCAGGCAAGCCTCCTGCATCTGTGAGCACAGGCGCGGCGCGATGTTGCCCACCGTGGTGATGCATCCGACGCCGCCATGCGCATTGACCGCCAGCGACGTTTCATCATTGCCGGAAACCTGAATGAAATCGACACCGCAGGTGATGCGCTGATCCGAGATGCGCGACACGTCGCCTGTCGCGTCCTTCACCCCGACGATCCGTTCCAGCTTCGACAACTCGCCCATTGTGGCAGGCGTGATGTCCACGACCGAACGCGAGGGGATGTTGTAGAGCAGGATCGGCAGGCCACATGCGTTATGGATCGCGGTGAAATGCGCCAGCATTCCGGCCTGATTGGGCTTGTTGTAATACGGGCTCACGATCAGCAGGCCGTCCGCGCCGACTTCCTCGGCGTGGCGGGCGAAGCGGATCGCCTCAACCGTGTTGTTGGAACCGGCACCGGCAATAACGGGAACGCGACCGGCGGCCTGTTCCACCACGATTCGCACGACGTCCTCATGCTCCTCATGGGTGAGGGTCGGGCTCTCCGCCGTGGTTCCTGCCGCGACCAGACCATGCGATCCCTCAGCGATCTGCCAGTTCACAAGGTCGCGCAGCGTCTTCTCGTCCACCTTCCCGTCGGCAAAGGGTGTGACGAGCGCAGGGATCGAACCTTTGAACATGGGGAAGCTCCGAAAAATATGTGGTTGCGGGTGCTCGCCCGCAAAGCCGTGATTGGAAAAGCCCGCCGTCACGCCATATGGTCGAACGGAAAAGCATGTGTGTTGGGGGTTCTAGTGATTTTTGCCGTTTTGTCGAGAATGATCCTGCCGGTAACGGCAATCGCGTTGCTGGGTCTGTCGTCCGCGTCGGCGCAGGACGCCGCGCGGTCCGCGCAGCTGGTCCAGGCGGCGGACGAGCGTGAGTGGGTGCAGGCGATTTCCGCCGCACAGGCGCTCGGCTCTGCGGAAGCGTTGGAGTTGGTGAATTGGAGCCGCCTGCGGGCCGGGGATGCGAACTGGTGGGAATATGTCCAGTTCATGCAGACCCGCGGCGACTGGCCGGGTCTGTCGCGGATGCGCCGCGTCGGCGAAACGCGCATTCCCGCGAACGCCACACCGGCGGATGTCATCGCTTTCTTCGATGGTGAAAAACCGCAAACCGGTGTTGGCGTTGTCGCTTTGGACAGGGCGCTACGAGCCACGGGCCGCGCGGTGGAGGCGGACGCCCTGGTCGTGGACGCATGGCAAAACATGTCGCTGGACACCCTGGGTGAACAGATGCTTGCCGCCAGCCACCCCGCGCTGATCGCACCGTTCCATCAGGTGCGGCTGGACAATGCCATCTGGGAGGGCCGGTTGGGCGAGGCGGAGCGGATGGTCCCCCGTGTCAGCCCCGATTGGCGCGCCCTGGCCGTCGCACGCATCGCATTGCGTCGCAATCAGGACGGCGTGAACGATCTGATCGACGCGGTCCCGGTCGCGCTGCAATCCAATGCGGGTCTTGCCTATGACAGGTTCCGCTGGCGCACGCAGCGCGGAGTGGACACCGCCACCGACCTGATGCGCGAGAGGTCCGCCTCCGCTGCCACGCTGGGCCGTCCGGATCGCTGGGCGCGCTATCGGCGCGATACGGCGCGGCGTGAGATGCGAACGGGAAATGTCGCCGTCGCCTATGAGATCGCCTCGCGACACGGGCTGACCTCCGGGTCGGATTATGCCGATCTGGAATGGCTGTCGGGATACCTGCAATTGCGAAAGCTGCGCAATCCGGGCGCCGCGATAGGTCATTTCGAACGGTTCCTTGCGGCGGTGGACACGCCGATTTCCGTCGGGCGGGGCGGATACTGGCTGGGCCGCGCGCATGAGGCTGCGGGTAACAGGGCAGCGGCGGAGGCCGCTTACCGGCTGGGTGCTGAGCATCAGGTCAGCTTCTACGGACAGTTGGCCGCACAGCGGCTGGGCGCGGCGCCAGACCCCGCCCTGTCGCGGGGGCAGCAGGTGGACTGGCGGCGAAGCTCCATCGCCAGGGACCCGCGCCTGACGGCTGCGGCCATATTGTACGCAGGCGGTGACTGGGTGAACGGGGAACTGTTCCTGACGCGCATGATGCTGGATCAGCAGCAGGAACAGGCAATGTCCGCCGTGGCACAATACGCACTGGACGAGGCGCGTCGCGCCGACAGTTCGGTCCGTTTGTCCAAGCAGGCCGCGCGCAGCGTCGTGACCCTGCCCTTGACCGCCTATCCGATGATGAACCTGCCCGCATTGCCCGCAAATTTGCCGCCTGAAATGGTCATGGCCCTGTCACGGCAGGAAAGCGAGCTGAACCCCCAGGCCGAGAGCCGGGTCGGCGCGCGCGGGTTGATGCAGTTGATGCCCGGAACGGCACGCGATGTCAGTCGTCAGTTGGGAATCGAGTATTCGCTGGGGCAACTCACCAGCAACCCCGCTTACAACATCCGGCTGGGGACGACATACCTGTCCGAACAACTGGCGGCCTTCGGCGGCAGCTACATCATGGCGGCGGCAGCATATAACGCGGGGCCGGGGCGGCCTCGTCAATGGGCGGAACGCTATGGCGATCCGCGCTTCATGGATGTGGAGGAAGCCGTGGACTGGATCGAGGGCATTCCGTTCAACGAAACGCGCAACTACGTCATGCGCGTCCTCGAAGGAATGCATGTCTACCGTCAGCGGATAAACGGGCGTCCGGTTCCCTTGCAGATCGAACAGGACATCACCGCGGGATGACGTCGTGCCGGGTGCGCATTCTTTCGCGAAGAATCGTATAGATCCCTGCGCCAACGATCAGGACAGCCCCCGCAGCTGTCCACGGATCGAGGCGCTCGCGAAAGATCAGCAGCCCGATTGACGTTGCGAAGACCAGTTGGAAATAGGCGAAGGGCTGCACTGTGCCGGCCTCCGCCGCCTCGTAGGTCTTGATCAGCAGCCAGTGACCCGCGACGCCAGTGACGCAGAGTACGGCCATCCATGCCCAGTCCGCGCCGCTCATTTGTTCCCAGTAGAACGGACCGATCAGCGTGATCGCGACGGCCCCCGCGATTCCTGTCCAGAAAAAGCTGGTCGCGGCGGTATCATCCCGCGCGACGTGGCGCGTCAGCAAACCGTAGAGTGCGAACATCAGGGCCGCGAGCAGTGGCACCATAGCCTCGGGCGCGAAAACGCGCAGGCCCGGTCGCAGGATGATGAGAACGCCCACGAAACCGAAGCCGATGGCAACCCATCGCCGCCAGCCGACCTTCTCCCCCAGAACCGGGCCGCTCAACGCGGCGATCAGCAGGGGATACATCGCAAAGACAGCGTGGCTCTCGATCAGACCCAGCAGGGTGAAGGCGAGGACCATCACGCAAATCTCCGCCACCAGCAGCATCCCGCGAAATATCTGCAGGATCGGTTGCGTGGTGCGGGCCGTTGCCATCACGCCTCCGGGCTTGGCCGCGCTGAGGGCGATGACGAAGGCTGCGAAAAACCAGTAGCGGATCATCACGGTCATGATGACGTTGTATTCGGAGGCCAGATGCCGGCTGATGCCGTCCTGTACGGCAAAGACGAAGGTGGTCGCGATCATCAGAGAAATACCGCGCTTCGCGTCGTTGGATTGCATTGGGATACCTCCGTGCCGTAGGGGATGCGGGATGGAAAAGATGGTCAATATCAAACCGCCCCCGCTGATCGCATACCGGCCACCCGCAAGCCCGGTGGAGATCGTGCATGTGGACGAACACCTGTTGATCGTGGCAAAACCTGCGGGATTGCTGAGCGTTCCGGGCAACGTCTTTACCGACTCCCTCGAACTGCGTTTGCGGCAGGTCTATCCCGAGGCGTTGTTGATTCACCGGCTGGATATGGACACTTCGGGCATCATGGTCTTCGCACGGACGGTCCTTGCGCAGCGGCACCTGAACTGGCAGTTCGAAAAACGCACCCTGCGCAAGCGATACGTCGCACGGGTGGAGGGCCACGTGGCCGGGCAGGCGGGCTTCGTTGCATTGCCGTTATGCCCGGATTGGCCGAATCGGCCGTTGCAAAAAGTCGATTTCGAGCAAGGAAAACCTTGCCTGACGCATTGGAAGCTGCGCGAGCGCGGTGCGCGCGATACCCTGCTGGCCCTGACGCCCAGCACCGGGCGGACACACCAATTGCGGGTGCATTGCCGCGCCATGGGCCATACCATTCTGGGCGACCGGTTCTACAACGGCGCGACGGCACCGCGTCTGATGTTGCACGCCGAGGCGCTGGACCTGCGCCATCCCGACGGCGGGGCGTGGCACACGTTCGAGGTGCCTTCGCCGTTCTGATCGGGAACCAAGACTGCAAGTCCACGTTGATCGGGAGTATTCAACGGACGGAGATTCTCATGGCAGACCTCATTCGGGTCATCCTGTCGGTGCTTTTGCCACCGCTGGGAGTATTCTTTCAGGTCGGACTGGGCCTGCAATTCTGGATCAATATCTTGCTGACGCTGCTGGGCTATATTCCGGGGGTGGTCCACGCAATCTGGATCATCGCACGTAAATGAGCGGCGTGGATCAGGCCAGACGGATGCGGCGGATCGAGACTCTGGCCCGTACGCTGGATTCGAAATTCCGCATTCCGGGCACCGGCATCAGATTCGGCTGGGACGGCATCCTGTCGATCCTGCCCGTGGCGGGCGATACCGTCGCCGCGGGGCTGTCCGCCTATCTGATCTATGAGGCGTACAAAGGCGGCGCGCGCAAGCGGACGTTGACCAAGATGGGCACGAATGCGGGCGTGGACTGGCTGTTCGGCTCGATCCCCGTGGTGGGCACGATTTTCGACGTGGCATACAAGGCGAACACCCGCAATCTGAAGCTGTTGCAGGAGGAACTGGCGCGACAGGCGCCGCCACCGCAGGCGTAACGGGCCCCAAACGGAAAAGGGCCCGGTGTTTCCACCGGGGCCTTTCGTGTTTCATGTCCGTGGCATCAGCCCTCGGACTTGATCTCTTCGCCGGTTTCCTGATCCACGACCTTCATGGACAGGCGCACCTTGCCGCGATCGTCGAAGCCCATCAGCTTGACTTTCACTTCCTGGCCTTCCTTGAGCAGATCCTTCGGATGGCCCACACGCTCATTCGACAACTGCGAGACGTGCACGAGGCCGTCACGCTTGCCGAAGAAGTTCACGAATGCGCCGAAGTCCATCAGCTTGACCACCTTACCGGTGTAGATCGCGCCGGCCTCAGGTTCTGCCACGATGGAGTGGATCAGCGCGCGCGCCTTGTCGATGGCCTCCCCGTTGGGCGAGGCGATCTTGATGATGCCGTCGTCGTTGATATCGACCTTGGCACCCGATTCCTCAACGATGGAGCGGATGACCTTGCCGCCCGAACCGATGACTTCACGAATCTTGTCGGTGGGGACCTGCATCGTCTCGATGCGCGGCGCGTGGACGGAGAAGTCCTGCGCTGTGGTGATCGCCTTGGACATCTCGCTCAGGATGGTCATGCGACCGGCCTTTGCCTGCTCCAGCGCGGTTTTCATGATGTCGGGCGTGATGCCTGCCACCTTGATGTCCATCTGCAACGAGGTGATGCCGTTTTCGGTGCCCGCAACCTTGAAATCCATGTCGCCAAGGTGATCCTCATCACCCAGAATGTCCGTCAGGATTGCGTAGTCGCCGTCATCCTCAAGCACCAGACCCATGGCGACGCCCGCCACCGGAGCCTTCAGCGGAACGCCCGCGTCCATCATCGACAGCGAACCGCCGCAGACAGAAGCCATCGAGGACGAACCGTTCGACTCGGTAATCTCGGACACGACACGGATGGTGTAGGGGAAGTCGGTCGCCGCAGGCAGAACCGCCTGAAGCGCGCGCCATGCCAGCTTTCCGTGGCCGATCTCACGACGGCCCGGGCCCATCATCCGGCCAGCTTCCCCGACCGAGTAGGGCGGGAAGTTGTAGTGCAGCAGGAAGTTGGAGCGGCTCTCACCGTGCAGCGCGTCGATGATCTGCTCATCGTCGCCCGTGCCCAGCGTGGTCACGACCAGACCCTGCGTCTCACCACGGGTGAACAGGGCGGAACCGTGGGTCCGCGGCAGGATGCCGGTTTCCGACACGATCTGGCGTACGGTGTCGAGCGCGCGACCGTCGATGCGGTTGCCGTTCTTGACCACGTCACCGCGCAGGACGGAGGATTCCAGCTTCTTGAACGCGGAACCGAGGTTGCTGTCCTCCAGCTCTTCCTCGCTCAGGCCTTCGCGGATGCTGTCCCGCGTGGCGGAGATGGCCGCCTGACGTTCCTGCTTGTCACGAATGGCAAAGGCGGAGCGCATGGCGTCCTCACCCAGGGATTTCACCTTGGCGAACAGGTCGGAGTAATCCGGGGGCGTGAAGTCGAACGGCTCCTTCGCGCAATCCTCGGCCAGATCGATGATCATGTCGATCACCGGCTGCATCTGCTGGTGGCCAAAGTTGACCGCGCCCAGCATGACTTCCTCGGACAGCTCGTAAGCCTCGGACTCCACCATCATCACGGCGTCCTTGGTGCCGGCGACGACCAAGTCCAGGTGCTGTTCGGGGTTTTCACGCAGCTTGTGCATGTCGTCCACCGACGGGTTCAGCTGGTATTCGCCGTTGGAATAGCCAACGCGCGCGCAGCCGATCGGGCCCATGAACGGCGCGCCCGACAGGGTCAGCGCAGCCGAGGCCGCGATCATCGCGACGACGTCGGGGTCGTTTTCCAGATCGTGCGACAGCACGGTGCAGATGACCTGCGTTTCATGCTTGAAGCCCGGAACGAACAGCGGGCGGATCGGACGGTCGATCAGACGCGAGGTCAGCGTCTCTTTCTCGGTCGGGCGCGCCTCACGCTTGAAGAAGCCGCCGGGGATCTTGCCGGCTGCGTAGTATTTTTCCTGATAGTGTACGGTCAGGGGGAAGAAATCGAAGCCCTTCTTGGGCTGCTTTTCGTACACGACGGCGCACAGCACGCTCGTCTCGCCATAGGTGGCGATGACGGAGGCGTCGGCCTGGCGCGCGACTTTCCCTGTCTCGATGGTCAGCGTATCGCCGCCCCATTCGATGGATTTCTTGAATTCGTTGAACATTTAGCGTCCTTCTAGGGCTTACCCGGCCTTCCGGGCGCCCCCTTCACATACGCGGCCCCATTGCCGCTGACCCCCGATCCTTCTCAGCGCGCGCCTGGGTCCTAGGGCGCAGCGTTTCAGATGCTCGCGCGTATAGCTGATTTGCGAGGAGTTGGGTAGGGGCTGCTGTGCATTCCCCGCGAAACGAGTCATGGGAAAGGCCGCCGCCCAAGGCGATAGCAAAAAAGGCCGCCCCCTGAGGGACGGCCTTTCAAATCTCAAACTGTGGCAGTTGCCTTAGCGGCGGATGCCCAGGCGCTTGATCAGGTCCTGATACTTCGCCTCATCGCCCTTGCGGACATAGTCCAGCAGCTTGCGGCGCAGGGCCACCATCTTCAGAAGGCCACGACGGGAGTGGTTGTCCTTCTTGTGGGTCTTGAAATGCTCGGTCAGCGTGGAAATGCGGCTGGTCAGGATCGCGATCTGCACCTCGGAGGAGCCGGTATCGCCTTCCTTGAGGCCGTAATCCTTGATCAGCTGTGCTTTGACGTCTGGCGTAATCGACATCGTGTCTTCCTTTCGGTTCGTATGAAGAAGCCCCGCGCCCCACGGCCGATGCCGGGATGTCGTCCAGCATGGTCGGGAATCAGCGAAGGGGTCGGCGCGGTCGTCCCACGGCAACGCGCGCCGTATTGCACAGATCGCCCGGCGGGGAAAGGGGTCATGCGCGGATGCGGCGCAGCCCCACCAGATTGCTGACCAGCAGGGCCGCGACCACGATCACGCCGCCCAGAATGGCGCGCGGGCCGGGATCCTCTCCCACGATCCACCAGACGAGGATCGGCGCCAGCGCCGTTTCCAGCAACATGATCAGGCTGACCTCGGTCGAGGGGATATAGCGCGGCGCGGAGGAGATCAGCGCAAAGCTGAGCGGCGCGATGATCGCGCCCATCACGAACAGGAACCCCATGTCCCCCTGCAAGGGCAGCGCCAGCCCGCCCATGGCGATGCCAAAGGCAACCGGCACGACTGTCGATCCGGCCAGCGCCGGCACCATGCTGCGCCCCGGTGCGAACCGGGCAAGGCTGAAGCCAGCAGCCATGGTGAAGCTGCCCCCGAGCGCGGCCAGATCGCCGGACCAATGCGCGACGCCGCCCTCGTCATTTCCCGTGACCAGAATGCCGATGCCGATCATCGCGGCCATGATCGTCAGCCCCATGCGCAGGTCGATCCGCTCCCCCATCATCAGCCATGAGAGCAGCGCCGCCCAGAGCGGCATCGCGGCGAGGATGAACAGGGTGTTGGCGACGGTCGTCCAAGCAATGGCGAGGTTGAAGCAGACCGCAGCAACCCCCATCGCCAGCGTAAAGCCCGCTCCCGGCCAGCCGAGGGTTCGCACATCCTCGGGCAGTTTTCGGCCACGTAGCAAAAGCAGGGCCACCCACAGGACGGCCCCCTGAAATCCGGCGCGCCAGATCATCAGCGTCCACAGATTGGTGTCGATCAGCCGAAACAGGATGGTGTCGGGCATCAGGACCATGATCCCGATAAAGGCCATGGTCAGTCCGCGTTGCCGTTCTGTCAGATTGCCCATGGGCGCGGTCCTTGTGCATAGGCGACGTAGAGCGGGTGACGGGGGTGGCCGTCGCGGCTCAACCCCAGAACGTGCAGGTTGCTTTCGGCGCGCAGGATGGCCGCCACGTGCGCGTTCCGCCCCTGATGTACCCCATGCACACCCCATCCGCACAGGGTCAGATCGGCCCAGCGACAGGCTTGGCGCAATACGGTGTCATTGTCCGGGCCAATGGGGGCGGGGTGACGCTTCATCTCTCGTGGATCGGTGGCACGCACGGCGAACAGGTTCGTTATACGAAACGCGCCGAAACCGCCCGCCCGTGCCCTTCGCTCACACCGTTCGATGGTCGGATCGTTGCGACGCTCGTCCGCGGTCGAGGGGTTGAGCATCACGACGTTGAGCTTCGGCCCCTCCGCCCAGTGGCGGGTCAGCGTGTAGCGGTAGGTCTCACACGCTGAATAGACCGCTTCGGAATTGCGGGTGTCGTCCTGATGCGTTCGGACGATCCAGTCCGGGTTGCATTGGGTCTCACCGCTGGACCGCAAGGGGGTCATAAAATGGCCGTCACAGGTTGAAAACGCGCGACGGGTGCAATTCGCCTGCCTTGTAGATACCGACGGCGACCGGCTTGCCCTCATAGCTGGCCCAGCATTCCGCGCCGTATTCGACGCCCGAAGCGATGACCATGCCCGGATTGCCATTGCGCAGCCGCACGGCGCCCTCGGGCGTGGCGGGAAGCTCATCCAGATCCTGCAGGCCGACGCTCAGCGGGTGGATGTAGTCGTCCAGCTTCGGATCGCGGGCAAGGGTTTCCAGCGTGCTCCAGTCCACACCGTCCGACGGCTCGAACGGGCCGGACCATATGCGGCGCAGGTGATCCACATGCCCCAGACAGCCCAGCGCGACCCCCAGATCGCGCGCGATCGAGCGGACATAGCCGCCCTTGCCGCAAACCATCTCCAGCACCAGAAGGTCGCCGTCGCGGCTGATCATTTCCAGGCTTTCGACAAACAGAGGGCGGGATTTCAGCTCCATCTCCTCACCATCGCGGGCGCGGGCATAGGCGCGTTCGCCGTCAACCTTCACCGCGGAGAATTGCGGCGGAACCTGCTCGATATCGCCGGTAAAGGCGGGCAGGGCCGCGATGATCTGCGCATCCGTAGGGCGTGTGTCGGAGGTGGCGATGATCTCGCCCTCGGTGTCGTCGGTATTGGTTGCTGCACCCAGACGCATGGTGAAGCGGTATGCCTTCATCGCGTCGGTCACGTAAGGCACGGTCTTGGTCGCCTCACCCAGTGCGATGGCCAGAACGCCCGTCGCGGTAGGGTCCAGCGTGCCGGCGTGACCGGCCTTGCGGGCATCCAGCGCCCAGCGCACCTTGTTGACCACCGAAGTGGAGGTGACACCCGCCGGTTTGTCCACCACCAGCCAACCGCTGATGTCGCGGCCCTTCTTACGTCTTGCCATGTCGTCTCTTCTCGTTTCGACGGCTCAGGCCGCCCAATCCCCGCTGACCCGCAGACCGGCCGCGATGCGCAGGCCGTCATACAGATCGCAATCGGTGCGGTACAGGCTTCGCACGGCTTCGGCAACCGGTCCCGTCAGGGCGGTCGCGATATCGTCAGGCAATCGGTTCTGTGCGCTGATCGCGGCCAGCGGTTCGCCCAGTTCGGGCCGGTTCAGGAACCCGGGCAGTTCATGGGCAAGCCTGTCGGTAAATATCGGGACCCCGCCAGCGTCGATCAACCGACGCACATCATGCGATTGCAGGCGACTGCCAGCATATCCCCCGCTGCCAATGAAATCCACCTTTCGCCGCCGCATGTAGGTAGCAAGGATAGACAGGTTATGGCCGTGATCGTCCGGGCTCACCGGTTGCGCGATCAACCCGCGTCGCCGGATCAAGGTCGTGCGCAGAGTGGCGAAACCCGACCTGCGCGGACGCTCCATAATGAAGTTATACACCGCTCCGAACCGTTCCAGCGGGTCGCGCAGCAATATCAGCGCGCTTTCCCCGTTTTGGGCAAGGGTTTCGAGCGGGATATCCGCGCTTCCCCCGATCACGCCGGCTTTTCCCAGAACCTGTTTGATCTGCGCGCCGCCGGTGAAGGCCGCCGTGGTCAGGCTGACACTTCCCGGTCCGATGAGGCGCTGAACGCGGCGATGCCGCAACATGGGCGGACATTCGAATGCGCCCTGCCGCCGTACCGGGGACTGACTCCGCCAGGCGTTCCGGGCGCGTTCATGCAGGATGGTGTCGGCGCGATAGAACTGGCGGATTGCAGCGGCCAGATCATTGTCCAGAACATCCGGCGCACTGGCTGGTTTCTCCGATCGGTTCCGGCTTTTCACAGCCTGCATTCGTTCGGCCATGTCGGGCACGACGGGGGCCATCAACATCGGCAACTGCCAGTCCAGACCGTCGAGCGTCAGGTGGTTCAGCTTGAACATGCGTGCCCGGCGCAGGCGGCTGGTTTGCGGACGCCAGTGATAGTTGATGGCCAGATCGGTGCCGCCCTCCAGATTCTCACCAACCCATTCCAGCAACCGATAGACGTTCGCCCGATGCTCCGCCGCATCCAGGTCGCGGTCCAGATCGACGACACCGATCTCTTCGAGATGTGCGCGGATTTTGGGGAAGTTGACGGCGCCCTCGCCCCAGATCTTGTCAAAATAGAACGACATGAACCGGCTGGCAGGGTCGCGGAGCACGCTGAACGAATAGGGGCTGCCGAAAACGGTGTCGAAATCCTGCCCCTCGGCGCGGACCAGACCGTCTTCTTCCTCATGCACGTTGATGCCTGCCGGATGCTCATCCCCGTTGTCGAGGGCGTAGAACAGATTCTTGAGAAAGGTGCAGCCGCATTTCGTGATCGGCAGATAGTAGATCGGGTAGCTGTTCGTCGTCAGCAATATCGCGGGATCGCGCGCTTTCGCATCGTTCGCGAGTCGGCGTTCGATACGTTCCTGGCGGGCCTGCGCCGTTTCCTCAGGCGAAATCCGAGGGTGCGCGGCGGGAGGTCTCTTGCGTCGCCAGGGCAGGAATTTCATTTCACATGTCCCCTACGGGCGGGCTTAGTCGTCGCCTTCCAGATCGCGGCGAACCTCCGCCAGATCGAGCAGCCGCCGGGTTTCGTCCATCTGATCGTAGCTTTCATCGGGGCGAAAGCGCAGTTCGGGCGAAAACTTGGTCGTCATCTGTTTGCTGATCGTGCGGCGCAGGGTCGATTGGTTCCGGGCCAGCGCCTTGATCACACGCTGCACGTCGCCACCGCCCAGCGGCATGACGAATGCGGTCGCATGGCGCAGATCATTGCTCATGCGGACCTCACCTACCGTGACGGACACATTTGCCAGATCCGGGTCGTGCAGGTCGCCCCGCATCAGCGTATCCGACAATGCGCGGCGCACCAGCTCGCCGACGCGGAGCTGACGCTGGGTGGGGCCTGTACCCTCGTGAGAACTGTTCTTTGCCATGGAGGGCATTTCGTGCGGATCACCGGCGGAGTCAAGCCGGAGGACCAGATCGGAGAAGCCGGATATGGCGCAAATGCAATCGACACGGTTGCCCGTCGCGGTCCGCTCGGCCTATCTCAGTCCGATATATATAGCGGGCTCAGTCAGGACAGAGCGGGAGAATGCGATGATCGGTGTGACGATAACGGGCGTTTCGGGGCGTATGGGCCAGATGCTGGCGCGGGCGGTGGCGCAGGACGCGCGATGCGAACTGGTCGGGGCGACGGCCCTGCCGGATCATGAATGGATCGGGCGACGTCTGCGCGATGTCCTGCCCGACAGCGCCTCCGACGTGGTTGTGGTGGCGGAGGCCGTGGACGCCATTGCAAATGCGGACGTGGTCATTGATTTCACCGCGCCCGAGGCGACCCGCGAACACGCGACGCTGTGCGCACAGGCGGGGGCGGCTCACGTGATCGGCACGACCGGTCTGGACGCGGACGATCTGGAACATCTGACGCGCTGCGCTGTTCACACGACCATCGTGCGTGCGGGCAATTTCAGCCTGGGGGTGAATCTGCTGACCGTGCTGACCCGCAAGGTGGCCGAGGCGCTGGGCGATGATTTCGATATCGAGATCGTCGAGATGCATCACCGGCACAAGGTCGATGCCCCCTCCGGCACGGCGCTGATGCTGGGTGAGGCCGCCGCCGAGGGGCGCGGGGTCGCCCTCGACGACATGCGCGAAAGCGGACGCGACGGCATGACGGGGGAACGCCAGCGCGGCGCAATCGGGTTCGCGGCTTTGCGCGGCGGTGATGTGGTGGGGGAGCATCAGGCGATCTTTGCCGGCACGGGGGAGCGGATCACCCTGGGGCATATCGCATCGGACCGGATGCTGTTCGCCCGCGGGGCCGTCGCGGCGGCGGTCTGGGCGCGCGATCAGGCGGCGGGTGAATACGACATGGTGGACGTGCTGGGCCTCCGCTGACGGGACGCGACCCGAAATGGGACAGGCACGGGGCAACAGGGCCCCGTGCCGGATGCCTTACGGCTTGATGAACACCTTGCCGTCCGGGATTTTGGTCGCGGCGGGCAGGTTCTCCATCGCTTCGGACAAGGGCACGATGGCCGCCACGTCCGTCTTCCACTTGCCCGAAACGAAACGCTCCTGAACCTCCTCGATGACGCTGCCCAGTTTGGCCGGATCGGTTTCCTGCATCCAGCAGGTCAGCCAGAATCCCTCGATCACCTTGTGCTGAAAGATCAACTGCCCCATCTGCGTCAGCTTCGGCGGTGTCGTGGACAGCTTGCCGTAGTTCACCCAGCGCGCCCGGTTCGGCATGGCGAAGAACAGATCCGCCGTCGTCTGATCTCCGACCGCATCCAGAAGGATGCGCGGTTTGAGCGATTTGAGGACCGGTTCGGCCTTTGCCATCATGTCATCATCCGAGGTGACCAGAACCTCGGCCGCGCCAAGTTCGCGCAACAGGTCTGCCTGCTCGGCCCGGCGCACGACGGCGATGGGGGCGATGCCGTTGTCGCGGCCCAGTCCGATCAGCAGTTTGCCCAGCTGTGAACCCGCAGCGTTCAGGACGAAGCTTTTCGCACCGCTTTCACGCACGATATCGAACATCGCCATCGCGGTCAGCGGATTGACGATCTGACCGGCTGCATCCTCCGCCCTCAGATCGGGGCGGCAGGGGATCAGGCCCTGCGATTTCGTCATCGCATATTCTGCCCACGTCCCGGACTCCGTGGCGAAGAAACTGACCCGTTGGCCAACCAGCGGACTGTCGCCCGCAACCACGGTTCCGACACCCTCGAACCCGGCGGGGGCGTCCTTGATGCGGGGCTGACCGTATTCCCCCTTGATGAAATGCAGATCGGACGGGTTCACCGCGGCCAGGTCCACCTTGATGACGACCTGATCGGCTTGGGGTTGTGGCACCGGCACTTCGCGCGCTTCGAGATAGGGTTCCAGCGTGTCGATGGACGGACCCTCCTGCGTGCCGGAATAGCCATCATGAAGCTGGACGAGGGCCTGCATCGTATCGGGAAGGGGCATTGGTTTCTCCTGCGTGGTCTGTATTCGTCTGAGGTAGGGGGCGGGCGGTATGCTGCCTAGGCCGGTTCCCCGGCGTCACGTTGCGTCATCTGTCGTGAAGGGTTTACGAAGTCCGGGGGCTGCGACCATTCTGGACCTAGCAAGAACAAGGTCGCAGATACGGCTCAGGAGGGATTCGGATGGGATATTTCGACAGTTTGTTTTCGGTTCAGGGCAAGGTCGCGCTGGTCACGGGTGGGGCGACGGGTATCGGTCGCATGATTGCCGAGGCGCTGGCCGAAGGCGGTGCCACCGTCATGATCTGCTCACGCAAGGGCGATGCGTGCAAGGACGCCGCGGATGAGATCAACGCGAACCGACCCGCGGGCCGGGTCGAGGGCTTCGCCGCTGACGTGTCCACGGCGGAGAGTATATCCGCCCTGGTCGCGGAGGTTCGGGGTCGCGTGGCCCAGCTGGACATCCTCGTCAACAATGCGGGGATCACATGGGGTGAGCCCTATGAGACCTTCCCGATGGAGCAGTGGACCCGCATCATGGATGTGAATGTCGGCGCGATGTTCACCCTGACCCGCGATCTGACCCCGCTGCTGGAGGCGGCAGGCACCGATGCCGATCCCGCGCGGATCATCAATATCGGATCGGTCATGGGCACGCTGCCTCTGGCGGAGGGCGCCTATTCCTACACCATGTCAAAGGCCGCCGTGCATCACCTGACCAAGACGCTGGCTGGTGAGCTGGCGGGCAAGCGGATCACGGTGAACGCCTTCGCGCCCGGGCCCTTCCCGTCCAAGATGACCCGCTTTGCCACCGGAACCCCCGAAAAGGCCGAGAAGGTCGGTGAGAATGTGCCGCTGGGGCGCATCGGCTCCGCCGAGGATATCGCCGGGGCGACGTTGTACCTGTGCGGCCGGGCAGGGGCCTATGTCTCCGGCGCGATTCTGCCTCTGGATGGCGGTATGAGCGTTCAGACCCCTGCCAACCTCTTTGCCAACACGCAGTGACGGCACTCGGCATGTTCGAGGGCAAAACGATCCTGATCACCGGTGCCGCCGCCGGGTTGGGTGAGGCCGCTGCGGACGCGTTCGCGCAAGGCGGCGCCCGGCTGCTCCTCAGCGATCTGTCGCCGGGGGTTGAGGATGTGGCCAGACGTCTGGACGCTGACTGGATGATTGCCGATGCGGCGAAGCCCGAGGATCATCGCGCTTTGGTGGCGCGTGCGGTGGAAATCGGCGGGCGTCTGGACGTGGCGCTGAACAATGCCGGCATAGCCCACCCCCCAATGCGGATCGAGCAGACGCCCGAGGATCTCGCGCGCAGGGTGATCGAGGTCGATTTGCTGGGTATGTTCTGGGCATTGCAGGCGCAAATCCCGCAGCTTCAGCAACAGCACAGGGCAGACGGGTCATCGAGCTGCATCGTCAATGTCGCCTCCATCGCCGGTCTTGTCGCCGCCCCGACATTGGGGATCTATGCCGCTGCCAAACATGGGGTGTCGGGATTGACCAGAACGGCCGCGATCGAGAATGCGCGGCGCGGCATCCGTGTGAACGCCATCTGTCCGGCCTTCACGCGCACCAGCATGGTGGATGACATCATAGGCGTCGCACCGGACCCCGCCGCCGCCACGGCGGACCTGACACGCGGTGTCCCGATGCGGCGTCTAGCGGAGCGTGAGGAGATCGTAACCGCGATTCTCTTCGCGGCGAATCCGCAAAACAGCTTCATGACCGGGCAGACTCTGGCGCTGGACGGCGGTGTCACGGCGTATTGAGGCGCCACGGCGCAGTGTGCAGTCCGGCTGGTAGCGGGCGTGAGACAGAGGGCCTGTCGCGGCCCGTTCTTGCTTACCGTCTGGACCGCGCGCGCGGCCTGCGGTATCACGCGGCAATGACCGGTGGATTTCGCATAGGTATTCGAATTATTCGCCCGGCACGCTGATCGCGTCGCCGGGACAAGGCGCATGGCCGGACCGCGCCGACCCTACCTAACGCCAACCCATATCCACGATAGTGACGGAGCCGCCGAAATGTGCGCCGAGACCACCACGCCAGAATACAAAGATACGCTCAACCTGCCCAGGACCGACTTTCCCATGCGGGCCGGTCTGCCCAAGCGGGAGCCGGAATGGCTCGCCCGGTGGAACGAGATCGGCGTCTATGATCGCCTCAGAGAGAAGCAGGGCCGCCCGCCCTTCGTCCTGCATGACGGCCCTCCCTACGCCAATGGCCACCTGCATATCGGCCACGGCCTGAACAAGATCCTCAAGGATATGGTCGTGCGCAGCCAGCAGATGATGGGCGCGGATGCCTGCTATATCCCCGGCTGGGACTGCCACGGCCTGCCCATCGAGTGGAAGATCGAGGAGAAGTACCGCGCCAAGGGCCGCAACAAGGATGAGGTTCCGGTCAACGAGTTCCGTGCCGAATGCCGCGACTTCGCGCGGGGCTGGGTCGATATCCAGCGCGAGGAATTCAAGCGCCTCGGCATCACCGGAAACTGGGCGGACCCCTATCTGACGATGAATTTCTCATCCGAGGCGACCATCGCCGAGGAATTCATGAAGTTCGTGATGAACGGCTCGCTCTATCAGGGATCGAAGCCCGTCATGTGGTCCCCGGTTGAGAAGACCGCACTGGCCGAGGCCGAGGTCGAGTATCACGACCGCCAGGTCGATGCGATCTGGGTGAAGTTCAAGATCGAGCCGGTCGGTGACATCATCAAGCTGATGGAGGCAGGTGCTGATAGCGAGGGCACGGGCCTCGGCGTGTTGCCCGACGATCTGAACGGTGCGAACGTGGTGATCTGGACCACGACGCCATGGACGATCCCGTCCAACCGCGCGGTCTGCTTCAACCCGACGCTCAATTACAGCCTGTACCGCGTGACCGAGGCGGCCGAGGAAAACTGGGCCAAGGTCGGCGACAAGTTTCTGCTGGCCGATGCCCTGGCCGAAACGGTCTTTGCGGATGCGCGGGTCGCGGCCTATGAGCGGCTGCACGGGCTGGATGCAATGCAGTTGGAGGCGATCAGCCTGGCGCACCCGCTGCGCGGCGTGGCCGACGGGCAGGGCGAATGGGATTACGATGTGCCCATGCTGCCGGGCGATCACGTAACCGATGATGCGGGCACAGGCTTCGTTCACACCGCACCCAGCCACGGCGATGACGATTACCAGATCGGCCTGAAGCACGGGCTGAAGATGACCTTCAACATCGAGGCCGATGGCTCCTACCGCGCCGATCTGCCCCTGTTCGGCGGTGAGGCAATCCTGAAGCCCAATGGAAAGCCGGGGGGCGCGAACAAGGCCGTGATGGCGGCCCTGCGTGAGGTGTCCGCGTTGATCGCATCGCGGCGTATCACCATCTCGGACGCCCATTCATGGCGGTCCAAGGCCCCGGTCATCCGGCTGAACCGCCCGCAATGGTTCGTTGCCATCGACAAGGAGATCGGCGGCAATGACACCTACGGCAAGACGATCCGCGACCGGGCGCTGACCTCCATCGACGAATTGGTGACGTGGACGCCGAAAAACGGGCGGAACCGGCTGCATTCGATGATCGAGAATCGCCCCGACTGGGTGCTGTCGCGCCAACGTGCATGGGGCGTTCCGCTGACCTGTTTCATCAAGAAGGCCCCGGACGGCACCGTCGAGTTGCTGCGGGACGAGGCGGTGAATGCCCGCATCGCCGAGGCATTCAGGGCCGAGGGCGCGGATTGCTGGTTCGAGGATGACGCAGCGGAACGCTTTCTGGGCGAACGCGCGGCCGAGGGCTGGGAGAAGGTCGGAGACATCCTGGACGTGTGGTTCGATTCCGGTTCCACCCACGCCTTCGTCCTGCGCGACCGGCCCGATGGCGGCTGGCCGGCGGACCTCTACCTCGAAGGCACGGACCAGCATCGCGGCTGGTTCCATTCCTCGATGTTGCAAGCCTGCGGAACGATGGGCCGTGCGCCCTACAAGGGCGTTCTGACCCATGGCTTCACGCTGGATCAGAAGGGCGTGAAAATGTCCAAGTCGCTGGGCAACATCATCGCCCCGGACGAGGTCGTCAAACAATACGGCGCGGATATCCTGCGGCTGTGGGTGGCGCAGACCGACTACACCGCCGATCACCGCATCGGTCCGGAAATCCTCAAGGGCGTGGCCGACAGTTATCGTCGACTGCGCAACACGTTCCGGTTCATCCTTGGCTCCATGGCGGAGCATGAGCCGGTCGCCCATGCGGACATGCCGGAGCTGGAGCGCTGGGTGCTGCACCGTCTGTCCGAACTGGACCGGCAGGTGCGTGAGGGCTACGCCAAATATGATTTTCAGGGCGTGTTCCAGAAGCTGTTCAGCTTTTGCACCATCGACCTGAGCGCGGTCTATTTCGATATCCGCAAGGATGCCCTGTACTGTGACGCGGCAAGCTCGATCGAGGCACGGGCGTCGCGCACGGTTCTCGACCTGCTGCACACGCATCTGACAAAATGGCTCGCCCCGATCCTGACCTTCACGATGGAGGAGGTCTGGCTGGAACGCTATCCCGAGGGCTGTGTGCATCTGGAGGATTTCGCGTCCGTCCCGACCGAATGGACAGATCAGACCTTGGCAGAAAAATGGGTGCGCATCCGCGCGGTGCGCCGTGTGGTGACAGGGGCGCTGGAAATCGAGCGGACGGCGAAGCGCATCGGTGCCTCGCTGGAGGCTGCGCCGGTGGTTCATGTCATGGATGCGGACCTGCGCACCGCCTTGAACGGGTTGCCCCTGGCGGATCTGTGCATCACCTCGGATATTTCGGTGAGCGACACCGCAGCACCTGCGGATGCCTTCACGCTTGAAGACGTTCCGGGCGTGGCGGTCGTGCCCGCCTTGGCCGAGGGTCAGAAATGCGCGCGTTGCTGGAAAATCCTGCCCGATGTGGGCACGCATTCGCATCCCGGCGTGTGCGCACGATGCGATACGGCGCTCACCGCGAAAGAATGAGCTGAAAATCAGGGGCGCGTGGTTGCGCGCCCCCTTGCAGCCGCCGCGCAGCTTGGGTATTCAGACGCCAGCGCGGGCGTTGTGTAATGGTAAGACCTTAGCCTTCCAAGCTAAAGACGCGGGTTCGATTCCCGCCGCCCGCTCCAAAACTCCGATCCTGTACACATTCCGATCTTGATGTTTCCGTCATGCGGATTTCGTGGCTGACAGATTTATCTGGCTTAGGCCGGTATTATCCATGTTGGGCCAATGTCCTGCGGGCCTCGCAGGCTGTCCTGTTCCTGGCTTGAGAGTGGCCGCCGCCCCTGTCTGACAGGGGCGCGCTGCGCGGATTGACTTGAATTGACGTGCCCGCGCGTCCACTTCACGACAATGGCGCGGCGCGCGCCTCAGGGTGGCTGATCGCGATTCGAGGCGGCGGGACAATTCCCCTTGCGGGAACGGGTCCAAATGCTTTAGTCAGCCGCCATAATTTCGGTCCCTCAGCAGATACGGGAAATGACAATGGCGAAGGCAAAGTTCGAGCGGACGAAACCGCACGTAAACATCGGAACGATTGGTCACGTTGATCACGGCAAGACGACGCTGACGGCGGCGATCACGAAGCAGTACGGCGACTTCAAGGCGTATGACGAGATCGACGGCGCACCCGAGGAGAAGGCGCGCGGGATCACCATCTCGACCGCGCACGTGGAGTACGAGACGGAAGCCCGTCACTACGCGCATGTCGATTGCCCGGGCCACGCGGACTACGTGAAGAACATGATCACGGGTGCGGCGCAGATGGACGGCGCGATCCTGGTGGTGAACGCGGCCGATGGCCCGATGCCCCAGACGCGCGAGCACATCCTGCTGGGCCGTCAGGTGGGCATCCCCTACATGGTCGTCTACATGAACAAGGTCGATCAGGTCGATGACGAGGAACTTCTTGAGCTGGTCGAGATGGAGATCCGCGAGCTGCTGTCCTCCTACGACTATCCTGGCGACGACATCCCCGTGATCCCTGGTTCGGCGCTGGCCGCTCTGGAAGGCCGCGACCCCGAGATCGGCGAGCAGTCGATCGCGAAGCTGATGGAAGCGGTCGACAGCTACATCCCGAACCCCGAGCGGGCCGTGGACCAGCCGTTCCTGATGCCGATCGAGGACGTATTCTCGAT
>NZ_JACJUQ010000021.1 GCF_014235845.1 Pontivivens nitratireducens | reverse complement strand
GGCAACGGCACTTCAGATCATGCTGACAAACAAGCGAAACGTGCTCGATTCGCCGACAGCCCCATTACGGCATCTTTTTCTTTTCCGCTTGGCGGATGAACCGAGGCCGAAGGTGCCCTACCCGAACAGCCCCTTGGGTCTGTAATTCGGGTTGGGGATGGTTTCGATCCAGCCGCCCTGTTCCTTGATGCTCTCGAGCGCTGCCGAGAGCGGATAAGCGCCCTCGGACGGGCTCCACCAATAGGCACCGCGCTTGCAGACGATGATCTTGCGGCGGCCGTCTTCGAAGCAGGCCACCCGCAGCGTCTTGGGTTCCTTGCGTGACATGCGAGTCTCCGTTCTCCGTGTGGTCAGGCCGCCTCGGCACTGCGCCCTGCCCTGCCCGTCTCCGATCTGGCAATCAGATAGTCGCAGGCGCGCTGCGCGTCCGCGGCGTGCTTGAAGATCGCACCCTTGTCCGACCGAAGAACGCGCAACCAGTTGTGGAGGTAGGCGGCATTCATCTCGAGCGTATGCGCCGTGAAGCCGAGCGTCTGACCCAGGAACACCGAGGTCAATTCCGCGACGATCTCCTCGCGCGCATAGGACGTGTTGCCAAACTTCGAGAACCCGAAATCACGGTTCAGCCGATGCGGGGCCTTCGTGGCATGGGCCAGCTCATGAGCCCAGACCCCGTAGAAATTGCGCGGGTCCTGGAACCGCGTGATGGACGGCATGTAAACCTTGTCCACGGGGGGCAAATAGTACGCCTCCGTGCCCGTGAAGACGGTCGTGATGTCGATGGCATCGAAAAACGCCTGCATGTGCGGGATGGGCTCGGACGGCGGATGCTCGGGCACGGGCTCCGGGTCGGGGAAGAAGCTGTCGGGCAAGCCCTCGATCTGGCAGGCATTGAACACACGGTAGGATTTCTGGAAGCGGAATATACGGGCTTCCTCGGAGTGATCATCCCCTTCGCTGTGATCATGCTCATCGCCGGCGTCTCTCCGGCTTTGACCGTAGTAAACGACGACAGAGGACTTCTCGCCCTTGCGAACCTTTGCGTCCAAGGCATTGGCTTGCGGCAACGTCATCCAGAAGGGCGAGCTGTGGCCCGCCATCACGGTCCGCATCGTCAGCAGGAAGTTGTTCACCCCCTGGTAGGGTTCACCGCCCACGCGCAGGGGACGAGAGCTGCCGCCTGCGGTCCAGGGCTTGCGCCACGGCAACACGCCGCGCTCAATAATACGGATGATTTCGTTTGTGATGACCTCGGAGGCATCGAATTTGGGCGTGCGGGATCGGGCCATGGCTGGCCTCCTTTCGAGTTTTGGTGAGAGTAAGTGGTGATCAGGTTGACTGACGGGGCCGCGGATCGTTGACGATCCTCGCGCCGAGCCCTTCGACCATGTCGATGTAGGTGGTCAGTGAGACGGAACTTCCAGGGCCCCAGGGTTCAGGGTCGATCGATCCGTCCCGTGTCACCCGCGGCAGGTTCGCGAAGGCGATAACATCGGTGACGGGTCGGATATCGATGAACGGCGTGCCGCGCGAGACTGCAAGAGTGGCCAAGGAAAGCGCTCGATCGGCGCAAAGGTCGAAACGGTGGTCCAACCAAGATGGATGAATGTCCCGCCCTCTCCGCAGATCACATGCGCGTTCGGCAATAACGCCGCCTGCTCCAGATAGCCGAGATCACGCAGGACGATCCCACGCTCGCGCCGCTGTGCCAGCCCCGTCTGGCCGGTTCGGCGTGGTTTCTTGTGTCGCCACCACTAGGCAGCGGTCGCGCGCAACACGCACAAGACACCTGTTTGCATGAGAATGCCCTTCATCAGGAACAGCAGACCGGAACCCGGCCCGGACCCATCTGAAGGACCCCAAAGGCCCTCGTCCGTCAGTCACAAAACCCGAAGGACACTTTCACTTTTCCTGGGCACGGACCCTGTCCTTCTCAAAACCAACGGGCCCTCAACAAAATGCTCAATACCGTGTAGTCTCCAGAAGCCTTTGATTTGGCACAGCCCATTCAGATCGACAGGCAAGATCGGCAACGCATATCGGCAGAAATCTCCCTGAAGACCTGCCTACAACTGCGCATACGGTGCATTTTCCAATCTTGAAGCATCACGTTGCCTTGCCGCCAAGTCTGCAATAGAAGCAGTATTAGAGGTGCAGATCTCTTGCCCCCGCCTTCTCAACCATGCCGCACAGATATCCATCCGGCGAGGCAACCTCACCCGTGCTATGCTCTTCGAACACGAGCGGAAACGCTGCCGTTGCCACCTGTGTGCCCATTCGCTCCTGCGCCACGTTCCAGACATGCTCCGAAATTCCCACCATCGGCCTGAGTGGTTCAGCAACCCGATGCAGATCACCCCAATCCTTGAAAAATCCGCCTGTTCTCGCGCAAAGCCAGGCAGGAACAACGCAAGAAGCGTGATGATTGCACCGGACACGCTATTGGGTTTCGGCTCCAGCACCGCACCGAGATAAGCGATTAAGGCCGCGAGCGCCACGTACCAGCCAGCCCGCATCATGCCGAGTGCGAAACTGACTTAGCTCAAAGCCGGGCCGGGCAGGCTTATCAAGCCATCCTGGCCTTGTTCGCAGGCGGCAACGAGGCAGGCGGAAGACCGCCGTTTCTGCCGCATTATGGCCTAGTGATGTTCGTTATGCCTGACTTCTGTCGCGCTCAGCACTATCTATCCGGCAACACTTGAAGCGGAGCGAGCTATGAGATTTTCTCGAACACTGGCCGTAATGGCGATTGCAGCCGTATCGATGGCCGCCGTGCCTGCATCGGCAGACCCTGGGCACGGCAAGGGCAAGGCGCGCGGCGATCACCACAACGGATTTGCAGGACATTGCCCGCCGGGACTTGCAAAAAAGAACCCGCCCTGTGTGCCGCCGGGGCAGGCACGCAAGTCCTATGATCACTACGGCTCTAGAATCGGGGATGTCCTTCGCATCGGTGACTACGTGGTTATCCGCGATCCCCGTAGGCTAAATCTAGAACCGCGTGACGATTGGCGCTATTATCGCGAGGGCAACCGGGCCTATCGGGTTGATCGTGACACCAGAAAGATCCTGTCCGTCATCAACCTTATCGATGCCTTCACAAACTGAGCCGTCGGCGTTGATGATCGGCTCTAACCCAGTTTTGATGCAGATTGACAATCTGCCGCCGTACTCACCCGACTTGAACCCAATCGAAATGGCGCTCTCGAAACTCAAGGCGCACTTGCGACGGACAGGGGCCAGAACATTCGACCAGATTTTCGACGCATTCGCGGAGTCTGCGATCTGTTCACACCGCCTGAATGCTGGAATTACTTCTGCGAAGCAGGAAATGGATCAAGTTAAAGGCTCGATGCTCTAGAGGGTCGTGGTAGACCGAATATCCTCGGCGGCGAAGTCGATCAGTGCGCGGATCTTGCGGGGCAAGGCCCGGCCCTCGAGATAGGCCGCGCTGACAGGACCGCTGTCGCCTCCGAACTCCTCCAGCAAGGGGACCAACGATCCGGTCTCGATGGCGTTGCTCAGGGCGAAGCGCGGAATGTTGGCGATCCCAAGGCCGCCGATGGCCAGATCCATGGCCGCGCGCGCGGAGTTGACCTGGAACCGCCCGTGGATCTGAACATTTGTCTCGACCCCGTTCCTGACGAAGATCCATCTGTGCGGAACCCGCCGGTTGGTGTCCACTATACAGGTATGGTCAGCCAGTTCCTCGGGTGAGCCGGGCTTTCCGTGTGCTCGGACATAGTCCGGGCTGGCCACCAGAAGGCTGCTGAAGGTGCCAAGCCTGAGCGTCTTGAGTGACAGCATGTCGGACCGGCCGATGCGAAAAGCCAGGTCGAAGCCGTCGCTGGCCAGATCGACATAGCGGTCATCGAGCCGCAAATCGAGTGTAAGATCCGGGTTTTGTCGGGCAAACCGTGCCAGCATCCCCGTGACGTAGACTTCGCCGAAGGTTACAGGAGCCGAGATGCGAATGACGCCGGTCAGGCCGCGCGATCCTTCGGCAACGCTGCCGAGCAGCTCATCTAGATCATCGAGCAGTGCGGGCGCCCGCGCAATCAGGTCCTCACCCGCCGGTGTCAGCCCCACCTTGCGGGTGGTCCGCTGCAGCAGGCGGGCGCCAAGGCGTTGCTCGAGCGCAGCCACATATTTGGACGTCAGCCGGTTCGACACGCCCAACTGATGGGCCGCTGCGGTGAACGAACCAGTCTGCGCGGTGGCCACGAAGGCCCGGAGTTCATCGACGATATCCATGGTAAATCACTTGGAACACTTCGTGGATAGTCATTCCATATATTCGCCATTTCATTGACTAAAGACAAGGCGTATTTTCCTGACAGATCAAACAGCGCCTGAAGGCGCGCACTTAAAGGAACAAGTCATGAAAATCGCAATCATTGGCAACGGCAATGTCGGATCCGGTCTGGCAAATGTCCTGAGCAAAACGCAACATCAGGTCGGGACCTTTGGCCGCGCCGACGATGTGGCAAACGCCGTGAATGAGGCCGATATCGTTATTCTCGCGACGCCCTATGGGGCGGCTGCCGAACTCGCAGAGCAGGCAGACTTCACCGGCAAGATCGTCATCGATGTGTCCAACCCCGTCACCGAGGATTTCTCGGCCCTGCAACTCGGTACCACCACATCGGCCGCCGAGGCGATCGCTGCGCTCGTTCCGGGAGCGTTCGTCGTGAAGGCCTTCAACACGATCTTCGCCCAGCACTATGCGGGGGATCTCAAGCTGGACGGTCAGCCATTGCAGACCTTTGTCGCCGCCGACGACGAGACGGCGCGCGACACCGTGAAAACGCTGGCCGCAGAGGCCGGGTTCGAGCCGGTCGATGCCGGCCCCCTGTCCACCGCCCGCCAGCTCGAGCCGCTTGGTTTCCTGAATATCCAGTTCGGCTATGTGCTCGGAAAAGGCACCGAGATCGCGCCGCGCTGGCAATTTTCTGCCTGACCCAACCTCCCGAACAAAGGAAAAAGACAATGTCCAACGCAAACCATCATAACCCACCTCAATCACCGGTGATCCCCGGTGTGGCAAATGCCGATCTCGCCGCAACCATCCTGCGCGTTGCGCTGGGAATCCTGTTCATCGCCCATGGCTGGCTGAAACTCGTGATCTTCACGCCGGCGGGAACGGCCGCCTTCTTCGAAAGCCTCGGCTTTCCGGGAGCACTCGCCTATCTCGTAATTGCCGCCGAGCTTGCCGGTGGCGTGGCGCTGATCCTCGGCGTCTGGACCCGCTGGGTGTCGCTCGCGCTGGTGCCGGTTCTGCTCGGCTCGATCTACGCGCCGCATGGCGCGGCCGGTTTCTTCTTTTCGAATGAAGGCGGCGGCTGGGAATATCCCGCATTCTGGGCGATCACACTGGTCGTGCAAGCTCTGCTGGGCGACGGCGCCTATGCGCTCAAGCGCAGCCGGACCTGATCCGTTCCGTCTTCATGGTGCGGGGCAAGCAGCCCCGCGCCCATTCCCCAAAGGAGTATCACGATGGGCAATCCAACCGAAAAATTCGACATGAATGCCGCGCCGATCCGCATCGATACCGTTCTGCTCAGGGTGCGGGATCTCGATGCCGTTTCATCCTTCTATCGGGACGTTCTGGGGCTGGTGCCGCTGGCAGAGGCCGGAAGCAGCGTCACACTGGGCACCGAAGAGACACCGCTGCTCCATCTTTGTGGCGACCCGGCGTTGCGCCCACGCGACCCCAGGCAGGCAGGGCTGTTTCACACCGCCTTCCTGCTGCCCTCGCGCGGCGATCTGGCCCGCTGGCTTGGCCATGTGGCCGAAACGGGCGTGCGGCTGCAGGGCGCATCGGATCACATCGTCAGCGAAGCGCTCTATCTGGCCGATCCCGAAGGCAATGGCATCGAGGTCTATGTCGACCGTCCGCCAAGCCAGTGGCGCGATCGCGCGGGCGATATCCGCATGGCGACTGACCCGCTGGACCTTCAGGATCTGATGCGTACGGCGCAGGGCCGGACATGGACCGGCTTCCCAATAGGCGGCATCGTCGGCCACGTTCACTTGCAGGTCGGCGACACGAAAGAGGCGGATCGTTTCTACCGCGACGCCCTCGGCTTCGACATCGCGGCGACCTATCCGGGCGCTAGTTTCTACGGCAGCGGCGGTTATCACCACCAGTTGGCCGGCAACATCTGGAACAGCCGCCAGGCCGGGACGCGGGACGCGTCCGAGGCGGGGCTGAGCGAAATCACCCTCGGCGTCGATCCGACAGCGCGTCAGGCGATCACACAGCGCCTTGGCGGCGATCGCTTTTCAGATCCCTGGGGCACCGCCTTCGCGCTGGCGCAGTAAGGTGCTTTGCGAACCTGATAGTAATAAAGGAGACAAGACATGCTTGTGAATGGAAAATGGGTCGAGAACTGGCAGCCTGTCCAGAAGGCCGATGAACAGGGGCGTTTCGTGCGCCAGGTTTCGGAGTTCCGGAACTGGATCACCCCCGATGGGCGTCCCGGCCCCACGGGCGAGGGTGGTTTCGAGGCCGAGGCCGGGCGGTATCGGCTCTATGTCGCGCTGATCTGCCCGTGGGCCTCGCGAACCCTGATCGCACGGCGGCTCAAGGGGCTAGCGGATCTGATCCCCGTCACGGTGGTCAACCCGACGCTGACCGATCAGGGCTGGCGGTTCGGCGGCTATCCGGGCGCGGATGAGGACCCGCTTTACGGATCGAGTTACATGCATGAACTCTATACCCGTGCCGATCCGCATGTTTCGGGCCGCGCCACCGTGCCGGTATTGTGGGACATGAAGCGCGGCGTCATGGTGAACAACGAAAGCGCCGACATCGTGCGCATGTTTGATACCGCCTTCGAAGCGATCGCCCCATCCGATCTGCGTCTCTATCCCGCCGCTTTGGCCGACGAGATCGACGTGCTGAACAGGCAGATTTACGAAAGCCTCAATAACGGGGTCTACAAGGCCGGGTTCGCCTCCAGCCAAGAGGCCTATGACGAGGCCGTCGATGGGGTGTTCGCGATGCTGGACCAATTGGAGACGCGCCTCGGTGACGACCGCCCGTATCTGTTCGGCGACGAGTTGACCGAAACCGATATTCGTGCCTTCGTGACGCTCATCCGGTTCGACGCGGCCTATCACGGATTGTTCAAGACCAACCGTCGGCAAATCGCGGATTACCCGCATCTTTCAGCGCATATGGAACGCGTGCTGCGGCTGCCGGGCGTCGCGGAAACGGTGAACATGGATCACATCACGCGAGGCTATTATTCGATCAAGGCGTTGAATCCGACGGGCATCCGGCCGGCCGGCCCGGCGCATATCCGGCGGTTGCTTGACACTGTCGCGTAGGGGAAAACCGTGTTCGGCCGGCGGGTGCGAACCTTCGCCGAACAGGCCAAACTACCGACAGCAGAAAGGCAGATCATGTCCAGACCGATTCCGCAGGTGCAGCCCATTGAACGCGAGGAGCACCCGAGCAAAGGCCGCTATGTCTTCCGACTGGGCGGCGACGAATCAGAAATGACATATTCGCGCGCGGGTGAAAGCATGATAATCATTGATCACACGGAGGTTCCCGATGCGATGCGCGGCCGCTTGGTCGGGCAGACCCTGGTGCGGCGTGCAGTCGAGGATGCGCGGGCCGAAGGCCGTTCCATCGTCCCGCTATGCCCCTTTGCCAAGGCGCAGCTCTTGCTCCATCCCGACTGGCACGATGTGCTGAAACGCTGAACTGGAGACGCAATCATGAGCTGGAGTCCCTGCCCCGATCCCACGCTGGGTAACCCCGAAACAGTCGATGCGATCGAGACGCTGATCATTCCCCGCGCCGTCGATCTCGGCGGGCTGGAGGTGCGCCGTGCCCTGCCATCGACCAAACGGCAGATGGTCGGCCCCTACATCTTCTTCGACCAGATGGGACTGGCGGAATTCCTGACCGATCAGGGAATCGACGTGCGCCCGCATCCGCATATTAATCTGGCAACTGTCACCTATCTGTTCGAGGGCCGCATTCGGCACCGCGACAGCCTTGGCACCGATCGCGAGATCGAGCCGGGCGCGGTGAACTGGATGAAGGCGGGGCGCGGCATCGTGCATTCCGAGCGCACCGATGAGGAGCGGCGCCGACAGGGCCAGCGTCTCTTTGGCCTTCAAACCTGGGTGGCGCTGCCCGAGGCGCAGGAGGAAGACGATCCGGCCTTCGTCCATCACGGCGCAGAGGCCCTGCCGATAATCGAAGAGGGCGGAGTGAAGGCGCGGCTTATCGCCGGCGCGGCCTTCGGGGCAAGATCGCCGCTCGCGACGGCATCGGAGACGCTTTGCGCCGATATACAGCTCGACCCCGGTGCGCGCTTTGCCGTCGAGCCCTCCGTGACCGAACGTGCCCTCTATACCATCTCGGGCGAGATCGAAGTCGCGGGACAGTCCTTTGCGCCGGCCCAGCTTCTGGTTCTGAGCCCGGGGGACCAGATCCTCGTGCGCGCCAAGAGTGCCGCCCGCGTCATGCTCTTCGGCGGCGAGCCGATGGACGGGCCGCGCTGGATCTGGTGGAACTTCGTCTCGTCGCGCAAGGAACGGATCGAACAGGCCCAGGAGGAATGGCGGCGCGGGCGCTTCGACACCGTGCCGGGCGATGAGGCCGACTTCATCCCGCTCCCCGAGACGAATACCAAACCGAGAAGGGCACTCGGCGGCGTCTTCTATCCGTAAGGGTAAGGTGTGCACGGCGCTCGACGGGCTGCTGCCAACCCGTCAACCGCGCGATGCGCTATCGCTTTTGCATAGCGACAGTACTGAGGTTACCGGCAACGCGGTGAAAAGGAGTGTGCCCGATCATGGGGCCAGGGATGTGGAGTTGATTTTTGACCGGGCGAATTGAACGTATCAGAGTCTTTGTGAAGGTCGCCGAGCTTAACGGATTTGCGGCGGCCGCGCGTCAACTTGGTGCCACGCGATCCATTGCCACGCGATATGTCAACCAGTTGGAAGACGAGCTTGGCGCTCAACTTCTGGTGCGGACAACGCGCAAGGTCTCAACCACCGTGGCCGGGCGGCTCTATCTGGCGAGGATGCAAACGCTTCTGGCCGACCTGGACCGGGCGGATGAACTGATCAATCAGCAACACGCCACGCTATCGGGCGAGCTGTGCCTGTCGGCACCTGTCTCGTTCGGGCAGAGATTCCTTCCGCGGGTGCTCGCCGGGTTCCGCGAGAGCTATCCCGAGGTTCTGCTCAAGATTCACCTGACCGACCGTTTCATCGATATCATCGAGGAAGGGTTCGACATGGCATTGCGTATCTCGGGGCCGCCGGAAGATGTCTCCACCATCTGGCGCAAGATCATGCCCATCCGCCGTTCGATCGTCGCCAGCCCCGGCTATCTCCGGACGGCTACGCCGCTTGAGCAGCCCGAAGATTTGAGTGGACACGCCATTCTTGGATACAGCCACTTCCCCGGCGGACAGAGCTGGAAACTGACGCATTGCAGAACCGGTGAGGTCCGCTCGGCAACGGTTCGTCATGGCTTTGAAAGCAACAGCGGCGAATTGATCGTCGCGTCTGCCCTCGGCAACGGGGGCGTTTCAATGTTGCCGGATTTCCTTGTCCGTGATGAACTGGCCGCAGGCACGCTCCGCCGGATTTTGACGGACTGGACGCCACCCGAGATCTGGCTGACGGCCTTCTATCCCCCATACGAGATGCTCCCCGCGAAAGTCGAAGCCTTCACGGGGCTCATCGAGGAACAGGTTCGTGCCTTCCCTGACGTGACCGGTCAGGTGGTGGTGTAGCATTCGCCGCCGTCGACGTCGCGCTGCGATTAGCCGCGGCAAAAATTCTCAAGGCCTGTTGATGGTTCCCATCTAATCGGCGGTGCCTTCGTAGCTGTCAATCCGGCCCATCCAGCCACGATAAAGATGAGGGACGGAAATACGCGCCCGGCAGGCGCAGCAATTTTGCGTAACGTTGTGCCAATTTTGCCCGTTGCCATGCGTGCCGTGCGGATAAGGCTGCGATCTGTGCAGTAAAGTTGCACCCTGACCCACGGAAGTTGCCACGCGGGGATTGCCGGGTGATTTTGCAATATTTGCGTTAGTTTACGCAACAATTGCGATGATTTGGAGCATAATATGGAAAATAAATGCCGTGTCCGCAAATCGTGTTGGGTGAAATGGATTTGTGAACACTGAGGATGGGCAGCCAGTGCAAGATGTTGCACATCTTGACGCAGAAATCCATGCGGGCAAGGCGCTTTGTCTTCCGACGGCTCCTGAGGAAATCTTCGGGAGTTGTCCGCCATTGCGGTCAGCTTCTGCGGACGAGACTGCCGTTCCTCGAGATCAATACTACCCAAAAAGGAAGTGTATCATCCCAGACACCGCGATGATTACAGGAACTGCCATGACTATCTGTAGGGTGGCGGCACCCAAGTTGTAGCCGAGCAAATAGTCCCGCAGTGTGAACCAGGGATCACCTTCGTTCTTCTTTTTCGGTTTCAGGAACATCTTGAAGCCTTTCCTGTGTTCGATTTATCAACTATAAAAATGCGAGTTTTCGCTCATATTTACTACTCGCATCTGGGCATTGCTACAGAACTGCCAATAGAGGTTTGATTTGCTTAGAAAAATACCGAAGCAAACAAGGGCAAAGCAACTGGTGGCTGACGTAATTGAAGCCGCCGCTCGCATTTTGGAAACGAGTGGATCGGAAGCTCTAACCACGAATATGATTGCCGAAGTTGCCGGCGTCAGCCCTGGCAGCGTGTATCAATACTTCTCGGACAAGCAGTCGATCATCAGCGCCCTCATCGAGCGGGAAGCGCGCGAGTTCATCGGGGAGAGCCACGATGCGATCGAAGGATGCTCCGGCTTGGATGCCGTGATCGCTTTTGCCAAGGCGTTGACCTTGCACCGTTTGCAGCGTCCGAAACTGACGCTTCAGCTTATTCTACTCGATCCCACGCTGACGGCCAGTTCCGAAAGCGCAAAGATCAACGAGGAGATTTACAACCTTCTCTTGGACCTTGTGAACGAGAGTGGCGTTCTGGTCGACGGTCAGGCATCGGTAGCAGTGATGGACATCATGGGGATCATGCGTGGCATGATGCTGGGTGAGTTCATGAACCAAGCCAGGAGTGAAGATCTGCCGGATCGGATTGCGGATGCAGTTGCCGGATACTGGTGCCGACGCGTTCCAACTATGCCAGAATGCGACTAACCGCTTCGGACTCAAAGTATTCATTGCCTTTCGATCTCTGGCACCATTCACCTGCACCACGAAATAACGGTCTGGCCTGGTATCGCCTTTTGCGCATTCTCATATTGCTCGAAACACCTCAACTGGGTCGAGTTTCAAGGATCGCGCAATGAACCAGCAAATATAGCCTTCGAGATACTTGCTCGCCGGGCCGCGGAAAGGCCGGATAAAGGTCTTGTAGAGTTGGTGGAGCGAGTTTGTATTCTGGATGTGGTAAGCTGACGAGTTGCCGGTCGATACCTGTTTCGGTTTAATTTCGACATGAGTGATCTGCCTGCTCGCAGTGAAGCTTTTGTAGCCAGAAAGGCCGTCAGAGCACAGGACGGCATCTGAGGCCACGAATGGCGCAAGCGCGGCCTCAATCGTTTTGTCGGTTCGGTTTGGAATGCGTTCGGCCCGACGGGCGCCGTTCCGATCTACCAGCGTCAGAATGGGCAGCTGCCAGCGAGACAGCCCTCGCATCATGGGAATACCCTTCTTGCCATACTCATACCAACGCAGTCGCGGCGGCGCAGGGTGGCTTGCAGGATTGCGCAGATACTTGACCCATTCACGCGATCCCTTTCGCGACTCCCGCTGAAAGGTTTCATCTACCTCGACGATACCTGCGAAGACTTCGGAAGATGATCCAGACAATCCATCGAGAATGATCAAGCGCCAGCGCCAGATGGTGTATTTATTCACGCCCAAGGCCTCGGCGAGGCGTCGAACCGGCGAAGGCGGTGCATCTCCCATCATGTCACGGAGAACTTCCAGGAAAAGATCAGGGCGGTGAATATAGCGAATGATCGAGGTTGTTCGCCCCGAGTAGGTCTTGAGGCAGCCAGAGCACCGATATCGCTGGACCTTCGTTTTCGTTGTGCCCCATTTCTGGCGCGCCTCGCAGTCGCAAAACGGGCACTTGTGTTCTTGCTCTGTTCGTGTTTCGATTTCAGCAAGCGCTTCGGATCTCCTGCGAACTTCCTGAAAGGCGGTCCCAGCTACCGCTATTTGTGCAGGACTCAGGTGAGAAATTCGGTCCAGGAACCGGCGAAAATCGTGGTTTCTCATAGGCATCTCCGCAATGGTTTACGGAGGGATATTGGCCGAATGTGAAAACACGAAGGCTAACCAACACGATTTCCGGACACGGCAAAAATAAAAAACGGATTGTTGCGCTGAGCGCGTCAGTCAATTGCGCAGAGGTCAACTTGTCTCAGCCCCCGTTTCACCCACATGCTAAGCAACAGAATGCATCGGAGGAAATGAAAATGGGCCTGCTCATCGACGGCAAATGGGAAGACCGCTGGTACGACACCGGCAAGAGCAGCGGGAAATTCGAGCGCGAGGATGCGCGTTTCCGCAGCTGGATCACCCGCGACGGCCGCCCTGGCCCAAGCGGCGAGGGCGGCTTCAAGGCCGAGGCGGGTCGGTATCACCTCTATGTGTCGCTGGCTTGCCCCTGGGCCCATCGCACGGTGATCTTCCGCAAGCTCAAGGGACTCGAAGACCTGATCGGTCTGACGATTGTGCATCCGCACATGCTCGAGAACGGCTGGGAATTCGACCCCGCCGACCCCGATCCGATCGGGGATCACAAATTCCTGCACCAAGTCTACACCTGCGTCGTGCCCGACATGACTGGCCGCGTGACGGTGCCTTTGCTGTGGGACCGAAAGCGGCAGACCATCGTGAGCAACGAGAGCTCGGAGATCATCCGCATGTTCAACAGCGCCTTCGACCATATCACGGGCAACAGGCTGGATTTCTACCCCGAAGAATTACGCACTGAAATCGACGCCATGAACGACTTCGTCTACCCGCGCATCAACAACGGTGTCTATCGTGCCGGTTTCGCCACAACGCAGCAGGCCTACGAAGACGCTTTCGACCAGCTGTTCGACGCGCTCGAAACGCTCGAAGCCCGGCTGGGCCGCTCACGCTATCTGCTGGGTGACCGCGTGACCGAGGCCGACTGGCGGCTGTTCACCACTTTGGTCCGGTTCGATGCGGTCTATCACGGTCACTTCAAGACCAATCTGCACCGGATCGAGGATTATCCGAACCTGGCGAATTACGTCCGCGACCTCTACCAGGAGCCGGGTGTCGCCGAGACCGTGAGCCTCTGGCACATCAAGCAACATTACTATGTGAGCCAGCGGACCATCAATCCGACGCAGATCGTTCCCAAGGGCGGCGAGCCGGATTTTTCGCGCGCGCATGACCGCGATCACGTCACCCTGCGCGCGGTCGGCTGACGGCACCTGCTTGCGCGGCATTGGATCTGCGCGTTATCGCACAGCGGCTGTCAGATCCTCGCCAATCACGATTTCGCCTCCAAGGCCCATCTTGGATGTATAAGAGCAAAGGAGCCTCCCATGACGTTCAGACCGGTCGCAGCCACCAGCAAAGCACAACCCGCACTGGAAGGTGCGGGCGTACATCTGCAGCGCGTATTCGGATTCGGCGATCCGTCGTTGACCGATCCGTTTCTGATGATGGACGATTTTCGCAACGATGACCCACGGCTTTATTCCAAAGGATTTCCCTGGCATCCGCATCGCGGGATCGAAACGATCACCTATGTTCTGGACGGTCAGGTCGAACATGCCGATTCGCTTGGGAACCGCGGCCTGCTCGGTCCGGGCAGCGTTCAGTGGATGACCGCGGGATCGGGCATCGTGCATCAGGAAATGCCTGCGGGCAACGCCAAGGGCCAGATGCACGGCTTCCAGCTCTGGGCCAACCTGCCCTCGTCGCTCAAGATGACGGCGCCGCGCTACCAGGACATTACCGCCGGCGACATCCCCGTCGAGGGCGATGACGACGGCACGGTGGTCAAGGTGATCACTGGCTCGTTCTGGGGCAAGACCGGCCCGGTCGACGGGATCGCGGCGAACCCGATGCTGCTCGATGTCTCAGTGCCCGCCGGTCGGCGCAAGGTGCTTCCGGTGGACACGCGGGCCAATGCGCTGGCCTATGTCTTTGCCGGTTCCGGCACGTTCCGCGATGCCAGCGATCCTGTCGGCATCAAGGTCGAAAAGGAATATCGCGGGCAAGAGCTGAATATCCGTGATCAGACCGGCAACCGCACGCTGGTCCGTTTCGGGTCTGGCGACGAGATCACGGTTCAGGCGGGCGACGATGGCATTCGTTTCCTGCTGATGACCGGCAGACCGATTCAGGAACCCGTCGCCTGGCATGGCCCCATCGTGATGAACACCCAAGAAGAACTACGGCAGGCAATCTTTGAACTGAACAACGGCACCTTCCTAAAGCAAGCGTGAGGATGCCGCACGGTACGCAATACCAACCAACTGAAAAGGAAAAGACTATGGCACAGCCCAAGATCGCAATTATCTTCTACTCGACCTACGGAACCAACCATGCCGTCGCTTTGGCGGCGGCAGAGGCCGCCCGCAATGCAGGCGCGGATGTCCGCCTTCGCCGCGTTCCCGAGACCGCCCCGAAAGCGGTTGTCGAAACCCAGGACGCCTGGAAAGCGCAGCTGGACAAGATGGGCGATATCCCCGAAGCGACGGCCGACGACATGGAATGGGCCGACGGCTATTTCTTCTCGACACCGACCCGTTTCGGCGTGGCCGCCAGCCAGATTCGCGCCTTCATTGATACGCTGGGAGGACTGTGGGGTGCCGGCAAGCTGGCCAACAAGACCTTTACGGCCACGACGAGCGCCCAGAATCCGCATGGCGGTCAGGAAGCGACCATACTCAGCCTGTACACCACTGCGATGCATTGGGGCGCCATCATTGTCGCGCCGGGTTTTACCGATCAGTCGATTTTTGACGCTGGCGGCAACCCCTACGGCTTCTCGACCAACGCCAATGGCTTTGACGATGCCGGCAAGGCGGCAGTGGCTCATCAGGCCAAGCGCCTCGTGGAGATGACCACAAAGATCACCGGCTGATCGAGACGGCAGATCGCGGGCGATATCCGGGCGCGAACCAGAGCGCCCTACCGCCCGCGAAACCGGTCATATGCTGTATGAATATCAGTTCGTGGGACAAAAATACTGCTGCTGCGAAGCACTTAATGTCGTTTTGCACAAATAAGTAATTTCAGCAGTTTTTTACCCTTCGGCAGGATCAACTGCAACCGGTCGGATCTGTCGCGCGCCGCCTCGATCGGATATCGGCGGTCTGCACCACCCGGCTGCGGCTACGCTCTCAAACGCAGGCCGAGGTCGAAGTACCGCATGTCGGCAAGCAGCCCGGCACAGGTACAGGGACACCGGGTGCTGGTCTAATTGTTGGGTCTAGACTTCAAGCTGGCCACCGCATCAAGGAAGGCCTGATCCAGAACCGGATCGTCCCATTTACCAGCGACAGCCATCCAGCGATCCAGATCCTCACGGAAACCCGGATCGTCACTCTTCATGTGAAACGTGAACAGACGGTTGACGATGTCCCGCATCAGGCTTGCCATCTGGCCGTCGTCGATATGGGCGGCTTTGGGCCAAGGTATTTCGCGGCCCTCGGCATCGATCACGAGGACATCGGAATAGTCCCCCGTCCTGGTTATCGGCACCGTGCCTGCGTGCAGGTCTTCGAGGTGTGTATTCCGGATGCAGATCATCGCCATGATCTTCGCAAGGTTGGCCGCGATGCGGTCTTCGTCTGCGGGTTTCATGGGCAAATCCTCATATGATAGCGAAACCCTCATATGATAGCGAAACATTGACCGCTGGCTTGTCTGGCACCAGGCCAGGATCATTCGTTGAGATAAGCCGTCCAGTTTTGCCGCGCATGCACAATGCGCAGCACCTCCAGCCAGCTGTCTTCGATCCGATAGAGGATGAGATGGGACCCTGAGCGGTACACCCGCACGGGAGGGCGAATTTCGACCCGTTCGCGCGCGATTTCAGGGTGTCGGACCAGCAGGGACATATCACTGGCGATCGCGCGGATGTAGGTTTCGGCCTGAACGACAGACCAGATGCGCAGGGTGCGATCCCAGATCGCGTCCAGATCGTTTAATGCTGCGGGGACAGTCGGTATTCAGTGACCGTTGGTGTCGGCATTCTGATCTCGCTTGCGGACAAGGAATGCTTCGACATCCAAATGCCGCGCGGGGCCACTGGCGATGCCCTCATCTACGAGCTGCTGCAGCTCCGCAATAGCCTGATGGCGGTCCTGGTCCCGGCGGATCAGATCGCGAACGTAGTCACTGGCGTTGCTGTAGCGCCCATCCTTGGTTTGCGCCTCGACCCAGGTCTTCATCGGATCGGGCAATGAGACATTCATCGTGGCCATGGTCTTGATCTCCCTTCTCATGAAGATGGCATAGATTGGCAAAGTTTGTCAATAAGTGCGCCAGTGTCACCAGACCGGACCTAACCGGCTACGGCGCGCATTGTACCCGGCGGACTGTCCCGCCGGGCCGAAGGGGGGAGACCCCGTTCTTCAGAACGGGATCTCGTCGTCGCGGTCGACCAGCTCGGGGTCTTGAACCTCGGTCGACTTCGGGGGGCTAAGGAAGTTTCGGCGATGATCTCGCAGCCGTAGCGGTCAATGCCCATGCTATCGATCCACTTGCTGTAGTGGATACGGCCGTGGGCGAGGACCTTCATGCCCTTTTCGCAATGCTCCGTGACCGTCTTGCTGAGACCGTTGAAGCAGGTGATGCGGTGCCATTCCGTGTCCATGACCCGGTAGCCGTTGTCGTCGCGCATCACGCGACCTTCCGAGAGGCGGGAGCGCGAGGTGGCAAGGCTGAAGTTGGTGATCTGGGTGCTCGCGCCTTTCGTGGTGCGGGCTTCGGGGTTCTGACCGATGTTGCCGGCGAGGATGACGATGCTCTGCATGGGTAAGCTCCTGTGTTTCCTGTCTTCGGGACCGTCCCTTCGACAAGACCCGAAAAAGCCCGTCGGGTGAGGCGTGCACGGCGGACGGCACGGACGCCGGAATCCCTCCAAAGGACCGGGGTGGAGCGGGCAGGACGCCACAGGCGGCCAACACGGCCCGGACTGACGCGGGGTTGGGCGCAGGAGACCGAACGGGATTAGGGGATTGTCAGTCGAACGAAGGACCCAGAGGACAGAGAGGCACGGGGAGCCCATGCCAGACCCTGTCACCTTGCCAGTCGAACTTATCTGAACCTAATCCCTGCACCTCTCTGGCGGTGACGAAAGTGACGATCATCGACTCGCGCCCTTCTGCCCCTGCCTGCCGGAAGTTTCGGGCCTATGCTGCAACGGGCTATCAATATCGGAACATTCAGGACACGGACCGCACCAATGGCTGATTTCGATCTCGAGGCCCTGTCGCTCAGCGAGCTGAAGAAAATGCAGAAGGATGTCGAAGGCGGCTTCCACCTATCAAGATCGACAAAAGGCGGTAGTCTGCGCCGGAACTGGGCTACTCTCTTGCCGAACTTGTCGGCTCCAAGGTGAAAACCACCCTTGTGCAATCCGCTGCGAAATCCTCACCACCTAAGAACCCTACAGCTCATCCGGTCTATCCGTGGGCGTGACCCGAAGTGGTTCGTTGACGCATTCAAGGCGGGCACAGACCCAAGTTAAGAAAACAGCTTTTTACTGACATGACACGAAGATCATGTTAGCAAAGCGACACTTTCTTAACACGAGGCAGGGAACATGTTAAAGCCGACCTATATCATCCCCACTCTGCCCCCGACGGCGGAAATCGAAACTATTCCTGTGCTCAAAGCGCTCGCTCGCGCTAGCCGTGCGCTTGCGGACCTGAAGGGGCAGGCAAAGACCATCCCAAATCAGGGCATTTTGATCGATACCCTCGCACTCCAGGAAGCCAAGGCCTCCTCCGAAGTCGAAAACATCGTCACGACGCAAGATGAGCTGTTTCAGGCGGACATCTTCCCCGACGATCCGCAATCCCCTGCGGCCAAAGAGGTCGCCCTTTATCGCGATGCTCTCCGGCTTGGCTATGCACGGTTGGGTGAAACCGGCGGCCTGATTCCCAACTCGGCGATCATCGACATGTTTCGTCTGCTGAAAGGGCGTAGTGATGGGTTTCGAGTAACACCGGGAACCGCCCTAAAGAACGAGAAGACCGAAGAGATCGTCTTTGTGCCGCCTCAGGATGCGCGCGAGATCGTCACCCACATGACCGCGTTGGAACGGTTTATCAACGATGACGGTCTCAGCGACCTTGATCCGCTGATCAAGATGGCGCTCATCCACCACCAATTCGAAAGCATCCACCCCTTTCCAGACGGGAACGGGCGAATCGGCCGCATTCTGAATGTCCTCTACCTTACCCGCACCGGGTTGCTCGACATCCCCGTGCTGTACCTGTCGCGTTTCATTACTCGCAACAAGGCGGACTACTATCAGCACCTGCAAGACGTGCGAGATACCGGAAACTGGGAGAACTGGGTCATCTACATGCTCGAGGCCGTTGCAGAGACCTCTGCGACGACCTTCGAGATTGTTACCGGTATCCGGCAGCAAATGGCGGACGTCAAGCATCGGCTGCGGTATGAGTTGCCCAAGATCTACAGCCAGGAACTGCTGAACAATCTCTTCCGCCACCCTTACACGCGGATCGAATACCTGCAGAAGGATCTGGATGTCAGCAGACAAACCGCTGCGAAGTATCTCGACACCTTGGCGGACCGGGGCTTTGTGGAAAAGCACCGGTCTGGGAAGAATAACTACTTCATCAACGTCGCCTTGGTGAAACTCTTCCTAGACGTCTCGGGCGGCCCGTAGGACTCTGACTAGCCTGACAATTCGAGAAAGGTGACGATCTGCCGGCCTGCATCGGCACTCTGTCTCGTTCAGCTGCGGCGACTGGCAGGCGTAGAACTCAGGTCGGCGCCCTTGCGCCGAACCTGAACCTTGGCGGAAACCGTGGGCCTAAGCCCACGGGTCAACCTCAACCAGTACCTGAACTTCGTCGCCGTCGATTTCATCGGCAGGGACGGCGCCGAAGATTCCATCCCCAACTTGGAAGACGACGATCGAAACCATGAGCGTGGCGGCGAGGGAGGCGGCGAAGGCGTGTGCATCTTTGCGGGACATCTGTTTGGCTCCCGTCTTGGAGGCGGGGGATGGTCCCCCAACGTCAGGAGCCGATCGTCCCGCTGATGCTTCTAACGTCACCAGCCTCCCGGGCAGGCGCTTGGTTGAAGACGTCCTTCCTTGGGGATGGTTCCTTTGGCGCCCCGCGACATCGCGGGACAAGGTTGTGATGGATGAGCAGCCCGCGCTTGGGCGGGCCCCTCGGTTTCAGTTGGGCTCAGGCGGCCAGGTCCGCGCCCCCTGCCCTTTCGCACTGTTCATCGCCGACGATTTCAAGCCGCGCGTTGCGGTATCCTTCTTTGGCGATCCAAAGCTCGGCCGCAGTGACGGACTCCGCCAGATGCAGCAGCTCCGTATTGCCGCCGAAGTCGAGAAGCGCGCGCACCTGCCCGGGCTTCGGTTCCTCGGCCACCTCGAAGACGAGGGCGCTGTCAGCGGAATGGCTGCGCATGATGGTCACGAGGATGACCCCGTCCGAGGCGAAGTTGCCCTCATGCAGCGCGAACGACGCAGGAGCCGTCCAGGTCGGGTAAGGCCGGGGTGGTTCCTTTTTCACGAGGCGGCCGACGCCGTTCGAGCGCTCCCAGGCTGCGAGCTTCTTGGTGAAGCGTGCGGGCGGTTTGGGACTGCCGTCGGTGTAGCGAATGAGCGCCCCAAGGGGCGCGGTGTCGATGATGGTTGTTGCAGACATGATTCCTCATTCTGAATGCGAGTAATCGCACTCATCTCATTGATATTGTTATGATGTTGGGTAATTGGGGGCAGAATCTCCGCCCCCCGCTGGATCACGTTATTCCGCGGCCAGCATCGACGCGCCTTGAGCAGGCAGGTCATCCGTCAGGAACGCGGGAAGGTCAGCCTCACTGACGCTGTCGGCCACTTCGGCATCGACATCCGGCCCCTGCCCTTCGACACAGTCCTCACCGTCCAGCGCTACGAGATCGTTCCGGCGCAGGACCTCGGGCAACCAGCCGCTGCCCTTCAGCAAGCGCTCGGCTTCACTAGCCATCTCGCCCTTCTTCAGGTGATCGAGAAGCTGGGCAGTCCCCTCCCCCTTGGCCTCACGCACGGCATCGAGGATCCGGGCCTTGGGCACGCGGTTGAGATAGGTGTCGACCGTCGGCTCCCAGCCCGCCTCGACCATGTCGAGATCGACGGCACGCGCCACGAGATCGGCATGCGCCATACGCCGGGCCAGACCGCCAGCAGAGATGCCTGCCCCGTAGGGGTTCACCTTCTCATGCATCGCGTTGACGCCGAAGCTGAGGCAATGCGCCAGCAAGGCCAGCCGACTGCCCTGGTCGAGGACCGTCAGATAGTCCCAGAGCGCTGCATCATCGCCAAGCGGCAGATCGGCTTCCCATTCCGCATGACGCTCGTCGACGAGCTTGGCCACCACGCTGTCCTTCAGATCGGGCGCTTGCGTTGACATGTAGACATGACGCACGGATGCCTCGAGACAGCTGCCCGAAGCAGAGGAGGTGCGGAAGGTGTCCGTCACCAGCTTCAGCAGCAGCAGCGTCAACGCCGCGTCGGGCGAGCGCCCGATCGCTTCACGCAGCGCCAGCGTCCGGTGGGCCGTCAACTCCATGACCAACCGCTCGGGCAGCGGCTTCAGCGCTCCTTCATCCTCATCCTCCGGCAGGTCGCCACCAATCGGCTGGCCTCCCGACATGATGACGGTTCCGCCATGAGCGACACTGCCATCGCCATCGGTGAGATCACGATCATCCCCCTGCCCCGCCACCGCAAAATCGGTACCATCCTGGACCGCGGTCTCGTCAACGGGCTCATCCTCTGGACGCACATATCCGCGATAGATTGCCAGAGCGCCGTAGCGGTCGAGCGTGACAAACGCCCCTGCCCGCCCGATCTCTGTCTGATCGAAGATCAACGGCCGGGTCTCGATCTTTTCCATCTCCGTTTCCAACACGCCAAGCCGCGTGTCGACCTCGTCGGGGATTTCATCCTGACCCGCGTATTCCTCCTCGAGCGCCCGGTACTCGGCGAGCAGCTTGGCATGAGCCGCACCTTCGTTATCCGTCATCGGTGCCGGATCGCCGGATAAGGACCGCAGACCGTAGCTGTAGTCATAGGGCAGATCAAGCGCGACCTCGATCCACTTCCAGCCCTCAACCGCAACCGTCTCAGCCTCGGCCTGGAGTTTTTCCGTCACCAGCCGATCGAGCAGGGCAGGGTCCTCGAGCCAGCCACCGTCATCGCCCTGAAAGAGGTCATGCAGCATCGTGCCGCCCGCCGCTTCATAGGCCTCAATACCCACAAAGACCGCACGCCGGTCTGACGCCCGAACCGAGGTCTCGGTCAGCATGCGCCGGATCTGGAATGGCTCCTTGTTCCAGGAAGAATGGATCACATCCCAGACCTGAACCTGACGCGCGTGATCGGGGTTCACGGTGAAGGCCATGAGCTGCTCCAGCGTCATGCCATCCTCGGCATAGACCTCAAGCAGGGCAGGGGCGACGGTGGCAAGTTTCAGGCGCTGCTTCACGATCTGCGGCGTCACGAAGAAGGCGGCAGCAATCTCTGCATCGCTCTGACCCTTGTCCCGCAGCGCCACAAACGCGCGGAACTGATCGAGCGGGTGCAGGGCGACGCGCTGCATGTTTTCTGCAAGTGAATCGTCCTCGGCCAGGATGTCGGAAGCAGCATCGCGGACGATGCAGGGAATGGGCGTGGTCTTTGCCAACCGCTTTTGCTTCACCAGCAGGGACAATGCTTGGAACCGACGGCCACCGGCCGGGATCTCGAACTTGCCGGTCTCGGTCCCATCGGCAGCCAACACGGGCCGCACGCTCAGGCTTTGTAAGAGACCGCGGCGGGCGATATCTTCGGTGAGTTCCTCGACAGACACGCCAGCCTTGATGCGCCGCACGTTGGACTGGCTGAGCACCAGCTTGTCAAAAGGGATATCCCGTGAAGGGGACAGGGTGATTTTCTGGACAGCTTTGGTCATCAGATGTTCTCCACGACGGGCGTCGGAAGCCTCTCTCCCGATCTCACTTCCCGTCACCCTCAAACCAACAATCCTTTCCCTCTCGATGATCGTATGGTTGCCAAGAGGCGACTTAACAGCTGTTAAGTCAGGCCAACCGAGGTGCGACGATGTTGAAACTTAACAGCTGTTAAGCCGCACTTCGCCGACCGATCAAAGCCATGACCATCGGCCCGCAGGAAAACTCGCCCGCCGCGGCTTTGGACGTCAACGCCCGCAAGTATCCACCCGGTGATCTGATGTCGGAAAAACGTTCCAGCATAGCCACGACGACGATCGAGGCTTGCTCTGGTCCCATGCAGCGTTGCGCTTCTTCCCAAGCGGAAACACTGATCCCCATGGCCGGCCGTACGTGACAAGCCGCGTCGAAAAGCTGGTGCCAGTGTCGAACGTCGCCCTGATAGAAAGTCTTGAGCGAGGGACAGCCGGCGATTACCAGGTGGAGTGGGATTTTCGGCACCCGCCTCGTGTCAGGCTCTTCAAGGTCAGCCACGGGCTCACCCGTATCATCATCAGGCGCGCCGCCCGCCGCCCCGCCGTTTTCTAAGGCAGGTTCAAAATCTATAGATTCTTTATTTGAATTATGATGGTGACGCTCAAAATGGGCATCATTGGTGTCCATTTCTTCTGTTTCAGGGCCATCAATGGCATTACGGGCCTGGTCAAGAAGGGTCTCCAGTTCAGTTCGAAATGCCGACAGATCCTCAAACGAAAGCTTGCGGCGAAGAGCGCGGGCTGTGAGAGCGGCCGTGTCGCGGAGCTGGTCCCATAGGCCAAGCCCGGGCTGGATCTCCTCGCCGAACTCCGCCAGAGCGGCCAGGTCGCGACGCATAAGGCTCACCACCTCCCTCAGTCGCCGCACACGGTCCTCGGCCTCACGCACGGCCTCTGCGGCCCGTGCAATCTCCTCTGCCCGGCAATAGAGCGAGGAGAGGTCAAAGCCGAAGGCCACGCGATCTTCACCACGCTTGCGCACATACCGCTTCCCATTGGGGCTATCGCGCCGCATGAGCAAGCCTGCCTCTACCAACCGTGCGAGGTGACGGCGCATCGTCGAGCAAGGCATGCCGTTCAGCCGCTCGCAGATCGCCTTGTTGGATGGGAAGACGACCATTTCGGCGTTGCCGCCGAGTGCATCGTCCGGAAAGAAGCTGAGAAGTCCCTGAAGAACGGTCAGATCGCGCTCGGAAACCCCAAAGGCGGCCTGTGCCTTGGACAGCTCGCGGAGGAGCTCCCACTTGTTGACGGGCTTGCCGGGAACAGACGCCTCGGGACGCTCGACCACGCGCAGATGGGCGTGCGAGATCGGCCGCATAAACGGCGAAATCGATGTGTAATCCATGATGTCATTCACGAAGGCAAAATTTCCCTGGCCCGCGAATCGCTTTGCGCTTGCGGGAAAGGGGCCAGATCGCTACATTCAGAGGTGCGAAAACTGAAGTTTTGTAGCGGGCTGGTCCCGTGCGAAACCTAAGAAAGGTCTCGTGAAGCTTGCTTCTCGGGGCCTTTTTCTTTTCTGCCTGTCTCGTGCCTCCTTTTTGATTGTTGCTCTTCCTCAGTCTTCCGAACGCTTCCAGCGCTCGTGAAGCTCGGCGATCAGCTGCGGGGCGTTGCCCTCAAGCCAGCTGACAAAATCGCTCTCCTCAGCCTTCAACTCGAGCTTGAGTTGCTTTCCACGACGTCCGGTCGTGACAGTGGCGGCACCGACCCCCGGAATCACCGTGCCGGGCCGCCCGCGAGGGCGAGACGAGGATGTGGTCTGTTCGGGCTTCCCTGCAGCAGAAAGGACGGCCAAAAATGCATGATCGGATTTCTCGTCAATACCGCCTTGGTAGGATGTCTTGGCCTCACCCGCCAAAGCTGCAAGCAGTTCGCGATCGGCATCCGTAGCCCCCAGCAACTTCTTGAGCTCTTCCCACCTGGGCCGACCAATGCCCGGAGCGGCACCGATGGCGAGGACCAGGTCCTCCCCAACGGTGCGGATCACGCTTAACAGCTGCGACACTCCTGCCTCGGTCAGATTGAGAACCTCGGCGACACCCTTGTTGGTGCGTTCGGATGCGCTCAGATGGTCACCGTCGAGCAAGGCTGCGGCAACAAGCGCTCGTTCGATGAAGCTTAGATCCCGCCGCTCCTGGTTCTCCAACAGCTGATCACGAAGTGCCTGATCGCCCTCCATCTCTGTGACAATGGCGCGGACCTTGATCCCAAGTTCTCTACAAGCTTCGAGTCGACGACGGCCATAGATCAGGCTGTAGCGATCACCCTCAAGCGGCCGGACGAGGATTGGTACTCGCTGTCCGTTCTTGGAAATTGACGCCTTGAGGCCTTCAGTCTCGATCTGCAGCCGGTCATCGAGCCGACCTGTGGTTTCGATTTGGTCAGGCTCGATTTCGAAAACGCCGCCGCGCAGCCTGCGCCCCTCAAGAGCGTCGGGCGCGTTGCGCAGGGTCTGCAGTGGCAGTCCCAGTTTAGGCTTTCTTACCATTGCGTCCCCACGTGTTCTGGATGATCGCCGCGATCTCGTCGTTGACGGCGTTCATGGATTCGATTGCACGATCGAAAGTCTGACGCGTGAAGTCCTTCTTGTCGGCCTCGTAGAGCGTCTGCTTCGTCAGCCCTGCATCAGAGATCGCAGTCGACTCAACCATGTGGTTGGTCAGGACTGACCTGCCGAACAGACCCCGGATGAAAGCAATGACTTCGGTCTGCGGGGCATCACCCACCTTGTAGCGGGTCGGCAGAAAGCGCAGCCAGTCGAAGCGAAGGTTTGCGCCGGCATCCCGGATGACGCCAAGCAGATCAGCGGTCATTCGCAGAAACTGCGACATGGACATCAGATCGAGCATTTGCGGGTGAACGGTAACAAGCACCCCTGAAGATGCTGAAAGGGCGGACATGGTTAAAAAACCAAGCTGCGGCGGACAGTCGATGACGACGACGTCATAGTCCGCTTCGACACTGTCGAGCGCGTCGCGCACACGGGCAAAGAATGCGCGGGCGCCGCCACGCTGAATGGCTGCCGGTGTCTCATGTTCGAATTCCATGAGCTCGAGGTTCCCGGGAATCAGATCAAGACCACGGATGTAGGTCTTGCGGATCACGTCCGAGATCGGGACCGGTTCATCGTAGCGAACCGCATCATACAGCGTGCCACCCTCCATCAGGTCCAGCTCAGGCTGGATGCCATGCAGCGCGGAAAGGGATGCTTGGGGGTCCAGATCGATCGCAAGGACACGGTATCCCTTGAGAGCCAGGCGCTGTGCAAGGTGAGCGGATGTTGTCGTTTTCCCGGACCCGCCCTTGAAGTTCACAACAGAAACAATCTGAAGCTCGTCACCGGCACGACGTCCCGGAACGTAAGTTCCAGGCTTCTTTGCGTTTGCCTCAAGGGCGTGGCGAATCTCCCAGATATCTTCGAGGGTATATCGCCGGTGGCTGCCCGCAGTGGTTTCGACGTCAGCGATCTTTCCTTCTCGATGAAGCTTGCGAAGGTAGGTATGATCGACGCCAAGCAACTCGGCCGCCTCTCCACTGGTCAGGCTGCGCATGACTTTTTTGGCGTCGGGAGGGAAGTGGGCAGCACGTTGCGCATGAAGATTGGACGCAAGAAGCTCTGCGTAGTGCCCGATGGCAATGTCCAGGTCCTGCTCAGCTTCGCTCATCTGTGCCTCGATTCGTGGGCGCGTTTTTTATGTGATCGCGCGTTATTTATCGAGACTATTGCCCGAGCTATCAGATTCGTGCAAGCTCTTTCTAGATTTGGTGTCAGTCGCTGCGTCATGCACAAGAGTAGCTAGGGTTTGCGGCAGGCTTGTCTTCGGAACCTTCCGGATATACATTACAAGGCGTATATCCGCATGGGAGGTCACGATGCAGGTCGCAAAATGGGGTAACTCGCTGGCCGTCCGTTTGCCCGCGGAGCTCGTGCGAGAGCTTGGTCTCAAGGAGGGTGATCAGATCGACCTGGTCAAGGACGACGGTCGGTTCAGAGTCCGTCGCCTTGCTCGTGCGGATGAGGTGCTGACCGACCTGCGCCGCTTCCGGGACAAGTTGTCCGCAGCAGAACGTCTGAGCCGCGACGAAGCGCATGAGCGCTGAGTTCGCGGACACGAATGTCGTTCTTTACCTGCTCGACGACGGCCCGAAGGCCGATCGCGCCGAGGTCATCCTGGGGCAGGGGCCCCGGATCAGCGTTCAGGTTCTAAACGAGTCACTGGTGAACTGCCGCCGCAAAGCTGGCCTCAGTTGGGAGGAAGCAGCGACCTTTCTCGAAGGCGTGCGCGCCTTGTGTCCCGTCGAAGACCTGACCCTTCAGACCCATGACGTCGGCCGCGCTTTGGCTGAACGCTACGGTTTCTCGATCTACGACGCGATGATCGTGGCCAGCGCTTTGGTTGCGGGGTGTACCACGCTTTGGAGCGAGGACATGCAAGATGGCCAGCTGGTGGAAGGCCAGCTTCGCATCGTCAACCCCTTTACATGACCGGACAGCTACTGAGCGTGGAACTGACCACAACCTTGTAATCCTTCCATGTCGTGGAGGATTTGCAAGGTATCTCGACTACTCAAGCAGCCCCAGTCTCTCAGCCCGTTCCAACAGCATCTTCACCGAGGAAGGTTGCCAGCTTGTCCGCCCACGGGGCGTGCGCTCGCGCATCGCCTCCAGCCGGGTGCAAATCGCCTGAAGCGTGATGTCGGGGTCCGCGCCCTTGATGGCGGCGACGATGGCGGGCAGGCGGTCGTCCGTTTCGCGGCGCCCGGCGCGGGCCAGCACCTCGGTAGGCAGGAAGCCGTCGCGAACGTAGGCCTTCACAGCGCGTAGCAGGCGGCTTTGGGTCCAGCGACGCGCCTCGGGCAAGGGGCCGTTGATGATGCGCACCACGTCTTCCCAGGCCAAGTCGGGGCGCAACCGGCGCACTTGGGGCACCCAATCTTGTGCCGTCTCGTTCAGCCGCTCCATGTAGCCGTCCTGTCGCGCCAGCCGCACCTTGCGAAGAGCGGCTGGGTCTTTGGCCCGCAGCCCAGGGTTCCCGCCCACGCGGCCCTTTGTGCGCGCGCTGGCGAGGCCGGCCTTGGTTCGTTCCCGGATAAGGGCGCGCTCGAACTCGGCCGCAGCGCCCAAGACCTGCAGCGTGAACTTGCCTTGCGGGGATCCGGTGTCGATCGGGTCCTGAATGGAACGAAAGAACGCACCCTTGGCCTCCAGCCGTTCGATCACCTCCAGCAAATGCGACAGGGATCGCGCGAGGCGGTCGATCCGCACGACAACCAGCGTGTCGCCCTTGCCGATGCGTTCCAACACCCGCGCCAGCACCGGCCGCGCACGATTGCCGCCCGAGGCCTGTTCTTCATGGATCTCGGCGCAGCCCGCGGATTTCAGGGCCTGCGACTGGGGCAGGGGGGTTTGATCCTCTGTTGAAACGCGCGCGTAGCCGATCAGGGGCATCAAAACAGTCTTTTTGCAGTTTCATATACCACTAATAAACGACCGTTTGTAAGCGAATGCAAGTGCGGGCTCTGTGGGGCTGTTCAGTACAAAGCCCTTGGTTCCCTTACGCTGAGCGCGATCAGCGAGCTCTCGCAGACCATTGCGCGCGCGTGCTATATAAAGTGTGTAGGCGCACCCTGACAAAACCCTTGGGTAAAACGCAAAAGTTCCGTATTTTGCACATATGGAGCCTCAAGCATTTATAAAGTGTAATATTTTTGATGATCCTCTTGAGGATGCGGAGGAGCTTGAAGAGACTTCTGAGGATGTCGCGTTTAGTTCCTGATTTCAATTGAAGCCGTAAGCTGAAACTGAAGCGCTGGAATTTCATCTTAGCGCTTCACCAACGCGTCAAGATTCCTGAGCTTCACAGCCCTGCGGCTTTGGTCAGGTTCACCCTGAACCTGTCGCGCCTGCGCTGGTAGCGCCGGGTCATCTCGGCCGACGCATGTCCGAGTTGCTTTTGAACATAACGCTCATCAACCTCTGCCGACGAGGCGAGCCCGGCGCGCAAGGAATGGCCAGAGAACATTGCCAGCCGTTTGGCTTCCGGCAAATCGGATCTGACGCCGCTCTTCAGAACGGTTGCTTTGATCAGCCGTGCGACGTGCTTGTCGGAAAGGCGGGCCTCGAGCGCACGTTTGCCATCCCGCGATGTTCGCACGAAGACCGGCCCGAAGTCGATCTTTGCAAAATACAGCCATTGCTCAAGTGCGTGGACAGGACAGGTCTGGTCGCTTGAGCCGCGCCCGACCTCGACCTCGCGCCACCCGGTCTTGGCGTTCAGCGTCAGCAGAGCGCCATCTTCGAAAATCTCGATCCAACCGCCGGAGTCCGGTGTATCATCCTTGTGCACGTCAAGGCTCACGATCTCGGAGCGACGGAGACCTCCAGCATAGCCCAGAAGTAAGGTCGCCCGGTCTCGAAGCCCGCGGAGATCATAGGGAAGGGTGCCCACCATGGCCTGGATGTCATCGGGCAGGATCGCTTCCTTCTGAACCGGCGGACGCGCGTGTCTGCGCCTAATCCCGGCCAGAACGGTGGCGACATGGCGGTCCTTGCGATCAAGAGTGAACCCGCGCTGCCTGTAGTTCCAAGCGAGGCCGGAGAGGCGCCGCTCAATGGTGGAGACCGAGAGAGCAGGGGCCTTACCAGTCGCGGCGGCCAGGTCCGCCACATAGAGCCCGACCATCTCGGGCGAGGGGGGCAGGGGATCCGTCCCTTTCAACCGGCACCAACGGGTGAAGTGTTTCCAGTCGGCCGAGTAGGCCTTGTTGGTGTTCTCAGCTGTTGAGGCCTCGGCGTAGTCGCGCGCGGTGTCGATCAGCCGGTCGAGCGCGCCGGAGCCGGCCACATGAGCGGGCAGAGCGATTGAGGCTCCGTCCCGAGAGGTTCTCTCGTCGTGTTCGTCACTGTTCAGCGAGTCATAGGACGCTGAGCTCGAAATCTCTGCGTCAGACGCGTCGGAATCCTCGATTCTGGTGCCGTTATTCGTGAGACTGCTCATGTTTCCGAGCATATCAGTTTTACGTCCGATAACGCAAGGTTATTGGACGTATTAAGGTTCGGCAAAGAGGGGCGGTTTTTACACTATATGGTAGCAAAAAGCGCCGCCACAAAATAGTGTTGTGGCATGACATATGCCCGCCCAACCTTCGACAGCGACCCTGATAGCTTACCCCGGATGCCGCCCTGGGTCACCTCGGCACGCGCCGAAACCCCTGAAGATGTGGCGTTTTTGTCCGGCGCAGCACTGAACCACCTGCATCTTGTGTTAGGATACGATCCTGTCCCCCAGGCCTTGCTGCGGGACAGGCTCGCGCTGCGTGCGACGGAGGCTTGTGTCGCGTTTTCGGGTCGTCTGGAGCGGGCAGGGGAGCTGCGCGACGTGGTCCATCTGCTGCGCCCCGGCGACCTGCCCGGCCCGGCAGGCGAAACCTGTCTGGCGTGGCGTCGCGCCACAGAAAGGCCGGTGACCGTGCAAGCTCTGGTCCGGGCGCTGCCTGAACTTCAGGGTGATCAGATCGCGAGTTGGCTCGATGCCGGGCAGGGGGCACCGGTCGGTCGCGCGGCAATGGTGCTGGAGGCGGTACTAAACGATGCCCCCCGTGCCGAGGTGCCCGCACTCCTCCTTGCTGACGCGGCCCTCGCTCAGGCGCTTGGTTGGGATCATGTCGTGCCGCTTCTGGCCGCAGGCCTGAAACGCGCCAACATGCGCAAGCGAGGCAAAGACCTACGCTCGGCTTGTCATCGTGCGCTCGTCTCATCGGCGGTCGATGCCGTGCGTCTCTCAACTGACCTCGCGCGGCGGGCAGCGCATCTCAAAGCGGTCGCGCCGAAGCTGCGCGCCAAAGGCGCAGAGGCCGCCGTCGCGATGTTCCTGACCCAAGATGCCGTCGCGCCTGCGGCCCTCCCACTACCGGACCGGTCCGCACGGCGGCTCTGTGACCGGTTGGTCGATCTCGGCGCGGTGCGCGAGCTGACCGGCCGCGACACGTTCCGGCTCTACGGGATCTGAGCGATGGCCAAGGATCACGCCGAAACTGACTTCGATCGGGAACTGAACGATCTGCCAGCCGAATTGCGCTGGCGCGAATGGATGCGGCGGATTGAAGCCGTTCTTTTCGCCAGCGCATCGCCGGTGCCGCGCGAGGACCTGGCTCGGGTGGTAGGGCAAGGAGCTTCGATTGAGCTTCTGATCGAGGACCTGGCCGCTGACCTTGACGGCCGATCATTCGAAGTGACAAAGGTCGTCGGCGGTTGGATGCTGAGGACGAGGCCCGCCTACGCCCCGGCGATACGGACCGCCGCTGATATAGGTGAACAGGACCTCGATCTGCGCGAGTACGATGTCGCTGTCCTGGCCGCCATCGCCTACCACCAGCCGATCACACGGGACGGCCTGAAAGACATCTTCGGCAAAGAGATCAGCCGAGATCTGATCGGAAGATTGCATGCGCGTGGATTGATCGTCACCGGGCCACGGTCGCCGCGGCGCGGGGCACCCTATACCTATGTGACGACGGAGCAGTTCCTGGTCGCGTTCGATCTGGAGTCGCTGCAGGACCTGCCCGATCGGGAGCAGATGGAGGATGCAGGGGTCATCAATTCGCAGGCATAGCCGTTGCCAATGATGTGCGGCGGTTTGAATGAAGGCGAACGATGACCTGTCGTAAGTCCGCCAAATCAGGATGTCTGGAGCGCGTCTTTGTTCCCGGTGTGATCTGTGACGTGATCTCTGCTCTCAATGACGCCACCAAGTCGGAATGCTTGGGCGCAGCCCGTGCAATGCGGGTCCAGAGATCAATTGCAGGATGCACGGAACGTTTTTGGAGGTGCGTCATTCCATCGGCCAACTGGCGGAACAATACGTAGCGGACCCGGTGCGGCAAGCGCGAAATTGACGTCGGCTGGCCATTGAACGTGAAACAAGCAGCCCCAAGCATGGCGGGCAGGGATGTCTTTCCATGCCGTCCATGTCCTGCAACATGCATTCGAAGCAAATCGTCGATGAGCCGTTCGAGACGCTGCACATCATACTCGGCGGGCAGGGTGGGTTTTCGGAGATCAGCATCGCACCAGACGCAGAAATGTTGCGGCAGAAGCCGGTTCTGTCGAGCAGGCGCAATGCCGCCGCCGCAGGCAGGGCAGTGATCGCGCAAGCGGCATCCATGCCGAAAGCAGGAAACGCGCGTCGCCAGGCTCCAGCCGCGCCGGAAGAACGGTGCGCGATCCTCTTTCAGGCATGCCGGGCAATATTGCAGGCGATTGACCCGAGCGGTCAATGTGCGGGCATCTCCTGATCCTGTGATCTGCCGCACTCGCAACCGGGCCAGCGGGTCGCGGTGCAAAGCCAGGCCATCAATCTCCTCGGCGGGCAACCGGGTTCGCTCGACCAGCAAACTGAGGATTCGCCCGGGAAGGTCTCGGTCAAGCTTCGCAGACCAATCTCCAACTGCGACATCCAGAACCCGCCCAAAATATTGAGGTGGAATTCCATTGGCCATGGCCAGCCGATGCAGCCAGCTCGACAGAAGCTCTCCGCGTGCCGGTGCAACAACGCCGGGCCAGCCTTGCCCCACCTCATTGCCGTAGTCGCGCGCTGGTGTGACTGTGATCTCGGACGCAGACTGGTTCACATCATTTCGCGGCGCAAAGGCGCGTTTCGGCGTTTCGACAGGGGCGTGTAACCAAGCGAGGTAATGGTCGCTTCAGAAATGTGTTCCTCGCCGTTCCTTATCGCCTTGATGGCCGCGCTACTCACGATATCGACGACCTCTCCGATCAAGCCCTCTGACAATTCATGGATGATCTCAGCCAGTGACGGTCGCGACAGGTTCGAGGCGTGGGCGAGAGGGATGCTGGTTTCAAGACTGTCGAGGAGCGTCGCGAAATCCTCGTCATACGCCCATCTGGGAATAGGGATCGTATCGAACCGCGATCCCATTTCCTCGGTGTCGTGTACCGCGTCATAGACCGCAACCTCGCCAACCAGTACGGGCGAAATGTCGTGGACACGTGCGATACGGCGCAGGAACGAAAAGATAGATTTCACGTCCTGTCGGCGCCCTCGAAGGGCGCTGTGAAACTCATCGAAGATGAGCAGGCGGGGTTTCAAGCTGTCCAGCAAATGATCCACCTGCTCGCCCGCGCGCGACAGGCTCCGCCAACCAGATGCCTGAGGCGCGCGCAACCCGGCAAGAATGCTGGCATAGAAGTGAGACAGTCCGGCACCTTCTCGGGTCTGGATCACCCAGATCCTTTGACGTTCTGACTGCAGCAAATGTTCAATCGCAAAGCGTTCGGCGATCATCGTCTTGCCATTGTGATAGGGGCCTGTCAGCAAGAGCCCTCTGGGACGCAAGGTTACTGGCCGATCAAGCAGCAGACTCATGGCGTTATGGGCGCGACTTGCAACCGGATGGCTGATCCAACGGGCCGACCGGATATGGGCGATGCGGCACGCGTCACCGGCATCGAGAAGTGATGCGGCGGAGTCTAGGAGGTGATCAATCATTTCACCAATCCTCAACCGGAAAGACGCGGCGCGGGCGCTCAGAGTCAGGCGTTTCCCGGATGGGTGTCGGGGCAGGAGTCAGGCTCTGGTAGGGTTTCGGCGCCTGAGCCGCATGCCTGGCCCGTGCGATTTCCTTCAGCCTTTGCTTCTTGGTTGCTGAGGCATCCACGGTCGCTGCGATTTCGCGGCGGATCGCGGTCTTCTCCTCGATCGGGCGCCGACCAGTTTCGCGCGCTCGGTTTCTCTCGGCCCTGTGCTGCCAGAGGGTGACCGCTTCAAGCAGTCCATCCCGACGCGCCACAGGGCGCCAGACTCCTATATCGGGGTCCTTGATGTAGATGTGGCTAATGTCCCGAGGATCATAACGAACATCGAGAGCATCCAATCGATCACGGCGGGCGACCAATGGGCCCATCCATGGGTCGAAATAGTCATTGGCAAACAGGCTGACACCCTGAGGTGAAATCCTGCGTGTCTTGTGCGGGAGAAAGCTGAGCAGAACATCGAAAGGGTTGTCTTCCGGGCCATCCGGCTGACGGCATTTTCGTTCCCATGCAATTGTCGGGACCGTCAGCTTGCGTTCATTCTGGCTAAGATTGTGATCGATAATCGCCAGCGCGATACAGCGTTCGAGGTCTGCAAAGTTCAGCCTCGCACGGTCTTCGGACAGATACTCACCCCGATCCGCGATGGAACGCCCGGTCTTGCCAGGCAGGGAGCGCAGCACCGTATTCACCTTGCCTAGAAGCCGTTCGACAACCCCGCCACGATGGACGGTCCCCTTGTTCCGGCTTTGAATTACAATGCCGTACTCGGCACAACCTCGGATGAAACTGGTGCTTCTGAATTCCATGGCGGAATCCACGACGATCTTCTTCGGGCGGCCAAACATTGACCAGGAATGATTGATGTCGCGCGCTGCCAGCCAGTCCTCCTTGCGGCACATCACCTGCGCCAGACAGAGGGCGACCGACAGGCGTGAGGGCTGCTCAAGGGTCAGGCAGAAGCCGATAATCGCGCTTGTTGCAACATCGGCTGCGATAGTGAGATAGGGGCGTCCAACATAGATGCCCTGACCGTCGATGACTTCCACAAACTGGATGTCGGCGGGGGTATGGTCTATCTGGACAACATCGAGTGCGTGTTTGGCCCGGATATAGCCTGGGCGGGGTTTCAGGCGCCGTAGATTTTTCCCTCCTGAATGTCGCCGTCGTGCAATCTCCTCGGGCGTGAACAGTCGTGGGATACGCTTGGAAACGGTGACATAGGCAGGCGGATCAAGTCCTTCGCTGCCGCATCGGGCGCGGATTTCATCGACAATCGGCGCAAGGTCCGGTTGCTCGGGCCGAAGCCACATCTCCCGAAGGGTTGCCGAAATGATCTCCTCAACAGCCGGGCTGATCCTTGCGCGCCTGGCTCCACCTGTCTTTGGCAACAGCGAAGACACCCGGCGCTCGGCACGATATCGGCGCAGGTGGTTGTAGACTTGGCGCGTCGAGAGACGCAATTCGGATGCGGCGCGAGAAACTGCGGGGCGCATAGGCTCTTGCCCGTCCAAAATTCGGTCCAGCTCGCGCGCAATACGCGTTGCCTTGGCCCAAGCCTCGTCAGACGCTTCGTTTTCGCGCAGCGTCATGAACCCGCTGCTCCACGGTTTCTAAACCCCATCTTCTGCCCCATTTTCTCGCTTGTTGAAACGCGAGCTAAAAATTGAAATCGAAACGTAAAATACCACGTCGGATTACGCTTCATCCTACTGGAATCCTGTAAGAACTTTTTGATGAAACGGCAAAGCAATTGCGACAGAGGACGACCTGTGGTTCCTGCCCGGTCCGATGGAAGAGGAGCCGCATTATCTGCCGCCCGGACCTAGGGCCGAAGT
>NZ_JACJUQ010000020.1 GCF_014235845.1 Pontivivens nitratireducens | reverse complement strand
GTTCGGCGAGCGCTTCGACGCTTGAGTATCTGAAACCGCATGGACCGGGCCAGATACACAGAGGTCAGGACACTCCCCGACCTCGCGCTTTGCGGCACCATAGGAGCGCAGCTTGTCCGTAATGATCCTTTTTGGCACGAAGCCCCAACGTTTCATCAGCTTGACCAAAAGCCGCTTTGCGGCGCGCTTGTCTCGTCTCGATTGGAGAATTTCCTCAAGAACAAAGCCGTGTTGGTCGACCGCGCGCCAGAGCCAGTATGACCGACCCGCGATCTTCACAACGACTTCGTCCAGATGCCAGACATCGCCGGGGCGCGGCTGCCGTCGCTGTAGAACGTGGGCGATCAGGGGGCCGAACTTGACGCTCCAGCGCCGGATTGTCTCATACGAAACGTCGACGCCACGTTCCAGCATCAGCTCTTCGACCTCGCGCAGGCTCAAGTTGAACCGGACGTAAAGCCAGACAATATGAGCGATGATCTGAGGCGGAAACCGGTGGCGTTTGTAGCTGATCTTTTGTGTCTGCATCGACACCGCCTACGCCCAGATCAATGAACCAGCAACCTCAGGACCGTTAATGTGACAACACCTCTTCTTCCTTCTCTCAATTGCTAAGCGTTCAACTAAGTCATCCGCATTTGGTTTCAATTTCCAGCGCTGGAAGGTTGGAGGCCGCGGTTGCGATTGAAATGTTCAATGAAGAAAAAAGCTTCTATTGGCCTTCCTGCTACGAACGCGGACTTCGTCGCGTTATTCTCGCAGCGGGATGGCTTCACAAACGACATTGTATCCGTTTGTAAAGTTGACCAACCGGGAGATGCAGCCATAGAGGTGCTTCGGATTTCGATCTCGGGACAAGGGTGGAAGCGAGCCAAAAGATGATGCGAACCACGTTGCGCCTATTCTTCCTTCTCATGCTCATGGCTTGCCTTTGGGCCTCCATGGGCTTTGCTGCATCGAGCGATACCTACGAGAATTCAACAATCACGGCCCGGCTCATCTCCGTTGAAAATGGGGTCGCGGAAACCTCCAGAACCCTTTCCCTTGGCCTGGATGTCGAGCTGGCCGAGGGCTGGAAAGCCTATTGGCGTTCGCCCGGCGAGGTGGGTCTGCCGCCTGAAATTTCATGGGATGGATCGGAAAATCTGGTGAGCGCACAGATGCTCTGGCCCGCGCCTGAGCGCTTCACGGCATTCGGCATCGAGAATTTTGGCTACAAGACCCGTGTCGTCCTGCCCATTCAGGCAGTTCTCGAAACTGCGGGCCAGTCCGCAACATTGCAGGCGCGTGTTTCATTGCTGGCGTGCTCGACTGTCTGTGTGCCGCATGATTTCGATCTCGCACTGACAATTCCGGCGGGCACCGGGATTGACGCGAAGGCGGCGGGCCTGATTTCGGAGTATGCCCAGCGGGTGCCGCTTGGTCCCGAAGAGAGCGACATCATTGTCGAAACGGCGGTGATCGCGGATGATGCGCTTTATGTGACGGCGCGCAGTGCGAATGCCTTTGTGAAGCCGGATATCTTTCCGGAACTGGGGCCGGAATTCACCTTTGGCAAACCGGACATCCGAACCGATGATGCGGGAACAGCCCTTTGGGCCAAGCTGCCTCTTCTCGCGCAAGGGGAGGATCCGCCGCCCCTGCAACTGACTTTGACCGATGGATCACGCGCGGTGACAGCGCAGCCCGCTTGGTCAGACCGCATCCCGGGTGCACCATTCGAGGTTATGGCGAACCTGCCGGATCTGACGCAAATCCTGGCGATTGCGGCCTTTGCCTTTCTTGGCGGTCTGATCCTGAATGTCATGCCCTGTGTTCTGCCTGTCCTGTCCATCAAGCTGACATCGGTTCTCAATCATGGAAACAAGCCAGCGCACGAGGTCCGGAATGGGTTCCTGATGTCGGCGCTTGGCGTTCTGGTGTTCATGTGGGCCCTCGCCGCAATCATTCTGGTTCTGCAATCCGTCGGCGTCACCGTTGGGTGGGGCCTGCAATTCCAAAGCCCTGTTTTCCTGACCGTCATGTTTCTGGTGCTTGCCGTGTTCTCTGCCAATCTGTTCGGGGTGTTCGAAGTTTCATTGCCCTCCGGGTTGCAGTCACGGCTGGCCAGATCAAGCGGTCGCGACGGGTATGGCGGAGATTTTGCAACAGGCGCCTTCGCGGCGGTGCTGGCCACGCCCTGCTCGGCCCCGTTTTTGGGGACAGCGGTTGCCTTTGCCCTGTCCGGGCGCCCGATTGATGTCATTCTCGTTTTCACGGCTCTGGGGCTTGGGCTCTCCCTGCCCTATCTGGTTCTGGCGGGGAAGCCTGGTCTGGTCCGGTTGTTGCCCAGGCCGGGACGTTGGATGGTTGTCGTCAAATGGGTGCTTGCCGGTCTTCTGGCCGGGACCGCGATCTGGCTGCTCTGGGTACTGATAGGGGTGGCGGGTGGCCGGGTGGCCATGACCGTGCTGCTTATGACGAGCCTTTTCATTCTTCTCGCAACAATACGTTTGCCGGGCAGATTGACGCGCCCGACAGCGCTGGTGGTGGTTGCTGTTCTCAGCCTTCTGGTGCCGACGGCGCTGACAATCCCGCCGCAGACGAGAGCGGTGGGCCAGGACTGGGTCGCGTTCGATCGCTCCGAGATACCGAAACTGGTGTCGCAGGGAAAAACCGTCTTTGTCGACGTGACCGCAGACTGGTGCCTGACGTGCAAGGCCAACAAGACGCTGGTGCTGGACCGTGCGCCCGTGGTCGACCAACTGCGGGGTGATAATGTCGTTGCGATGCGGGCAGACTGGACTAGGCCCAGCACTGACATTTCCCGGTATCTGGAAAGCCACAACAGGTTTGGCATCCCGTTCAACATCGTCTACGGGCCAAACGCGCCAGACGGGATCATCCTGTCCGAGGTTCTGACGTCCGAAGCCGTTCTCGACGCGCTGAGCAGGGCTGCACTTGGCGACCCTGTGACCGCTTTGAAAACGGATGGTTAGGCCTAAAAGAGGCCCATCGCACGCGCCGACATCCAGACGCCCATGAATATCATCATCAGGTTTTCGGTCAGGGACACGAAACCCAGCGGCACGTTTGAACCGCCGCCCACGCAGGCGCACTTGATCTCGCGCTTATCGATGTAGACGGCCTTGAAAACTGAAGCCGCTCCGACCGTACCGATGAACAGTGCAACAGGCGCGCTGATCCAGACCAAGGCACCGGCGACCATGAGAATACCGGCAAGTGCTTCGCCGAAGGGATAGACATAGCCATAGCGCACCCATTTCTGGGCAAGCAGATCGTAGTTCAGAAACATCGTGGAAAACGTCTCGACGTCCTGCAGTTTTTGAACAGCAAGAAAGCTCATCGAGATCGCGATGAACCACTCGAATGCCCGCAGCGTCAGGATCGAACCGTAAAACGCCCAACTGAGACCAAGCGCCATAAGGAATGCGACCGCGAATATCGCAATGACGGGTTGATAAGTCGTCTCGTCGTCATCCTTTACGTCCTGGCCGAAAAATTCCCTCAGCGCGTCATAGCCACCAATTCTTTCATTGCCGATAAAGGTCTGCGGAGTCGTTTCGACACCGTGTTCTTCCATGAAAGCATCCGTTTCCTCGCGGGTGTTCAGAGGCCGGTCCTCAATCGAATACCCCTCCCGCTCAAGCAGGTCCTTCGATTTTCAGCCCATAGGGACAAACATGCTCCTCCATCACCATTCGGTACAAAACCGCCGTCTTCGGGGTGGATTTTGCCTCTCTCGTCATGACGCGTTCCTTTAAATCCTTTAACCGTTGCAGGTCCAATACCCGGTAAATCCGACAGTCAGAGGCGTCTCTCCCGTCAATTCAAACAGCAGGGTGGCGTCTTCACCGTCCGCGTCACCCGGCGCCAGCGTGAATTGGCCACCATCGGCAGACAGGACGCCACCGGACGTCACTGTGTCTTGCGACGTGAAGTTGACCAGCGATCCGGATATCTTGGCGACGCCGTTCCCCGCCCCGTCCGTGACCAGAATGGGATCGGCGTTCACGGCGCGAATGAAACGGCATTGTCCGTCGGACCCCAGTGCGCGTGTTATTTCTTCGGCTTTGAGCGGTGCAGGACGGATTCCGGCAATCACCGGGGTTGCAATCGCTTCTTGAAGCCCCTCCATTTCAGCCGGACCGTCCGCTTCACCAAGTGGCCATTCAGGACCGGCTTCGCCATTTGCCTCAATGTCATCTATGAGGAAACGCATTTCGGAAATTTCGCGGTTTTGCGCCGTCACAATTTCCGAAGCCAGCGCCTCGACCCTTGGATCTGTCAGCTCGGCCCGTTCGCTTGTCATGATCGCAATGGAGTGGTGCGGAATCATCGCGCTCATCCAGCTTTCGTCCTGAATGGTCTCCTGGCTTCTCACGAGCCAGAGCGCGCCGGCGAACATCACGACAGACCCGAGAATGATCGCGGCGTTGACGCCCTTGTTCTTGTACATGTTCAACATGAAAAGGAGCATCACGGTCGCCATCGTCGCGCCCATGATGAACGTCATGTAAAATCGGGTTTCGCTCCAGTAGACATGTTCGAAGGAGTACGAGTTGATGTACATCAGGCCGAACATGATCGCAGTCGATGTGCCGACCATCGCCAGAAACCGGCCATAGGATGAACCTGAATGGCCTCCCGAATGTGCTGCACCTTCACTTGAACGGGTGTCGGACCCGCCACGAGATTTCCCGATCGCATCTTCAGACATCTGATCTCTCCATCATGGATTCTATTTGTGGAGGAACAACATTCCAGCGCTGGAGGGTTTCAAGACGATATATCGAAACGGCATGAAACCCCATAAATGTCTGGCCCAGGCATCGTGCGTTACGGGTCTTTGGCCAGATCTTTCAGGATTGGACAATCGGGGCGGTGATCGCCCTGGCAGGCGTCAACGAGGTGAGCCAGGGTCTCTCGCATCGACTTGAGCTGGGCGATTTTTTCGTCAACGGCGGCCAGATGCTCTTGAGCGACAGCCTTGACCTGTGCACTTTCCCGCGTCTCATCTTCATAGAGATCAAGCAGCGTGCGGCAGTCTTCGATCGAGAACCCGAACGTCCTGGCGCGACCGAGAAATGCGAGCTTGTGGATGTCGCTGTCGCGAAAGGCGCGATAGCCGTTGTCGCTGCGCAAAGGCCGGACAAGGCCGATGTCTTCGTAGTAGCGGATTGTCTTCGCTGGCAAACCCGCGCGTTCTGATACTTCTCCGATGTTCACACCTGTCTCCTATTCTGCGGGCTGCGTTGCGAATTTCGTCTCCGCGTCGTGGGGCGGATCCTGTTCCGACATCGTCGCCTTGATCCGTCGCAGCCGCAGCGCGTTGGTCAGAACCGACACGGAGGACAGCGCCATGGCCCCGGCGGCAAACACCGGCGACAGGAGCAATCCAAAGGCCGGGTAAAGCGCGCCCGCCGCCACAGGGATCAGCGCGACGTTATAGCCAAAGGCCCAGATAAGGTTCTGCCGTATGTTGCGCATGGTCTTGCGCGACACGTCGATGGCATTCACCACGCCGCGCAGGTCGCCCGACATCAACACCACGTCGGCGCTTTCGATTGCGACATCCGTGCCGGTTCCGATGGCGATGCCGACATCGGCATGGGCCAGCGCTGGCGCGTCGTTGATGCCGTCTCCGACAAAGGCGATCTTGCTGTTCCCTTGCCGCAATTCGTCCAGGGCGGCGACTTTTCCATCCGGCAACACCCCTGCAATGACATGGTCGATCCCGACCTCGCGGGCGATGGCATCTGCCGTGGCCTTCTTGTCTCCGGTGATCATCGCGACCTTGATCCCTCGATCATGCAGAGCTGCGATCACTTCGGCGCTGGAGGATTTGACCGGGTCTGCCACGGCAATCACGGCCGCCAGGGATCCGTCCACCGCAGCATAAAGCGCGGTGCGTCCCTTTTCGGCCAAGGCCCTTTCGCGGTCTTCCAGCGGGCTGGTGTCAATGCCCTGCTGCACCATGAAGCGATCCGCACCGACATGAACCTTGCGGCCCTGGACAAGCGCCTCGACACCGTAGCCGGTCACGGACCGGAATTCCGTCGCATCGGGCCAGGACAGGCCTTCGCTCTTTGCGGACTGCACAATGGCCTCTGCCACCGGGTGCTCAGACTGCGCCTCGACAGATGCGATGAGGGCGAGTGTCTCTGCCCGGTCAAAGCCGTCGGCCGTGATGAGGTCTGTCAAACTGGGTTGCCCTTGCGTGACCGTCCCGGTCTTGTCCAATGCGACAACGCCAACTTCATCCAGATGTTGCAGCGCATCTCCCTTGCGGAAGAACACCCCCATCTCAGCCGCGCGTCCTGTCCCCACCATGATCGAGGTGGGCGTGGCCAACCCCATGGCGCAGGGGCACGCAATGATCAGAACGGAGACACCCGCCACAAGCGCAAAGGTCAGAGCCGGATCGGGACCGACCAGCAGCCAGACAACCACAGTCGCAAGCGCCAGAACCAGAACGGCAGGCACGAACCACATGGTCACGCGATCCACTAGGCCTTGGATCGGCAGCTTGGCCCCCTGAGCATCTTCGACCATGCGGATAATCTGCGCCAGCGTGGTATCCGCCCCGACTCGCGTCGCCGTTATGGTCAGGCTCCCGGTGCCGTTCACCGTGCCGCCGGTCACCGGTTCGCCAGCAGCCTTTGGCACGGCGAGGGGTTCACCGGTGATCATGCTTTCATCGACGTTGCTTGATCCTTCTGTGACCTCGCCATCGACAGGCAGCCTTTCACCGGGACGCACGAGGATCTGATCGCCGATCCGCAGTTCCTTGATGTCAACCTCGGTCGCCTGCCCGTCACGCAGGACCCTGGCTGTCTTTGCCTGCAGACCAAGAAGGGCCTGAATGGCTGCACCGGTCTTGCCCTTGGCCCGCGCTTCAAGCCAGCGACCCAACAAGATCAGAACGACAATAACCGCCGCTGCTTCGAAATAGACGGCGCGCACACCGTCAGGCAGCACCTGAGGCAGGAAGGTCGCGACTACGGAATAAGTCCACGCCGCCCCGGTTCCCAGTGCGACAAGGCTGTTCATATCCGGGGCACGCTTGATCAACGCCGGAATGCCCTTCGCAAAGAACCCCCAACCCGGTCCGAAAAGAACCACCGTGGCAAGCGCGAATTGGATCAGCCATGACGTTTGAATGCCGATTGTGCTCTCAATCAGGCCCTCAAAGCCGGGTATGGTATGTTTTCCCATTTCCAGAACGAACACCGGCACGGTCAGGATCGCGGCAAGGATGACACGGCGCGCCAGCGCGTCGGCTTCTTCTGCCTTGCGGTCCGATCGGTCCTCGTGCGCATCGCTCTGCGCAATCTCGGCCGGGTACCCCGCCTCCGTACTGATCCGGGCAATCTTTTCCGGGGTGATGGCATCTGGCAGATACTCTACCACAGCCGTTTCGGTTGCCAGATTGACCGCCGCATTCAATACGCCGGGTGTCCGTACAAGCGCCTTTTCAACCCGACCGACACAGGACGCGCAGGACATGGCGTCTACGTTCAATGTTACGCGCCCCGTCCGTGCCGGGTATCCGGCGTTCGAGAGGGCCGTGACCGCCACGCCCGTGGTGGCCGGATTATCCATCTGAAATTGAGCCGTTTCGTTCACAAGGTTGACACTGACGTTCGAAAGGCCCGGAACCTCGTTCAAAGCCTTCTCAACCCTGCCCACACAAGACGCACAGTTCATGCCGGAAACGGATAGACGTATCGTATTGGGGTCGGTCATGAGGGCCTCCTCGGTTGAACTTACCCTGATATAGGGCTTCCAGTTGCTGGAAGCTCAAGAGAGTATCTAATTTTTTTTGATATTTGCTTGACCTTCCTCCCGATGGAACGACCAAGTCTGAGGTTGTACCAAAAATGGAGGCCTTCATGATTTTTTCCGTCCCGAAAATGAGCTGTGGACACTGCACATCCGCTATAGAAAGCGGCATCAAGGCAAAGGATCCATCAGCCGTTGTCACGGCCGATCTGGACCTTCGCCTTGTCACTGTCCAAAGCACATTGGAACAGGCGACCGTGCGGCAAGCCATCGCTGACGCTGGCTACGACGCTTCAGCCGCGTAGGATTGTCCTTATTCGGCGGCCCGTGCCTGATCGACAAGCTCGATCATCTGGTCCGCCTGGATCAGGCCCGGCGCAAGACTGTCGCCGATCACAAATGAAGGTGTGCCACTGAACCCCAGAGATTGCGCAAGCCGCATGGAAGTCTGTATGTGTTCTTCGATTTCCGGTCCGTTCATGTCGCGACGCAACTGTGCAACATCGAGGCCGATGTCTTCCGCAGTGCGGAGAATCGATGCTTCCTCTGCGCGTTCCTTCAGTTGCATCATGGCCCAATGAAACTCTTCATATTTGCCCTGGTTTCGGGACGCCAGCGCCGCGCGGGCGGCAAAAACCGACCCGTCCCCCAGAATGGGCCATTCCCGGTAAACGACCCTGACGTTGGGATCAGCAGCGAGCAGGGCCTCCATTTCAGGTTTAACCCGGCGGCAATAGGGGCAGTTGTAGTCGAAGAATTCGACAACCGTGACATCGCCATCCGGATTGCCCAGAACGGGCGCATTGGGATCATTTTCAAGCGTGGCTTTTTCCGTATCGAAAACCTGCGCTGCGGCTTGCGCCTGCAACGCCTGCTGTTGCTGTTCGAACAACTGCGCGGCCTCGAACACGATGCCCGGATTCTCGCGGATGGCTTCCAGCACCAGTTCCTTGATCCGGTCTTCGTCCATGCCGTCTGCAATCGCAGCGATCGGAAGCATTAACAGTGCGGTGGTAGCCAAGAATCTTTTCATTATCCGTCTCCTTGTGAGGCAATATCCTGGGCCGTGCGCTCGGCTTGCGTGGCGCGTTCACGCTCCGGCCATGTTGACTTGATGTATGCGAGGATGTCCCAGATTTCCCCGTCGCTCAGTTGGTCGCCGAAACCGGGCATGCCGCTGTTGAAGTCAACGCCTTGCGCCGCGAGAACCTCGGCGCCCCCCAGCTTGGTGTAGGCGAACAGCATGCTGTCCGCGTGGTGCCAAGTGTGGCCGCTTGCATCATGCGGCGGTGCGGGCAGGCTTCCGTCATCACGCGGACTGCGCCAGTTTTCTTCACCTTCCAGATTTGCGCCATGGCACGCGGCGCAATTTTCGGCATAGAGGACTTCGCCCGCGGCCACATCGGCTGAGGAGTTGATGAGGTTTTCCGCCGTATGGTCGGTTCCGCCGGACCGGGTCCACAGGAATATGGTAGCCACCGCAACGGTAACTACGCCCAACGCAAGATAGACGGATCGCGGGGTCATCCAACGACGATCTTGGTCATCATGCCCGAAGCCGCATGCGACAGCATGTGGCAATGTAGCAGCCATTGGCCCGGGTTGTCCGCCACAAAGGCAATCTCGCGCGTCTGACCCCGTTCAAGAAGGGTCGTGTCACGCAGCGGTCCGAGGGTGCCGTTTTCGGCGACCTCGTGGAAGTGAATGCCATGCAGGTGCATCGCGTGCGGAAACGCCGTGTCGTTCACGATCTTCAATCGTACATTCTGGCCGCGGTCCAGCCGCGCAAGGGGATCACCGTTGATCCCGTCCACTTTGCCGTTGAACGACCAGAAATACCCGGCCTCGACGATCTCGCCGATCGGCTTGAGTTCGCCCCCAAGGGAAGCGGACCTCATCCGCCCCATGGCACCGCCTTCCATACTCAGGCTGAGCATCGTGGCTTCACTCAAGTCGACCATCCTGTGGTCGTTCGGCGGCAAGGCCAAAGGCGCGTCTCGACGATTTTTCGAGCCCCACTCAACGACCTCGAATGTAACCTGGCTGAAGGCCTCTTCCCGGCCGAACTGAAGAATATGAGCCGTTTCACCAACATCCGCGACCACATCGACGATCAGGTCGATCCGTTGAGCCGGAGCGAGGATCATCGGCTCCGTCACCTTAATGGGTGCAGCCAGGGGCATGCCGTCCAAAGCAACCGCCCAACCGTCAAGGCCTTCCAGCCCCAGTTGGAAATTGCGCGCATTGGCAGCATTGATCAGCCGCAAGCGCAGTCTTTCGTTCTTGCGTGCACTCAGGCCCAGATTGAAGGTTCCATTGGTCGTCAGCAGGTTGCCGATGCGCCCTGCGTGGCTGAGATCATGAGGCGCTCCGAAGTCGTCTTTGATCTGCGCGGTTTCGGGGTCAATAAGCCAATCATCCAGGATCAGGACTTCCTCGCGATCAATGTCGAGAGGCTCGGCCTCTTCCACGATCAGTGCACCGTAAAGCCCTCTGCCCACCTGCTCAAACGACCTATTATGGGCATGGTACCAATAGGTCCCGGCATCCGGGACAGTAAAGTCATAGTCGAATGTTTCCTCCGGCTGGACCACATCCTGTGTCAGGCCGGAAACGCCATCCATCGCATTGTCGATGCGGATGCCGTGCCAATGCGTCGACGTTCCCTGAGAAAACCGGTTGACCAATCTGCGCTGGACACGCCCCCCCTGCGCCACGCGAATCTCCGGACCGGGTGAGCCGCCGTCAAAGCACCAAAGCGATGTCTTGCCATAGTTGCCGGGCAGCAGCTGCACGTCGCTTTGCTGGGCTGTCAGGGTCGCGAATGGCGTGCCCGCAAATCCAGTGCTGGCCGACAGACCACTGAACGCAGCAGATGTTGCCAGAAATTGGCGGCGATTGAGCGTGATCATTCGTGGGTTCCCAAGATTATGATTTGTTGTCCAGCAGGTAGGTGGCCATCGCATTCAGGTCTGCGTCGCTCAGAAAGCCCGTGCCATAGCGCACGACTTCGGCCATTGATCCACCAAATACGTCGCCAGACGGCGTTATGCCAGATCGCAATGCATAAGCCATATCGTCTGTTGTCCAGCCTTCGGACACAAGATCGCGCGTCCGGATCGAAGGTGCTTTGCCACCTCCCGGCAAGGCGTCGTTGCCGGAAAACCTCTTCGATACTATGCGTGCGCCTGCAAAGTTCCGCGTTGTGTGGCAGGCAGCACAATGTGCCGCCCCGTTGACCAGCAGCTTGCCCCTGTTCCAAGCATCGCTTCGGTCCGCCTCTGGTGCGGTGTCAGGCTTTGTCAGAAAAGCCGCCCGCCAAAGTTTCATCCCCCATCGCTGATCGAACGGAAAAGGCACCTCATGGGACGGGGTCGGCACATTCACGGCTGGCACGGTCTGGAACGCGGCCCACAGATCGGCAATGTCCTGATCCGTGTAATTTGCATAAAACGGGTAGGTGAAGGTGGGATAATAGGGGTCTCCGTCCGGGGAAATTCCCTGCCTTACCGCTTTTGCAAACTCTTCTACTGTCCAGCCGCCAATCCCGAATTCGACATCGGTGGTCAGATTTGGCGGATAGAATGTCCCGAAATCGGTCCGGAGCGGCGCTCCTCCTGCCAATGGCGCCCCGCCAGCTTCAAAGTTGGTGTGGCACGCAATGCATCCACTGGCGCGCGCCAGATACGACCCCCGCTGGGCATCGCCTTGCAGGGTCAGGTCCGAGACTGGCGCACCGATCGGCCAGGCTATCGTTGCCGCGACAACGCCGATGCCGCCGACGACCCCCGCACCGATGATCCAACGCCACCACCGCATCTGATCACTTGTCCTCTTTGCGGAACTTCTGGTGGCAGGCCGAACAGGTCTGGGCGACCATCGCGAACGCACGGTCGGTCGGCATGTCCGCAAACATCTCGGTCGTCATGGGAAGGTCCGATCCCATCATGCCCCCTCCCATTGCAGGCGCGGACCCGCCACCCATCATCCCGTCAGTGGCGCCGCCCATCATTGATTCGCTACCGTTGCCCTGTGCTGCGGCCAACCCATTGCCTGCGCTCAACTTCAATCCTTCGGCGGCTGTTCTCAACTCTTGCGCAAGGGCCGCGAACTCTTCGCTGTTTTCCCAGACCGACGGCAACGCCTTGGACACTCCGCCACCCGAGCCTTCAGGAAACAGTCGCGTCATTTGCTCACCGGCATGGCCGATCATCGCGCCAGCTTCCCTGCGGACGACATCGGCGTCATAAGGTACCTGACCCCGCATCATGGGTGATAGCGTCTTGAGTGTTTTGGCCATCGCGGACATGCCCTGCATCCGCTCCAGCACCACGCCGGTTGCTCCGGAATGCGCCAAGGCAGCAACGCCGGTCGTCCCGATCGCAATGGCAGTAATCCATATCTTCATGTTCAAGTTGGTCATTCCTGTCAATTGATCCCGTTGGCGCGCTGAAGTTCCCGCACATATGCAACAACCATCTTCACATCGCCGGGCGTGACGCCTTCAACTGGCGGCATATTGCCAAACTTCCAATGGTGCGCTCTGACACCTTGTTTCGCGGCAAGCAAAAAAGCGGCGTCACCGTGATGGCTCGGTTCATAGATCTTGTGGACAAGCGGCGGTGCCACGCCATTCTGTCCGGCAGCATTCGCACCGTGACAAGCGGCGCAAGCGCCATCGAAAACACGCTTTCCCAATTGGGCATTTGCTGAGAATTCAGCAGGCACAACCACGTCTGCAATCGGCGCGCCCTCTTCCGTCTGCGAAAGATCAGGCGTTGTCATTGTGTGGCCGGGCATCGAAGACGATGGCTGCAATTGCTGCCAGATCACAACCGCGCCACCGACGACAAAAAACGCCGCAATCAGGATGCCGGACTTCGACATCAGATTAATCGTACCTGCGTGCCGACCGGTGTCCTTTCGAACACCTCGATGATTTGCTCGTTGTAGAGACCGATACACCCGCTTGAAGAGCGTCTTCCGATCTTGCGCGTATCATGGGTGCCGTGAATCCTGTAGTACGTCCAACTCAGGTGCAGGGCACGGACGCCCAACGGGTTATCCGGCCCGGGCGGCATATAGGCTGGCAAAGACGGGTCACGTTCGCGCATGGAGGGTGTAGGGGTCCAGTCAGGTTCGGGGTCCTTGAACGTGACTGTCGTGTAGCCGCGCTTTGTCAGCTCGTCAGACAAGGGAACCGATGTCGGATAAATGCGCATTTCGCCATCGGCCGTCCAGTGTTGCATCACGCGGGTAACGGTGTCTGCGATGATGATACCCTTGTCCAAAGCGTCAAAGTGGTCTTGCCAAGCGTGTGTACGAAACGATGAGATATTCCTTCGGACACTGGTTTGATCCACCTGCGCACGCAGGATGGACGGGGCCGCGAAAGCTGCCGATGCGGCACCTGCCGTGAATGCTCGACGCGTTACACGTGTTTGCTTGCGGGTCATCATATGGCCTCATGTTGTTGTCTGCCTATCCACTAGACTACCCGCCTGGTCGCATTTCATGAACAGTCCGGGGCCTGATATTATGTAACGATATGTATCCCGGCCAACGGACACGTCTTCGCGCTGCTGCCTCAAACCTCGATGGGTTTCAGGACAACACGCGTGTCGAGCGGGACCTTCTCATAGAGTTCGATGATCTGATTATTGGTAAGCCTTGCACAGCCGTTTGAGACACGTCGACCAATCGTCTTCGGATCCGTTGTGCCGTGAATTCTCAGGTAGGTGTCCCCACGCCCTGGCTGGTAAAGATACAAGGCGCGGGCACCGAGTGGATTGTTCAGCCCACCGGGCACACCGCCCGCAAAACGAAGATATCGGTCAGGATCTCTGGCTATCATGGCGGGTGTGGGCGTCCACCGCGGCCACTTTTGCTTGCGCGCGACATAGAACTCGCCGGATTCATAGAGCCCCTCCCGGCCAATTCCGACGGTATACCTGATTGCCCGATTGTTCGGCAAAGTCCAAAATAAAGCGAACTGGTTCGGATCGACATGTATTTCTCCCGGTTTGTCTGCCTCGGTGAACGGAACCTGGCGCGGCAACTGCTCCGGGGGCACCACAGATGGCCCGACGCGCCGGTCGTGCTCTGCGTCACTATGCGCGAATGCTGTTTTTCCACTCACCGAAAGAGCTGCAACAGAAGTCAGGAAATATCTTCGTTTCATATACTTGCCTCACTAAACTAGTCGGGTTTGAGGTGACGAACAACCCGCGCCATATGTGGCGAGCCTTCCTCTTTCGGGGCTGACTCGGCGCTTTGTTTGACGGGCAGCGTGATTTCAGCGCGCAGACCCCCATCAGTGCGGTTTTTCAGTTCGATAGAACCACCGTGCTCAAGGATGATGCTGCGCGCAATCGACAGCCCCAGGCCATGACCGCCGGTATCCTGTGATCGCGACGTCTCGAGCCTGACATAGGGTCCGAAAACAGCCTCCAGCTGATTGTCGGGAATACCGGGCCCCTGATCGTCGATGGCGACCACTACCTCACTGCCCATGCGTTGCCACGAAACCCTGGCCTCACTCCCGTAGCGGATCGCGTTCTCAATCAGGTTTCTCAACGCGCGCCCCATCGCGCTTGGTTTCACGGATACGATGAGTGGACCTTGGCTGGTCACCTGAACCTTGTCCAAGCCCATACCAGTGATCAGATCGTGCAAATCAACCGATTGGACCTCTTCATGCTGTCCGACGCCCTTCGCGAAATCGAGGGTCGCATCGACCATCCGTTGCATCTCTTCACTTGACGCCACCAAGGACGTGCGCGTGTCTTCGTCGTCCACCATTTCGGCCCGCACCCTAAGCGCCGTCAAAGGCGAGCGCAGATCATGCGCAAGCGCTGCAAGCATCTGGGTCCGGTCACTGACAAATCGCGTCAGGCGATCCTGCATGATGTTGAATGATCGGGTCAGATCCCGAACTTCCTTCGGCCCTACGACCGGCAGATCGCCCTTGGCGGCGCCGCGACCCAGACGTTCGGACGCAGTCGCGAGATCGTTGAGTGGTCCGGTCAGTCGGGACAGGAGAAACCAGAAACTTGCAACCAGCAGAAGTCCCGCAGTCAGTGCAAAGGATATGTTGGACGCCAGCGACCTTTGCAGAGGCGGCCGTTCGAACCGCGTCTCGATGTTGAGCCAATTCCCACCGGACAGCGCAATGGACAGCTCCATCTCGATGGCCGCAAGGCTGCCCTGCATCATTTCGGCGTGCATTTGCGCCATTTCCGGTGACAGGTTCGGAAGGGGCAGCAGACCTCCCTCGATTTCATGAACCTCAACCCGGATATCCCGGCTGTAGCTTTCCTGAAGCAGTGCCCGTATCCGCGCTTCGACCGCTCCACCGTCATCGTGTTGTCCGTGTGCAACCGACGGCTCGTCTGTAAGGTCGAACCGTACGAGCGGAGACGTTGCCGCGCGGACGATCTGGGCATGCAATTCCGGGGGTGCGCCTTCAATCAACTGTGCGACATTTGCGGCCCTTCCGGCGGCTTCGGCACCGATGGCGGCCTGAATGGCTAACGAGCGTTCATCAACGAAAAACCAAAGACTCAGAGCTTGCGCGAGGATCAAGACACCGAGGACCAGAAGGGCAATCTGTGCACGCAACGTCCGCGGAAGCAGCTTCATTCGCAAATCTCGACATCGCAGGAAAGACTATACCCCCCATGCCGGACAGTCGCGATGATCTTCGGGCGCAAAACGTCCTCTTCCATCTTCCGGCGCAACCGGCTCACCTGATTGTCGATGGTTCGGTCCAATGGACCGGCGACCCGGCCGGTGCTCAATTTGAGCAGCTCGTCGCGGCCAATGACCGTCCTTGGCCTTTGCAGGAACAGGGTCAGGAGTTTGAGTTCACCGGATGTAAGTTGCGTACGCGAACCGCCTTGGTCAATCAGTGTGCGGCCATCGAAATCCAGCTTTAGGTGTGCAAACTTCAACGTTTTCCCCGCAAAACCATTCGGTTTTGGGATCAGCTGCGTCCGACGCAATATCGCGTTGATCCGCGCCACCAGTTCCTTGGGATTAAACGGCTTGGCGAGATAATCGTCTGCCCCGCCATCCAGACCCGCGATGCGGTCTTCGTCGTCACCCAATGCGGTCAGCATCAGGATCGGAATATGCCCTTCCTTGCGCAATCGCCTGCACGCGGACAGCCCGTCTTCCCCCGGCATCATCACATCGAGGACAATCAGATCGAAATGCGCTTCCGCCAGCCTTGCGTCCATCTCAACTGCATTTTCCGCCGCTGAAGCACGCATGCCGTTGCGTTCCAGATAACTGGTGACGGATTTCCGAATCTCTGAATGGTCATCGACGACAAGGATGCGTGGCAGATCGCTCATGCCGCCAACATAGTCATTTTCACCAAGGGACGCCCATCCCGTGTTTGTAGCCAAATGTAACAGCGCGGGCAGTCGACTTCGGGATACCGAGCAACTATTTAAGGAAGAACATCGAGGAGTTTTAAGTGAACCGACGTGAATTTGGCCTTACGGCACTCAGCCTGGCCTTGGCCGGGCCTGCTTTGTCGCAAACCGCCGCACCCACGTTGCAGGTGACAAAGACACCGACCTGCGGCTGCTGCGGCGCTTGGGTAAATGAGATGATCGCTGCCGGTTTCAAGGCATCGGTCGAGGACGTGGATTACGACACGCTTCAGGTTCTGAAGCAGAAACACGGCATCGCGCCGGAACTGGCAGGATGTCACACTACGTCCGTGGGCGGATATTTCGTCGAGGGTCACGTGCCTGCGGCTGACATCGGGCGGTTGCTGAGCGAAAAACCTGTCGCGCGCGGACTGACAGCACCGGGAATGCCCATGGGTTCGCCCGGCATGGGCCCCCAAGGTGATCCCTATGATGTGCTGCTTGTACTGATGGATGGGTCGACGCAAGTCTTCGCAACCCACGGCTGACGTGTTTGCCCGCGATACGTTCCGACAAAGTTTTTCGCCGACCTTACCATTCGGCAGATTTTGTTGGAACGTATCCGTTCTGAGCTTGGCAAGCATATTGCCGTTCCTGCTTGTCTACATCCTCGCAACGCCTGGTTTTGCGACGCTGCTGCTGACGAATGGGACCGCGCTCTCGCGCTTCCTCCGGCAGGTCTTTACCAATGGGTTTGTGGTCGTTTTCCTCGTGAATTACTTGGGGTTCGTTTCCGCATCGGTCGCGCTGAAGCAGTACCAGCATCGGCCGATTGTTTACCTGGTTTTAGATGGCCTGCTGCGGAGTGTCGCATTCATTGGGGTTCACATTGCCGTCTATGTGATGTCGGCCGATCTGTTCGGCTCGTTCAACGGCAGCCGTGCAACAGCTTTGAGCGTGGTCGGACCAACGCTCGAGCGGTCGTTCATGTTTGGGAACATCTCGGGCGTATATCTCTATGCCCTGGCGCCCGGCACCTTCATCGCGCTTCTGGTGGTTCTGACAGAACCTTCTGGCGAGGCATCGAAGCCTACCATGTTCAGGACAATGAGCATGGCCTTGCTGTTCAGCCTGACCCCGATCCCCCTCGTCACATTCCTGTCCTATGCGTTGGATCTGGCAACCTGACGGGCCAACTTGGTCAACGACCCGCAGGCTGTCATCTGATCAAATTGTATCCGAATGTACCCTTGACCTTGCCTCACTGGAATGTCGCAGAAGAACACGAGCATATTCTGGAGAGCTACATGTCTGACAATCAAAGTCAAAAATCCACCGGTTCATCGAAACTGATGCAGTATGGTATGATGGCCTGTTGTGCCGTTATGTTGTTTCCAGTCGCCGCATTCTTTATTGCAGGCGGCACGATCGCGGGTCTGTGGGGCAACGTCGGCCTTTTTGCGCCGCTCGCACTTTGTCTTGGTGCGCATGTCGTCATGCACAGGATGATGGGAAAGTCGTGTCACGGGTCAAGAGTTGAACAGGCGAACGAGGCGACTGTGGATGCAGAATTTGAAGATGGCCAAGCTCCCGAACGAGAACTGGTACGCGCCCGCTAGAACGCGGCTGACAATCGGAATTCCGATTGCAGGTATTCTGGCCCTCGGCGGTTGTGCCCAGTCGGCCTCGGGCAAGCTTTGCCCACTTGAGCCCCCTTCCGTGACACGGGATGCGGCACACGACGTCATGCTTCCCGTAGGATGTCGCTTGGTCGGTCAGTCTGAAGGTACTACCCACGAAATAGTCTGTGACGACGGCCGGACCGGATGGGCTTTCGATTAAGCGCCAAACCTTGATCCTGCCTCACATTCACCTGCACAGCGACGGTCGCCCACGCCACTACGGGCGCAACCGTTCCAACGCGCTTTGCACGGCTTGACGGCGCGGGTCATCTCCCGGCACCTCCGACAACAGGATTTCAGCGTGTTCAAACGCCGCGATTGCCGGCGCGGTATCACCCAGAACCGAATAGGCATTGCCAAGCCGCATCCATCCATCAAGATCGTCAGGCTCATCTTCCAGCCGCGTGGCCAGCCGTTCGACCATCGAGCGGATGAAATCCTGTCGTTCCTCCACACTCATGTCCTGCGCGTTTTCGATGTCTTCCTGTGTCGGGCCGGACGCACTGGTCTTCGGGGCATAGTCGGCCAGCGAGATCGGAGCCTTGCCGATCTTCGCGCCAATCCGGTTGGCTTCGCCAACAAAGCTTTCCATCCACGGGAAAAACCTATCCGCATCGTCCAGCCGGGCCACCAGCGTTTCGTGAGCCCGAGCCTCATCGCCCTTCTGCTCGAGCGAGACTGCCTTGAAAAAGGCAGCACCGGGATTGGAAGGATCCAGTTCGTACGCCCGATCAATCGCGGTGTCCGCTTCAGGTGTCACCACACCTTGCTCTGCGTAGATCAGAACCTCGGCCAACATGGAGAAGACGGCGGAATCGGCCTCCGGTCGTTGTGCGACAACTCTATATGCATCGGCTGCATCCGCATACCGGCCCATTTTCGAATAGGTTTGCCCCAGCAGCATCCAGCCTTCCGAAGGCCCGCCTTCGGGGTCTGAACTGAGCCGGACGTACAGACGATCTGTCAATTCGGCGATTTCCGCCGCTTCCTGCCGTTCAGTGGCACGTTCGGCAAAGGCGACACCTGGGATCTCTGGCGAGCCCATTGCGGAGTAATATCCAAAAGCGAAGACCGGCACGAACACTGCGCTCAGAACGACCATCAAGCGGCCCCCTGCCGCCGGTTTCCCATCTGACAGAACGGACCGGCGCGACTGCACGAGGATCCGTCTCTTGATCTCCTGCTCCGCCGCCGTGGCCTCGGTGTCGGAAATGACACCGCGCTCAAGATCCCGCCGAACCTCATCCAACTGATCCATGAGGACCGCATCCGTGGCGTCAGCCGGGACGGGTGTCCGCGACGACCGATGGCGCAGCGGCAGGCCCATGAAAAGCAGACCTACAACGGATAACAGGGCGAAAACCAACCAGATCATGAACCGTCCTTTGAAGCGTTCTCTTCAATGAAACGCGCAATTTCCGCTTTTTCGTCATCGGAAAATCCCGTTGCGGCAGCCCTGCGCCGGCTTCTCGAAATGACGGTCCAGCCGACAAGCAGCGAAACAAGCGCAAACACGAAGGGCGCCATCCAGAGCGCGAGAGTGGCGCGATTCAGGGGCGGGCGCATCAGGACATAATCGCCATACCGGGCGTGGATGTACGCGATGACCTCCTTGTCGCTGTCACCGGCAACAAGCCTTTCGCGCACCAGTATGCGCAGGTCCCGCGCAACCCCGGCGTTGGAGCTGTCGATGTCCTGATTCTGGCAGACAACGCAGCGCAGTTCCCGTGATATTTCACGGGCGCGTTGCTCCAGTACAGGATCCTGCAACATCTCGTCTGGCTCGACCGCCAAGGCCGTCACCGGAAGCAGCAGGAGGAAAGCAAATGCGATATACCTCATCCGTTCTGGCCCCTTGCTAACGCGCCAGCCTGGATCAATGCTTCCCTGAATGTGGAAATCGCCGTTTCGCCCACGACGGGGCCGACATATCTGAACAACACCGTCCCGTCAGAGCCGACAATGAATGTTTCAGGTACGCCCGAAAGGCCCCATTCAATCCCCACTCTGCCGCTCAGATCAGACCCGATCCTTTCGTAGGGATTGCCAAGCTCAGCAAGCCATTTAGTCGCATCCTCCGGCTTGTCCTTGTAATTGATCCCGAACAACGTCAGCCCGTCCTTTTCGACCATCTGGGTCAGAACCCCGTGTTCGGCCCGGCAGGGCACGCACCACGAGGCAAACACGTTCACGATGACCGGTCGCGGGTTCCCGACCAGATCGGCGCGGGAAAGCCCTGGCGTCTCCAACCCGTCGACAGCGGCCAGATCGAATTCGGGTGCCGGCTGCGAGATCAGAACCGAAGGAATGTTGTTCGGGTCCCGGTCCGGGTTCAAGCCCCACAGAAAAAACCCCCCGAAAATGGCCGCGATTGCCAGCGGAATGAATGCCAGTATACGTCCCATGCCTACTCCGCAGGAAGTGCTGCGGGCGCTGTCGCCTTGCGACGGGGTGCCCCGACGCGCAACCGCCGGTCAGACAGCGAAAGACCCCCACCAAGCACAAGCATCGCCGATCCGATCCAGATAAAGTTGACCAGAGGTTCATACAGGATGCGCAGGGTCCAAGCCCCTTGCGTGCTCTCGTCCTCGGCGGCCGGATTTGCGATGGACGCATAGAGATCACCGGCCATTGTCGATCTGATGGCGCTCTCTGTGGTGGTGGTTTGCGCGACCGGATAGGTACGCCGCTCCGGGAAGAGATCGGTGACATAGTTCCCCTCCCGGGCCACACGAAGCGTGCCACGATCCGCGAAGTAATTTGGCCCACGCACACGTTCGGCCCCCTCAAAGGTGACATCGAACCCACCAATGCTGACCTCTGTACCGGGCCGGACAAAGATGATTTCCTCGGATTTCCAGACCGTCGAGCCGATAAATCCGAACATCGCCATCGCGAGCCCCGCATGAGCCAGTGTCATCCCATGAGAGGATCTGGGCAGGTTGCGTGCACGGCGCACCGATTCCGGGAACGGTGCCTCAAACAGCTTTATGCGCATCGCCCATTCCCGCAGGGTTGAGAAAAACAGCCAGAATGCAAGCATCAGCGACAGATACCCCAACACCGGACCGCCCTCGGCGAGATACCAGGTCACCAATGTCGCGAGCACGGCCAGAACGACCACGAAACGCAACCGCTGCAGAACGCCCGCCAGATCGGCACGTTTCCAGGACAGGTAAGGCCCCAGCCCCATCGCAAAGACGAGCGGCAGCATCACGGGAATAAAGGACGCATTGAAGAAGGGCGGCCCCACCGACAGTTTTTCACCGCCCGTCGCGGCTTCGTAGAAGAGCGGGTACAAGGTGCCGAACAGCACAATGCCGGTGGCCGTGGCCAGCAGCAGGTTGTTCACCAATAGCCCCGCTTCCCGGCTGATCGGCTTAAACAGGCCGCCGGGCTCCATTGTCGGCGCGCGCCAGGCAAACAGAGCAAGGGAACCGCCGATCGAAACGGCCAGCAATCCAAGGATATAAAGTCCCCTTTCCGGGTCGACCGCGAATGCATGCACAGAGGTCAGCAGGCCCGATCGGACAATGAACGTGCCCAAGAGCGATAGGGAAAAAGTCAGGATCGCCAGAAGGATTGTCCAGCTTTTGAACGCATCCCGTTTCTCCGTCACGATTGCGGAATGCAGCAGTGCCGTGCCCATCAGCCATGGCATGAAACTGACGTTCTCAACGGGATCCCAGAACCACCAGCCGCCCCAGCCAAGCTCATAATAGGCCCACCAGGATCCCAGCGCGATGCCTGCGGTCAGGCTCATCCAGGCAGCCAGCGTCCACGGACGTACCCACCGTGCCCAGGCCGCGTCCACCCGCCCTTCGATCAGGGCGGCAACCGCGAACGAAAAGACAATCGAGAACCCGACATACCCGAAGTAGAGAAGCGGCGGGTGCATGGCGAGACCGACATCCTGCAATAATGGGTTGAGGTCCTGACCGTCGTCTGCCGGAGGGAAAACGCGGTCGAAGGGATTGGACGTCAGCAGCATGAAAGTCAGGAAACCGACACTGATCCAGGCCTGCACCGACAGCGTTCTTGCCTTCAGCGACAGAGGAATGTTCGATCCGAAGAGGGCGACCGCCGCACCAAACACCGTCAGGATAAGGGTCCACAGCAACAGGGATCCTTCGTGACTGCCCCAGGTGCCTGCCACCTTGAACAGCATCGGTTTGAGTGAATTGGAATTCTCCACCACGTTCTTGACCGTGAAGTCGCTTGTGACGAAGGCTTGCATCAGCGCCAGAAACGCGATGCCGACAAAGAAAACCTGACCGAACGAGGACCATCTGGCAGACTGCATCCACAGGATGTTTCCGCGCCCCGCACCGAGGATGGGCAGCACACTTTGAACAAGCGCCATGGCCAAGGCCAGTGCCAGCGCGAAATGACCGATTTCAGGTGTCAAAGGATCATCAGCCTCTTCAATGAATTCACTGGATCGACGTCTGTCTAGCAAATCGTCCGGCGAACTGTGAGTGGTTGCTTTGTCACCGTTTGTAACAGGATGCTGTGACAAATGATTACAAAACGGCCCGCGCTTGGCCTTTAATCAAAGCGCTATAACGCCAATGTATCTAGGGTAAGTCTGAAAGGAATGAGAAATGAAAAAACAAGAAATTATTGCGCTTGGCGTGGTGATCGCGGTTGGCATGGCGCAAACAGCATTTGCGGAATCCGACGGGGCTGCCGACAGCAAGCCTGACAGCGGGAATATGTCCGGCATGGCGATGGGCGATGGCGACAATCAGATGGGCATGATGGGCGGGGACATGATGCCGATGATGCGAAAAATGATGAAGATGCATGCCGCTATGATGGGTGGCCAGGGCAACATGATGGGAATGATGGATCGGGACATGATGTCGACAATGATGTCCGGTGGACAGCCTCATGAAATGGCCGCGCAGATGTCCGAAAAAATGCGGGAGTTCGATGCGAATTCCGATGGAGCGTTGACACTTGACGAGTTCGAAGCCTTGCATATGGACGCAATGCGCGCGCGCATGGTAGATCGCTTTCAGCATCTCGATGCGGACGGTAACGGCCAGATCTCTCAGGACGAGATGGAAGATGCCGGTACACGGATGAGCAAAATGAACGGTACTTCCACCGGAACGGACATGGAAGGTCATCATGACAGCGAATAAGGGTCAAGCCTGCGGCACTCAGCTTGATGGGGGCAAATTATGGCCTTCTTTCTGACGCGCCGCGGCGCAAGCCTTGCGATGTTGGCCAGTTCCGTTGCACCTTTCTCGGCTGTCGCCCAGACCGCCGAGGTCTGGTCGGCGGACATGGCAGCAGATGCGCTGCAACAGGACCTGATCCGGATGATCGACGTTCGGTCGCGACCGGAATGGACCGACACCGGCGTTGCCGACGGTACCTGGCCCATCAGCCTGCATGAGGACCGTTTCGCCGAGCGGCTTTTTGCCGCCCGGGAACGGGCCGAAGGGCGGCCTGTCGCGCTCATCTGTGCGACAGGCGGGCGGTCTGGCCGCGTCATGCGAAGTCTTCGGCAGGCTGGCTACAGCGGCTTTCTTGACGTATCCGAAGGCATGCTCGGTTCTGCCGCCGGACCGGGCTGGATCGCGGGCGGTTATCCGGTCGTCAGTGTCGATATGGCTCTGGCGGCGCTGCCAGAGGAATTGAGTTGAAGTGAAACTGTTGAACCGTCGAGAACTGTTGGGCCATGCCGCAGGCTTTGGGGCTGCATTTGCCCTGCCATCGGCTGCATTCGCGGCATCGGACAAGAGGCTCGCGTATCCTCCCCTTCTCGATGCGACGACATCCCGGCTTTTTCAGCTGGAAGCCCGCACGGGCGAGACCCGTTTTGACGACGGTGCCGCCAGCGAAACGTTCGGCTACAACCAGGGATACCTTGGCCCGACGATCCGGGTGCAGGCCGGGGTCGAGACACGGGCAGAGGTGCACAACACGCTTGGCGAGCCGATGTCGGCGCATTGGCACGGGTTGGTTGTTGCCGGTGAGTTCGATGGCGGACCACATCAGGCCATCGCACCGGGAGACACCTGGAAGCCGGTGCTGGACCTTGACCAGCCCCCGGCAACGGCCTGGTATCACAGCCACATTCACGGCGCGACGGCACGGCAGGTCATGCTGGGGCTGGCGGGTGTTCTGCAGGTGACGGATGACGCGGATGACGCCCGTGGATTGCCATCCGCCTACGGGGTCGATGATCTGACCCTTGTATTGCAGGACCGTCAGTTCAACTGGCGCGGACGCCTGAAATACGATCCCGGCATGCACCAGTCCATGAACGGGTTTCAGGGCGACACAATGGTTGTGAACGGTCAAATCGGCGCGTCGGCAGCGGTTCCGAAGGGGATCGTGCGGTGCCGTGTCGTCAACGGCTCGAATGCGCGGGTTTACCGCCTGTCCATGTCTGACAGCCGGTCGCTTCATCTCATCGCGACAGATGCCGGATTTCTGGATCGACCGATTGCGCTGAACCGCCTGACCCTTGCACCAGGAGAGCGCGCAGAAGTGCTTGTGGATTTCACAAGCGGGCGGGACAGTGTTTTGAAGTCCGACGATATCATTAATTCGGCCATGGGCGGAATGATGGGCGGCGGCGGTTCCGGCAGTCCATTCACCGTGCTGCCTTTCGCTGTCGACACAACCCTTCCGGTTCGCATCGACGCCCTGCCCGGCTCTCTGGACGGGCAGTTGCCTGATCTTGCGGTCAAGGACGCGCCAGTCCGACGTCTGTCACTGGATATGTCGATGGGCATGGGGATGATGTTCTCGCGGTCCGGTAACCGATTTTCGATCAACGGCGCGTCATACGATTCGGGAACGCTCAATTTTTCCACCAAACTCAACAGCATCGAGCGTTGGATTGTGCGTGGGGCCATGATGATGCACCCGTTCCATGTTCACGGCGTCCGGTTTCAGGTCCTGTCGGAAAACGGTACGGCACCGCGTGCAGAGAACAGGGGTTGGAAGGATACGGTACTGGTGGATGGTGAAGTGGAGCTTGCGATGAAATTCGAAAAACCTGCCTCAGCGGCTGCGCCCTACATGTATCACTGCCACATTCTGGAACACGAAGACGGCGGCATGATGGGGCAATTCAGTGTTGCTTAGCGCAGAAATCCCTTTACCCTCCGCTGACAGGAACCTTTAGGGGAATCCTATTCCTCGATAGAGGTTTGAGATGAAAACCGAATTGCACATCAAGCGGCTGACCCTCGCCGGCGGGCTGTTGATCGTCATCTCTGCGCCTATGCATTTCATCTTGCCCGAGCAAAGGCCAATTGTCTTCGCAGCTCTCTTTCTTTTGGTGCTCCATGCCGCTTAGCAAACCGCGCCTGCATCGGGTTGGGCTATGGTTGGTGGTTGCGCTTGGCGTACTTTTGATAGCCATATGGGCAATGGGATATGGCCCGGCGATAGCCCGCGAGACTATCGAGGTCTGGATAGAGCGGGCCGGCGCTTTGGGACCGTTGCTCATCATCGTGCTCATGATGGTTTCGATCGTGGCAAGCCCCATTCCAAGTGCACCGGTCGCACTGGTGGCAGGCGCGGCGTATGGTCATGTTGCCGGAGCTGTCTATGTCGCCATCGGGTCGGAACTGGGTGCACTCGTGGCATTCATCATCGCCCGCTATATCGGGCGCGACCACGTTGAGCGCTGGCTTGGGGATAAGGCCGGTTTCGGGTTATTGGGCTCTCAAAATCTGTTGATGTTGACGGTGTTCGCGTCTCGCCTCTTGCCCTTCATCTCGTTTGACGCAATGAGCTACGCTGCCGGTCTCAGCCGCCTGCGCCTTTGGCGGTTCCTGATCGCAACTCTGGCAGGCATTCTTCCAGCCAGTTTCCTGCTCGCGCATTTCGGAGCAGAGGCCATGTCGGGAGATTTCGGCACTGCTGAGTGGATCATCATCGGTCTTGGATTGATGACTGCCGCACCGTTGCTGGTCGCAGCGCTCTGGCGAACAAATCGGTCAACCAACGCTTCCTAAGTCTGAGTATGTCAGCAAAAATGAAAACCGTGATTGCCTACTTTACCATTGACCTTCCCCCACAGGAAGCTGCGACCGTGAATCGCTATGGATACACAAACACCACAACTCCGCCGGGATTTCCTGTACTACGCCACCGCCGGAACGGGCGCGGTTGCCGTAGGGGCTGCGGTCTGGCCATTGCTCAATCAGATGAACCCATCCGCCGATGTCCGCGCGCTGTCCCAGATCCGCGTCGATATCTCCGGTGTGGAACCCGGAACGCAATTGACTGTCAGTTTTCTCGGCAAGCCGGTGTTCATCCGGCACAGGACCGACGCGGAAATCGCGCAGGCCCGTTCGGAAGATGTGCTTTCCCTTCCTGATACCGTCGCCAGAAATCCCAACATATCCGGAGATGACCTGGCCACCGATGCAAACAGGGCAGTGGCGGGAAATGAGAATTTCTTGGTCATGATAGGCGTTTGCACGCATCTGGGATGTGTACCACTTGGTGACGGAGCCGGCGATTTTGGTGGTTGGTTCTGTCCCTGTCATGGCTCCCATTATGATACAGCAGGACGCATTCGAAAGGGTCCGGCACCGGAGAACCTGCATATTCCCACGATGTCCGTTTCGGAAGACATGATACTGACCCTGGGCTGACAGGAGCTTCGCGCATCGCGAAGGCCCATAAAATTCATACGCAGCGTTGTCGGAAGAGTCTTGACCCTCCAGTAACTGGAAGGGTTATGTGTTCAATTGTCTTGAAAACGGGAATTAGAAGATGGCCACGGACCAAGAACATCATCACGACATGACGCGCACCTCGACCGCATCAGACCCAGATACAGCGACCGACCCGGTGTGCGGCATGACCGTCGAGATAGACGAAGACACGCGCAGTGCCGAGTATGATGGAGAGGTCTTTCATTTCTGCTCGGAAAACTGCGAAACCAAGTTTGGCAAAGACCCATTTTACTATGCGTCGGGAAACGCCCAAAAGACACCAGCACATGGCGAGGCCGGTACGCAATGGACCTGCCCGATGCATCCGCAAATCCTGAAGGATGAGCCCGGGTCCTGTCCGATCTGCGGCATGGCGCTTGAACCGATGCTTCCATCGGACGAGCCGTCAGAAGAGTTGTCCGATTTCACAACACGCATGTGGATCAGCGCGGCAGCCGCCGTTCCGCTGGTTATCCTGACGATGGGTGAACTGGTCGGCCTACCTGTGCGAGAATGGATCGGACATCAGACGGCTGTCTACATCGAATTCGTCCTCGCAACCCCGATCATTCTCTGGGCGGCTCTTCCCTTCTTCAAAAGGGGGTGGGAATCGATCAGGAATATATCGCCGAACATGTGGACCCTGATCGCGCTTGGCGTCGGGGCTGCCTATATCTATTCGCTTGCCGCAACATTCCTGCCCGGCATTTTCCCCGAAGCGTATCGAAACGGCCAAAGCGTCGGGACATATTACGAAGCTGCGGTTGTGATCGTTGCGCTGATCTTTGTCGGTCAGGTGCTCGAGTTGCGCGCCCGCGAACGGACGGGTGATGCCATCCGTGCATTGCTCGATCTCGCACCAAAAACGGCGCGGCGGATCCTGCCGGACGGGACGGAATATGACGCACCTCTCGAACACATTGTTGAGGGTGACAGGTTGCGGGTACGCCCCGGCGACAGCATACCCGTCGATGCCGAGGTCCTCGAAGGGCATTCATCTATCGACGAAAGTATGATCACCGGAGAGCCGTTGCCGGTCGAGAAAACACAAGGCGACCGGGTCACAGGCGGCACGATCAACAAGAACGGCACATTGGCGATCCGGGCCACACAGGTCGGTGCGGACACGGTCCTGTCCCAGATCGTGGACATGGTGGCAGGTGCAAAGCGGTCGCGCGCGCCGATTCAGGGTCTGGCGGACCGGGTATCGTCCGTCTTTGTTCCGACGGTTGTCGTCATTGCGATCATATCCTTCGTTGTCTGGCTGTTCTTAGGGCCCGATCCCGCGCTCGCCTTCGCTGTTACTGCAGCCGTATCCGTTCTTATCATTGCTTGCCCCTGTGCCTTGGGCCTTGCGACGCCCATTTCGATCACAACGGCGGCGGGCCGCGGGGCACAGGCTGGCGTTCTGATCAAAGACGCCGAAGCACTGGAACGCATGGCGCGTGTCGATACCGTCATCGTTGACAAGACCGGAACACTCACCGAAGGGCGCCCCAAGCTGACAGACGTGGTGCCCACGGGGGACAAGGCTGAAAATGACCTGCTGACAATGGCTGCGGCCCTCGAACGGGGCTCCGAACATCCGCTGGCCGAAGCAATAGTCGAGGGTGCGCTGGCACGGGGGCTGACGCTTCCGAACGCAACGGAATTCGAAGCCGTGACTGGCAAGGGCGTGAAAGGCATGGTCGATGGCCAGGTCGTGGCACTTGGGAATCCCGCCATGATGGCAGAGATCAACGTTGACGCTTCGATTGCGGAATTTGCTGCGGACGACCTTCGTGAATCTGGAAAGACAGCAATGCTTGTGGCGATAGATGGCACTTTTGCCGGCATTGTCGCTGTTGCCGATCCCATCAAGGAGTCCACGGCAGACGCCATCGATGACCTTCATCGCCTCGGTCTCAGGGTCATAATGGCAACCGGTGACAATCAGAAAACCGCCGAAGCCGTCGCCGCAAAGCTGGGTATTGATGAAGTCCACGCAGGCGTCTTGCCCGAAGACAAGAAGGCATTGGTGGACTCCCTCAGACAAGAAGGGGCCCGGATCGCCATGGCAGGAGACGGCGTGAACGATGCCCCTGCCCTGGCGGCGGCTGATGTGGGCATTGCGATGGGCACCGGTGCCGACGTTGCCGTGGAAAGCGCAGGCATCACCCTTCTGGGTGGTGATCTTGTCGGCATCGTGCGTGCGCGCCGATTGGCAAAGGCAACGGTGCGAAACATCAAGCAGAACCTGTTTTTTGCCTTCGCCTACAATACCGCAGGTGTGCCCATCGCGGCTGGTATTCTCTACCCGTTTTTCGGCCTTCTTCTGTCGCCGATGATCGCCGCCGCCGCGATGAGCCTGTCTTCGGTCTCCGTCATTAGCAATGCACTGCGGCTGCGACGGGTACGGCTTTAGTCGCAAACTAAGGAGATAGATGATGGCAGGCGGACATCAGGGGCATATGCCGTCCGGCGGCAAGGGGCTGGCGATATCAGCCTAGTTGACCGGCATCTATTTTGTGATTGAACTGGCGATTGGCCTATGGACAGGGTCAATCGCGGTCATCTCCGACGCGTTCCATACCTTTTCGGCCGTGGGCGGTGTGCTGGTCGCCATTGTCGCGGCGCGTATGGCGTTGCGTCCGGCGGATGAAGAGCGGAGCTTTGGCTGGGCGCGCGCCGAAATCATCGGCGCCCTTGTGAATGGCGGCTTCTTGCTGGCCATGGCGGTTGTTGTCATCGCGATGGCTGCCATGCGCATGTCTGCGCCAATTGATCTTCCAACGGGTCCGATGCTGATTGCGGCTGCCGGGGGGCTCTTTACGGAGTTCATTTCGCTTGCGCTGATCTGGAAGCAAAGCAAGGAAGATCTGAACACGAAGGGAGCGTTCTGGCATATCATCCAGACCTTTGTTGGCAGTCTGTTGATCATCGTGACCGCCCTCGCAATCGAATTCACCGGGTTTCTGCTGATCGACCCGCTGCTTGGCATGGCGTTCGGGTTTGTCCTGCTATGGGCGAGCTGGGGATTGCTGAAAGAAGCGGCGCATCTTTTGATGGAAGGCACGCCTCCCGAAGTGAGTCTGCCTGAAATCAAACGTACCCTTGAAGAACTGCACGAGGTTTCCGATGTTCACCATATTCATGCCTGGGCGCTGACAAGTGGCAAGCATGTCTTCTCCGCGCATCTGCGTGTCACAGATCAAGAAGAGGTCCTGCAAACCGCCTACGACATGCTGCGTAAGGACTTCGGGTTCTTTTTCGCAACCCTGCAGATCGAAACACGGTGCTTCGACGAAAGCGGCGCTGAGGCAATCGACCTTTCAGCGGCGAGCAGTAAGACAGGGCATAACGGCGATCTTTGAAAACAGGTCATCGTCGCGGGCAGCAATTCTCATTGTTATCGGGCAAGCGAAATACCCGCCAAGCTTTGCTACCGCACCTTTTGTTATCTCGAACCGGGCATGGTCCGGCTGATCCATTCAGGGGCGCAAATGATACGTTCCCCGGGTCGGATTTGCGATCCGGCCATCATTCACAAGCTTTCGCAAGGCCCGATAGGTGGCCTCGTGCGAAAGGTGCAGCGCGCTGGCAAAATCGACAACGGAGCTTTCAAGCAGGCCCGCCACCATACCGGCATAGACCCGTTCTTCTGCGCGGCGGATGCCTACGATCTCAAGCGCCTGACGTTGCGCTTGTATCTGCTGTGCCGCTTGCCGCGCATAGGCGCGTGCAAAATCCGGATCTGCAAAGGCAGACAAGACCGCCGCTTTGTCGATCTGTACAAACGCCCCAGCCTCCGCCACGACCGCATCGCAGTGGTATCTATCCGAAAACACCGATGCTTCGGCAAGGCTCATCCCGGGCTCGGCACGGTAGATGATAAATCGTTCGCCATCCGGGCCGACACGCTCAAGATGAACGCGCCCGCACTTAACAACATAAAGGCCGCAGGTCCGCGCGCCCTGACGAAAGACCGTATCCCCTGCGGCCCTCGTCAGCGGACGCAAGGCGGAGGGCGGTATGAGATTATAGGGTTCAGGCATCATATGATCCAAATCATATTTCAGGGTCCGATCAGGTACTAGGCTGAATCCGAATACACTCAGGAAAGGCTGGTCCATGCGACTGATACCCGTTCTCTTCGCTGTCTTGCTTGCGACACCCGTTACGCCGCAACAAATGCATTCATCCATGGGTCACGCGTCCGACGCCCCAGGAAACCGGCCAGTCCGCCTTCGCCGCATTGGCCGAAATAGTTGTGCTGCTCCAGGCCGATCCCGAAACCGATTGGGGCGCCGTCAATATCGACAAACTGAGGGACCATCTGGTCGATATGGACCTTTTGACACGAAAGGCAGAGGTCACCCGCATTCTGCGGCCCGACGGGGCACGGTTCGAAGTGCGTGGCAGCCCGCGTGTCCTGTCGGCCATCAACACAATGGTTCCCGCCCATGCACCGTTCCTTGCCGGTGAAACAGGCTGGAGTGTTGCGTCAGAAGAAATGGAGGATGGTGTCGCACTGATCGTGGGTGGCGATGGTGAACAAATACAGGGCCTTGGTTTCTTTGGTCTGATGACAATCGGTGTACATCATCAAGAGCACCATCTGATGATTGCGAAAGGACGCAAGCCGCATCATTGAGCACGCGCCCAAGGCTCATATGCGGACCCAGGCCGCAATGGTCACTTCGCCAACACTACGCTCGGATATTCACAAAGAATCTGATGTCGACACCAGATCCGCAGAATTAACCGTCACACGCCTGCGGGACCATACGATCAGGGCCGCGCCAAGGATAATCATCGGCAACGACAGCAGTTGGCCCATTGTCAGCCCATAGCCCGCCCAATGAACCGCATGTCCAATCGGGTTGTCCTGCGTGACGAACTGCATATCAGGCTGCCGGAAGAACTCGACAAGGAACCTTGCGCTTCCGTATCCCGCCAGGAACAGGCCAGTAAGGCTTCCGGGAAAGCGCAGCCAACCGCGTTTCCAGGCCAGAAAGATCAGGACCGAGCCAAGCAGGATACCCTCCAGAAGAGCCTCATAAAGCTGGGACGGATGGCGGCCACACAGGCCCACGACGCCCGCACAGGACTGGGCCGCCTCGCCGGGGAATGCCACCGCCCAGGGCACATCGGTCGGACGGCCCCAAAGCTCGTTATTGGTGAAGTTGGCCAGCCGACCGAGGAAAAGACCCGGTGGTGTTGCAACAGCGAGCAGATCCGCCGTTGATAGAACGGGTGCGCCGTTGCGATAGCAAAAAAGCAAGGTGGCCACGACCACGCCGAAAAAGCCGCCATGAAATGACATACCACCCTGCCAGACCATGAAGATTTCGACGGGGTTCTGAAAATAGTACTGAGGTTGATAGAAAAGCACGAACCCCAGCCTGCCCCCCACGATCACGCCCAGAATGATCCATGTCAGCAGGTCTTCCAGTTGCTTGGGTTGCAGCGGCGGCGCCCCGGCCCCCCAGACTGACGAAGAGCGGACCAATGCGACACAGATGCGCCAGCCGATAAGGAGGCCAACAATATAGGCCAGCGCATACCAACGCAGGGCAAAGCGGAACGATCCGATATCAACGGCAAAAATCTCTGTTCCGATGTCAGGAAATTGGATAATCGAAGTCAGCATTCTTTGTTACCTTTGCCTGTTTCACACAAGGCCACATTTTGTTTCCCGCAACGGACGTTGGCGCGTTCAACCCTGTTGTCCCCAGCCCAAAGCGCTGTGGTGAATGTGCCATCCTTGCGTGCGGGAGTCGGTTCCGTTGAACCAGAGATGACGCACATCGGCACCCGCGTCCATGTGTTCAGGCGCTTGTATCCCATGAGTTTTGTACTTGTTTGTAACGGTTGGAAGCTCCGCCGCCTACTGGATCCGTCCGTCGCGGGAAATCAGCCGATCAAGGTCGCGCTCCATGATCTGAATTCGCTCCCGCGTCCTGCAACGACCATTGCGCAACCACATCTATGATCACGGATATGTTCATTGAAGTTGCGCGCGCCCGGCACAATTCAACGGATCATGACGGCACATAATGGTGATAACCGGGATCAAAGCAGGACCAGCGGCATCGCAAAAGGAGTTCAGATGTTTATACGGTCCCTCGCAGCGACACTTTTCATCGCTTTTGTTGCATTAGCTGCAAACGCCCCGCCCCTCTATGCGCAAGGAAAGACAATTCCATTCGATGGAAGCTGGAAAGAACAGGGCCTCTTGCGGCTCTTTTCGAACGAGTACGGCCTGCAAGGTCGGCGGCTGGACGTGATTTCCGATGGCACGGTTTCGGTTCTCTGGCGTCCGGTCAGCGCAGCCCTTGGCACCGCAAAGGCAGCAATGTGGGAATGGTCCGTCACGCAGGGTGTTAAGGGAACCGACCTCACACGGCGCGGCGGCGATGATCGCAATCTTGCTTTGTACTTCATATTCGTCGATCCGCAGACCGCAAGCACGCTTGGCCGAACAACGGCGCGCAAATTGCTGCGTGATCCCAATACGCGGGCGCTGGTTTATGTCTGGGGTGGCAATCATGCGAAAGGCGCATTGCTGAACAGCCCCTACTCGACGGGTCTCAAATCGAAAATTCTGCAAACGGCGCAAACCGGCAACTTCACCGAGAATGTGAACCTGGATCGCGATTTCGTGCGTGCGTTCGGGGACATGCCAAAGGTTCTGGTCGGTCTTGCGGTGACAGCCGACAGCGATGATACCGACGGAAAGATCCTTGCGGCCATTCAGGACCTGCAGATACGTTAGGTGCTCTCCGGTATTCCGCCAAACCTGGGCGCCGATCTGCAATGTATCAATATATCTCGCCGGGACGCCCTTCCGCAACGGTGGGGGATGTGGGTTGCAGGCCCCAGAAACGGAATACACGGAAACCCATGCTTAAGCGTCTTCAGATGATGGTTGCGCTTGGCGCAGCCACGCTCCCCCTGCCCCTGAGTGCGGCTTCGGTGCCTGTCACCCTGACGCCCGGCCTTCACCCGGATCGGGTCGCGGGACATTGCAATGCTTGGATTCAATGGCACCTGTCCCGGCCCCGAAATCAGACAGCGCCAGAACGATATTCTGCGGGCGCGGGTGGAAAACGGGCTGGAGGACGGGACCCTCGTACACTGGCATGGCATTCGGTTGCCCAACGCGATGGACGGCGTAAACGTGCTGACACAGGATGTCATCATCCCGAATGAGGGTTACGAGTACCGGTTTCCGGTTTCCGGTTCCCGATGCCGGAACCTACTGGTATCACTCCCACTACCTTTCCTACGAACAGGTCGCCCGCGGACTGTTCGGCCCCTGATCGTCGAAGAACCTGCCCCGCCAGACGTGGATCAGGACATCACGGCCATCCTCTTCGACATTCGGCTTGATGACACCGGCCAGTTCGACATGGAATTCGACCGCGCTGATTTCATAACAGCAGGTAGGCTGGGGAACTTGATGACCACCTTCCTGTCGTCTGAGCAGGCGCGGCTGGGGGATCACATCCGGTTGCGTCTGATCAATCCGACACCGGATCGCATTTTCGAGATACGTATCGACGGGCTGACGGGCTTTTGTGTGGCCTATGACGGGATGCCGCTGCCCGAGCTGGTTTCGCTGGGCAATCTAAAACTCGCACCGGCGCAGCGCATCGACATCATCGCAGATGTGACGGGTGATGTGATCCTAAGAGAAACCGTGCCTTCGGGTGGCGAGGAACTGGGGGGCATTATGTTGAACGGTCAGCGACAAATCCGGTCTGCGCCGATAGCTCCCCTCCCCGCGAACCTCGTGCCCGCGCCCGGAGAGATCACGCAAACGGCAGATCTCTTCATGCAAGGCGGTGCCGGGGACGGCGCGCACGGCGGGTTCGGGGGCTGGGCCTTCAACGACGTGAGCGGTCTGCCGAACAAACCGCTGATTTCGGCAAGACGTGATGAAGCAGTGCAGGTGCGGATGGTGAACGACACTGCTTTTCCGCACGGTATCCACCTGCATGGCCACCATTTCTGGGAAACCGATCAGAATGGTGCGCGAACCCACCTTCGCGACACGACCCTCGTAGCGCCGGGCGAGACGATGACGATTGTGTGCGTACTCGACAATCCCGGCGCGTGGATGCTGCACTGCCATATGCTGAGCCATCAGGCTGATGGCATGGCGACCTGGATGCAAGTCAGCTGAGGTCGGAGCGGTGGTTGCGCCAACCGTTGACGCGAAGCTGTGCCACAACGGGATATCGCTCTTAACAACAAGCACAGGCCCGTCATACAAAAGTTTACATGGCACTCGCCAAAATTTGCCTATGCTCAGGTTGTGAATGACGCTGGTGTCGCGTTGCCCTTAAATCTGAGACACGACGCGTTCGGGGATATTTTTTGCCCTTAATTATGAGATTCGACTGCTA